>NZ_CAWPKQ010000002.1:0-894990 GCF_963888745.1 Aeromonas sp. DNRA1 | reverse complement strand
CGCAGCCGGATCGACCGCATACAGGCCGCTCGCCACATTGGTACCGGTCAGCGCCAGGCTGTAGCCTATGCTGCCCGCCCCATCGGCCCCGAAGGCCGGCGCGAACTGGGCCTGTACATTGGCCGCGCTCAGGCTGGCACTGGCCACCCCGTCACCGCCAACACCGCCCAGGCTGACCAGGCTTTCATCCACGGTCGCACCCAGACGCGGGGCTTCTTCTGCCAGCCCGGCCCGCGGGCCGTCATCCTCGAAGCGGAACACGCCGTTGGCGCCCAAGTCCACAGACGCGCTGGCGCTATCGCCGTCGGCATCGGTCACGGTCTGCACCAGGGTCAGCACACCCTGACCCAGCGTCAGTGCCACGCTGTCATCCGCATTGGTGGTGTCGCCGTGCCAGACGTTGTCCAGCAGGGCCAGGGTCACTTCGCCGGTGCTCGGGTTGATGGTCAGGGTGAAGTAGTCCACCCCACCGGCGCTGCCGGTGATAACGTTGCCCACCTGATTGAGCACGATGGCGGCACCCTGCCCGTTGGCCGCAGCCGGATCGACCGCATACAGGCCGCTCGCCACATTGGTACCGGTCAGCGCCAGGCTGTAGCCTATGCTGCCCGCCCCATCGGCCCCGAAGGCCGGGTTGAACTGGGCCTGCACATTGGCCGCACTCAGGGTGGCACTGGCCACCCCGTCACCGCCAACACCGCCCAGGCTGACCAGGCTTTCATCCACGGACACAGAGCCCAATCCTTCAGAATTGGTAGTAAGGGTAACGCTGGGAACATCATCCAGAATGACCACATCCAGGCTGCCGCTGGTATTGTCACCATCGGTATCAACCAGTACGACGCTGAAACTCTCGCTAAGCGAATTGTCATTGGCAGGCTGGGTGTGGGTTTCACTCCCCCCCAAGGTGTAGCTGTAGTTCACGCTACCCGTGCCGGTAACGGGATTGTAATTAATGCCGGTAACGATCAATTGGTTACCAAATGGACTGATAATGGTTTGCGGGAAGGCTGTAACAGCTTGCCCATTGGTGACCAAGGCGACGCCTCCCAGCGTCAGACTCTGCACACCATCGGCTGCACTGAAGGTAAAAATACCGCTCTGAGTCACAGCAGCTGCATTTGGATTACTTCCTCCTGCCAATGAGGCTTCATTTAATGTCAGTTCTCCGCCCTCCAGCTGCAGACCGGCAAGCTCAACCGGCTCATCAACAGGAGTGATCGTGATAGTCAGTATGGACTGTACTGAATCTGTACCATCTGTGACGGTATAACTGACCGCTGGGACAGGGCCGTCATAATTGGTAGCTGGCGTAAACTGATAGCTGCCATCTGCATTGACCAGCAGGGTACCAACCCCGGCCAGAGTGACGGGGGTGCCCAAAGTCGTGTTGGCAAGCCCACCCCAGCTAAACCCGGTGACAGTAGCAGCCTGAGGCCCATCATTATCGACTGTGTTGTCAAGCAAATTGCCCGATACCGCAGCATCCTCCGTCACCACGACGTTCTCGCCCTGATCAGCAAGATCATTGACTGGCGTGATAGTGAGTTCCAAGGTGGATTGGACCGTATCGGTGCCATCGGTAACCGTGTATACGACTGGGGGAACAGCACCGTCGTAGTTGGGAGCCGGGGTGAATGTGAAGCTACCATCGCCATTCACGACAAGCGTACCGATCCCGTCGATTGTCACACTGGTTCCGACAGCCACATTGGCGTTGCCTCCCCAGCTGAAGAGCAGAACCGACGCAGCTGACGGCCCATCGGTATTGACCGTGTTATCCAGCAAATTGCCATTCAATACACCGTCTTCCGCAACAACCAGCTGCTCGCCCTGATCCGTCAGTTCATTGACCAGCAAGGGCTCTACTACTTGTTGTGTATCTACAACCGGCTCTGTCTGATATGTGGTGTCAAAGCCTGCGGCAGCAATGGTTGCATCACCAATACGGTCAATGGTGACAAAGCCACCATTGCCACTGGCACCGGCTACACCACCGATCCCACCACCACCACCGGCAGCAGGTGCCCCACCGGCAGCAGAAGCTTCAAAGTTTTGTGTCGGGTCTACCCCTTGCAGAATTGATTTTTGCAATGCAGCGATATCAGGAGAAGCTGCGGTACCCGCATCAGGGGCTTGAGGTTGACCAGGGGCTGGTGCGTCATGAGCGGGAGCATCTGGAGTAGCGGCTGGAGATTCGTCATAGGGAGCCAAAATCAGTTTGGCGTCATCTGCAATATTAAGCTTGGCCCCCGGCTGGAGGATCTCGCCTTTTTGCAATGGGCGACTGCTTCCATCAGCCAGCACAATTTGAACACTGCCTTCAATGGAAGAAACCACAACCGTTTTGTCGATGATTTGAGTGCGCATATCCTTTGCTCCAACGTGACAGATCTCGATGTCTACACCATAGATGTCTGTACGCTTCGCATCCGTTGCAAAAATGTATTGAATTTGTTCCATCCTGGGGGGATGCAATGTATTAAATCGAAGGGTCTTTTTTATAATGTCAAATCAATCACTTGGTGGCGTCTCAAACGAATCTAAAACAGAGCGGTGCCCTAAAAATACCTATTCATATTCATCTTTAGAATAAAAAAGGGCCCTTATGGGCCCCTTTTGATTTGATAACGTTCAAGCCAGTGGGAATGCGGGATGAACAAAACCCTGATAACCATCGATATGCAATTTGGCAAGCAGCTCAACCTGATGTTGATCTTCAACCCGGGTCGCAATGGTTGTGACTCCGGCATTGTGAGCGGCGCGGCACACAGCTGCCAGGAAGGAGGTATCCGCCCCCGGCTCCATCACCTGACTGGTATAGCCATGATCAACCTTGACATAGGCTGGAGCCAGCTCTTCCAGATATCCCAGTGACTGGAAGTGACGTCCATAATGATCCACCCCCCACTGGAATCCATGTTCTTGCAAGGCCTTCACCAAGGCGGTGACATGATCTTTATGTTTCATGATGGCAGCTTCCGGGATTTCAAACAGCAGCCGCTCTTGCAGCTCGACATGATCCGTCAGATAGCCCGTCAACCACGCTCTGAACTCATCGGAACACAGCGAGCCAGCTGTAATATTGACCGCCAAGACCAGATCCGCCTGTTGTTGGAGCAATGGAATAGAAGCTTCAAGTATCGCCTGATCGAATTCGCCGCCCAATTTGAACTGTTCGATGGCCGGCAAGAATTGACCGGCAAAATAATCTGTGCCATCACGAGAAATAGAGGCAAACAATTCGGCATGCAAACGCTCACCGTTATCAAATCTGCAGGCAGGTTGCGCCTTGAAGCGCCACAAATGCCGAACGATGGCATCTTGTACCAGATCGCGCCAAGCCAGACGTCCCATCAGTCCTTGATCAACACCACCCTCCATGACTACTGCGCCACGACGTTCATTACGCGCTTTGCCCAAGGCGTTGTCGGCCTTGGTCAGCAACGCTGACAAATCGTCATTACCATCGCGCCCTGCAATACCGATAACGGAGAGTGCACCACCCTCACCCATGGGGTTCACAACCAGGTCGGCAATGCGACTATTGATCACTTCCGCCAAATCTTTCAGCTGGGCCAGATCATCGGTAGGACACAGTAAGGCATATTCCGTGGCCGAAATCCGCGCCAGTGCCGACCCATCCCAGCCTTTCAGCTGCTCCTTCAGAGCCTGTGCTATCGACTTGACCATGTTGTCGCGAGCGGCAAACCCCTCCTCACGGTACAGGTCATCCAGCATATCGACAGCGACCAGCATGACGCCGCCTTGTCCTGCCTCGGCAATCCATGCGTTTACCTGACCCACGAAATAAGCCCGGTTGCCCAAGCCTGATACGGCGTCCACATAAACCCGCTCCCGCAATTTTTCAGCCTCATCAGCCTGTTCCTTGAACTGCAGGGCCAGCTTGCTGGAAAGCGTATTGATGGCTTGTACCACCTGTTTCAATTCATGGGTTTTGGGTTCAGGAATGGCGTGGCCAAAGTGGTGGAGCTCGATCTCCACCGCCTGTTCGCAGATCTGCTTGAGCGGCTTGAGCAAATAGTTGAGCGCACGCATCAACAAAATGGTGGTGATGAGAAAGCCTATCAGAAACCAGCTCGCCAGTTCGCTCATACCACGCCACAGCTCGTAGTAGGCTTGCCCGGGGTGACCAACAACCTTCAATTTGCCCAGTTGCAGCCAGCCAGAGGTCAGTATCGATTCGTTGGAGACTTCCGGAAACAGGCCCAAATTAATGAACCACTGCGGCACTCCCTGAATATTGTTGGTATTTTCCTGCTCAATGACATCTTTGGAAGCCAACAAGTCCAGACGGACCAAGCGATAATATCCCCCATCAAATATCGCCTGAATGACGGATTCAGCCCCCACCTTATCGCCATTTTCCAAATAAGGCGTCAACGCCAATCCAAGGGATGTGGCGGTGTTGATAACAGTGGTTTCCTGTTGCTGCGCCAGATAGGTACGAGTCGAGTTGAATTGCACCCAATAGGTGGCTGCAAACAACAAGCCGAACAGGATCAACATGGTTGCCAGTAATTGTCTGTAGAGCGTCATAGGTTAATCATCCAAATTCAACACAGGCTGAGCCAATCGCCCCGAAGTCATGCGATTGCGTAAATCATTCCATAATCCCAGGCGTGAGGACTGTCCAGCCAGTTCCCCTTGACCACGCGCCTTCATCAACCACAAGTGACTACCGTTAAAGCTGTATATCGGCATCAGATCCCGGCGCTGGCTGGCTGGCCGGATTGACCCAATCAAGTTATCCAAAATCACGGGAACTGAGGATGGTGTTTCATAGTAAGCAACTACCATATGAAACTGGTTGTAATCCAATGCCTTGACATAGACCATCCGCATTTTTTCATCCGGCACCCCCAATTCCAACAGAGTAAAGTACTTTGAAATGCTGAAATCTTCACAATCACCACCAGCCGCGCCCAAAAATTCCAACGGGGTCGCCCAATAGTCTTTTTTACGCCACAACTTGATGTCGTCGATAAAACGCATCTGGTTGAAAAACTGGTTTACCTTCTCCAGTTTCTGGCGGTCAGTCAGACCGGCGGCACGATTTTGCATAACCAGCGTACGCCAAGTCGTGACCCGTTTACCGGCCCTGACACCGTACGTATCTTGTGCACGCTGTACCAGCTTGAGATCTTCGGGGGTAAGAGGCTGGCTGGCAGAAAGCAACAAAGGCAGAGAAACCAGCAGCAGCCAGAGTGACCAGCGCAACCAGCGTGCGCGCAAAAACGGAGCCAAGACGAAACTTGACGCCATGCCGACACTGCCTGCTCGATACTGCTCAGTCACATGCATCTTCAAAAGATCCACTGGCTGTTACAACGCTGGCCAGAAGTGGCCGTCAGAGACAAGGGATGGCAGCAGCCCGGCTGCAGCCATCCCTTTTACTCGCATCAAACCTGATGCGCACTTCATTACTGTTTAGCTTGCCAATCTGCTGGCTGCTTCACATTAAATGCATTGAGCAAACTGCCAGTGGCATTGAGGATCCGATAATCCGCCAGCAAGGAGTCATACTCGGCCGTGATGTAGCTGCGACGGGCCTCAAACAGTTCGTTCTCGGTGTTCAGTACGTCAAGCAAGGTTCGCTGGCCCAACCCGAACTGCTTCTTGTACGCCTGTACGGTGTCATAGCTGGCATCCACGTGCTCTTTCAGGAAGGTCTTCTGCTTGGTCAAAGACTCTTTGGCGTTCCAAGCCAGGCGAGTTCCCTCTTCAACCTGACGGAAAGCATTCATATGAATATCTTTCGCCTGGGAATAGAGAGCGGACGTCGCCTTGCTCTGCGCCAGATCGGAACCACCACGGAACAGGTTGTAACGCATGCGCACCATGGCGGTCAGATCGTCATTGCGTCCCTTGACTGCATCAATGTCCTCGTTCCAGTTCTGATCCACTTCAAACGTGACATTGGGATAAAAACCGGACTTGGAGCCTTCATGCTGATATTTGGCGGCTTCGATATCCTGCAAGGATGACAGCAAGGTCGGATGCACCTCGGTCGCCGTCTTCAATGCGGCATCCAGGCTGCTCGGAATGAGCTGAGCATCCGGCACCGGCTGTACCAAATCTTTTGGCATCTCGTTGACTACCCGGATGAACTCGCTCTCGGCATCCCGGTAGTTATTTTCGGCAGCCGCCTGATTGGCGTAGGCTCTGGCAACACGACCATCAATTTGAGTCTGGTCTGCCGTGGATCCCAAACCAGAATCGGTCCGCTTGCTGATGTCGCTGCGGATCTGCTCGTGCGTTTCCAGGTTCTGTTTGGACAGCTCCAGGATTTCCTGCTGACGCAGCATGTTGAGGTAAACCTCAGCCACGCGCAGGGCGGTATTTTCCGCCTCAGAGATCATGGCCAGACGCTGAGCATTGGCTTCGGCATCGGTACGAGCCACGTTGCTGCTGACGTTGAAACCATCAAATAGCATCTGGCGCAGGCTGATACCGGCCTCTTTACGGGTCATGGAGTCATCGATGGTGGTCGAATTAGCGCCGGCCGCACGAGTTGACGGGCTGTCAGTCTTCTCATAGCCGACACCACCACGCAGATCGATGGTGGGATAGTAACCACCTTTGGCTCCATCATGCTGATACAGTCGCGCCTGATAGAGATCAAAAGCTTCCTTGATTTTGGGATGGGTAGCCAGTGACTGTGCCACTGACTGTTCCAGTGTTTGGGCCTGGGTAAAGCCCGGGAACAGCACGGCGCCACTTACTAACATGGCAACAATCGTCTTCTTCATGGTATCTCCAGTCATGTTGTTTTTAGATTGTTGGCTTATCGTTCTCTCAGTGCCGACTGCTTTGCCCGTAAAATCGGCTTAAGCAAATAGTCTAGGACACTTTTTTTACCAGTAATAATATCTGCACTGGCTAACATACCGGGGATGATGGGAAGTGCGTTAAGCTCATCGCCCAAGTAACTTTTCTCGGTGCGTACTCGTACCAGGTAAAAGGAGTTGCCATCTTCATCCTGGATCGAGTCAGCACTTATCTGTTCAACCTTGCCATGTAATCCTCCATAAATTGTGAAGTCATAGGCAGTAATCTTGACCACGGCTTCCAGCCCTGGCCGCAAGAACGCGATATCTTTGGGAGACACTTTGGCCTCGACCAGCAGAGTGTCTTCCAGTGGCACGATTTCCATCAGATCCATGCCGGGTTGTACCACACCACCCAGCGTATTGATCTTGAGCTTCTTGATGGTGCCCTTGAGCGGCGCGATCACGCTGGTGCGATCCACCCGATCCCGCAGCCCAACCTGACCTTCGGACAGCTGGCTCAATTTTCCTTGCCGTTCATTGAGCTCGGTCTGCGAATCGGCCCGGAATTTCAAGGCAATGTCGTTGCGCTTGGAGATGGTCTCCCGCAACACGGAGTTCAGTTTAGGAATAAGCAGCCGGTTGCTCTCCAATTCGCCCTGCATTTCGTTGACCTGTCGCTCCAGCTTGATCAACTCGACCTGTGGCACGATCCCCTCCTTGGCCAAGGGGCGACTGATATTGAGTTCCTGCCGCGCCAGATCCACGCTGCGCGCCACCGTCCTGATCTTGGCGTTGAGCTCTATGGTCTCCTGCTCTTTCTGTTCAATCTGTTGCCCCAGAATATAGAGCTGGTTGTTCAAATTGTTGAGACGCTCATCCTGAACTGATTTTTCTCGAGCCGCATACTCGGCAAAGACGTTTTCGAAACCGTCCGGAAAATCGATGGGTTGCTTGTCGACCACGACCTGCTCGCGCCACCCCAGATTGGGGCCGGTCTTGACCACCACGCTCTGGATTTCGGAGCGCAGCCTGGCAATATCCCCCTTGAGGGTCACCAGCTCCTGCTCCCGTTCACGAAAATCGGAACGGAAACGGGTGTCATCGATGCGCAGGAGCGGCTGCCCTTTTTCAACGATGTCACCCTCTCTGACGAAGATCTCCTTGACGATCCCCCCCTCCAGATTCTGGATCACCTGCAATTGACGGGAAGGGATGACCTTGCCCTGTCCAACGGTGACCTCATCGAGCTCGGCCCAGGCGGCCCAGACGATGGCGCTCATGAAAAACAGGAAGCAGGCCCACAGCAATGCCCTGGCTCGAGTCGGGGTACTCAACAGTACCGCAGCCGCACCGTCATCGACGAATTCAAGGTGCTCCGGTGCCGGCAGTACGGCATCGGATGGCGCCTTCTTGAACAGGCCAAATTTAGCCATTGGACGCCTCCTGCACACGCACCTTGCCCTCTTTCAACTGTTGCAGCACAACCTCTTTGGGCCCATCGGCCACCACCTGTCCCTGTTCAACCACGATGACCCGTGAAGCGACATCGAGCATGGAGGTCTTGTGCGTGATCAGGATCAGGGTCGTTTCCGGCCCCAACCGTGCCAACTCATGCTTGACCTGCATCTCGGACTGGTTATCCATGTTGGAGGTGGGCTCGTCCATCACCAGAATGGGGGGGTCGTTGAGCAAGGCTCGCGCCAGCAGGATGGCCTGACGCTGACCACCCGAGAGCTGGCGGCCCCCTTCACCGATCTGCCGATCCAGCCCGTTGGGATCCCGATTGGTAAAATTGGTAACGCCAGCCCGTTTGGCAGCCCGCATGACCCGCACATCGTCCACCAGCGGATTGCCCAGCATGATATTGTCGCGTACCGAGCCAAAAAACAGGGTCACATCCTGCGGGACACAACCTATGTTGCGCCGGATAACCGAGGCCGGCAGCTGATCCAGCTCGAACCCATCGAGTCGCACCGAGCCATCGGTGGGCCGATACAAGCCCATCAAGATCTTCTCGAGCGTGGTTTTGCCCGCCCCGATCCGGCCTATGATGGCCACCTTCTCGCCCGGCTCGATACGCAGATTGATGTTGTGCAGGGTACTGGTTTCCATCCCCGGGTACTTGAACGATACATTGTCAAACTCGATCCGACCGGAGATCACGGGATGGTGGATATACTGTTTACCCTCTTCCTGCTCACCCGGTGTCACCATGATTTTTTCCAGGATTTCCAGTGCGGACTTGGCCTGGTTGTAGCGGGTGGAGAGCACCGACAACTGCACCATGGGCGCAATGGCACGGCTTGACAGCATGACGGCGGCAATCATGCCCCCCATGGTGACCAGCCCTTCCGAAATCTGATAAACACCGACAATCACCAGCGCCACCGTCACCACCTGCTGGATGTAACTGGCCAGCGAAGACATGGAGTTGGTGATGCGGCGAGTCTGTACACCCCATGTCGAGATATGGGAGACAGCCTGCTCCCAGCGATGCTGAAACATGCTCTCAGCCCCGAAAATCTTGACGGTCTCAAGACCTGAAATACTCTCGATCAGGTTGGCGTTCTTCTGGGAAGCAAGCCGCGATCCCTCTTCGATGGACTGCTTGAGCGGCGCCTGAATATAGAAGCTGTAAATGATGAGGATCAGCATGGCGACGATCGGCACCACCACCATGACACCGGCAAAAATCCAGATGATGAACAGGAAGAAGACCGCGAACGGCAGGTCGATGAGGGTAGAGACAGTGGCGGAGGTAAAAAACTCCCGTACCGATTCAAACTCCTGCAGATGTTTGGCAAACGCACCGGTCGAGGCCGGCCGCGACTCCATCCGCATGCCCATCACCTTGGCGAAGATCTTGGCCGACAACAGCACATCCGATTTTTTACCGGCGATGTCGATGAAGTAGCTGCGCAGCTGGCGCATCACGAAATCGAAGGTGAACACCACCATGGCCCCGACGGCAAGCACCCAAAGAGAATCAAATGCCAGATTGGGCACAATCTTGTCGTAAACGTTCATGGTGAACAGCGGGCTGGCGATGGCAAACAGGTTGATGAGGATGGACGCGATCAGTACGTCCCGATAGATGCCACGGGATTCAAACAGAGTGCTCCAGAACCAGTGCCCGTCACGGGTCTCCAGCACCTTGGGAGAGCGCTCATCAAACTTGAACTGTTTTTTGACAAAAAACAGTCGACCCAGATACTCATCCCCAAGCTGGGCCGCACTGAGCCACTGGGCCGCATCTCCCGCCTGAGGAAAGATGACCTTGCCCTGACTCCTGTCTTCATTCCACTCCAGCAGAATGCAGGCACCACCATTGCGCATCTGCAGCACGCAAGGCAGCAACAAGGGGGAGATTTCGGCAAGCGGCTGGATCACTTCCCGGGCCGACAATCCGCCCCGCTCGGCGGCACGGCCAAACAGGTTGGGCGTCAGCAGGCCGGACACCAGTGGCAAACCGGTCGTCAGGGCATCCTTGCTGTTGGGTACCCCATAAAAGCGGGTCAGAAAGACCAGGCACTCCAACAACTCGTCAATACGGTTAGTTTCTGCTTGCATAGCATCCTGTCACTGCATGATTGGGCCGGCTCTATCGCCACACCGATATTCAAGCTTCACGGGCGCAGTTTGGCGCAGACGATCCCGTGACATAAAGAACAGAGCTCCCCGGGAAGGGATCAACAGCCTGATACACATTAAGCACAGGTACATGACATTGGATGTCATTGGCAGACCTGATAGGCATTACACCCAAAGACGAGACGGGCAGTTTGGCTGCGGATCGCGACACAAGATGGCGCAATATCCGATATATCCCGTCCAAATTGGAAATAATACAAGCTTATTGATAATGATATCTTTTTCAAGCCAAGTACTATATCAAGACAATTTTACCGAAACTATACCGCAAAGACTGAATTTCATCTAATAACTCACTGTTTTTTTGATGAAATTTGATTACCTAGTCGATATTGCCAGAAAGCAAAAAAGGGCGCCCCAGCGCATGGCCCTGGGCGCCGGAGCGGGCCAGTTCACTAGCAATGTCAGCCATGGCTGTCCAGCGATTCTCGCACCAAGCCGGCGCCAACAGCGTCGGACGGCGTGCCGACGCCGAGATGCGGTGGTACACCACCTCGGGCGGCGTGTGCTGGATCATGGCGACCGCCGCTTCCACATACTGATCCAGGCTCGGCACCTCCAGCCGACCCGCCTGCCACGCCTTGCCAAGGGTGCTGCCCTCAACCACATGAAGCGGATGTAGCTTGATCCCTTCAACACCCGTCTCCACTATGCGCTGCAGCGTATTCAGGCTGTCCATGGCGACTTCACCGGGCAGACCGACGATCAGGTGGGCGCACACCTTGATGCCGCGCTGATGGGCCCTGGCCACAGCGTCAACATAGGCGGCATAACCATGGCCCCGGTTGATGCGCTGCAGCGTCTTGTCATTGGCGCTCTGCAGCCCCAGCTCCAGCCAGACCTCGTAACCCCGGGCCTGATAACCGGCCAGCAGATCCAGTACCGCATCCGGCACGCAATCTGGGCGCGTCCCCACGCACAAGCCCACCATGTCGCTCACCGACAGCGCCTCTTCATACATGCGCTGCAGGTACTCCACCTCCGCATAGGTGCTGGTATAGGCCTGAAAGTAGGCGAGATAACGTTTGGCCCGGGTCACTTCGTCCCGGCGAGCCAGCAGTTGCTGCACCACCGAAAGCTGCTGGGCCGACTCGTCGGCAAAGGAGGAAACATTGCAGAAGGTGCAGCCGCCACGGCCCAGCGTACCGTCCCGGTTCGGGCAGGTGAAGGCACCGTGAATGGAGAGCTTGTGGATCTTCTGGCCATGACGCTGCTTGAGATCCTGGCCGAATGTATTGACGAGTTCGTGTAACTGCATGACACCTCCAGTAAAGGGGCGTCATTGTACGAGCTTGGCCGCGCGCAGCGCTGCGCTGGATCAAGGGAGGAGAGAGTCGGGAAAACATATAAATATTCACCAATAACTGGATAAATATCAGCAAATGGGTAGTTATCGACGCTTTCGAGACTCATCCCCAATTTGACGAAGGCTCAACACCACCACAAAACTACCTCCTAACAGTTTGTTGAATAATGAAAAATTTCTCATAGACGGTGGTTTTTCAAATGCAAGTCACCAGCTTTGTTATTGTGATCTCGGCCATTCACTTGTCGAATGGATTGGTAAAATTACTACAAATCCTTGCCCCTATTGAGTCAACCAGCAAAGCCCAATATGACAATACAAAATTCTACAAAAACAAAAATAACCAGAGCAATTGCCAGTTAATACCTCATATAGACCCGTACTCCGACATTTTGTTATGAGGTTGTGATAATGAAAACAGCCGGGATGTCCAATTGACCTTGCCGAAAAATCCCATTAGTTTGGAGATTCGCCACCTCAGGCGGACGGAACCACAAGAGCCAATCGCAATTTATGCAGTCTGTTGATGACAGTGCGATGCAAGGCCGAGCAAGGGAGAAATGCAATGTCACTATATGATCCAAAGCTGGAGAGGGATAACTGTGGCTTCGGCCTGTTGGCCCACATGGAAGGTGAAGCCAGCCACAAGCTTGTCCGTCTCGCGATGTCAGCATTGGCTCGCATGCAGCACCGTGGCGGCATCTCCGCCGACGGCAAGACCGGCGACGGCTGCGGTCTGTTGCTGCAAAAACCCGACAGCTTCTTCAGAGCTGTCGCCGAAGAGAAGGGATGGCATCTGGGCCGCAACTACGCGGTCGGCATGCTGTTTCTCAACCCCGATCCCGTCTTGGCGCAAGCCACTCGCGACATCATCGACGAAGAGCTGGAAAAGGAGACCCTGAGTCTGGTCGGTTGGCGCAAGGTGCCTATCGATACCAATGTACTCGGCTCCATCGCCAAGGCCTCCCTGCCCAGCATCGAACAGGTCTTTGTCAACGCCCCGCCCGGCTGGGTCGACAAGGATCTCGAGCGCCGTCTCTATATCGTGCGCCGCCGCATCGAGAAGCGCATCAGCGACGATTACTTCTACGTGGTCAGCCTCTCCAACCTGGTCACCGTCTACAAAGGGCTGTGCATGCCGGTGGACTTGCCGCGCTTCTATCTGGATTTGGCCGACATCCGCATGCAGGCGGCCATCTGCGTGTTCCACCAGCGTTTCTCCACCAACACCAGCCCGCGCTGGCCGCTGGCGCAGCCGTTCCGCTACCTCGCCCACAACGGCGAGATCAACACCATCGCCGGCAACCGCCAGTGGGCCAAGGCGCGCAGCTACAAGTTCGCCACCCCGCTGATCCCCGATCTGCAAGAGGCCGCTCCCTTCGTCAACACCACGGGGTCGGACTCCTCCAGCCTCGACAACATGCTGGATCTGTTCCTGGCCGGCGGCATGGATCTGTTCCGTGCCATGCGCCTGTTGATCCCGCCTGCGTGGCAGAAGCACCCGAACATGGATGACGACCTGCGCGCCTTCTACGACTTCAACTCCATGCACATGGAGCCCTGGGATGGCCCGGCCGGCATCGTCATGACCGACGGTCGCTACGCCACCTGCGCGCTCGACAGAAACGGCCTGCGTCCGGCCCGCTACGTCATCACCAAGGACAAGTTCATCACCCTCGCGTCCGAGGTCGGCACCTGGGACTACACCCCGGACGAGGTGCTGGAGAAGGGCCGGGTCGGCCCGGGCGAGCTGTTCGTGGTGGATACCAGCAACGGCAAGATCTGGACCAGCTTCGAGATCGATGACGATCTCAAGAGCCGTCACACCTACAAGCAGTGGATGGACAAGCACTGCAAGCGACTGGTGCCGTTCGAGCAGATGGATGACGCCAGCACCGGCGCCCGCGAGTTCTCCAACGATCAGCTGAAAACCTATCAGAAGCTGTTCGGCTACTCCTATGAGGAGCTGGATCAGATCATCCGGGTACTGGGTGAAAACGGCCAGGAAGCGGTGGGTTCCATGGGGGATGACACCCCGATGGCGGTGCTCTCCTCCAGCCAGCGCACCCTGTACGACTACTTCCGCCAGATGTTCGCCCAGGTCACCAACCCGCCCATCGATCCGCTGCGGGAAAACCACGTGATGTCGCTGGCCACCTGTATCGGCCGCGAGCAGAACGTGTTCAACGAGACCTTCGGCCACGCCCACCGGGTGCTGTTCCAGTCGCCGATCCTGCTCTACTCCGACTTCCACCAGCTGCTGGCACTGGAAGGGGAGCACTATCGCCATCAGGTGATCAGCCTCAACTTCAAACCCGAAGAGGGCCTGGAAGCGGCCATCCTGCGCATCTGTGAAGAGGCCAAGGCTGCCGCCAAGGCCGGTACCGTGCTGTTGATCCTCTCGGATCGGGATGTCAGTGCCGACACCCTGCCCATCCCGGCCGCCATGGCGGTGGGGGCGGTGCAGCGTACCCTGGTGGACAACAACCTGCGCTGCGACGCCAATATACTGGTGGAGACCGCCAGCGTGCGCGACCCGCACCACTTCTCGGTGTTGCTGGGCTTTGGCGCCACCGCCATCTACCCTTACCTCGCTTACGAGACGCTCGCCAAGCAGGTAGAAGAGGGCGTGCTCAAGATGAGCCTGCGCCAGGCCATGCTCAACTACCGCAACGGCATCAACAAGGGCCTCTACAAGGTGATGTCCAAGATGGGCATCAGCACGGTGGCCAGCTACCGCTGCTCCCAGCTGTTTGAGGCGGTGGGCCTCTCCAAAGCCGTGGTCGAGATGTGTTTTCGCGGTGTATCGAGCCGCATCCAGGGCGCCGATTTTGCCGACATCCAGCAGGATCAATTCAATCTGGCCCGTCAGGCCTGGCTGGCCCGCAAGGCCCTCACTCAGGGCGGCCTGCTCAAATTCGTCCACGGCGGCGAGTACCACACTTACAACCCGGACGTGGTGCAGACCCTGCAGACCGCGGTGCGCTCCGGCAACTATGCCGATTACAAGGAGTACGCCCGTCTGGTGAACGAGCGGCCGGTCGCCACTCTGCGCGATCTGCTTACCCTCAAAAAGGTCGACAATCCGGTGGCGCTGGAGCAGGTGGAGCCGGCGGCCAAGCTGTTTCCCCGCTTCGACTCCGCCGCCATGTCCATCGGCGCGCTGGGCCCGGAAGCCCACGAGGCGCTGGCGGTGGCCATGAACCGGCTCGGCGGCCAGAGCAACTCCGGCGAAGGCGGCGAGGATCCCAAGCGCTTCGGTACCGAGAAGAATTCGCGCATCAAACAGGTGGCCTCGGGGCGCTTTGGCGTCACCCCCCACTACCTGATGAACGCCGACGTGGTGCAGATCAAGGTGGCCCAGGGCGCCAAGCCCGGCGAAGGGGGCCAGCTGCCCGGTGACAAGGTGACGGCCCAGATCGCCAAGCTACGTTACTCCGTGCCCGGCGTGACCCTGATCTCGCCGCCGCCCCACCACGACATCTACTCAATCGAGGATCTGGCCCAGCTCATCTTCGACATCAAGCAGATCAACCCAAACTGTCTGGTGTCGGTGAAACTGGTGTCCGAACCCGGCGTTGGCACCATCGCCTGCGGCGTGGCCAAGGCCTATGCGGACTTCATCACCGTCTCCGGTTACGACGGCGGCACCGGCGCGAGCCCGCTCACCTCGGTCAAATACGCCGGCTCCCCCTGGGAGCTGGGGCTGGCCGAGACCCAGCAGGCGCTGGTCGCCAACGGCCTGCGCCACAAGGTGCGGCTGCAGGTGGATGGCGGTCTCAAAACGGGTCTGGACATCATCAAGGCGGCCATTCTCGGCGCCGAGAGCTTCGGTTTTGGTACCGGCCCCATGGTGGCGCTTGGCTGCAAATACCTGCGGATCTGCCACCTGAACAACTGCGCCACCGGCGTCGCCACCCAGGATGAGAAGCTGCGTCGCGAGCACTTCACCGGCCTGCCGGAGATGGTGATGAACTACTTCAAGTTCATCGCCGAGGAGACGCGCGAGCTGATGGCCCAACTTGGCGTCACCCAGCTCACCGACCTCATCGGTCGTACCGACCTGCTGGAAGCGCTGCCCGGCCTCACCGCCCGTCAGGCCAAGCTGGACTTGTCCGGCATCCTGGCGGCCCCAGTTGCACCGGCAGGCTCCAGTCTGTTCAGCCAGCAGCACAACCCCACCTTCGACAAGGGGCCCTTGAACCTCAAGATGGTGGAAGACCTGCTGGACGCGGTGGAAAACATGAGTGGCGGCGAGTTCCGCTACGACATCCGCAACACCGACCGCTCGGTGGGTGCGCGTCTGTCCGGCGAAATCGTCAAGCGCCACGGCAACCAGGGCATGGCGGCCGATCCGGTGCGGGTTCACTTCAACGGTACCGCCGGTCAGAGCTTCGGTGTCTGGAACGCCGGCGGCCTCGAGATGATCCTCACGGGGGACGCCAACGACTACGTGGGCAAGGGGATGACCGGCGGCAAGCTGGTGATCAAACCTCACGTCGGCGTGGCATTCAAATCCCACGAGGCGGCCATCATCGGAAACACCTGCCTCTATGGCGCCACCGGCGGCAAACTTTACGCTGCGGGTACCGCTGGCGAGCGCTTCGCGGTGCGCAACTCCGGGGCGCTGGCAGTAGTCGAGGGAATTGGCGACAACGGCTGTGAATACATGACCGGCGGCATCGTCACCGTGCTCGGCATCACCGGCGTCAACTTCGCCGCGGGCATGACCGGCGGCTTCGCCTACGTGCTCGACGAGTGCGGCAACTTCGCCAAGCGCACCAACCCCGAGCTGGTAGAACTGCTGGACGTGGCGGATCTCGCCATCCATCAGGAGCACCTGCGCGGCATCATCACGGCGCACCTCAATGAAACCGGCAGCTCGCGCGCCGAGGAGATCCTGGCCAACTTCGACTCCTATGTGCCCAAGTTCAGGCTGATCAAACCCAAGTCCAGCGACGTCAAATCGCTGCTTGGCCACACCAGCCGTTCCAGTGCAGAACTCAGAATCCAGGCGCAATAAGGAGGGAACCCTATGAGCCAGAACGTATTTCAGTTTATCGACGTGCAGCGGGTCGACCCGCCCAAGAAGCCGCTCAAGATCCGCAAGATCCAGTTCGTGGAGATCTACGAGTCCTTCAACCAGGCCCAGGTCGGCATGCAGGCGGATCGCTGCCTCGACTGCGGCAACCCTTACTGCGAGTGGAAGTGCCCGGTGCACAACTACATCCCCAACTGGCTGAAGCTGGCCAACGAGGGACGCATTCTGGAGGCGGTGGAGCTCTCCCACCAGACCAACAGCCTGCCGGAGGTGTGTGGCCGAGTCTGTCCGCAAGACAGACTGTGTGAGGGTGCCTGCACCCTCAACGATCGCTTCGGCGCCGTCACCATCGGCAACATCGAAAAATACATCACCGACAAGGCGTTCGAGATGGGCTGGAAGCCCGATCTCTCCAAGGTGGTCAAGACCGGCAAGCGGGTCGCCGTCATCGGCGCCGGCCCGGCCGGCCTTGCCTGTGCCGACGTGCTGGCACGGGGCGGCGTCACCCCGGTAGTGTTCGACAAGTATCCGGAGATCGGCGGCCTGCTCACCTTTGGCATCCCCTCCTTCAAGCTGGAAAAAGAGGTGATGCAGCGTCGCCGCGAGATCTTTGAGGGCATGGGTGTGGAGTTTCGCCTCGAGACCGAGGTGGGCCGCGATGTCACCTTCGCCGATCTGCTCGGCGAGTTCGATGCGGTCTTCCTCGGGGTCGGCACCTACAAGTACATGAAGGGTGGCTTTGCCAACGAGGAGGCACCGGGAGTATATGACGCCCTGCCCTACCTCATCGCCAACGCCAACCGGCTGCTGGGCTTCGAGAAGGCGCAAGCTGACTACATCGACTTTGCCGGCAAGCAGGTGGTGGTGCTCGGCGGTGGTGATACCGCCATGGACTGCGTGCGTACCGCCATCCGTCAGGGGGCCGACAAGGTGATCTGCGCCTATCGCCGCGACGAGGAGAACATGCCGGGCTCCAAGCGGGAGGTCAAAAATGCCCGCGAAGAGGGGGTTGAATTCATGTTCAACCTGCAGCCGGTCGGCGTGGAGCTGGACGCCCAGGGCCGCACCTGCGGCATCAAGGTGGTGAGCACCGAGCTCGGCGCCCCCGATGCCAATGGCCGCCGCAATCCGGTGGTGCTCGCTGGCTCCGAGCAGGTGCTGGCTGCCGATGCAGTGGTGATGGCGTTCGGCTTCCAGCCCAACCCCCAGCCCTGGATGGCGGAACACGGCATCGAGCTTGACGGCCGGGATCGCATCAGGGCCTCGGAGCAGGCCGAACATGCCTTCCAGACCAGCAACCCCAAGGTGTTCGCCGGTGGCGACGCGGTGCGCGGCTCCGATCTGGTGGTGACCGCCATCTATGAGGGGCGCAAGGCGGCCGAAGGGATCATGGACTACCTGGCCGTGTGATCTGCCGTCGCAACCAAGCAGCCATGCAAACAGCCCCGCTCGTGCGGGGCTGTTTTTTATCTCGCTCTCAATCCGCCAGAACCAGCTAGATGCTCCAGCTCTCCGGCAGCCGCTCGGTGAGGGTGGAGATGTATTCGAAGGTACGCGCTCGCTTGGGGGTGGTGAACATCTGGCGCGCACTGCCCGCCTCCACCACCTCACCCGCCTCCAGGAAGATCACCTGCTGCGCAATCTGGGCCGCCAGACGCAAGTCATGGGTGGCGATCAGCATGGTGGTGCCCTCACTGGCCAGCTGGCGCAGCACGGCCACCACCTCCTGAGCAAGCTCGGGATCCAGCGCCGAGGTGGGCTCGTCACAGAGCAGCACCTTGGGGGCTGGCGCCAGTGCCCGGGCAATGGCCACCCGTTGCTGCTGACCGCCGGAGAGAGTGGCAGGCACCGCCTGGGCCTTGTGCCTGAGCCCCACCTTGTCGAGCAGTTGCAGGCCGCGCTCCGCCGCCCTCTCCCTGGGCCACTTCAACACGGTCACCAACCCTTCCATCACGTTCTCCAGCACCGTCATGTGCGGGAACAGCTGGAAATTCTGGAACACCATGCCGGTCTGCTGGCGCAGGGCCAGCACGCTTTGCCGTGACAGATGCCGGGTAAAGTCGAGCTCGCTGCCCCCCAGCACCAGCTGGCCTGCATCGGGTCGCTCCAGCAGGTTCACGCAGCGCAGCAAGGTACTCTTGCCGCTGCCGGAGGGACCGATCAGGGCGGTGACACTGCCCGCGGCCATCGCCAGCCCAACCCCTTTCAACACCCGCTGTCCCGCAAACTGTTTCTCGATACCACTCAAGCGGATCATAGGGCGACCTCCCGGGTCTCTTTGTAAGCCAGTCGCAGCTCCAGCTTGTCTTGCAGGGTGGAGAGCACCGAGCTGAACATCAGGTAAATGAGGGCCGTCTCGACATAAAGGATGAGCGGCTCATAGGTGACGGAGGCGAGCCGCTGAGCCGCCTGAAACAGCTCGGGCACGGTCACCGCCGCCGCCAGCGAAGTATCCTTGACCAGGGAGATGAAGGTGTTGGAGAGCGGCGGCACAGCGATGCGCGCCGCCTGCGGCAGGATCACCCGCCACATCACCTGGGGCCAGTTCATGCCGATGGAATAGGCCGCCTCCCACTGCCCCTTGGGGATGGCCGTCAAGGTGGCACGGATGATCTCCGAGCTGTAGGCACCGATGTTGAGGGTAAAACCGATGACGGCGGCGGTGAAGGCATCCAGCACGATGCCGGCGCTCGGCAGACCGTAAAAAATCAGAAACAGCTGCACCAGCAGCGGGGTACCCCGAATAAGCCAGACATAGAAACGGACCAGCATCACCAGCGGGGCCGGACCATATAATCTGGCCAGCGCCACCGACAAGCCGAGCACAATTCCCAGCACGAAGGTGATCAGGGTGAGTGGCACGGTAAAAATAAGCCCCGCACTGAGCAGGGGCCAAAAAGAGTCGATCATTAACTGCAACCAGGCCGGCACGTTAATATCCTCAGTTGTTATTATGTTGCCGCGATATTATTGCGAGACGTCGGTGCCGAAATATTTCTGCGATATTTTCTGATATTCGCCATCCTGCTTGGCATTGCGCAGCGCCTGATTGATGGCAGCCAGCAACTCGGGTTGTCCCTTGGCGAGCAGGGCAGCAGATTGATCCCCCTTGGCCTCGGTGGCCGCCACCTTCAACTTGGCGTCAGGCTTCTGTTTCTTGAAGTCGAGGAACGAGAGACTGTCGTTGATGGTGGCATCCACCCGCCCGGTCAGCACCAGTTCAAGGGACTGGTTGAATCCCTCGGTGGCCACCACCTCGGCGCCCGATGACTTCGCCAGCTGGGCAAAGTTGCTGGTCAGCGACTGGGAGGATTTCTTGCCCTTCAGATCGGCAAAACTCTTGATGCTGTGGTTGTCGCTGTGCACCACGATCACCGCCTTGGAGGTGATGTAGGGATCTGAAAAGTCATATTTTTTCAGCCGCTCAGGGGTGATGGCCACTTCGTTGAGCACCAGGTCGTAGCGCTTGGCGTCCACCCCGGCGATGAGCCCGTCCCATTTGCCCTCGACGAACTGCGGCTTCACGCCGAGACCGCTTGCAATCAGCTCGCCTATCTCCACGTCAAAGCCCACCAGCTTGCCGCTCTTGTCATGATAGGTGAAGGGAGGATAGGCCCCTTCGGTACCGATCTTGATCACCCCGGCCCGCTGGATCTCGGCAAGGCTGGACTGTGCCTGTACCGATGTCATCAGTGCCAGCGGAAGTGCCGCCATTAAAAACAGGGAGTGCCGTTTTTTCATTATTCACCTCGTTATATTTATGAACATCCAGAATGCTTGCCAACCACCACAAAATAAAACCAACCGGTTATCATGTTTAATTTAATTATCGGCAGGGATAACCTTCATAGTGCTTGCTGGCGGTATGGATGAAACATAACGTGGCTCATGGCATGACCCAACCATGAAATACGAGGATATTTAGCGAAATAATGGATAACGAAAATATAATGGCCAGGCTGGCCGAGAAATAGCCCCGCTGGCGGTACTCCGCCAGCGGAAACCATGTCAGGCGGGTTGCGGCTCCCGCGGGATGCTGGTGACCCAGTGACGACGCCAGTGCGGCGCCTCGTAGAGATCGGGCCAGAATTCGGTCTGATGGCAGATGGTATTGCCACGCACCGTGTGGAAGGTGATGGCGCGCGCCTCGACTTCACCGTCGGTGATCACCACTTCGGTCACCACCTCCCGCCCCTGCTCCAGCAGGCGGACGATGTCAAAATTCCAGGGCCCGGCCGCCGGGTAGCGCCGATTGATCTCGACGAAGTTGGCCCGCCCCTCGATCCGCTCCCCCGACTGGGGCCAGTCACAGAGGAAGTCCTCGCTCAGCCACCTGGAGGCCTTGACGAAATCGTTGCTTTGCATGGCCTGCCAGTAGGCCTCCACCACTGCTTTTGGTTCCATGGTCTTGTTTTCCATGCCTTTCCCCTACAACCGCACCACCAGCCACTCCCCCTTGCCCACCGGCACCAGCGAGGTCGCGAAGGCCGGATCCTGCTCCACCAGTGCCATCCACTCGGCCAGCTCCTCGCGATGGGAGATGGCATTGTCCACCACCAGCAGACCGCGGGGGGCCAGCAGGCGCTGGATCTCTGGCCACCAGGCCTGGTAGTGCTGGCGATCGGAGTCGAGGAAGATGAGCGGGTAAGCGGCCGTCGGCAGGGTGGGCAGCAGCGTGCCTGCTTCGCCCGCCAACTGCTCAATCCAGGGAGCGAGCCCGGCCCGCTCAAAGTTGGCGGCCGCCATGGTCCGTTTGCCCTCGTCCAGCTCGATGGTGGTGACCCGGCCCCCCAGCCGTTTTACTGCCTCGGCCAGCCAGAGGGTGGAGTAACCATTGGAGGTGCCGATCTCCAGCACAGCATCGGCCCCCCTCGTCTGCACCAGCACCGCCAGCAGCTCGCCGGTATCGCGGGTAATGTTGAGCATCTTGCTGCCACGGGACTGTTGCACGTCGTCATTCTGCTCGCCAAACAGCTCCAACTCCCGTTTCAGTTGTTCCAGTGCCATGTCTCCTCCTTGACGGTGTAAACGAGTCGGCCCGGTGCATGGCATGGCTGGACCGCCCCTCATGTTCATCATTTTGCTGTCGGCCCGCTCGGTGGCGTATCCCCCAGCAGGTAGCGGGGACCCTCGCCCTGCCCGGCGGCCTGATCATCCGGATTGTAAAGTGCGCAGTGCTCCAGCGAGAGGCAACCGCAACCAATGCAGGCGCCAAGCTTCTCCTTGAGCTGCTGCAGAGCAGTGATGCGCCGATCGAGCAGGCTCTGCCACTGGCCGGCAATGCCGTCCCAGTCGCGGCGATCCGGGGTGCGCCCCTGGGGCAGGCCGGCCAGGACCTCCCCTATCTCGCCCAGGCTCAGCCCCATGCCCTGCGCCACCCGGATGAAGGCGATGCGGCGCAGCACATCCTGCGGATAGAGCCGCTGGCCCCCCTCGCTTCGCACGCTGCCAATCAGCCCCTTCTGCTCGTAGAAGCGCAGGGCGCTGGCCTTGACGCCCGAGCGTTTGGCTATCTGGCCGATGGCCAGCCATTTGCGTTCCATCGCCACGCTTGACCTCAAGTTAGCTTTAACTTGCACAATCCTGTCTCCCCTTATGAAAGGAGTCAAATGATTATGCATCATCTTCATCATCTGCTCGATGCCAATCGAGCCTTTGCCCTCAACGGACGCGGCACCACCAACCACTGCCCGATGGCATTGCACGCCCTGCACGAGATGGGCGCCAATCCCCGCCAGCTGCAGCAGTTCTTCGCACACTGGCAGACCAACCATGCCCTGCCGGGGGGTGAACAACAGCAGGGGGATGAGGAGGAGTTGCAGTTTGTCCGGCTGCGTCAGCAGTTGGCAACACGGCTGGCCGACGAGGGGTGGCTGCCCACCTTTGCCAGCCTGCTGGAGCAGGGTCTCTCGCCAGCCGGCGGCGCCTTCCATCCACTGATCCGCTTCGCCTGCGCGCTGGAAAATGGCCATCAGGAAGAGCAGGCCGCCGCACTGGCCGCCTGGCAGTGCAGCCCCCTGCGGGTGCCGGCCGGGCAGCGGGCGCCGGTGCCGGATATCGACGCTCTGCTGAGCGCGATGGCCCGGCAATGGAAAGGCGCACGCTGGCAAGGCGAGTGGATCACCGAGCGATTGCGGCAGGTGACGGATGCGCCGACCTGGGCGAGCGGGTTGCCGAGCGGGGTATCATCGTCGGATCTGCTGGTGCAGCTGGCCGACGCGGCCCTCGCCCTCTACTGGCAGACCGGCAATTTTACCGTGCTGCACATGGTGACCGGCAGTCGCGCCGCCGCCATCGTCGCCAGCCACCTGCCCGCGCCATGGCAAGCGCGCTGGCAGACTTTGATGTGGCAGGCGGTGGCGGCCGCCTATGTCACGGTCGGCGCGCCATCACTGCAGACGCCGGTCTGGCCCGATACCGGCAAGCTGTCGTGGCAAAACGTGCTGGCCCGGGCAGTGGTGAGCCTCGACGATCATGTGATCAAGCTGGTGCATTGCTGCTGGCGAGAGGGGCTCGCCAGGCCTTTGCTGGCAGACCGTTATCTGGCGGTGGCCGCCCGCGCGGCAGGGCTGCTGGCGCCGCTCACCGGGCCGGATGCCATCTAGGTAGTACGGAGGGGCCGCCCTAGGAGGCGGGCAGCCGGGTGAAGTGAATGACGGGGCAGCGGGGGGCCACGCCCCGGGTCAGGGTCAGCGGCTGGGCGCGGTAGCTCAGTTGGTAGCGGCCAGGGCGGGAGAGATCATAGACCAGGGTCAGATCCGCGTCGGCCTGACTCTGCTGACCGGCCCCCAGCAAAAAGAAATCCTCGGCGCCCGGGTTGCCCCGCTTGGCCAACGGGCCCTTGTAGGGTATCGGCCGATCATCGAGGGTGAGATCGATGGCATCGGCAAACCAGCCTTCAAACGGCGTGAACCAGCTCAGCACCTCGAGCGGCCCCTCCCCCCGGTTGGTCAGGGTCATCACCAGCGGCAGCGGCTCGTTGACCCGGCTTTGTGCCTTGACCGACAGATCGCACTGCAGGGGGGCCAGCGCCAGGGTGGTGAGCAAGAGTGTCATCATGGTCGCTCCTTCCTGTGACAAACGACATGGACAAGAAGGGGCCTTGCGGCCCCCGGTCGGCAAATCAGTTTTCGCTCGGCGTATTCTCAGCGAAGTACTCGTGGTTGTCGGCGTTGTTGAGCGCCTTGACCGGATCCGTCTTCGCCAGGTTGCGGGCATTGGCCTGACCGTAACCCAGATCGTCGGTGCCCGCCACCACGTTGAAGTGGCTCAGCTCGTGGACGATGGTGCCGGCACGGGAGTCGGTCCCGCTGACCGGTGCAGTCCAGAAGCTCTTGCAGAGGTAGACCTTGTAGGGCTGATCCGGATAGACATAGGCAAAGTAGCTCTGCTTGCAACCGCAGTCGAAGGTGAGCGGCTTGTTGTCGATGGCATCCTTGATCTTGCTGAAGTGGGTCTCGGCCTGATCCCAGCGCGACGCATCATAGGCACCAAACCAGCTGCGATAACGCTGGCCTTCCGGCTTGTCCACCGCCAGGTAGCTGCTGGAGTTGTTGGTGATGCCGCTGGCCGCATCGAGCGCCGCCAGGATGTCGCTCTTCTGGGTGTTGGTGCAGCGGCCGCTGAAGCTGACCGAGGCGGTCACCGCCTGCGGCTCGGCCAGGGGGGCCGCCTTGGCCAGCACCCGCTCGTCACTCACCCCGTCCACCCACAGGGTCACCGCATTGGATTCGCTCGCCTGGGCCTGCTTGGCCTTGGCGGCTTTCGCCTCTTGCGGCAACGTCGGCAGCAGGTAGCGGATGCTGTACTGGCCCTGGGCACTCATGTCGTAGAGACCGGAGACCTCGGCCTGCACCGTCAGGCTCTGGCCGGCCTTGAGCAGCTGGAAGTCCTTGTCGGTCGGGGCTGCCCGCTTGATCAGGGCCCCCTCGTAATTGACCGGCTGGCCGTCCCGCTCCACCAGAAACAGGGGGGCATCTTCGCTGCCCGGCAGTTGCCATTTGAGCAGGCGAACCGGCTTGTCCCCGCTGTTGGTCAGGGTCAGGTTGACGCGCACGTCGTCACTGTTGCCATCCACCAGGGTGAGCTGGGCGTCGAGCCCTGCGGCGCAGAGCGGGGAGGCCAGCACGCCGGCCAGCAACAGGGCAATGGGAGTCGCTTTCATCATGTTTCCTCATTCATTGAGTGTCGCCTTGTCAGGCGGTTTGCTTCCTTCAAGGCCCTCTTTGGGGCCCACTCACCCTAGAGCAGTTTTTTTCCACGACCATCCCACCATATGGGGGACGCCCCCCAGGATAGGGGGAATGCCCAATGTCCCCGCTTGCTGCGACAAGAGTCGCGCCGCCCTCCCCCTTTCCCCTGCCTGCCACCCCGCTCCGCGTTCATAAAAAACCCCGGCACCGGGCCGGGGTATCAGACAGATGGAGCACTCCCTGTTCAGGGGCCCATCAGCAGCGCCAGCGCTGGCTGCGCGTTGCCCGGCACCAGCCGGTAAGCCTTGTGGTGCTTGACCAGAGTGGTTTTCTTGTTGCCCTGGCTCAGCAGCAGGCGGTGGGCAAAGGCCGCCCGTGCCAGCCGGGCCTCGTCGCCGCGCACATAGAGGGTGAGCGGCTTGATAAGCTCGCCCGCCTCGATGTGGCCCTGATACTCGCTGGCGCTGATGATGAGGCTCGGCTGACCGCCCGATTGCAGGCGCAGCTTGGCGCTCACCTCGCTGTCGGTAATCACTAACCAACCTGCGGCCGCGAGCTCGGCCAGCAAGGCGGCCAGCCGGCTGCCGAGCCCGGTCGGCTCGGCCATGGCCCGCTCATACTGGCCCATGATCCGCTCAAGCAGCCCCTTGAGATCGGCGCCGGCCCCCAGGGTTCGGCCAAGCTGCACCCAATCCTTCAAATCCTCCATCACCAGCCGGGAGAAGCGCTTCTCCTTGAGGGAGTCGGCCATCCAGGTGCAGAGAAAATGGCTCTCTTGCGCCGGGGTACGCTTGCCAGCCTTCTGCTCGGCGGTGCGGGCCAGTTCGGCCAGACTCTGGCTGGCCATTTCGAACAGGGCCTGATTGTAGGTAGGAGCGGTCATAAGCAATCCTTGAGTTGACCACCAGGGGTCAACACCGATGACAGAGATGGCAAAGGCGCCAGTGGCGCCTTTGCGGTTCAATAGAGCGGCCTGCGCGCCTTATTTCGGCTGGCGCGGCTTCTTGGCGGCAGCCAGGCGCTTGAGGCGCTGGCCCTGCAGCTTGGCCTCGGCCATGGCCTGGGCGGCGGCGTTGTCTTCCCGCTGCGGGCGCTTGCCGAAGCGGCGGCGCTCCTGCAGCTGCTTGATCAGCTCGTCGCGGCTGCTCACCTCGTAGCCCGGCACCATGATGCGGCGGATCTTCTGGCCGATCAGCGCCTCGATCTCCAGCAGGGTGCGCTCTTCCTCGCGGCTGACGAAGGAGATGGCCATGCCGCTCTTGCCGGCGCGGCCGGTACGGCCGATGCGGTGCACGTAGTCTTCCGCCAGGAACGGCAGATCATAGTTGACCACGTACTCGAGATCCGGGATATCCAGGCCACGGGCGGCCACTTCGGTGGCCACCAGCACCCGCAGCTTGCCCTCGGTGAACTCGCGCAGGGCGCGGCGACGGCTGCCCTGAGCCTTGTCGCCGTGCACCACGGCCGACTTGATGCCGTCGAGGTTCAGCTCGGCCACCAGCTCGTCGCAGCTCTCGCGGGTACTGGCAAACACCAGCACCTGCGGCCAGTTCTGCTTGCCGATGAGCTCGGAGAGCAGCTCGCGCTTGCGCTTCTGCTCCACCGGATAGACGGTGTGGCTGACGGTATCGGCGGTGGAGTTCTGCTTGTTGACGCTCACTATCTGAGGCTTGTCCAGCATCAGGTTGGCCAGCTTCTTCACCGCCTCGGAGAAGGTGGCGGAGAACAGCAGGTTCTGACGGGTCTTGTTGACCGCCTGCAGGATCTGCTGCACATCAGCACTGAAGCCCATGTCGAGGATGCGGTCCGCTTCGTCCAGCACCAGGCACTCAACACCGGAGAGACTCAGGTTGCAGGCGGTGAGGTGCTCCAGCAGCCGGCCCGGGGTCGCCACTATGATGTGAGCGCCCGCTTTCAGTTTTCTGGCCTGCACATCCTGCTTGCCACCGCCGTAGATGGTGAGGGTGGTGATGTCCAGATGCTTGGCGAAGTCATTGATGTTGCTCGCCACCTGGGCCGCCAGCTCGCGGGTCGGGGTCAGGATCAGCACCCGGGCGTTGGAAGGCTGCACCGGTGCAGGGTTGTCCACCAGCCGCTGCAGGATGGGCAGGGCAAAGGCGGCGGTCTTGCCGGTACCGGTCTGGGCGCTGGCCAGCACGTCGCGACCACGGCGAATGGCCGGGATCGCCTGCTGCTGCACAGGGGTCATCTCCTGATAACCGCACTCTGAGATGGCGCGCAAAATCTCGGGGGCAAAATCGAACGATTCAAATCTCATAATGGGTTCCTGTGTTCCAGCTGGACTGTGGCTGGCTTGGTTAGCTCGGCATGAGCGAAAAGTCGGTGCAGACCACCGACGGCTGTGCCTGACATCAAGTCAGAAAGTGGCCGGAAAATGGCGGGCGCGAAGTGTAACAGATAGATGGCGCAAATTCTGCCTCAAATACGCGCCCATTTCATGGAGCCAGGGCTGCCTGGCTGGCAAGGCGAACACGCCCCGCCAGCAGCCCTTCACGTCCGTACGGGAGTTCAGCCACCTCGACCATTCTGGGCCAGGAAGTCTCTTTGGAACAGGCACATGCGAATGGCGGTGCGATATTGACCATCGATGAAGAACTCCTCTTTGAGCTCCCCCTCCGGCTCAAATCCCAGCTCCTGATAGATGTGGATTGCCCGGGCGTTGTCCCGATCGACGATGAGATAGAGCTTGTGCAGGTTGAGTACGTTGAAGCCGTACTTCATCGCCTTCAAGGTGGCGGTCTTGGCATAGCCCTTCCCCTGATGGGCGGGAGCGATGATGATCTGGAATTCGGCGCGGCGATGGATGCTGCGGATGTCCACCAGCTCCACCAGCCCCACGTTCTCGCCCGCCACCTCGAGGATGAAGCGGCGCTCGTGCTGATCGTGGATGTGCTTGTCATAGAGCTGGGCCAGTTCCATGTACGCCTCGTAAGGCTCCTCGAACCAGTAGCGCATGATGCTGGCGTTGTTGTTGAGTTGATGGACGAACTTGAGATCCTCGCGCTCGAGGGGGCGAAGGGTCAAGGTGTCGTGGGATGACATAAGGTACCTGCTTGCAGAGTGAAGGGGCGCCGGCCAGCCAGGGGCGCCAGCGCCATGAAGAGTGAGAGCAACAGATGGCGGGGCCCTGCCCCGGCCGATCAGCGAATGCGGTTGGTCGGGCGTTTGAGCAGCCGGATGGCGATGGCGGCCATGGCGATGACGAACAGACCGAGGGAAGTCACCAGCAGGCACTTGGTCAGCAGCTCGTGATACTGGGCGAACACCGGGGCTGCCATCACGGCCTTGCCTACCAGGCTCAGCACCAGGGCCCAGAGGAAGGCGCTGGCAAAACTGGCGATCATCACCCGCGGCAGGTGCAGCCGCGAGACCCCCATCAGCATGGGCGTCAGCACCCGCACGAAGGGCACGAAACGGGAGGAGAACATGGCCCAGAAGCCGTAGTTGTGCAGCAGACGGGAGGCCCGCGGCAGGCTGCCGTCCGGGATCATACGCTCCACGTGGCCCATGAAGGCGGTGCCGTGCAGCGCCTGCCCCTGCACATAGGCGATCAGGCTGCCAAGCCCCGCCGCCAGCGGCATGTAGAGCAGCGTCACCTCGGGGCCGAACACCCCCATTCCCACCAGCCCGCCGGCCAGCAGCACCAGGCTGTCGCCGGGCAGAGGCAGAAACACGAAACTCGATTCAAGAAAAAGGATCACCACCAGGCAGGTGACGAGCAGGCCCACCGCCTGCATCTGGATCAATTGGTCAAAGTCCTGTTGCCATATGGCAAGCAGCATGTCCTGCATCTGGTGACTCCCATCAACTTCGTGAGCATCCATCCTGGGTGGCCTGACGGCCTCCGGTGCGGCAGACCCTCCCTGTCGCCAACCCCCTTTTCTCCCTGAGGGTGGCCCGTTATACACCCGGCCAAGTGAACAAGAAATTAATACAGGTCATGGATAGGGGAGATAATCGGCCAAGGCCATCAAAAAAATCGGGCCCGCTCCGGCTGGAGGGGCCCAGACAGCAAAACGGCGTCAACTGCGCTTGAGGCGTTTCAGTTTGGTGAGGGTGAGCAGGGTCTGGGCCGAGAGATCGCACACCGACAGCACGAAGGAGAGTTCGTCGGGATGCCATACCTCGCTCAGTCTGGCACGCCCGGCGATGATGAAGCCGAGCAGCTCATCCCCCTGCTTGAGGGGGCCATCAGGATGACACCGGAGAGCACCTCCAGCCCGAGCTAGTCAGGATCTGGGTGGCGGCCAGCAGGTAGTAACGCTCGCCGTCAAACCAGATGCCGGCGTTGGGCTTGAGGCTGCCGTTGCGCACCAGATAATCGGTCAGAGGCGCCAGCTGGGCTGGGGTCTGCGTCATCAGCTGGCCGCCATGATAGGCAAACGCCGCCTGCGGCTGCTTGTCGGCATTATAAAGTGCCACCAGATCCACTCCCAGGGTCTCGAAGGTGCGCACGTTGAGATTGGCCGCCAGATAGACGGGATCGCGGCTCACCGTGTAGGCGTAGGTCTCGTCCCATTCGGACCAGTCCTGCCCCAGCATGGTGAGCGGGCCAAGCTCGGCCTGCACCACGGCCCGAGGTGACCCATTGAGTTTAATGGATTTTGCCTCTGCGTCTGTCCCTTGCGCGAACAAGCTCGCCAGAGCGTTCAGCCTGCTGCGCCAGGAAGTGAGTGGGCACAAATGGCGTCATCCGGCTCATGGTTGAGGCGGCCAAGCGAACAAAAAATCGCTACAGTGTAACCGTGCCTCATCGGAAGAGGCTTCACGGGATCCCGGTATGTTCACACCTCTCACCCTTCCGCTTCGCCCCGCCCTGCTGTTCGGTCTGCTGTGCAGCTGTCAGGCCATGGCTGACGACGACTCACTGGTGCAACAGCGCGCCAACGCCGTGGTGTCGCTGATGACCTTTACCGTGGTGCCCGACATCACCGCCAGCAACATCAACATCGGTAGCGGCACCAACCAGTCGGCGGCGCTCAACATGACCCAGGTCGGCGGCGGCGCCACCATGAGCGAGAGCGTCCCGATTTATCTGGAAGGAACCTTGGGATTCAGCCGCTACGATCCCCAGTTCGTAGTCAGCAACGGCAGCGAGAGCCGCACCGTTCCCACCAAGTGGAACAGCCTGACGGCCACCGGCGGTATTGGCTGGGACATAGGGCTGCACCGGGACAAACACGGCGGCAACTGGGTGCTGCGCCCCATCGGCAACGTCACCCTCGGCACGGTGGCGAGCGATCTGCGCATCGGCAACTGGCTACTGGGCCAGTACACCGGCAAGAACCTCGATTTTCTCGATGGCGGCAGGCTCGACGTCTACGGCCTCGGCGGCGCCATGATGCTCGATTACGAGCTGTTTTCCCCCGCCCAGGACATCGATGCCGAGCTGCGTTACTCCTATCAGCACCTGCAGAGCTTTGGCGGCACCGCCGCCAGCGTGGCCGGCCAGGCCAACGCCGAAAACCTCGGCCTCTATCTGCGCCGGCGCGCCCCCATCGGCGATTTGACGCTGCTGGGCAAACCCGTGCGCTACGTGATGGAGGGGGCCCGCACCGAATACCTGGGCGAGCAGCGCGGCCTGCTTGGCTTCAACTCCCTCAACTCCCTTGGCCTTGGGGTGGAGCTCGACAGCAGCAAGTACGATATCTTCGTCACCCGAACCCGGCTGGTGGCCCGCTATATGTTCAGCCACAACACCAGCGGCTACGGCGTCGGGCTGGCGATGAGCTTCTAATCGGCTCGAAGGGCTATATCCCTTTGCACTGTTCCACCAGCCCACAACAAGATTCAATTTGAACCGTCCAGAATGTTATCCTGACCGGCCCAATGCTTCTGGAACCATCCCATGCTCATTACAACACTGTTGGTATCAGCTCTCGGCTCGTCTATTGAAGGACTCTCTTTTCAACACAAGGACTGGGAACTGGCCTGTGACAACACACGCACATGCCGAGCCGCAGGTTATAGCGCAGAATCAGGGGGACTCTCGGTTTTGCTCACCCGAGAGGCTGGCGCCAAAGGTACATTGCATGCAGAGCTTGCCATCGCAGAAGTTGATGAACAGGCACCGGGAGCCCCCGCTGATGGTTTGATCACACTGCGCGTCAATGGTGAAGTACTTGGCACCGTAAAAGAGCGGACTCCGTTCAGCCAGCCCCAAATCGCGGCACTCGTCCGCGCGCTCAAGGGGACTGGCAAGGTGGTATTTGAATGGAGCAAGCATCAGGAACCGCTATCCGGCGCTGGAGCCTATGCCATTTTTCTCAAAATGGATGAGTTCCAAGGCCGCCTCAATACCAATACTGCCCTGACCAAACAGGGCCCATTACCCACCACATCCATTCCTCCTGCCTTGGCGGCTCCCGTGATCCACGCTGGCGCCGTAGCCGCAGACAACCTCTCCCGCCCACTCACCAAGCCGGAGCAACAGAGCATAGGCAAGTGGCTGAAGCGGCAAGTCGATAAAGACACCTGTCCCATGGTCGATGAAAATTCAGAGGGTGGCATGCTCTATCCCCTGAACCAAGAACGAGCCTTGGTCCAGCTACCCTGCTGGCTCGCTGCTTACAACGACGGTTCGGCCTTCATTGTGATTGACACAAACCTTGATACCGCCAGTGCGACCCTCATCAGCACTGATGCAAACGGTTATGGAATGGGTGAACTGAGTGCCTCACACAAAGGAAGAGGGATAGGAGATTGTTTTTCTTTCGAAAGCTGGGTGTGGGATGGCAAAACCTTCGTGCTGAGTGAGCAAAGCACTACCGGAAGCTGCCGCATGATTGCACTGGGGGGAACCTGGCATCTGCCGACCCTGACCAGCAAGGTAGTCAAAACACAGTAAACAAAGGCGGCCTATTGGCCGCCTTTGTTATTGCAGTTACAGCGACCCCAGCCGCTTGAGGCAGGTTTGCTGGCGCCACTGCACTCGCTTGGCAAACCAGGCGGTGGTGAGATTGCGGGTGATCTTGGGGCTTTTCAGGGAGATGCCCGGCAGCACGGCGCGGGGCAGCCGGCTGCCCGCCTTGCGATCGGCCAGCACGAAGACCCTGTGGTAGAGATCGCTTTGGGCAAACTCGCTGGTGTCGCCGAGCTTCAGGCTCTGGTGGATGGCCTGCGTGCTCATGTTGAGCTGACTGGCGATGGTATGAACCGCCAGCTCAGTCTTGCCCGGCAGCTCGGAGTCGTAGCGAATGAGATCCCCATCCAGCGCCAGCGGCTTGCCGCTCAACCGGCTCACCGCCGCCTGGAAGGCGGCGTTGCGACTGGCGTACCAGCCGGCATTGAAGTCGGCATAGCGGTAGAGGTGATCCGGGTACTGGGCAGGGTAGTTGAGCAGGTGGCGAGTACCGAACCAGATGCCACCTCGGCGACTGAACACCTCGTGGCGAATGGACTCCTTGATCGGATAGGGATAGCCATCGCTGTTGGCCTCGGCAAAGGCGATGCTCACCTGCATGGGGCCGCCGGTACGGACCGGGTTCATGTTGCCGAACAGGGTCTTGCCCATGGGCACCTCCCCTATCATGTCCTCGAAGATCTCGCTCATCTCCCGCTCGGTGCGCAACTTGTCGATACGCTCGGCGTAAGTTTTGCCGGTAGGCGAGTTGATGGAGAGCGCGGTGCGCACCACGAACTCGGGGATCAGCAGCTTGCCGGCGCGGGCGTTGATCTCCTTCCAGGCGATCTTGCCAAGGCCCGGCACCACGGGGTCGGCCTGAAAGGTGGACTCCTGCTCCGCCACTGCCAGCACGGAGCAGACGTTCTCGTCGGTCACCGCCAGATCCTGTTTAGCGAGGGCGGTGACGATATCCTGGGCCCAGCCGTTGCGATCCACAGTGCGGGCCGGCAGCAGCCGCACAATGCGTGACTGCATGCTGGCGGGCGCCCGGGGGACCTGGGCCTTGGGCAGCGGGGCGGGCTTGGCGATGGCCGGCCCGGTGACGGCGGAGCTGCCAGGCTTGCTGGCATCGCCCTGACTGACGGGTTCGCTGGCACAGGCGGCCAGCAGCAAGGTGGCCAGCAGCGGGGCCAGATAATGACGACAGACGATGAGATGAGACATGAATGCTTCCCGGTGGATGAGGCGTCCCGGCACCCGCGAGGGTATCCGGACGCAGACAGGCAGGGCATTGTAGAGGATTGGGACGGGGAGCAGAAGCCATCAATGACAAGGGCCCCCGCCGGCATGGCGAGGGCCCCCAAGGGTCGATACGGCGCCGGGATCAGGCGCTCTGGCGCAGCGCCTCTATCTGGGCGGCGCCATTGATCACCGCCTGCAGGGAGGCGCTGACCACATCGCGGCCGATGGCCACCCCGCAGGTGCGAGTCCCGTCCACGCTCAGCAGCACGTAGGCGGCGGCGCGGGACTCGGTGCCGGCGCTCAAGGCATGCTCGGAGTAATCCAGCACGTCGATGTGCATCCCTGTCTGGCGCTGCCAGCCGTTGACCAGCGCCGTGATGGCCCCCTCCCCTTCACCACTCAATTGCAGCGAGCCGGTCGGAGTCTGCAGCTCGAGGCGCAAACTCTCCTGGCTGTCGCGACCAAGCTGGAAGCGACCGATGCGATAGCCGTGGGCGGGCTCAAGATAGTGGCGCTCGAACAGGGTGCGGATCTGCTCCGGACTTATCTCGCTGCTGCTTGCCTCAGCCTCGGCCTGGACCCGGCGGCTGAAGTCAATTTGCAGCCAGCGCGGCAGTTGCAGGCCAAGGTCGCGCTCCAGCAGGTAGGTGACCCCACCCTTGCCGGACTGGCTGTTGATGCGGATCACCGCCTCGTAGCTGCGACCGAGATCGGCAGGGTCGATGGGCAGGTAAGCCACGTCCCAGTAGTGATCCGGCTTTTCCGCCGCCAGAGACTTGCGGATGGCGTCCTGGTGGCTGCCGGAAAACGCCGTGTAGACCAGCTCGCCGGCATAGGGGTGGCGCGGGTGCAGGGCAATCTGGGTACAGGCCCCCACGGTCGCAACGATGGCATCCATGTCCGCCAGGTTGAGCTCGGGATCGATCCCCTGGCTGTAGAGGTTCATGGCCATGGTGACGATGTCCATGTTGCCGGTGCGCTCGCCGTTGCCGAGCAGGGTGCCCTCGATGCGATCCGCCCCCGCCAGCACCGCCAGCTCGGCGGCGGCCACCCCGCAGCCCCGATCGTTGTGGGTATGGATGGAGATGCTCACCTCGGGGCGCGCCTTGAGGTGGCGGCAGAACCACTCCACCTGATCCGCAAACACGTTGGGGGTGCTCACCTCCACGGTGGCGGGGAGGTTCAGGATCATCGGGCGGGCAGCGGCGCGCCACTCGTCGATGACGGCGTCACACACCTCGACGGCGAACTCCACCTCGGTGCTGCTGAAGCTCTCCGGCGAGTACTGAAAACTCCACTCGGTGCCCGGATTGCGGGCCGCATACTCCCGTACCCAGCGCGCCCCCTGCACGGCGATGGCCTTGACCCCTTCACGCCCTGAGTTGAACACATAGTTGCGCTGGGTCGGGTTGACCGAGTTGTAGACGTGGACGATGGCCCGCTTCGCCCCCTTGAGGGCCTCGAAGGTGCGGGCTATCAGATCTTCGCGCGCCTGCACCAGCACCTGGATGGTGACGTCGTCCGGAATGAGATTGCGGTCGATAAGCTCGCGCACGAAGTCGAAATCGGGCTGAGAGGCGGCCGGAAAGCCTACCTCGATGTGCTTGAAGCCGATGTGCACCATCAGCGCCCACATCTGCAGCTTCTGGGCCACCGTCATCGGCTCGACCAGCGCCTGGTTGCCGTCGCGCAGATCCACCGCGCACCAGAGCGGGGCCCGCTCCAGCACCCGGTTGGGCCACTGGCGATCCGCCAGATTGATGACGGGGGCACGGCGGTATTTGCGATGATCGAAGCTCATATTCTGATTCCCTTGGCAGATGTCCTGGCGGTACGGCTGGGCTGATTGACGGGGACAAGGAGGAGAAGCGGGTTGGCGTGGTAACGCTGGCCCTGGCCGGTCGTGTGGCAGTAGCCCCACGCCCGGTTTCCTGTGGCCCCTTCCGGTAAGAGGGGGCCGGCCGCACAACCCGATAAGGCTGCGGGCCCGATCTGCTCGCCCCTGCGTTGGCAGGCGCAGACGACCTGGGTCGATAAATCCTGTGACGAGAAACCAGTATAGAGAGGCGACGCGGGCGAGAGATTGCAAAGAACGCTGTCAAATACATCTATTGCGCAATCATTGTCACTTTTTCCTGCTCATAGAGAGTGAATATCACCCATAGCATGTTGCTCGGTGACGCCGGTTGCCATGGCACCCAATCTCTTTGCCAATAAAAAACCCCGCCATCGCTGGCGGGGTTTTATCGGGTCACGAAGGAGGCGTCCCTCCTTCATCACGCGGTCTTAGCGGCTTTTCAGCTGGTTCTCGACCTTCTGGTGCAGCTCCTGCACCGAGTTGACGTTGGCGGTGGCATCCACGCTGATGGCCATGCAGGTGGCAAACGCCTCATTCATGGTGGTGGTATACGCCACCTTGTTCTGCAAGGCGGCGCGACGCAGCTGCTTGGAGTCCTGGATCGCCACCCGCCCTTCGGCGGTGTTGACGATGTAGGTGTACTCGCCATTCTTGATGCGATCCAGAATATGCGGGCGACCTTCGTGCACCTTGTTGACCAGGCGCGGGTTGATGCTCGCTTCACCCAGTGCGACTGCGGTACCGTGGGTGGCATCCAGCTCGTAGCCCAGCTCCAGCAGCTTGGCAGCCAAATCGACCACCTGCGCCTTGTCGCTGTGACGCACCGACAAGAGGGCGCGCCCCTCTTTCGGTACAGCGTGGTTGGCCCCCAGCTGCGCCTTGGCATAGGCCTCGGCGAAGCTGCTGCCTACCCCCATCACCTCACCGGTAGAGCGCATCTCCGGCCCCAGCAGCGGGTCAACCCCCGGGAACTTGGCGAACGGCAGCACCACCTCTTTCACCGAGTAGTAGGGCGGGATGATCTCTTTGGTAAAGCCCTGTTCTTGCAGCGACTGGCCGGCCATTACACGAGCGGCAATCTTGGCCAGCGGGGCACCGGTCGCCTTGGAGACGAACGGCACGGTACGGGCGGCACGCGGGTTCACCTCGATGAGGTAGATGTCATCGCCCTTGACCGCGAACTGCACGTTCATCAGGCCGATAACGCCGAGCTCCAGCGCCAGCTTGCGCACCTGCTCGCGGATCTCGTCCTGAATCTTCTTGGACAAGGTGTAAGGAGGCAGGGAGCAACCGGAGTCACCGGAGTGGATACCGGCCTGCTCGATGTGCTCCATGATGCCGCCGATGACTACATCGGTGCCGTCGCAGATGGCATCCACGTCCAGCTCGGTCGCATCGTCCAGGAAGCGGTCCAGCAGTACCGGCGATTCGTTGGAGACGCTCACCGCCTCGGCGAAGTAGCGACGCAGATCCTGCTCGTCATAGACGATCTCCATGGCGCGGCCACCCAGCACGTAGGAGGGGCGCACCACCAGCGGATAGGTGATCCGCTCGGCCAGCAACACGGCCTGCTCCAGCGCGGTGACGGTGCCGTTTTCCGGCTGCTTGAGGCCAAGGCGCTCGACGGCAGACTGGAAGCGCTCGCGGTCTTCGGCGCGGTCGATGGCATCCGGGCTGGTACCGATAATCGGTACGCCGTTGGCTTCCAACGCCCGTGCAAGCTTCAGCGGGGTCTGGCCGCCGTACTGGACGATAACGCCCTTGGGTTTTTCGATGCGCACGATTTCCAGCACATCTTCCAGGGTGACCGGTTCGAAGTAGAGACGGTCGGAAGTGTCATAATCGGTGGAGACGGTCTCCGGGTTGCAGTTGACCATGATGGTCTCGTAACCGTCTTCGCGCAGGGCCAGCGCCGCGTGCACGCAGCAGTAGTCAAACTCGATACCCTGACCGATACGGTTCGGGCCGCCGCCGATGATCATGATCTTGTCGCGGTTGCTCGGGGCCGCTTCGCACTCCTCGTCATAGCTGGAGTACATGTAGGCGGTGTTGGTGGCGAACTCGGCGGCGCAGGTATCGACCCGCTTGTAGACCGGGAAGATGTTGTGGCGGGCACGCAGTTTGCGCACTTCCCCTTCGGCCACACCGAGGATCTTGGCCAGACGGGCATCGGCAAAGCCTTTGCGCTTCAAGGCTCGCAGGAAGTCAGCATCGAGACCGGCCATGCCGCGCTCTTTCACCTCTTCTTCCAGCTTCACCAGGTCTTCAATCTGTACCAGGAACCAGGGGTCAATCTTGGTCAGCTTGAAGATGCCATCCATGGAGAGGCCGGCGCGGAACGCATCGGCGATGTAGAAGATACGGTCGCTACCGGCATCCTGCAGCTCGTGACGGATGCGGGTCAGGGAGTCCGGGGCATTGAGGTCAACCATGGGGTCGAAGCCGGTCTTGCCGGTCTCGAGGCTTCGCAACGCCTTGTGCAGGGACTCCTGGAAGTTGCGACCGATAGCCATCACTTCGCCGACCGATTTCATCTGGGTCGTCAGACGGTCGTTGGCACCGGCGAACTTCTCGAAGTTGAAACGCGGCACCTTGGTGACCACGTAGTCGATGGCCGGCTCGAAGGAGGCCGGGGTGCGACCACCGGTGATGTCGTTCATCAGCTCGTCGAGGGTGTAACCGATGGCGAGCTTGGCAGCAATCTTGGCGATGGGGAAACCGGTCGCCTTGGAGGCCAGCGCGGAGGAGCGCGACACCCGCGGGTTCATCTCGATGATGACCATCCGGCCATCTTTCGGGTTGATACCGAACTGGACGTTGGAGCCGCCGGTCTCGACGCCGATCTCGCGCAGCACCGCCATGGAGGCGTTGCGCATCAGCTGATACTCCTTGTCGGTCAGCGTCTGGGCTGGCGCGACCGTGATGGAGTCACCGGTGTGGATACCCATGGGGTCGAAGTTTTCGATGGCGCAGACGATGATGCAGTTGTCGTTGCGATCCCGCACGACCTCCATCTCATACTCTTTCCAGCCGATCAGCGACTCGTCGATGAGCAGCTCTTTGGTCGGTGAGAGATCCAGACCGCGCTCGCAGATCTCGACGAACTCTTCGGTGTTGTAGGCGATGCCGCCACCTGAGCCACCCATGGTGAAGGAGGGACGGATGATGCAGGGGAAACCGACCATCTGCTGCACGCCCCACGCCTCTTCCATGTTGTGGGCGATGCCGGCACGCGGGCACTCCAGGCCAATGCTGCGCATCGCCTTGTCAAAGCGGGAGCGATCTTCGGCCTTGTCGATGGCGTCGGCAGTGGCGCCGATCATCTCGACACCGAACTCGGCCAGCACGCCGTGCTTCTCCAGCGCCAATGCGCAGTTGAGCGCAGTCTGGCCACCCATGGTGGGCAGGATGGCGTCCGGGCGCTCTTTCTTGATGATTTCGCGCACTACTTCCCAGGTGATGGGCTCGATGTAGGTGGCATCCGCCATCTCCGGGTCGGTCATGATGGTGGCCGGGTTGGAGTTCACCAGAATGACGCGGTAACCCTCCTCGCGCAGGGCCTTGCAGGCCTGGGCGCCGGAGTAGTCGAATTCGCAGGCCTGGCCGATGACGATGGGGCCGGCGCCGAGGATCAGGATGCTCTGTAGGTCGTTACGTTTTGGCATGGCTTCTCTTTTCCTCTTAAGCGCGATACTGCTTGATCAATTCAATAAAGTGGTCGAACAGACCGGCACAGTCGTGCGGGCCCGGGCTCGCTTCGGGGTGACCCTGGAAGCTGAAGGCCGGCCGGTCGGTGCGATGGATGCCCTGCAGTGACCCGTCGAACAGGGAGACATGGGTGGCGCGCAGGCAAGCCGGCAGGGTCTGCTCGTCCACCGCAAAGCCGTGGTTCTGGGCGGTGATCATCACTGTGTTGTCGTCCAGGCTCTTGACCGGGTGGTTGGCACCGTGGTGGCCGAACTTCATCTTGATGGTCTTGGCGCCGGAGGCCAGACCCAGCAGCTGATGGCCGAGGCAGATACCGAACACCGGGATATTGGTCTTGAGGAAGGCCTCGATGGCCTCGATGGCGTAGTCGCACGGCTCGGGGTCACCAGGGCCGTTGGAGAGGAAGATGCCATCGGGGTTCAGCGCCAGTACTTCGGCAGCCGGGGTCTTGGCTGGCACCACGGTCAGGCGGCAGCCACGGTCCACCAGCATGCGCAGGATGTTGCGCTTGACGCCAAAATCGTAGGCCACCACGTGGTATTTGAGCTGGTCGGCAGCCGGGGTGACGTGCCCCTTGCCAAGCTGCCAGCTGCCTTCGGTCCAGTTGTACGCCTCGCCAACCGTCACCTCTTTGGCCAGATCCATCCCCTTCAGGCCGGGGAAGGCGCGGGCCTGTTCGAGGGCATAGGCTTCATCAACCTGTTTCCCGGCCAGAATGCAACCAGCCTGGGCGCCTTTCTCGCGCAGGATGCGGGTCAGTTTGCGGGTGTCGATGTCGGCGATGCCAACGATGTTGTGAGACTTGAGGTATTCGGAGAGGGATTGCTGATTGCGGAAATTGGAGGCAAGTATCGGAAGGTCCCGGATGATCAATCCCTGTGCGTGGATTTGACTGGACTCTTCATCTTCGCTGTTGGTGCCGGTGTTGCCTATATGGGGGTAAGTGAGGGTGACTATCTGACGGGAATAAGAGGGATCGGTGAGGATTTCCTGATAGCCCGTCATCGACGTATTGAAAACCACTTCACCAACGGAACATCCCTCGGCGCCTATCGACACGCCTTTGAACACAGTTCCATCTTCCAGCACTAGCAATGCAGTGTGATTCAAGACAACCTCCAGTTATTTAGCTTTAAATTCAGCAATTTACCTGGGTGTTGCGGGCTCGGTTCCGGCCTTGGACAGGACTCGAACCCGGCAGATTTCTGGCAAATTGGGCGCATTCTACTTAAAAACGATCGCATTTCAACGTCTTTTCTCATCTGAAATGCATCTAAATTCAATAAACAAGCAACATTACCCATTATCTATGCACTCAATCGCTTTGCAACCCCCACCCTGAAAAGAAAAGGCAAAAGTTGCTATCAATCCAGACCAAGAGGCCTGCATTGATACAAAAAACAACTTTTAATCCTTAAAAAACAATGAAATGAAGTTTCACATAAAAAATATCAACGCCTTCAAACAGCTTTTTTATGGAGGATAAGTGGCCTTGGAAAATGGAAAACGTTTTTCTGTGTTTGAATTTTTAGTCTGTTTGGATGGATGTAAAAAAATGCCCTGATAGGGGCTATTGAGGCCCAATTTCGTTACCAGCCGATGACATTTGTGCAATGGCAGATCCGGCGCAGCAGCAGAGAGGAAGGGTTTATGCCACTTCACATGAAAATCGCTGCGTAAGCGCCATTTATACAAAATCACCAATAAAAAACCCCGCATGAGCGGGGTTTTAGCAGACGAACGGGCCGGGCAGCCCCTTCGTGCGCACCACGGGGCCCCTGGTGTCAGCTGATGTGATTACTTGAGGCCGAGCACGTCCTGCATGTCATAGAGGCCGGCACCCTGCCCCTTGAGCCACTTGCCGGCGCGCACCGCACCGTTGGCGAAGGTGAGGCGGCTGGAGGCCTTGTGGCTGATCTCCACCCGCTCGCCGATGTCGGCGAACATGACGGTGTGCTCCCCCACCAGATCGCCGGCGCGAATGGTGGCAAAGCCGATGGTGTTGCGATCCCGCTCGCCGGTGATCCCCTCGCGGCCGTAGACGGCGCACTCTTTCAAGTCACGTCCGAGCGTCTTGGCCACCACCTCGCCCATGGAGAGCGCAGTGCCGGACGGTGCATCCACCTTGTGTCTGTGGTGCCCCTCGATGATCTCGATGTCGGTGTAATCCCCCATCACCTTGGCGGCCTGCTCCAGCAGCTTGAACACCAGGTTGACGCCGACCGAGTAGTTGGAGGCGAAGACAATGCCGATCTCGCCGGCGGCGGCCTTGAGCGCCGCCTTGCCCACGTCGTCAAAGCCGGTGGTGCCGATCACCATCTGCTTGTGGTGGGCCCGGGCGAAGGCCAGGTTGGCCAGGGTCACCTCGGGGCGGGTGAAATCGATGATGAGATCAAACTCGTCCCGCACCTTGTCCAGGCTGTCGCTGATGATGACGCCGAGCCGACCCAGCCCGTTGAGTTCGCCGGCATCCAGCCCGATCACGGCGGAGCCCGGTCGCTCCAGCGCCGCCCCGACCACCACGCCCTCGGCATGGCTGATCGCCTCCAGCAGCACCTTGCCCATACGACCATTACAGCCCATCACGGCCACACGGATCGGATTGTCCATCTCCACCCTCTCATCTCTATTAAGGAAAGAGACCGTTTTACCAGCCTGCGCCCGCTTTGAAAAGCCCGCCGTGGCCGCCGTCAGCCACCCGAAAATTCAACGACATATCTAATTAAATCCGAATATTTGACGGATTTAATCAATTAAGCAAAATCACCAGACAAAAAGCAGCATCCATCTGGACGGCTATCTTGACCCGGCGGGCGCGACTCACTACTGTAGACGCCCCATAGCGGCAGGATGCCCGCCACGCTCACCCCACTGCGGGCTGGCTGAGACAGGGAGGTCATGTTCAACCATCGAGGAACACATGATCCAGACTCAACCCAGCGCCAGAGCCCTGCTGCCTCTGCTGGTCTTTCTTGCTCTCTTTATCGGTACCGGCACCTGGCTGACCCTGCAGGGGGTCGAGTTCGCCTTCTATCAACTGCCCGCCCCCGTCGCTGCCCTCCCCGCCGTCATGCTGGCGCTGGTGCTGGGCAAGGAGGGGTTCAACAAGAACCTCGAGACCTTCTTCAAGGGGGTCGGTGACAGCAACATCATGGCGATGTGCCTCATCTATCTGCTGGCGGGTGCCTTCGCCACCGTGGCCAAGGCCACCGGCGGGGTGGATGCCACTGTCTCGCTCGGCCTCTCCCTCATCCCCGGCTGGTTCCTGCTGCCGGGGCTGTTCCTCATCTCCGCCTTCATCGCCACCGCCATGGGTACCTCCATGGGCACCATCGGCGCCGTGGCACCGGTGGCGCTGGGCGTGGCCCAGGCCGCCGGCATCGATCCGGTGCTGATGGCGGGCACCATCCTCTCCGGCGCCATGTTTGGCGACAACCTCTCCATCATCTCCGACACCACCATTGCGGCCACCCGCAGCCAGGGCTGCGAGATGAAGGACAAGTTTCGCGAGAACTTCAAGATTGCCGCCCCGGCCGCCATCGGGGTGATCCTGCTCTATCTGACCCTGGGGTCGGTCGGGGATGCCCCCGCCACCGAGGCCCATGTCGAGCTGCTCAAGGTGATGCCCTACCTGCTGATCCTGGTGCTGGCCCTCCTTGGCATGAACGTCTTCATGGTGCTGGGGCTCGGCATTCTGGCAGCCGGCGGAGTCGGTCTGCTGGGGGATTACCCCCTCGGCCAGTTCAGTAAGGATATCTATCAGGGCTTCACCGGCATGCAGGAGATCTTCCTGCTCTCCATGCTGATCGGTGGCCTTGGCGCCCTGATGGAGCGCCAGGGGGGACTGGCCTGGATAAGCGCCCGCATCAGCGCCCTCATCGCCCGCTTCACTCGTCAGCATGACGGCGAGCAGAACGAGAAGGCGGCCGAGCTCGGCATCGCCGGAGTGGTGAGCCTCACCAACCTCTGCACCGCCAACAACACGGTGGCCATCATAGTCGCCAGCAAAGTGGCCAAGGAGCTGGCGGATCATCACGGGGTCACCCCGCGCCGCGCCGCTTCCATGCTGGATATCTTCTCCTGCGTGGTGCAGGGGCTTATCCCCTGGGGTGCTCAGGCACTGCTGCTGGGCTCCATCTTCGCCCTCTCGCCGCTGGCGGTGGTAAGCATGAGCTTCTACCCCATGGCGCTGGCGCTGGCCGCCCTGGTGGCGGTGTTCGTCAAGCACCAGATGCGCAAAGCCGCCCACGCCTGATAATGCGGCCGCCGGATCCCCGAGGATCCGGCGGCCGAGCCGCGCTGTTCAACCCGGCGCGGCCTTGTTAAGGTGATCGCCTGTCAGCGCGATCCGCTCGTCGCCCCCCGCCCGTTCATCAGAGGAGCCCCCATGCCGGATACCCAGCCTGAAAGACAATCCCTGCGCCAGCTCATCCGCCAGCGCAGAAAGAGCCTGACCCAGGCCGAGCAGCAGCAGGCGGCCCAGCAGCTGGTTGCCCAGTTCAAGCAGCATCCCGAGATCCTGGCGGCCAAACGCATCGCCCTCTATCTGGCCAACGATGGCGAGCTCAACCCCCTGCCCGCCATCCACTGGCTGTGGGCCCAGCAAAAAGAGGTCTACCTGCCGGTGCTGCACCCCTTTACCCCGGGCCACCTGCTCTTCTTGCGCTACACCGCCACCAGCCCCATGACCCGCAACCGTTACGGCATCGCCGAGCCGGAGCTCGACATGCAGCAGGTGGTGCCCCACAGCACCCTCGATCTGATTTGCACCCCGCTGGTGGCGTTCGATGCAGCGGGCAACCGGCTCGGCATGGGTGGTGGCTACTACGATCGCACCCTCGCCTGCTGGCATGAACATCGGCTCGGCCCCAAGCCGCTGGGGCTCGCCCACGACTGCCAGCAGGTGGACGCGGTACCGCAGGAAGAGTGGGACGTACCGCTGCCTCAGATCATCACTCCCAGCCGCTGCTGGCACTTTCCCGGCTAGGACCATCCGCCCCCTCTGCCGCACTCGTCACTCCCTGCTGCCACAGCCATGGTGCAATGACATGGCGCAATAAACAGGCAAACGATTTACATCTTGCGAGTTTTTGGCCCGGAACGTGAGCTGGGTGGTCGCTCTGGGGGGGCGGCTTGGATATAATGCGGCCGCTTTTTTCCAAAGGATCGATCATGACTCAAGATGAAATGAAGAAGGCGGCCGGTTGGGCTGCGCTCAAGTATGTGGTTCCCGGCACCATCGTCGGGGTAGGCACCGGCTCTACCGTCAACCACTTCATCGATGCACTGGCGACCATGAAGGACGAGATCAAGGGGGCTGTATCCAGCTCCGTGGCCTCCACCGAACGCCTCAAGGGCTTCGGCATCACAGTGTATGACCTCAACGAGATCGACGCCCTCTCCGTCTACGTGGACGGTGCCGACGAGATCAACGGCACCCGCGACATGATCAAGGGCGGCGGCGCAGCCCTCACCCGCGAGAAGATCGTCGCTGCCGTGGCCGACAAGTTCATCTGCATCATCGACAACACCAAGACGGTCGACGTGCTCGGCACCTTCCCGCTGCCGGTGGAAGTGATCCCCATGGCCCGCGAATACGTGGCCCGCGAGATCAGAAAGCTGGGCGGCAACCCGGTCTGGCGTGAGGGGGTGGTCACCGACAACGGCAACCACATCCTGGACGTGAAAGGCATGGCCATCACCGATGCAAAGGGGCTGGAAGTGCAGCTCAATGCCATCGTTGGCACCGTCACCAACGGTCTGTTCGCCCACCGCGGTGCGGACGTGGTGCTGATTGGTACTCCCGATGGGGTCGTCACCCAATAAGGTTGCCTGCCCAGAGGCAGCTCAACGGAGGTGGTCCCCGACCATCGCCCCGCAATGCAAGACGGCGCCCCATGGCGCCGTTTTTATTGGTTGCTCAATGAGTTGCAAACCCTCGTTTACAACTATCGTTGAAAACTTCAAAGAATTTGACTTTCGTCACAAATATTCCCTCTCCCAAACGTTTTTGCTACTTTACGGTTTTCTTCACACACCATATCTGCACTCACTTTTGCAAACATAGAGGGATCGTCATGACCGCCAAGTTTTCACTGGACAAGGATAAAATCAAGGTACTGCTGCTGGAGGGGGTTCACCCCAACACAGTGGAAACCTTTCGTGCCGCAGGTTACACCAGTGTGGAGTATCTGAAGACCTCTCTCTCCGAAGAAGATCTGATCGAGCGCATTCGTGACGTGCATTTCGTGGGGCTGCGCTCGCGCACCCAGATCACCGAGAAGGTGCTGGATGCCGCCAACAAGCTGGTAGCCATCGGCTGCTTCTGTATCGGCACCAATCAGGTCGAGCTCGACGCCGCCCATCTGCGCGGTATCCCGGTGTTCAACGCCCCCTTCTCCAATACCCGCTCGGTGGCCGAACTGGTGCTGGGTGAGATCCTGCTGCTGCTGCGCGGCATCCCGGAGAAGAACGCCAAGTGCCATCGTGGTGTGTGGGAAAAGCTGGCCAACCGCTCGGTGGAAGCCCGTGGCAAGAAGCTCGGCATCATCGGCTACGGCCACATCGGCACCCAGCTCGGCATCATCGCCGAGAGCATCGGCATGAAGGTCTACTACTACGACATCGAGAACAAGCTCTCACTCGGCAACGCCATCCAGGTGCCGAGCATGGTCGAGCTGCTCAACATGTCCGACGTCATCAGTCTGCACGTGCCGGAGACCGCCTCCACCAAGGATCTGATCGGTGCCGAACAGCTGCGCATGATGAAGCCAGGCGCCATCTTCATCAACGCCTCCCGCGGTACCGTGGTGGACATCGATGCCCTGGCAGACGTCATCAAGAGCGGCCACATCTCCGGCGCCGCCATCGACGTCTTCCCAAGCGAACCCAAATCCAATGACGAGGAGTTCCTCACCCCGCTGCGCGGGCTGGACAACGTGATCCTGACCCCCCACATCGGCGGCTCTACCCAGGAAGCCCAGGAGAACATCGGGCTGGAAGTGGCCAACAAGCTGGTCAAATACTCCGACAACGGCTCCACCCTCTCCGCCGTCAACTTCCCCGAGGTCTCCCTGCCCGGCCACAAGGGCTCCAGCCGCCTGCTGCACATTCACCGCAACCAGCCCGGCGTGATGAACCAGATCAACCAGATCTTCGCCGACGAGGGGATCAACATCGCCGGTCAATACCTGCAGACCAGCAGCCACATCGGCTACGTGGTGATCGACGTGGAGACCGAGCACAGCGAGAAGGCGCTGGCCAAGCTCAAGGAGATCGGCGGTACCATCCGTGCCCGTATCCTGCACTGATTGGCCTGCAGAGCCGCCCAGCAAAAAGCCCGTCGTGATGACGGGCTTTTTTATGCTGCGATGCTCAACGCACGTCCGCCTCGTTGCTCCTTTGCCCCCTAATCCCTTCGCGGGATAAGAATGGGGGATGAGGGGGAGAAGAGAGCTCCCTCACTCAGCCATCTCCCAAAGGGAGAGATCAATGACGCGAGAGAAAATACGGCCTGACTTACCACCAACCCAGCAGGTTGCGGCCAACCAAGGCGCCCCACACCAGGGCGTTCAGGGCCAGCGCGATAAACACGGCGGCGGAGCCCAGATCCTTGGCGCGACCGGAGAGCTCATGATGTTCGGAGCCGATGCGATCCACCACCGCCTCGACCGCGGAGTTGAGCACCTCGACGATCACCACCAGCCAGCTGATGCAGACGAGCAGCAGGATTTGATCGAGGGTATCGCCGATCCAGAACGCCAGCGGCATCAGCAGCAGGATCAGCATCAGCTCCTGCCGGAAGGCCGCCTCGTTGATCCAGGCTGACTTGAGCCCCTTCATGCTGTAACCGGTTGCATTGATGATGCGGGTGACCCCGGTTGCCCCTGGCTTTGCCACGCTATCTACCTCATTTGGAATCGTTTTGGGGCTCACATCCTATCAGAGCCCCTCGAGGTTTCCATCAGGGGTTTTTTGCTTTATTTTATCCCTTTGCCTCTTCGGCACTCAGTCATTGCTACTGCCCACGCCACCCATTTCGAGAATCGAGTCGTATGTCCATTCACACCGATGAATTGCGCACCCGTCGCCTGGAGTCCCTGATCACTCCCAGCGAACTGGCGCACGCCTTCCCGTTAAGCGACACCGTTGCCCAGAATCTGCTGGATGCCCGCCGCGAAGTGGAAGCGATCCTGGCCGGTGAGGATCAGCGCCTGCTGGTCATCGTCGGTCCCTGCTCCATTCACGATCCGGCCGCCGCCCACGAATACGCCCTGCGCCTCAATGCCCTGCGCGAGCAGTATAAAGAAAGCCTGTGCATCGTGATGCGCACCTATTTCGAGAAGCCGCGCACCATCGTCGGCTGGAAAGGCCTCATCAATGATCCGCGCCTCGATGGCAGTTTCGACGTCAACGAAGGGCTGAAACTGGCCCGCAAGTTGCTGGTGGACATCAACGCCCTCGGCATGCCCACCGCCACCGAGTTCCTTGACATGGTGACCGGCCAGTACATCAGCGACCTCATAACCTGGGGCGCCATCGGCGCGCGCACCACCGAATCTCAGGTGCACCGCGAGATGGCCTCCGCCCTCTCCTGCCCGGTCGGCTTCAAGAACGGCACCGACGGCAACACCCGCATCGCCATCGATGCGGTGCGCGCCGCCCGTCACAGCCACATCTTCTATTCCCCGGACAAGGACGGCAAGATGACCATCTACCGTACCGCCGGCAACCCCTATGGCCACGTGATCCTGCGCGGCGGCCACCGCCCCAACTACGACACCGCCAGCATCGATGAAGCCTGCGAAGCGCTGGCCGATGTGGGCCTGCCGGAGCGGCTGGTGGTGGATTTCAGCCACGGCAACAGCATGAAGGATCACCGTCGCCAGCTGCTGGTGGCGCAGGACATCTGCGATCAACTGCGCCGCGGCCGCACCGGCATCGCCGGCATCATGGCCGAGAGCTTCCTGGTGGAAGGGCGGCAGGATGTGGAGAACGGCTGCGCCGTCACCTTCGGCCAGAGCATCACCGATGCCTGCCTCTCCTGGAGCGACACCGAAACCCTGCTGGCCATGCTGGCCGAGGCGGCGGCTGTGCGTCTGAGCAAACAGCTGGTTTGAACAACTAAACGTTCTGCTCAGCGATACAAAGGGCCAGACATCTGGGATGTCTGGCCCTTTGATTTTCCCGGTAAACGTTGAGTCTCAGGGCTGGTTAGCCGCTTCGCGCTATCCAGCCCGGGCGCCCCTTCTCCCTTCTCCCTTCTCCCCTCGCGGGAGAAGGGTCGGGGATGAGGGGCTGCGTCACAGGCTAGGCATAAACCAGACCCGGCCGCCCGCCTCGATACGATCGGTCTTTATCTGAAACACCTGCGCCAGCAGCGCCTCGTCCACCAGCTCGACGCCCCCCTCCCGCACCACCCGCCCCTGTTGCAGACAGAGCAGGCGATCGGCCCAGTCGATGGCCAGGTTGATGTCGTGGATGGCGAGCACCACCAGCAACCCCTGCCCGGCCAGCTGCTTGAGCAGCCGCAGCAGCGCCAGTTGATGGTGCAGATCCAGCCCCGCCAACGGTTCGTCCAGCAGCAATACACGCCCGCCCGGGTTGAGGCTCGGCCAAACCTGCAGCAGGGTGCGAGCGATCAGCACCCGCTGCTGCTCCCCGCCCGACAGCCGGCTGAAGTCCCGCGCCAGCAAGGCTTCCAGCTCCAGCGCCTGGCACAGCGCCTGAATAGCCTCGTTCTGTCTGCTCGCAGGTTGAGCCTCATCGAGCCCCAGGCTCAGCACCTGGAACACCGGAATATGGAACAGCTGGGGCTGGCGCTGGGGCAGCATGGCGCGCCGCTGTGCCAGCGCCGGCCAGCTCAAGTCCGCCAGCGACTCCCCGCCGATGCGTACCTCCCCTTGCCCCGGCAAGAGGCCGGCCAGGGCGCCGAGCAGGGTCGACTTGCCGCTGCCGTTGGGGCCGAGCAGAGCCACAAGCTGGCCCCCCTGCCAGGCAAGGTCGAGGGGGGCGAGCCGGTTGGCGACGGCCAGGGCGCGGGCCGCCAGCAAGGGGGGCTGACCCCCGAGGTGATCAGGTGCTGGCATGGGCATCTTGCCTCAACAACAGATAGATGAAGAGCGGGGCGCCGACCGAGGCGGTGATGACCCCGATGGGCAGCTCCCCCGCCTGCAGGGTGGAGCGGGCGATGAGATCGGCCGCCAGCAGCAGGGCGCCGCCCCCCAGCGCCGAGGCAGGCAGCAGGAAGCGCTGATCGCTGCCGCCACACAGGCGCAGCAGATGGGGCACCACCAGCCCGACAAAACCGATGACGCCGCACAGCGCCACCGCCATCCCGGTGAGCAGGCACACCGCCAGCACCAGCCGCACCCGCATCTTGTCCACATCGAGCCCCATCAGGCGGGCCTGGGTCTCTCCCAGCAGCAGTTGCTGCAGCGCCTTGCCCTGCCAGCCGAGCCAGCCGAGGGCGAGCGGGAACAGCAGCCACCACCAGGCCAGTTGCTGGCTGCCGTAAGAGAGGCTCCCCATCATCCAGAACATGAATTCACGCAGGGAGCCATCATCGGCAAAGTACATCAGCCAGGTCATGGCGGCATTGGTGAGGATGCCGATGGCGACCCCGAACAGCAGCAGCCGGGCATGGCCAAGCCGGGCCCGGCGCGCCAGCCGAATGAGCAGCATGGTCACCAGCAGGGCGCCGCCGAAGGCCGCCAGCGACAACCCCCAGCCCGGCAGATAGACACCAAGGGCCTTGGCCACCGCCATCGCCACCATGGCGGCCAATCCCGCCCCGCTCGAGACGCCGAGCAGGCCGGGTTCGGCCACCGGGTTGTGCAGCATCACCTGCAGCACGGCGCCACCGCAGGCGAGCGCCGCCCCTGCCAGCAAGGCCAGCAGGGCGCGCGGCAGGCGCAGCTCCAGCAGGATGCGCTGCTCGAGATCCCCCAGCGGCTGCCAGGGCAGCAAGACGAATTCGCCCCAGGCGAGGGAGCAGAGGAACAGCGCCAGAGTCAGCAGCAGCAGGCAGAGCAACCAGCGCCGCTGCCAGCGCTGCTGGCGGGCGAGCAAAGAGAGATACACAGAGGCTCTCCGAAGGTGAGAACGAGCCGGCGCCAGAGCCTGTCGAGCAGCTGACGCGAGTCATGAAAAACGCATGATAACAGCGTGTTACTACCCGAGGTCAAGGCTGGTAAGGCTTGGCGAGGGCGGCGATCTCGCCGCTTGCCACCAACTCCTGCAGGGCCATAGCCAGCGGTTGCTGCAGCGCCTGATGGGGGGAGTGCTTGCTCATGCCCAGATAGAGCACCACAGGTTGCGGCGGCTGGTAGGCCGCCTTGAGCAGACCGGCCTCGTTGTCCTGGCTCAGGGCGTAGTCCACCTGGCAGTCGGTGCCGATCATCAGCGGCAGGTGACCGCGCTGCACCATGCGCAGCAGCTGATCCTCGGTGGGCACCCCGTGCTTGTCGAGCCGGTTGTCTGCATCAAAGGGGGCAAAATAGGCCGAATTGAGCACATAGCCCACCTTCTTGCCCTGCAGGTCGGCGTAGGTGCGCAGGGTCGATACCGCCGCCGCCTTGCCATAGAAGGCCGGCCGGCACTGATAGTAGGCTGGCTGCAGATAATCGATGAAGGCCGCCCGCTCCGCCGTCATCGCCAGCCCGATCATCAGGTCCACCTGGCCGGTCTGCATCTGCTTGAGCGCCCGCCCCCAGGGCACCCGTTTCACATCAAAGCGGATGCCGCTGCGGCGCTGCAACTGCTGCAAAATGTCCATGTCCAGCCCACCGAAGCGGCCATCCGGCTGCACTATCCGAAACGGCGGCCAAACATCGGTGGCCACCGTCAGGGTCGGCGCCCCATGCACCAGGCAGGCAAACAGCAGACCAAGCACACCCCAGCTTGTCTTGCCCATCCCGTACAACCCTCTGTGACTTCATCCTTGATGGATTAAAAATACCCTGCCGCCCCACTTATGAAAACCCGCGGTTCGGAGATAAAATGCGATTGATTTTAAAGGAGAACCTAATGAACCCTATCTTTACCAGCATCGGCTTGCTGCTGTGCAGCAACGTCTTCATGACCTTCGCCTGGTATGCCCACCTCAAGAGCATGAATCACAAACCCTGGATCATCGCCGCCCTGGTGAGCTGGGGCATAGCGCTGTTCGAATACCTGTTGCAGGTGCCTGCCAACCGCATCGGCCACACCGTGCTCTCCGTCGGCCAGCTCAAGATCCTGCAGGAGGTGATCACCCTCACCGTGTTCGTCCCCTTCTCCATCTTCTATCTGAAAGAGGATCTGAAATGGGATTACCTGTGGGCCGGCCTGTGCATCCTGGGCGCGGTGTTTTTTGTCTTTCGCGAGAAACTCACCGGCGCCTGACGCTGTACACTCAATGACATTCGATGTAATTGCATCTGCTTGATAGACGAGGCAAAACCAATGGAATTGCGAGACATGCTACAGATCCTGGCCAAGCAGGATGGCTCCGACCTCTATCTGTCGACCGGCGCCCCCCCTTGCGCCAAGTTCAACGGCGGCCTGCGTCCGCTCAATGAAACGCCGCTCGAGCCCGGCGAGGTGGCCAGAATAGCCGACGCCATCATGGACGGCGAGCAAAAGCAGCAGTTCGAGCGGGAGCTGGAGATGAACCTCGCCATCTCGCTGCCCCAGATCGGTCGCTTTCGGATCAACATCTTCAAGCAGCGCAACGAAGTGTCGCTGGTGGCGCGCAACATCAAGACCGAAATCCCCCGCTTCGAGGATCTGAAACTGCCCCCCGTGCTGCTCGACACCATCATGGAGAAGCGCGGCCTGGTGCTGTTCGTCGGCGGTACCGGCTCGGGTAAATCGACCTCCCTAGCCGCCCTCATCGATCATCGCAACCGCAACAGCGGCGGCCACATCATCACCATCGAAGATCCGGTGGAGTTCGTGCACCGCCACCGCAAGAGCATCATCAACCAGCGCGAGGTGGGGGTAGATACCCGCAGCTTCCACGCCGCCCTGAAAAACACCCTGCGTCAGGCGCCGGACGTGATCCTCATCGGTGAGATTCGCGACCGCGAGACCATGGAACATGCGCTGGCCTTCTCCGAAACCGGCCACCTGGCGATCTCCACCCTGCACGCCAACAACGCCAACCAGGCGCTGGACCGCATCATCAACTTCTTCCCGGAAGAACGCCGGCCCCAACTGCTCAACGACCTTGGCAACAACCTCAAGGCGTTCGTCTCCCAGCGGCTGGTTAAGACTACTGATGGCGGTCGCCGGGCGGCAGTGGAGATCATGCTGGGCACCCACACCATTCGCGACATGATCAAACGTGGCGAGTTTGGCGGCCTCAAGGAGGTGATGGAGAAATCCAAGGCCCTCGGCATGGTCACCTTCGACAGCGCCCTGTTCGATCTGGTGGTAGAAGGTGTGATCGACGAGGAGGAGGCAGTAAAGAACGCCGACTCGGCCAACAACCTGCGCCTCAAGATCAAGCTGTGGAAGGAGAAGGGCCAGATCGCCAGCAGCAGCGATGCCACCGGCTGGAGCCTCGAGCCCACCAAGGACGAAAAAGACAATCTGTTCTGACCTCGCCCGCCTCTGACAGCACTTGCAAACACCCGCTTCGGCGGGGGTTTGCACAAGAAACGCCCGCATCTGGCCGCCCTTCAAGGCCACCGCCCTCCCCCGCCAGCCCAGCGCCGCCGTGACATCTGGTGAACTATCGCGCCATCTGCGACAGATTTTGTCATCATAAATGACAAAACCATCACTTCACCGAAAAGCCGTGTGAGAAGTGTGAGTGAAAGCACTTTCATACTGGCTTCAAAGGAGGCAGTATCAAGGAGTTCTATCAATAAAGGGGTATTCAATGTTGTTACAACCTGCCAATACAGCACAGTCCAGACAGTTGCTGAACGAGACCATGGCCTTGGTTCTCGCAGGAGGGCGGGGCAGTCGCCTCAAACAGTTGACGGACAACAGGGCGAAACCGGCAGTGCATTTCGGCGGCAAGTTCCGCATCATCGACTTCGTACTCTCCAACTGCATCAACTCCGGCATTCGCCGGGTCGGGGTGGTGACCCAATACAAATCCCACAGCCTGCTGCGCCACCTGCAGTCCGGCTGGTCTTTTCTGCGCTACCAGATGAACGAGTTCATCGACCTGCTGCCCGCCCAGCAACGGGTGGACGAGGTCAACTGGTATCGCGGCACCGCCGATGCGGTCTATCAGAATCTGGACATCATTCGCGATCACGGCCCCAAGTATGTGGTGGTGCTGGCGGGGGATCACATCTACAAGATGGATTACGCCGCCATGCTGCTCGATCACGTCAACATGGGGGCCAGGGTGACGGTGGCCTGCATCGAGGTGCCGCGGGATGAGGCGAGCGCCTTCGGGGTGATGGCGGTGGATGGGGATCGCAAGATCAACGCCTTCGTCGAGAAGCCCGCCAACCCGCCCGCCATGCCGGGCAAACCGGACACCGCGCTGGCCTCCATGGGGGTCTACATCTTCGAAGCCGACTACCTCTACCAGTTGCTGGAAGAGGATCTCGCCAACCCGGCCTCCCACCACGATTTCGGCATGGACGTGATCCCGCGGGTGGTGCAAGAGGGCACCGCCTACGCCCACCCGTTCAGCATGTCCTGCGTCGGCTGCTGCCCGCAAAAGCGCCCCTACTGGCGCGACGTGGGCACGGTGGATTCGTTCTGGGAAGCCAACATGGATCTTGCCTCCGTCACCCCGGAGCTCGACATCTACGATCAGGACTGGCCCATCTGGACCAGCCAGAACATGACCCCTCCCGCCAAGTTCGTGCAGGACAGAAACGGCCAGCACGGCATGACCATCAACTCCATGTTTGCCGGCGGCACCATCGTCAGCGGCTCCTTCATCGTGAGCTCGGTGCTGTTTACCAATGTGCGGGTCGACTCCTTCTGCACCCTGGATCAGGCTGTGATCTTCCCCGGAGTCGAGATAGGCCCGGGCTGCCGGCTGCGCCGGGTGGTGATCGACAAGGGCTGCAAGCTGCCCGAAGGGCTGGTGGTGGGGGAAAACGCCTGCGAGGATGCCCGCCGCTTCTACCGCTCCGAGCAGGGCATAGTGCTGGTCACCAAGGAGATGCTGGCCAGATTGTGATGCCGAGCAGTCATAGCAGAGGGAGCCATAGTGGCTCCCTTTTTACATTTGCTTACCGCTCGCCCCTTGCCTGACAGGTTGCCGGGCATGCTACTCTGCGCTCGGCCCTGCCTTCGCCTCACCATGGAATCGCCTATGAAAAAACTGGATGTTGCCCGCCTTGCCAGCCTCGCCGACGAGGCCGCCCACTCCCCGCGCCTGCGCATGAACCACAACCTGCACCAGGAGCTGGCCGACCCCATCCAGCGCCTGGCCATCGCCATGGAGCCGGGCACCTATATCCGCCCCCATCGCCACCTGCAGACCTGGGAGCTGCTCACCGCGCTGCAAGGCCGCTTCGTGGTGCTCAACTTCGATGACGAGGGCACCGTCATTGCCCGCGCCGTGCTGGGGGAAGAGACCTCGGTGCTGGAGACCCCCGTCGCCAGCTGGCATGCGGTGCTCTCTCTGGATCCCGGCGCCGTCATCTTCGAGGTGAAACACGGCCCCTACGCCCCCTTTCGGGAAGAGGACTTCGCCCCCTGGTCACCGGCGGTGGACGACGTCGCCGGCCAGCAGGCGCTGATGGCCTGGTATCGCCACGCCGAGGTGGGCCAGCGCTGGCCGGGGCGCTGATCTGCCCCCGCCTACCCGAACACGGCGAACACGCGCCAATAAAAAAGACCCGCCAGCGGCGGGTCTTTTTATATCTGAATGCGAGGTATCGGGCGTGAGCTCAGCCCTTTTGCACCAGACCAATCTGGCCTGGCTCGCACCACTCGAACATCACCTCCTGGCTCTTGCCGCAACAGGATCCGCCGCACACCTGGGTCTCCCGCTTGGCGACCCGCCCCTTGCGCATCCAGACGCCGAGCATGGCCTCCACCGCATCTTCCGAGGTGTGGAAGTGGCGGGCCAGCTCGCGCCGGCTCACCTTCTGCTGCGCGGCGAGGTACTCCCCCAGCTCGCGCAGGATCATAGGGTCACCACCTTGCGGGCGACGATGTCACCGTGGCGACGACCGGCCCACCAGAGCAGCAGCAGGGAGCCGCCGTAGCTCGCCACCCAGAACAGGCTCTGCTCTGGGTGCGCGGCAAAGGTGGCCAGCTGATAGAAGACGGTGGCGCACATGAAAGCCATGTAGTTGCACCAGGCGGCGGTCAGCAGGGCCCACTGGCGGCCTGTCTCCCGCACCAGGGCACCCATGGCGGCGGCGCAGGGCATGTAGAGCAGCACGAACAACAGGTAGGCGAAGGCACCGGCCGCCCCGTCGAAGTGACTCTGCATGTTGCCGTAGGTGGAGACGTCTACCTCCTGCGCCTCGGCGGCAGCTTTCTGGTCATCCAGGTTGCCCACCGCCAGCCCCATGGGGTCGGTCGGGTCGATGTCGGCCAGATTGGTGGCGACCGCGGCGATCGCCTCCTGGAAGCTGTTCACCAGAGAGAACTCGCTCGCCTCCTCTTCCCCGTCGCCGCTGCCGGCGTAGAGGCTGTTGAGAGTACCGACCACCGCCTCTTTGGCGAAGATGCCGGTGACGATGCCGACCGTGGCCTGCCAGTTGTCATCGCGCACGCCGATGGGGTGCAGCACCGGGGTCACCGCCTGGCTGATTTTGCTCAGCACCGAGCTCTCCTGATCCTGGTGGCCGAAGCTGCCGTCGGTGCCGAGCGAGTTGAGCACGCTCAGCACGGCGACCACCAGCACGATGGTTTTACCGGCGCCGAACACAAAGGATTTGAGCTTCTGCCAGGTCTTGATGCCGACGTTGACCGGGCGCGGCCACTCGTAGTCCGGCATCTCCATCAGCATGGAGTCGCTCTTGCCCGGCAACAGGGTGCTGCGCAGCAACAGGCCGGTGAGCACCGCCACCAGAATGCCGATGAGGTAGAGACCGAACACCAGGTTCTGGCCAGACTCGGGGAAGAAGGCCACCGCGAACAGGGCGTACACCGGCAGGCGGGCACCGCACGACATGAAGGGAGCCATGGCCGAGGTCATCAGCCGCTCACGCTCGGAGTTGAGGGTACGGGTCGCCATCACCGAGGGCACGGTACAGCCAAAGCCCATCAGCATGGGGACGAACGCCTTGCCCGGCAGGCCGAGGCGGCGCATCAGGGCATCCACCACAAAGGCGGCGCGAGCCAGGTAGCCGGAGCTCTCCAGCACCGCCAGGAACAGATAGAGGCAGCCGATCACCGGGATAAAGGTGGCGACGGTCTGCAAGCCCACCCCGAAGCCGTCCGCCAGGATGGCCCCCAGCCAGTCCGGCGCATGGATCAGCCCCAGCAGGTGGTGCACCCCGTCGACGAACAGGGCGCCGCCCATGATGTCGAAGAAGTCGATGAAGGCGCTGCCCACCTTGATGGCGAACATGAACATCAGGTACATCACCAGCAGGAAGAAGGGGATGCCGAACCAGCGGTTGAGCAGCACCCGATCGAGCCGCTCGCTCTGGGCCGCGGTGAGCTTGCCCTTCTGTTGGCACGCCTGGGCGGCCCACTGGTGGATGTGGCCGTAACGGATATCCGCCAGTTGCAGGTCCACGTCCTGCCCGTGGTGAGCGCGGGCCACCACGTTGGCGGCGGCGGCCTGCTGGCCGGGCAGCAGGGTCTCCTGCATCACCGCATCCTCTTCCAGCAGGCGCAAAGCGCGGCCACGGGTGGTGAGGTGGTGCGGGGCAAGCAGGGTCTCCAGCTCCCCCAGATCTTTTTCCAGCTCGCTTCCGTAGTCCAGCAACAGCGCCGGCTGCGGCTGGCCGATGAACTGCTGGATCTGGTGCTTGAAGGCGGCGACCTGCTGGCGGTTGTGGGCCGAGAGGGCCACCACCGGGCAGCCGAGGGTCTTGGCGAGCTTGCTCTCGTCGATGGTGATGCGCCGCTTTTGCAGGATGTCCATCTTGTTGAGCACCACCACCATGGGCAGCCCCAGCTCGCGCAGTTGCAGCGTGAGGTAGAGCGAGCGCTCCAGGTTGGCGGCATCGATGACGTTGAGCAGCAGATCCGGCTGCTGGCCCTCCACGAAGCGGCTGGCGATCTGCTCGTCCAGGCTCCCCTCTTGGTTGGCCAGGCTGTAGATGCCGGGCAGGTCCATCAGTTTGTAGTCATGGCCCTGGGCAGTGAATTCGCCCATCTTCTTGTCGACGGTGACGCCGCTCCAGTTGCCCACCTGCTGGCGGGCCCCGGTCAGGGCGTTGAACAGGGAGGTCTTGCCGCTATTGGGATTGCCGACGGTTACCAGGGAGTAGTTCATACCGGTTCGACCTCGATTTGCTGGGCAAGGCTTTTTTGCATGGAGAGGCAGATCCCCTGACACTGGATCTGCAGCGGATCCCCGAGCGGGGCCGCGCGCAAATAGATGACTTCAGTCTGGGGCAACAAGCCCATCACCATCAGCTTGCGCCGCAGGGGACGGGTCAATTGATTCATGTTCTTGATGCGAGCACTCTGTCCCGGTGACAACTGCGCGAGTACCATGACTGACTCCTGAAGTTAAACAATAATAATTCTCTTTTACTTGGGGCATTATAATCCGTGTTTTCAACGCTTATTTGAGTAAAATCAAACTCCGCTTAGCTAACCCACAAATAACTGCCATGAGTCACGACAACAACAGCCGCCTGGTTTACAGCACGGACGGCGGCATCATCAAAGAACAGAGCCAGCCGCAAGCCGCCTCCCCCTTCCCCACCGACGGGGTTGTGCGCATCCGCCGCGAAACCAAGGGGCGCAAGGGCGCCGGGGTCATCACCATCCACGGCGTCCCGGCCGAACAGCAAAAGAGCCTCGCCACCTTGCTCAAGAAAAAGTGCGGCACCGGCGGCGGCCTGAAAGAGGGGGTGATCGAGATCCAGGGGGACAAACGGGATCTGATCAAGGCCGAGCTCGAGAAGGCCGGTTTCAGCGTCAAGCTGGTCGGCGGCTGATCCCCGCGCCGCCCGGCTTGCGTCACTTTCGCTTTTTCCCTAGAATGCCCGCTCCCATCGAGGGGGAGTAGTCTCGCCAGCCGGCCCCAAACCGGTTCGCGACCCTGATCAACATACTTGGTGCCAACTCACCATGGTCAGGGTGATCCACGCCAGCCGCGGATTTGACAAGACCTTTGACGGGCCAGTGCCAATACCGGGGACGGATGGCGCAGGCTTGTCTCAGGTATAACAATTCCGTCCCCCGGTCATTTTTATGGAAGCCTTGTTAACCTCAACCCTCAGCGTGGCCATCGCCGAAATCGGCGACAAGACCCAGCTGCTGGCGCTGTTGCTCATCTGTCGTTTTCGCAAGCCCTGGCCCATCATCGCCGGCATGCTGGCAGCCACCCTGCTCAACCACGCCGGCGCCGCCTGGCTTGGCGAGTTCATCAGCCGCTGGCTCGATCCCAAGGTGATGACCTATCTGGTGGCCGGTGCCTTCATCGCCATGGCCGCCTGGATCCTGGTGCCAGACAAGATGGACGACGAGGAAAGCCCGCTCGACAAATATGGCCCCTTCATGGCCACCTTCGTGCTGTTCTTCATCGCCGAGATCGGCGACAAGACCCAGATCGCCACCGTGCTGCTGGCGGCCAAGTACGACTCGCTGACCCAGGTCATCACCGGCACCACCCTCGGCATGATGCTGGCCAATGTGCCGGTGGTGCTGCTTGGCAAGCTGGGGGCCGATCGCCTGCCACTCAAGGGGATCCGCATCGCCTGCGCCATCCTGTTCGTGGGCCTCGGGGTGAGCACCCTGCTGTTCGCCTGACCCGGCCGGATCAGAAGGTGGCGAGGCAAGGGTGAGCACTTGCCGACGCCACTCCCGCGCCCATGTCGTGTCTTTGCAAGCAAGCCCCGCCCTTTGGCGGGGCTTTTTTGCACCCGCTTGCCGGGCTGGTCGCGCCCGCAGACGGGGGCTGCCAATCGGCGCCATGGCCGTGGCATAATGCGGCAAACCTGATGGAGCATCCCATGCACTTCACTTCAAGACAGACGCTGCTCGACTGGGTCAGGCGTGGACGCCTCGATCGGACCAGTCTGCCCGCAGCCCTCGCCCTGTGCGAGCTGCCCCCCGGCCCTGCCCGCTGGCAGTGGCTGTTCGATCGGCTGCTGCTCTGGCTTGGCAGCCTGTGTCTGGGCGCCGGCCTGGTGTTCTTCGTCGCCTTCAACTGGCAGGAGCTGGGCCGCCTCTCGCGCCTCGTGCTGCTGGAGCTGCCGCTGCTCGCCATGCTGCTGTTGCTGTGGCGCAAGCCCCTCGCCGACAGCCAGCGCCAGGCGCTGCTGCTCGCCATCGCCCTCAACATCGGCGCCCTGCTGGCGCTGGTGGGGCAGACCTACCAGACCGGTGCCGATCCCTGGCAGCTGTTTGCCACCTGGGCGCTGATGCTGCTGCCGCTGGCGGCGCTCGGTCAGAGCCCGCTGCTGTGGACCTTGAGCTGGCTGCTCGGCCAGCTAGCGCTGGTGCTCTACTGGCGGCTCGGGCTGTTCAACTTCTTCTTCGCCTTCAACGAGGAGGCCCTCGGCTGGTGCCTGACCCTGTTCAATGCCGCCCTCTGGGGCATATTGCTGCTGGTGCCCGCCCGCTACCGGCTGATGCCCTCCTGGCTGGCGGGGCTGGCCGCCGGTTTCGGCGTCACCCTGCTCACCCTGCTGGCGCTGTTCGATGTCGCCTCCCCCTGGGTCTGGCCGGCCTGGCTCGGCTGGCTGGCGGCCGCCTACCTGCGCTGGCACCACAGGTTCATCGCCGGGCTCGCCATGGGCTGCCTGAGCCTCATCGTGGTGCTGCTGACCGCGCTCGGCAAATGGATGGAGCCGGACGTGGACGGCTTCCTGCTGCTCTGCCTCATCGCCATCGGCCTGTCGGTGGCGGCCAGCCGCTGGCTGCAACAACAACGGAGGCCCCATGAGTGATCTGACCCCCTGGCAGCGACTGCAACGGGCCCAACTGGTGGAAGGGGATGCCCCCCGGGACGACCAGCCCCACTGGTCGAGCCGCTTTCTGCTGGGCATGGTGGGCTGGATTGCCGCCCTGTTCCTGCTGTTCTTCCTGTTCATGTCGTTCTCCCAGCTCACCCGGGATGCCGACAGCGCCCTGCTGATGGGCGTCGTGCTGATGGTCATCGCCTTTTGCCTCAACCGCTTCGCCACCCGCAGCGATCTGTGGGATCAGTTCGTGCTGGCGCTGGCGCTGGCCGGCGACGCCTGGCTGCTCTACGGCCTGCTCGATCGGCTGGATCTGCACTCGGCTCCGCTCTGGTTCGGCCTCGCCCTACTATCGCTGGCCATCGCCGCCCTGTTCGAGCACTGGCTGATCCGGCTGTTTCACAGCTTCGCCGCCGCCATCCTGCTCGCGCTTGCCCTCGCCTGCCTCGGCCTGCAACTGCTGGCCCTGCCGCTGGTGATGACGGCAGTTGCGCTCTGCTGGCTGCAGGCCGAGCGCGATCCACTGCGCCATCAGCTCTATGAATCCCTCACCCTGGGGCTGGCGCTCTCCCTGCTGGTGCTGGGGCGCCTGCACCACCCGCTGTGGGACGGCAGCGCCAGCATGCTCGACGAGCTGGGCCACTCCCGCCTGCCGCTCTGGCTCAACCCGCTGCTCTGTGCCGCCCTGCTGCTGGGGCTCATGATCAGGCTGAAACTGCCGCTGCTGTACGGGCTGCCGCTGGTGCTGATCAGCGCCCTCATCCCCGGCATGGGGGCCGGCGCCCTGGTGCTGGTGCTCGGCTTCTATGCCGGCAGCGTCGGTCTGATGACCCTGGCCGGCTTGCTGCTGGTCGGCTTCGGCTCCCTCTATTACTACGATCTGGGGCTGACCCTGATGACCAAATCCTGGCTGCTGCTGGGCTCGGGCGCCCTGCTGCTCGGCGCCCGCCAGCTGCTCAAACGGCTGAGCCTGCGGAGCCCCTCATGAGACGACTCGCCCTGCTGCTGACCGGCCTCGCCATCCTGGCGGCCATCAACGTCACCGTCTGGCGCTACGAGCGCGCCATGAGCAGCGGCGAGGTGGTGCTGCTGCGCCTCGCCCCGGTCGACCCCCGCTCCCTGATGCAGGGGGATTACATGCGCCTCAACTACGAGCTGGCCCGCCAGCTTGGCAACCGGCAGCAAGATGAGGCCCCCGCCGACACCCTGGTGATCCGCCTCGACGAGCAGCAGGTCGCCAGCTGGGTGGAAGGGGGCAAGCCGGATCAGCTGGCCCGCGATGAGCGACTGCTGCAGGTGCGCCGCAGCGATGGCCAGTGGCTCATCGGCCCCGACGCCTACTTTTTCGAAGAGGGCACCGGCGAGCAGTACGAGGCGGCGCGCTACGGCGAATTTCGCCTGCAGGAGAGCGGCAAGGCGCTCTTGGTGGGGCTGCGCGATGAGCAGCTAAAACCGGTGGGAAATACCAGAGCGCGCTGGTAACTACTGGCAATATCAGGCTTTTTTGCCCACACTAGGGCAAGATGGATTGCCCGCGCCATACCAAGGAATACCCATGAGGATAAGGTTTTGCGGTTGCCTGCTGCTGTTGTCATGCCTTGGCACGGCGCAGGCCGAGCTCGGCAAGCTGGAGTACCTGAGCGAGGAGTATCCCCCCTACAACTTCACCGACCAGAGCGGTCAGCCCGGCGGACTGGCGGTGGATCTGCTGCAACTGATCTGGCAGCGCACCCAGACCCCCGCCCAGCCCATTCGCATCCTGCCCTGGGCGCGGGGTTACTACCTGCTGACCCAGAAACCCAACGTGGTGCTCTTCTCCACCGCCCGCACCGACACCCGCGACCCCCTGTTCAAGTGGGTGTGCCCCATCGGCTACTCCGAGTACGTGCTGCTGGCCCACAAGCGCCGCCCCCTCACCCTCAGCGCCGTCGAGCAGATCAACGACTACCGCATCAGCGCCGTGCGCGCCGATGCCTCCGAACAATTGCTGCTCAACCGTGGCATGGACGAGAGCCGCATCATCTCCGCCAACCGGCTGAGCCAGGCGCTGAAGATGCTGGTGTCGGGGCGCGCCGATCTGCTGGCCACCGGCAAGCTGGCGGGTTATGACGCCATCAAGGCGCTGCAGCTCGATGCCAATGATTTCACGGTAGCCTTCGTGCTGGATGCCGAGGAGCTCTGTTACGCCTTCAGTCGCCAGGTGGATGACGGCGTCATCAAGCAGTTCCAGCGCGCCCTCACCCAGGCGCTCGCCTCTTCGGAATATCAGCGGCTGCAGCTCAAATACCTGTCCGTACCCTGAGCAAGGCCAAGGTTACCTTCCACCGAAAGTACGCCGTGAGTGGCGATTTGACGGGCTTTGATAACACTTGAGAATGACGCAACACCCCACCAGGATGGCCAACATGAAAAAATGGATTGGATTCGCCGCGCTCGCGTTTGTCACCCTCGCCCAGGCCAGCCCGGAGCTTGGCAAGCTGCACTACCTCACCGAAGAGTACAAACCCTACAACTTCTCCAACGAATCCGGCGCCCCCACCGGGCTCGCCGTCGAGCTGCTGCAGCAGGTCTGGCAGAAGACCAACACCCCGCAGCAGCCCATCACCATCATGCCCTGGGCGCGGGGTTACTACTTGCTGACCCAGAAACCCAACGTGGTGCTCTTCTCCACCGCCCGCACCGAGGCGCGGGATCCGCTGTTCAAGTGGGCCTGTCCCATCGGCTATGCCGAAATCGTGCTGATGGGGCTGGCCAAGAGCCCGGTCACCATCACCAAGCTGGAAGATGCCGAAAAGTACAACATAGGGGCGGTGCGGGCCGACGTGGGGGAGCAACTGCTGCTCAACAACGGCTTTGACGAGCAGAAGATCATGACCGCCAACCGCCTGCCCCAGGCGCTCAAGATGCTCACCTCGGGCCGGGTCGATCTCATCTCCACCAACAAGACCACCATGCTGGATCTGATCGCCTCCCAGCAGCTGGATCCCGCCCAGTTCAAGGTGTTCTGGATGCTGAGCTCGGAGCAGTTCTGCTTCGCCTTCAGCCACCCGGTGAGCGACGAGCTGGTCAAAGAGTTCCAGAGCGGCCTGACCCAGGTACTGGCCAGCAGCGAGTTCCAGCAGATCCAGGCCAAGTACTTCCCCGCCCGCTGAGGGGCGGCATGAAAAAGGGGCCCGCCGGGGCCCCTTTTGTTTGCCTGATCCGCCTGCGCAGTCAGCTCGGCCGGCGGCGCTGGCGCTTGACCTCGTACATGCAGGCATCGGCCAGCCTCAGCGCCTCGTCCACCGTGCTGCTGGCCGGATCGATGGCCACCACCCCCACGCTGGCGCCGGGGTAGTGCAGCAGGCCGGCGGGCACCTCGAGCTGCACCAGGCTCGCCTCGAACAACCTGCGCTGAAAGCCCTGCACCGCCGCCTCCCGCGTCTCTTCGCCGCACTGCGGCCCCATCCCCACCGCCACGAACTCGTCGCCCCCCACCCGCGCCAGCAGATCGCTGCCGCGCAGCACGGTTGACAGCGCCCCGGCGACCCGTTGCAGCAACAGGTCGCCCGCATCGTGGCCGTGGGTGTCGTTGATGGCCTTGAAGCCGTCGAGATCGATAAAGCCGAGCAGCAGCGGATGCTCGACCCGCTCCGCCAGTGAAAACAGGCGGTTGAGCTCGTGCATCAGCGCCCGTCGGTTGGGCAGCCCGGTCAGCGGGTCGCTCAGCGCCTGGCGCGACAGCTCGTGGTTGGCCTGCTGCAACTGCTGCAGCAGCTGTTCGCGCTCCACCTGCTCGGCGATCAACCGGGCAAAGAAGGCGATCAGGTGATCCGAGCCCGCCGTCAGCGGCTTGTGTTCGGCACTGGCGGCGCACAGGGTGCCATAGAGGGAGCCCGAAGGGGTGCGTACCGGGCAACTCAGATAGGTGCGAATGCCAAGGGCCTGCGCCGCCTGGGAATCCCCCCAGCAGCTCGCCACATCTTCGGTGTAGAAACGCCCCTCGTCGAGGGCCCGCCGGCAGAGGGTATCGCCCCAGGCCACCGAGGCCCCCTCGGGGATCTGCAAGTCGGCGGCGTTGCGGGCAAAGCGGATATGTTGGGTGTCGTGACCAAGGTCGATTTCGGTCAGATAGGTGGATTCAAGCCCGGTGACCGTTTCGAGCATCTCCAGCAGCGGGCGGGTCAGGCTCTCCAGATCCCGCGCCCCGGTCACTTGCAGCGACAACGCCTGCAATATTCTGTCCATGCACACCTCCCTGCTTGCATGTCTATTCCTGCAACGATAGCCAACCCCGGGGGCCCTTCACAAGCCGCGCGCCCCTGCCGTGGCACAATTTTTGCGGTTTTGGCGGCCTTTGTCGTCGAACGACCCTCGATTATCCGGCAATGCGCTCCGTTTGCAGCCAACGCGGGGCGGCCCGATCTGAGCCATGGTGACCGCCCCTATTGAGGGCAGTGGCGCCTGTCGGCAGCGTCATTAGCTGTGGCGGCTTGGCGGTGGCGCGAATGCTGGGCCGATGATGGCCCTAGGTGCTCATCGCCTTTGTCGGTGGCGCAGTCCCGCTATGCTCATCACTGCGCCCGGCTCTTTGCTTATCCTGCTTGTCTGCTGATCAGCCAGACGCGGCGCTTATCTTCCATCACACCCCGACTGCGGGTCAACCGCCGGTTGCCACTTTGCAGCAAAGGAGAAAAACCATTTAATTCTGATAGTTGCATCACTAATTTCATGGATTTGGATGGCCCCGCCGAGGCGGGTTCCGTAAGATGACCATCGGCCCCTGTTGGCCCCGAGTATTCATGGATGGTCAAGGGCGCAAGGTGGCGGCGACAGTCAGGGGCGGCAGCGTCTTTGGCGCAGACCAGCCGGTCTCCCGCGCCTGCGGCAAGGTACGAGGGTTGCACCCTCGACGGCTGCTCTCGTCAGCCTCCGGGGGCTGCGCCCATGCCCCATGCGGATGCGACGCTTGGGGCAATGTGTAGGGTGCAATAAGCGGAGCGCATTGCACCACGGTAACCATCCCCTCTCCCCTTGCGGGAGAGGCCTTGGGATCAATGGGTGGGGTCGAGTAGGGTCGATTAGCGGAGCGTAATCGTCCGCGGTAACCGTTCCCTCTCCCCTGCGGGAGAACGGTAGGGTGCAATAAGCGAAGCGCATTGCACCACGGTAGCCATCCCCTCTCCCCTTGCGGGAGAGGGCTAGGGTGAGGGGTCACTAGCCTGATGGGCATGACTTCGCCATGCAGGACACGAGGGCGTTGCCCTCGACGGGGTTTCGCCGCCGCTGCGCGGCTTGGCGAGTGACTTTGGAAAGACCCGCTCTCTTTGGCAAATAACACCAAAGGTCTTCTCCCCCACTTGTTCGCCCTCCTGCGTCGGGTTCCCTCGGCTCACCCGTTTGTCCCACGGCACGCGCCGATGGGCCATCCATGGCCCAGCGGCGCTCGCTCGGCGTCCTGCCTCGCGGCCTGGACAAACGGTCTCACCTCGGCGAACAACAGGGGGCAACACCCAACCCGCAGCGCCGAGGCCGGTTAACAGGCGTAGGGTGCACCAAGCGCAGCGCATTGCACCGCGGTAACACACCCCATCCTATTCGGGGCAAAGATCGGGCGGGTTGTTAGCTCAGAGCCACCCCCTCGCCCACCCCATAGCGAGATCAGATTGTCGCACCTATGCAACAAGCATTATCAATATGGTTGCATAGGTGAAAAAAACATGACGGGTACAGCAGCAAGCGGTACAAATATCTATCGGGAACGGTTTTATATTGAAGGCCCGATACTGAATGTTTCTTATTGATAAAAATTTAATTTCTCGAACGTAAGATTACGCTTTGCTAATAGAACCTACAGTCCTGAATAGTCAATTTAGCTGTAGTTTACCTATATCACGACTAGTATCAATGAAAACCTCACACATTATCAAACCAGATTAATTTAATAACAACTCACCTCCACATGGCTAGAATTATATGAAAACAAAATCTTTTTCTATTTTTTTGCTTAAAGCTGGCTACGACGCACAGAATGCCCTTAAGCCAGATCATCAACTTCTCGATAGTTTTCATGCTAATAATCTCCCACAAGGTGCAAGTTTATTTATTTCAGATAGGTTTAGAACAATACCTTGGTGGGTGGATTACTTCTCAATCGAAGGAGATTTAGAGCAAGAAAACAAAGGTGCTCTAATGTTTATTCCGGTAAAAGATCGCTGTTTCGCCCTAACTTTTGGCCATATTTACCACAATCTACTCGATGTTTCCTATGAATATGACTTTGGTCTTAAAGTAACGTTAAACAGCCTTGAACCTAAAGAATTAAAAAGCGCTGACATAGTTGATCCGAGTGCATCAAGAAGGAAAAGGATGCAAGTCCCAGTTATGTCTGACTTAACCTATCTGGATTTTGATAGTAATAGCGAAATTTTAAAAAGTCTAACAGGTAAAGTAAAGCCACAATACACCAACTTATTTAAAAATGCGACCGGTTCTACAAGCTTAAAGGTAGGATTGAAGATCAATCCTGATGGGCTAGTAGCTCTGTGTGAGCAACTTTTAGATTTATACTTTAGTGAAGAATATTTAGAGTCTTTCCCTAATATACAAAAAATAGTTCCAGAGAAAGACCCCCTGAAAATTGAGAGATTAGATAATGCTCTCTTAGATGCATTTGTTAATAGAACCGCTGACCTATCTCTATCAATCCCGGAAATAGTAGATTACAGCGATAACATATACTGCACCTTTAGAGGAAGAAAGGGAATATCTCCTATATATACAGACATTAGTCTTGATGAGTTCTATGACTATTTAGGAGATATTGACTTAACCACGTTAGACATAGATAAAATAAAGAGTTTCTTGCTTAATCTCTGCAACGAAGAAGGTGTTATAACCAAGGCATATAATATTTACAGAAGCTTTATCTATGATATTCATTTTGAAAATGAAGAAGTTGTTTATCATCTTTGCGAAGGGGAATGGTATAAGGTTGATCAAAATTATTTACAGAGCCTTAAAGATTATATAGACGCAAGATGCGAAGATACTCGACTACCACAATACAATCATGACAACATTAAGGATAATGTAAGAAATTATAGTGAAGAAAACTATAACGATGATGTTGCAAAAAAATCACCTAACCACATATGTTTAGATCAGAAAGATATCAGCCCTGATGGACAAACACAAATAGAACCGTGTGACATTATCAGTTATCAGGATGGAAAATGTATTTTTCATCATATAAAAATATCATCTAGATCATCTCAACTAAGTCACCTATTCAATCAAGGAGTCAATTCAATAGAATTGTTGATTTTGGAAAGTAGAAGTAAAGACAGACTTAAGGAACTAATTAAAGAAAATATTGAAAATAAAGACCTAGATAGTTTTATTAGTGTAATAGACGATGGGAAATACAAAGTAGATTTTGGTATAATCACAAGAAAACCTGCAATGTTAAAATCTAAAAACCTCCCTCTTTTTTCTAAAATAAGTTTAATGAGAACATTAAGGACTCTTGAACTTTATCACACAGAAGGCGTAGTTAGTTTTATAGAAGATATTAGCCCCGCTAAAGAGAGTTATAGTAAATACCCACGTGTTACCGTAGTTGTTTCTCTTGGTGAAAATGGTAAAAATGAAGTTCTTGTTGATCATAATCAACCATTTCCTAAAGGAAAAAAAGTTACGAGATGCTCTCAAGAAATCACGAATAGTCCAGTTGGTTCAAGATATATGATTTATGTCAAAGCCAGTGAACAAGGAGATCTCAGCACAAGTCATGCATGGGAAAGTGAACGGCTATAAAAAATTCATTCTGAATACATCGGTTACCGCAGCCTTGAGCTGCGGTTTTTATTTCTATTCCCCAAACATGCCTTCATCCCAACCAAAAAACTATTTCCCCAACCCCTTGCACTGCTCTCCCCCTGCGGCGGGATAGGCGGTGAGCGTCTCATAGAGGGCGGCGCGCAGGCTGCCGGATTGGCAGAAATCACAGCTACCGCCAGCGTCGATGTCGGTGATGCGGGCGCCCTGCGGCCCTTCCTGTACCAGATAGGTGCTGACAAAACGGTAGGTGCCGCTGGGGGCGTCGAGCGGGGTGCCCGGCTCGCCAAAGGTGAAACGCACCTTGACCTCGCTGCGATCCCGGCTACCGTCGATGGCGCGAGACGAGAGTATCTCAGAGCCCAGCAGGTGATCCCAGGCATTGGGCAGGAAGGGGTTGCCCTCGACGAAGGGGGGCTTCTCGTCCGGGGCTTCGCGAGTGGCTATCTCCCGCGCCTTGGAGGCGGCATTGAGCAGGCAGAGCAGCTCGGGGGAGACGATAGTGGGCAGCGCGCCGCCAAGATCGCTCTGATAGAGGCCACTCGGTTTGACCTCGCGTTCCCAGACCAGAAACTCGGCCACCTTGGCGCGAGTTTGGGCCTGCATATCGGGGGCAGTGGCGGCCACAGGCAGCCCGGACGCCAGCAGAGGCAGGGCGAGAAACGGCCCCAAGTTCAGCTTCATGATGTCATCTCCTTGTTATTCTTGAAAAACAGAGCCGCCATCGGGCCGGTTTATGCCGTATATTGGCCCCCTCGCTACCACAAAGGAACAGCCTCTTGAGACTCTATCCCGCCCTGTTGCTCTTGCTGGCAACCACTGCCGTTCAGGCCGAGCAGGATTGTACTGCGCCGGTGACACAAACCGACATGAACATCTGTGCGTTTCAGGATTACCAGCAGGCCGATGCCAAGCTCAACGCCGCCTACAGGAAGCTGGTTGCAACGCTTGATAAGGACCAACTTGGCAGGCTGAAAACAGCACAGCGCGCTTGGATCACATTTCGTGATGCACAATGCCGTTACGAGGCAGGTGTCTATGAAGGAGGGACTATCGCGCCCCTCGTACATAGCAGTTGCCTCACCAATCTCACCGAGCTGCGCACCAAAGACCTGAACGCACTGCTGGACCAGCCATAATCAGAGGCTCCAACCAGGTTAGGTATGAACTTGGGGGTCTAGAAACAAACGGTTTAGCGGCACTCCGGCGAGTAATGACATGAGCCCCCCTCACCCTTGCCCTCTCCCCCAAGGGGCGAGGGGATCAGACTGAAGGATGCCGAGACTTCACGACAGGCCACAAAAAAACCGCAGCCCCAGGGCTGCGGTTTTTTATTAGGTCAACCTGTTGGCATCAGGCACCAACAGGGCCACCGGCCTTAGGCACGGCGCCAGCTGGTCTTGCCGGCGCTGTCTTCCAGCACTATGCCCATCTCGGTGAGACGGTTGCGGGCGGCGTCGGCAGCGGCCCAGTTCTTGTCGGCACGGGCTTGATTGCGCTGGGCGATCAGTTGCTCGATTTCGGCAACCTCTTCGTCCGCTTCATCGCCCTTCAAGAAAGCATCCGGATCCTGTTGCAGGATGCCGAGCACGGCACCGAGTTCCCGCAGGCGGGCGCCCAGCGCGGCAGCAACGGCCATGTCTTCCCCCTTCTGGCGGTTGATCTCGCGCACCAGATCGAACAGGGCGGAGTAGGCTTCCGGGGTATTGAAGTCATCGTCCATGGCTTCCTTGAAGCGCGCCACCTGCTCGTCGCCACCGGCCGCAGCGGCCGCCGGCAGATCGCGCAGGGCGGTGTACATCCGCTCCAGCGCGGCGCGGGCTTGCTTCAGGTTGTCTTCCGAGTAGTTGAGCTGGCTGCGGTAGTGGCCAGACATCAGGAAGTAACGGACGGTTTCGGCGTCGTAGTGAGCCAGCACGTCACGGATGGTGAAGAAGTTGCCAAGGGACTTGGACATCTTCTCTTTGTCCACCATCACCATACCGCTGTGCATCCAGGTGTTGACGTAGTCGCCACCGTGGGCGCAGCAGGACTGGGCGATCTCGTTCTCGTGGTGCGGGAACTGCAGATCGGAGCCGCCGCCGTGGATGTCGAAGTGGTTGCCAAGGTGCTTGGAGTTCATGGCGGAGCACTCGATGTGCCAGCCAGGACGGCCCGGGCCCCAGGGGCTGTCCCAGGTCGGCTCGCCAGGCTTGGACATCTTCCACAGCACGAAGTCGAGCGGGTTGCGCTTGGCATCCACCACGTCAACGCGAGCGCCGGCCTGCAGTTGCTCCAGATCCTGGCCGGAAAGCTTGCCGTAGTCGGCGTAGGAGTCGACGATGAACATCACATCGCCGTTGTCGGCCACGTAGGCGTGCTCTTTATCCAGCAGGGATTGCACCAGCTCGATGATCTCGCCGATGTGCTGGGTGGCGCGCGGTTCGACGTCCGGGCGCACCATGCCGAGGGCATCGAAGTCGGCGTGCATGTCGCCGATCAGGCGCTCGGTCAGGTCGTCACAGGTGACGCCGGTTTCGGCGGCGCGCTTGATGATCTTGTCGTCCACGTCGGTGACGTTGCGCACGTAGTTGAGCTGATAACCGCTGTAACGCAGGTAACGGGCCACGACGTCGAAGGCGACGAAGGTGCGGCCGTGGCCGATATGACAGTGATCGTAGATAGTGACGCCACACACATACATGCCCACCTTGCCCGGGTGGATAGGTTTGAATTCTTCTTTTTGACGAGTGAGTGTGTTGTATATCTTCAGCATCTTATGACCACTGCCTGTGAGTAAAATGGCCTGCCATTCTACCCGCATCGCGCGTAGAAAACGAGGCAGAAAACGTGCCGGATCAGGCGCACCATCTATGCCGCAGGGCCCTGATGGGCTAGAATTGCCACCACTTTATGCCATACACCTGCGGGCACCTCGTCGCCCGCATCAAATGAAAGGACATATCATGGTCACTCTGCACACCAATCACGGCGACATCACCCTCACCCTGAACGCTGAAAAAGCCCCGGAAACCGTGGCCAACTTCCTGCAATACTGCCGTGACGGTCACTACGACAACACCATCTTCCACCGCGTCATCGACGGCTTCATGATCCAGGGCGGCGGCTATGCCCCTGGTTTCGAAGAGAAAGACACCCGCGCCCCCATCAAGAACGAAGCGGCCAACGGCCTGTCCAACAAGGTCGGCACCATCGCCATGGCCCGCACCATGGAGCCGCACTCTGCCAGCGCCCAGTTCTTCATCAACGTGAACAACAACGACTTCCTCGACTTCAAATCCGCCACCACCCAGGGCTTCGGCTACTGCGTATTCGGTGAAGTGACCGCCGGCATGGACGTGGTCAACAAGATCAAGGGCGTCAAAACCGGTAACTACGGCCGCATCCACCAGGACGTGCCAACCGAAGACGTGGTGATCACCAAGGTGACCCTTGCCGAGTGATCTCTGCCTTCTGCGAGATGAACTGACTGCGGCCCCGGCCGCAGTTTTTCCATCTGCGAAGGCCGGCCCCATCGACTGGCGCCGTCTCGACTACCTGACCCACGGCAACCCGCGTCAACGCTCGGCCCATGCCCTGCTCACCGCCGGGGTGTGGGATATGCTGACAGCGCAGTGCAGCGACCTGGCGCTGGTGAGCACGGTGGCCATCGGGCTCGACCGCCCCGGCAGCGATCTCGACATCGTCTGCCAGCATCCGGAGCCGGCCACGTTTGCCGCGACGCTGGCCGCCCAAGGCTGGCGGGTTGCGCAAAAGAGTGCTGACATCTGGCTCGCCGAGCAGAGCGTCACCGGCGCCGATGGCCACCCTTGGCCCCTTGAGCTCTACCTCACCCCAGATCCCCTCGAGCGCCTCAACGGCTGGCGCCACCTCAGCCTGATGGCTGCCCTGCTTGAGCGCTTCGGCGCGGCGTTTTATCACCAAGTGCTGCGCCTGCGCTTGGATGAAGGGCTCAAAGGGGAAGCGGCCATGTGTCACTTGCTGGGCCTTGCCGGCGACCCGTATGCCGCGCTGCTCACCCTGGAGGGCGGCGAGCTTGCCTCACTGGTGTGGCAGCCGGTGACAACGAGCCCCCACTTCACTGCTAGCTCCAATACCAGTTCCACTTCCAGCCACCTCAACAGGGCCCAGCACACTTTCTCATGAGCACCCTCTTTATAAGCGACATTCACCTGTGTGCCCAGCGGCCCGACATGACCGCCGCCCTGGTGCGCTTTCTGGCGCACGACGCCCCCGGCGCCGATGCCCTCTATGTGTTGGGCGATCTGTTTGAATTCTGGATTGGCGACGATGATCCCAATCCCCTCCACGGCGAGGTGGCCGACGCCTTTGCGGCCCTCAGCCAGCAGGGGGTGCCGCTCTATTTCATTCACGGCAACCGCGACTTCTTGCTGGGCCATGCCTTTGCCAAGCGCGCCGGCATGACATTGCTGGGGGATCCCTGCGTCATCGAGCTCTACGGCGAGCGGGTGGTGCTGAGCCACGGCGATCTGCTCTGCACCCTGGATGAGGGTTACCAGAAGTTTCGCCGCATCACCCAGCTCAAGTGGCTGCGCTGGTTGTTCTTGCGCCTGCCGCTCGCGCGCCGCCAGGCCATCGCCCACAAGATGCGTGGCCAGAGCCAGATGGAAAACGCCCACAAGAGCCAGCGCATCATGGACGTGACCCCGGCGGCGGTGGACCAGATGCTGCGCCAGCACGACTGCCGGATGATGATCCACGGCCACACCCACAGGCCCGCCATCCACGACTTCAGCCTCGACGGCCACCCGGCGCGGCGCATCGTGCTGGGGGACTGGTTCGAGCAGGGCTCGGTGCTGGTCTGCCACCCCGGCGAGCAGCGCCTCGAGCAGCGCGCGCTGATCTGACCAAGCTGGCTGGCGGCAATAAAAAAGGCGGGAAGATCCCGCCTTTTGTTTGCCTGCGATCTACCTCTATAACGGCTACATCACCGTCATCTGCCCCGCGTAGAGGATGAAGTAGCGCAGCAGCAATATCCCCACCAGGCTCAGGCTGCAGATAAGTACCAGCCGAGCCGGTTGATGGGCCTTGGCCGGACTGCCCACCCGCCCCAGCAGCTGGGGCAGCAGGATCCCCAGCCCGATGACCCCGAACCAGAACACCTGGGACCAGAAACCGCCTCCGATGGCCGCCCACATGGCCGCTTCCCGCTGGCCGCCACCAAAGTAGAGGCCGGTGAAAAAGCAGAGCAGCAGGAACAGCTCGATGGCGACGATGGGCCGCTCGAAGCGATGCACGAAGCTCACCCCGCGGCTGTGACCATCCTCCCGAAACAGGGTGACCGCCAGCAAGATGGTGGAAGCCACCCCCGAGCTGATGCCGGAGACCAGAAACAGCGCCGGCAGGATCGGGTTGTTGAGCATGGGGTAGGTCTTGAGGGCGGAGAGCAGAAAGCCGGTGTAGGCCCCGAGCAGCACGGCCAGCAGCAACAACAGCGGCGCCAGCAGCCGCTCGATACGGGCGAGCCAGCCAATCAGACCGTCCACAAAGGCGAGCTTGTCCACCAGCAGTTGCCGGCGCAGGGCCTCGATCTCGGCTCGAAACACCACTGCCAGCCAGGCGAACAGCACCGCCATGTAGATCTGGAACAGCATGACCCCCATCGACATCACGGAGTCGAACTGGTAGTGGAACATCAGCTTCCAGAAGGTCCAGGGACGGGCCAGGTGGAAGATGAGGATAAGCAGCCCCAACACGACGCTTACCGGCGCCAGAATGGCGGTCGCCTTGATGATGCCGCTCTCGCTGCCGGCTCCCTGGCGGCGCAGCAGCACCGAGAGGGTGGCCGAGCCTGCCGAGATGCCGAGCAGGAACAGGTAGATGGCGATGGGGCCATCCCACACCAGCGAGTCGAAGTGAAACGCATCATGCCACATGGTGCTTCCCTCCTATCAGCCAGTCCGCGTCATACGGATGAGATGGGATCATGACTTCACCTCCCCTTTCGGCACCCGGTACATCTTGGGCGAGGTACCGAGGAACTGCTTGTAGCGATAGGTGGTCTCCTGCACCAGCCGCTTGGCGATGGGGCTGTTGGGATCGTCCAGATTGCCGAACACCAGCGCCTTGGTCGGGCAGGCTTCCACGCAGGCGGGTTGCTTGCCCGCCGCCAGATTGGTCTTGCGGCAGAAGTCGCACTTGTCGGCAACGCGGGTAACCGGGTTGATGAAGCGCACCTGATAGGGGCAGGCGGCCAGGCAATAGCGACAGCCGACGCAGAGGTCGGAGTTGATGTCGACGATGCCATCCTCCGCCCGGATGTGAGAGGCGCCGGTCGGGCAGACGTGCACGCAGGGGGCGTTGTCGCAGTGCTGGCAGGATTTGCGAAAGAAGCGGTACTCCTGCGCCGGATACTCCCCCACCGGGCCGCTGCGCAGGATCTGCAGGCGGGCCACTCCTGCCGGCACCTGGTTCACCTCGCGGCAGGCGTCCATGCAGGCGGTGCAGCCGATGCAGGCCGTCTCGTCGTGGATCATGCCGTAGCGCACGCCCTTGATGGTCATGCTGTTGGCCAGGGCACGCGGGGCCCCCGTCAGCAGGATCAGGGCGCCGGCGCTCATGCCCACCATGAAGTCGCGGCGGGTCGTGCTCATGAACCCTCCTTGACGGCGGCGCCGAGGCTGGCCTCGTGCTGCTTGCGGTGACAGTCGACGCACAGCTTGATGCGCGACTTCTCGGGGATCCCCACCATGGGCTCCTTGGCCGGGTGCAACTGGTGACAGCTGGTGCAGCTGATCCGGGTGGCGTGTACGTCGTGAGCCCACAGGGCCTTGCGCAAATCGTCCGGTTCATGGCAGCTCATGCAGACGCCGTTTTGCTGGCTCAACGGGAAGGCGTCATTGCCAAAGCGCATCACATCGACCATGCCGCCGCGCTGTTTACGGTGATCGGCCGACGCATTGCCGTGGCAGTTGGTGCAGGTGACCTGCTCCCCCGTGTTGGGGTTGGTGACCTGACCATGCTTGCCGTGCATCCCCTCCTCCCCGTCGTGGCACTTCTCGCACTTGGCGAAACGGGCCGCGGCCTTCTTGGCGGCGGCTTTCTTCTTTTCCGCCTTGGCCTGCCGTTCAGCCAGGGTGGGTTGCGCTGCCTGATCGGCACTGGATGCGGCACTCGCCGCGGCTGGCGTGGCATCGGCTGCCAGCGCCAGCTGACCCGCCCCCAGAGCGAGGGAGGCGAGCAGCAGCCACTTGATGATCTTTTTCATAGGAAACTCCGAAACGGTGGCACCCGCCGGGTGCCGTCTGCCCGCCTGGCAACAAAAAGGAGCTGGTGACAGCTCCTTTGACGGTCATGAACACGAGACCACACCCCGCCAGAAGCGGGGTGGCTGCGTCAACGGGAGGGGCAGCGACGTTACTGCTGGCTGGCGTAGTACTCGGCCAGCGCCTTGAGGTCGGCATCGCTCATGGCGATGATGGCCTTGTTCATCTTCTCGTCGTTGCTGCGCTTGCCGGCCTTGAACTCCTGCAGGGAGGTCAGCAGGTAGCCTTTGGGCTGGCCGGCGAGGATGGAGGCCTCGTCTTCGGCCACCGATCCCCCTTCGGAGTGGCACTTCTTGCAGCCGGAGTCGTCGTGCAGTTTCTGCCCCGCCTTGGCCAGCGCCGCATCGAACGGCTGCTTCATCGGCTTGTAGGGCAGCTCGGCATAGTGCGCCGCCAACTCGTCGATCTGCTCGTCGCTAAGGCCCTTAACAATGTCGGTCATGTTCCCCTTCTTGCTGGTGTCACCGGTGACATGATTAACGGTCTTGGCCGGCCGGCCGTCCAGGTAGGTGCGCATCTGCTCGGCAAGATTTGATTCTGCCAGTCCTGCAATAGTCGGAATATCGTTCTGGGTGCTGATCCCCTGATTTCCATGACATGAGTTACATGTATCCACCAATGAGTCCAGGCTGGCATGTGCAGTGCCAATAGAGCCCAAAAGTAACGACAGTCCCAGTATTTCCAGCTTCACACTGCGTTTCATTTCTTATCCCTCTTCCAGAAAAGGTCTATAAACCCCAGTAAAAACAGACATTTTTATACTCAAGGTTGATTTTCGATCCGTTTTTGAGACTTAGATCAACGCCGTCTAATATATAAACCTTACAATTAAGATGGAAATGATTTATACCGTATTTAGTCCTCTTTTGACCCTTAAGTGGTATCTTTTTGGGAATTTTTTGAGCTGGCTCATATATGGAACAATAAGTCCGATAAAAAAGGATAAAACAATGAAATACTGGAAAGTATTGGTGGCTTCAGCAATGGTGTTCACCCTCTCCTCCTGTGGGGGCGGCGGTGATGGCAACGACAAGACGGATCCACCTCCTCCCCCTCCGGGAACCCCAGATTCGCTGGTGATCTCGGCCTCCACCCCACAACTTGGCGAGAGCGGTCAGCTCTCGGTGCAATTCAAAGTAACCGACAAGCAAGGCAAGGGTTATGAGCTGGGAACCACCCTTCCCTCCTTCACCCTGGCAAAGGTGATCCCCGGCCGCGATGCCAAACGGGAAGACCCTGTCATCTGGAAGAGCTTCATTTACAGCACCAAGAACAACCGGCCTACCGGCGAGAACGGCGGCAAGCTGGAAGCCCTTGGCAATGGCCAGTACCGCTACACCTTCTCCTTCAATGCCACCACGGTGCGCGACCCTTATCCGAGCGATTCGCAGGACAACAACGGCTTGATCCGCTGGGATGAGGCAGCGACCCACCGCCTCGGCATCTACTTTGGCGGCAGCAACGGCATTCCGGTCACCGACTACGTGCTGGACTGGGTACCGGCCGGCACGCCGCCGCTGCTGACCCGCGACATCCTGGAGCAGCAGAGCTGCGACAGCTGCCACATGAAGCAGCCTATTCACCACAGCAACCGGGCCGATCCCAAGCTCTGCGTCACCTGCCACAACGAGAGCGTGCCCGGCAGCGGACGGGGCGATCTGACCACCCTGGTGCACAAGCTGCACGGCAACCTGGATGCCACCGCCACCAAGCTGGTGAGCCACTTCCCGCAGGATCCGCGCAACTGCGACACCTGCCACAAGGGCGTCACTCCGACCACCCCGGATGCCAACAACTGGCAGCACGCCCAGGAAAAACCCTGCGGCGCCTGCCACGCGGACTCCACCACGGCGACCGGCTACGTCAGCCACATCAACGGCAAGATCAACAGCGGCACCCTCTGTACCCAGTGCCACGCCGAAACGCCCGGCAACACCAAGTCCCCCAGCAGCGTGCACATGGGCTACCTCGCCAACGAGGCCGCCGGTCGCGACAAGCTGGTGTTCAAGTTTGACGACGTGCGCTACGCCGCGCCCAACATCGAGGTCGAGCTGACCGTGACCGCCAACGGCACGCCGGTCGAGACCATGGACGGGGTGCTCAAGTACATCAAGTACGGCGATCTGGCCAAGGCTCCCTACGTGCTGGTCAACTGGGATCAGGGCAGCGGCTTCGAGCTGGGCTACACCAACCCGCAGACCTTCGTCGCCGGCAACAAGATTGACTTCACCAAGTGCGAAAGCCAGGGCGGCGGCAGCTTCCTGTGCCGTAAAGAGGTGGGTAACGAGGTGACCGGCACCCTGGCGGCCACGGTCGCCGAGCTGCAGGTGTGCGTGGCCCGCAAGGCGGATCGCAACGGTGCCTTCGCCGCCGGGGATCTGCTTCCCTGCAGCAGCACCGCCAGCGCCCTCTCCTACGTGGCCATCAACCCGGTCAAGGCCTATTTCCGGGTCGAAGGCGGAGTCGACGGCAGCTATGTGCTCAAGGCAGGCGCGGATCTGGCCTCCTGCAACGGCTGTCACAAGGACCTGGCAGTCCACACCGAAGGCAACGCGGGCTCGGCCCACGCCTCCAAGGACTTCGCCCAGTGCACCAGCTGTCACAACGCCACCCGCACCTCCTTCTATGCCGGTGTGCCGGGGGATCTGAAGTACCACGTGCACTCCTTCCACGCCTTCGGCTCCCATCGCAGCGGTGATGCCACCTTCCCGGGCAAGCTGAACAACTGCGAGTCCTGCCACACCAAGGGTCAGTACAACCTGCCCAACCAGCAGAACGAACGACCCTCGCTAGTGGCGACCACGGCGGACAACAAGCAGCCCAAGTTCTTCAGTCCGACCCTGGTGGTCTGCGCCAGCTGCCACCTCAAGTCGCCGCTGGGGCTGGTCAAGCCGGACAACCCGGTCGCCGGGGATGAGTGGGCCACCCACATGAAGAACAACGGCGCCATCTTTGGTGCAGAGACGATAGAGGCCGCCACCGGGGTTGAACAGTGCGCGTCCTGTCATGCCGTCGGGCAGGAGCAGGGCGTCGACAAGGTTCACAAGGTGTATGACTTCCGTTGAGACTACCAGGCCGGGGAGATGCCTCCCCCCGGCCCTTTGCCGTTGAAGGACACGATATGAAAAGAATCACCCCGCAGTGGCTCCTGGCGGGTTTGCTGGCACTCGGTTGCCTGCCGGTCTGGGCCAAAAGCGATGCCCAGCCGGCGGCCGATGCCGATCCGCGCCTGCAGGTCGAGGCCACCCTCGACCAGAAATTCGACCAGGGCAAATACTCCCCCAAGGGGGCCGATACCTGCCTCAAGTGCCACGATGCCGACTCGCGCAAGCCCGCCACCGGCATCTTCCACAATGTGCACGGCAACCTCGGTAACCAGAATGGGCCGATGGCCGACAAGCAGTGTGAAGCTTGCCACGGCCCCGCCGGCAACCACCCGCGCAATCCCCGCAAGGGGCAGAAGCGGGAACCCATGATCACCTTCGGCCCCGACTCGCCGGTCCCGGTGGAGAAGCAGAACAGCGTCTGTCTCTCCTGCCACACCGATACCCAACGGATGGGCTGGCATGCCAGTGCTCACGCGGTGGAGGATGTCTCCTGCACCAGCTGCCACAGCCTGCACCAGGCCAAGGATCCGGTGATGGACAGCAAGCTGCAGGTGGAGACCTGTACCAGCTGCCACGCCCAGCAGAAGGCCGATCTGCACAAGCGCACCAGCCACCCCATTCTCAATGGCGAGCTACCCTGCTCCAGCTGTCACAACCCGCACCAGTCGCAGAACGAGGCCAGCCTCAAGCAGCCCAGCCTCAACGAGAGCTGCTACGAGTGCCACGCCGAGAAACGGGGCCCCTTCCTGTGGGAACACGAACCGGTGACCGAGGATTGCTCCCTCTGCCACAGCCCGCACGGCTCCATCAACCAGGCGCTGCTCAACAAGCGGGTACCCCAGCTGTGCCAGGAGTGTCACAGCGTGCCCCATGCCAACGTCTCCATCCCCGAGGGGGATCTCAAGGTGCGTGGCGGCAGTTGCCTGAACTGTCATAACCAGATCCACGGGACCAACCATCCCAACGGTCAATCACTGCGGCGCTGAGGAGAGAAGTCATGAAATACTCAACACTTTGGCTTTCCCTGCTGGCGGTCTGCTCGGCCCAGGCGGCCGAGGAGCCGCTGGCAGTCGGGGATTACGCCCTGCAGCAGAGCAAACCGGCCAAGACCGAGCGCTGGAGCTGCAAGTCCTGCGAGCGCGATGAGGGCTGGTTTGGCGAGGTAGGGCTGGGTGCCGGCTATGCCAACGACGATGGCGCCACCCGCTTTCGCAACTGGGTGCCCAGCCAGCAGGACAGCGGCATGCTCGGCATCTTCAACGCCGACCTGCAATACCGGGGAGAAGGCTCCCGCTACGGCAGCCTGGAGGTAAAAAACCTCGGTATGGAGCGCTTCAGCCTGGCGACCGAACAGGGCCACTACGACGGTATGCGTGCCCGGCTGGGCTACTCGGAATCCCCCTTCTACTGGAACAGCCACGGCCGCAGCGTCTATCAGCCGGGCGAGAGCCCGCTGACCCAGGGGTCGCTGGCCGAGTTCGACAAGGAGGTGGTGCGCAAGAAGCTGACCGCCGGGCTCGCCTATACACCGAAGAGCCCGTGGCGCCCCTACGCCGATTTTTCTCATGAGAAAAAAGAGGCCACCCTCGCCTACTACCAGTCGAGCGTGCCCGGCATCGGCAGCGGGCCAGGCCTCTTGCCCAAGCCCGTCGACGGCAGCTCGACCACTCTGGTCAAGAGCGGTGTCAGCTACCTGGGAGAAGGCTGGCTGGTCGATCTCGCCTACAACGGCTCCCTCTACCGTACCGATGACACGGCGCTCTACTATGGCAGCGTCGCCGACCCTTACGACAACGAGCGCGCCTACGAGCCGGACAACAACTTCCACCAGCTGAGCCTTTCCGGCCAGTACAACTGGGACCGGCAGAGCCTGACCGGCCGCGTGCTCACCAGCCAGGCCACCTCCAACGGCAGCCTGACCGCGTTTCGCAACGCCCCCATCACCCAGGATGACTTCCACGGCGAGGTAAGCACCCTGCAGGCCGACGCCAAGTGGGTAGGCCGCTTTGGCCGGGATCTCACCCTGCGCGCCGGCGGCGAGTATCGGGACCGCAAGGACAAGTCCGATGAATACGCGGTGGTCGGCAAGCAGCGCGGCAAGAGCGATCGCACCCGCAGCAAGGCGGATCTGGCGGCCGACTACCGGCTCAGCCGCTCGGTCAAGCTCACCACCGGCTATCAGTACAAGGCCGATCAGCGCGAGCAGGCCGACCGGCAGGACACCGACGAGCACACCCTGTTCCTCAAGGGGCGCTACCGCCCGGCCGGGGCGCTGCAACTGGGCGGCAAGCTTGCCTGGAGCACCCGCGACGGCTCGGACTGGCGCCACGACAGCGCCGGTGGCAACGGCAGCCCGACCCTGCGCCAGTTCTATCTGGCGGACAGGGACAGGGTCGAACTCAGGGGGGATCTCGGCTATCAGTTCAGCGAGGGGATGGATGCCCGCCTCGAAGGGTGGTGGGCCAGAGATGATTACAAGGAGCCGGACATAGGGCGCAGCGAGGGCAAGGATTATGGCATCGACCTGACCCTCAACCAGCAGTTCGACGACAACCTGAGCGGCCACCTGTTCAGCAACCTGCAATGGATCACCTCCAGCCAGAACCACGCCTACACTGGTGCACCTGACTGGGATCCCTACAGCACGGCGGTGCGCGACGAGATCACCACCCTCGGGCTCGGGCTCACCCAGAAGAAGGCGTTTGACCGGGATCTCGAGCTCGGGCTCGATTACAGCTTCGCCTATGGCCGCGGCAAAACCAACGCCAGCAAGGGCTATGACTACCCGGATCTCACCAGCAAGCAGCACCGGCTGGAAGGCTACGCCCTCTATCAGCTGACCAAGCAGCATTCGCTGCGCTGGGATGTGCGCTACGAATACTTCCAGGACGTGGATTACCTCTACACCGGCGAAGAGCGCAACCTCGGCAACCTGAACCAGGACTACAACGGCTACTTCACCGCCGTCTCCTGGCTCTACAAGTTCTAAAAGCGCGATTGCGCGCCGGATAAGGGCTGACACCCTGGGTTGTCAGCCCAACAATAAAGAGGGGAGCCCAGGCTCCCCTCTTTCATCATCTCGTCTTCGTTCTCTAAATTGCCCTCGGCACCCTGTCGCCATCCACCTGTCGGGCTCGACACGGCATCAGCCGGTATAGGTCGGCTCCAGCGCATAGTGCTTGAAGCAGGCCTCCAGCTGGCTGCGCGCCTGCGGTGCCACCTCGATGAACTCCAGCCCGTATACCTCGCCCTCTTCCGCCTGACGGGACCACATCACCCTGGCCTTGATCGCCAACGGCGTCTGGTTGCGATACAGATCGATGGAGGGCTTGGGGGTGTAGATCTTGAGCTCCACCTCGGCGCACTTGTCCAGAGCCAGGGGCTGCACTGTGCGCAGCCGCAGGCCGGTGACGCTGAAATCCTCGGTGATCGACTCGTGGAACCCGCCCCCGGCCAGCACCTTCACCATCATGTGCTGGTACATGCGCGGCGCCCGGCGCAGCTCGTGCTCGGTGCGATCGGCTTTGCTATCGGCCTCGAAGCGGAACTGCTCCATGATGTCGCGCAGCTGGCTCGACTCCTGATAGAGGGTGCGGCTGATGATCCCGGTGGTCTGCACCTTCTCGGTGTTCTCCGAGAGCGCATGCAGCAGGTCGTGCAGATGGGCATTGAGCGAGGAGAGCTTGCCCATCTGCTCGTCGCTGGTGCCGCGGATCTGATCTGCCGCGCCGACGCTGCGCTCGATCTCCGTCATCAGGCCGTTGATGGACAGGCTCGCCTCGTGTGCCTTGTCCATGGTCAGGTGAGTACGGGCGATGACGCTCTTCACCGAGCTCTCGTTCTCGCCGATGAGCCGGCTCAGGGTCGTGACGATCTCGTTGATCTCCTTGGTGGCCTGACCGGCATTGTTGGCCAGCTTGCGCACCTCGTCGGCCACCACCGCAAAGCCGCGGCCATACTCCCCGGCCCGGGCCGCCTCGATGGCGGCGTTGAGGGCCAGCAGGTTGGTCTGCTCGGTGATGGCGGTGATGGACTGGGTGATCACCTGAATGCGCTGGCTCGCCTCGCTCAGCTGACGGGTCTTCTGCTCCGCCTGCTGAGCCTCGGTCACGGCGTGGCGCATCTCCTCGATGTTTTCACTCATCACCCGGGTGCTGCGATGGGCGCTCTGATAGGCAAGCTCCGCCTGCTGCCCCACCTGGCTTGCCAAGCCGGAAACCGCCTCGGCCGCACAGGAGAGATCGTTGCTGGCGCGGGTCACTTCCGCCGAGTGGTGCTGCTCCAGGTGAGACGCGTCGGTGATGGTTCTCGAGATATCGGAAATCTGATAGGAAGACTGGGCCAGCTGCCGGGTCCGCAGGTCTATCTGGCGCATGTGGCGGCTGAGCTGCGCCGCCATCAACCGCATGGCCCCGAGCACGCTGTGATTGTCTGCCGAACGGGTCTGGATGGTCACGGTGAGGTTGCCTGCCGCAATCTCGGCGGCCACCCGCGCAGCATAATCCGGCTCGCCGCCCAGGGTGCGCATCAGGTGACGGTACTGAATGAAATAGGCCAGCGCCACGAACAGCAGGGAGACCAGCCCGGCCACCAGCCCCATCAGCAGGGCCAGTTCCTTGGCCTCATCACGGCTGGCAACAGCACTGCTAAGCTGGCTGTCCAGCTGATGATCGATACGCTCAAGCCGCTCGTTGATGCTTATCACCATCTGATCAAAGCCACCCTGGCTGCTCATCATCAGGTTACCCGCCGCCTGGCCCTGGCGACTGTAGGTATCCACCATGGCCATCCCTTTGTCATACAGCCCCTTGATCGTCTCCTGCAACGGCAGCAGTTCGTCGCTCAAGTCCGGCAGGCTGCGCATCAGGGTATTGATGTTCTGCAGGGCGGTGTCACGGAACGTGGCCGCCTCGGCGAGGCTCGCTTCCGTGTTGCCGGTCACCGCAGCATCTGTGATGAATTGCTGAATATTCACCAGGTCATAGCGCGTCTCCTTGAAGATGAGGTGAGCCTGATTGAAGCGCTCGACCTTTTCCTGCGCGCGCAGCTGTGCCTGGCTGCTCCACAAGGAGACGATGGATGCCACGACCAGCGGCACCGCCACCAGGATCCCCCCCAGGATCATCATCCGTTTGACCGAATGCCTTCCTCGGGGCGCATGCGACACCGCATGTGCCTCGGTCTGGTCGAAGGCGGTGTCCTGCAAGAGTCCTTGTGCAGTAGCCATGGCATCACCTCATCCTGGTAGCAGAGCGTCATTGGGCCATCGCAGCAAGGCATTGAGCTGCAGAGAGCCGATCCGTTTTGTCGACTCAAGCAAAACCCAAGCCAGGAAAAACGGCCTGGTTTTCCCCCTCTCCCGCCCCCCAAAGCGAGCAACTTGCCACAAGGTCCGCTCAAGGCGCGCAAAATGCGATGCAAACTGCACAAAAAGGCCCCAGCTGCCCCCTCAAACCACCACGCCTTACCCTCATCGGTGCTACCACCTTTACCATGCCGGACTTATAGGGACAGCTTTTCAGCTTGGTGTGAGACGCCGCCAACGCCCAGCCATATTGACCATCAGCTCAGTATCGGCAGGTGCCCAGCCCAGGGGGCAACACCATCCGCTGGCGTACCATGGTGTATTAGGCCTGATTTTTGTATGGAGTAACCTGAGTCAGTTGTCGGCGTCTGTTACACTCACAAATGAAGCCTTATACCTACTAAGGTGTAAAAAGTGGATTGAAGGCTCATGGCACATGCACAATTACTACCTGGCTGGGGAGTACTTATGTTTAACACGAAACTGAAACAAGAGCTGGTTGCAGAGAGAGCAAGAGCCTTGCAGAGCGAGGCGCTGAACCACGCCATGCATGCCCATCTCCCCATGATCGAATTCACTCCCGATGGCCATATCCTCGATGCCAGCCCGCTTTTTCTGAGCACCGTCGGCTACAGCCTCAAGGAGATCGTGGGGCAGCACCATGCCATCTTCTGTCGAAAAGAGGACTCGGACTCTCCCTCCTACCGGGAATTCTGGAGAAATCTGGCCAATGGTCACAACCAGCACGGCACCTTCCAGCGAGTCGGCAAGCACGGCCAGGAAATCTGGCTGGAAGCAACCTACTTCCCGGTCAGTCAGGATGGCAAGGTCATCAAAGTCGTTAAAATCGCCTCCGATGTGACCTTGCAACATGATCAGCTCATGACGCAGAAAGCGATATTCGAAGCGCTGGATCGCTCCCTTGCGGTCATCGAGTTTGAGCCAACTGGCGTCATCATCAACGCCAACCGCAATTTTCTCGACACCATGGGCTATCGACTCGATGAAATAAGAGGTCGTCAGCATCGCATGTTCTGTGATGAGTTGTTTTATCGGGAACACCCAGATTTCTGGCAGGAACTGGCTCAGGGAAGCTTCAAATCGGGGCGCTTTCAGCGCTTTGACAAACAGGGTCATGAAATCTGGCTGGAAGCGACCTACAACGCAGTCCGGGGCAGCCATGGCAAGGTGATCAAGGTCATCAAGTTTGCCTCCGACATCACCTCGCAAATCAAAAAAGATCAGGCAGTGCAAAATGTGGCCAAAGTGGCCAACGAAACCTCCGTCACTACCAAAGCTTCAGCCATCAAGGGTGAGGACATGCTGACCACCGTCGTCTCCACCTCGGACAACATCGTCACCCAGATGGAAAATGCCAGTACGCTGATGAGCAAGCTGCATGCCCAATCTCAAAATATCACTGCCATCGTTTCAACCATCAGCAGCATTGCAGATCAGACCAACCTGCTGGCACTCAACGCCGCCATCGAAGCCGCGCGAGCCGGTGAACAAGGCAGAGGCTTTGCCGTCGTGGCGGATGAAGTTCGTCAACTGGCGGCAAGAACCTCTCAATCCACTAACGAGATCGCAAGCGTGGTCAGCCAGAATCAGCAGCTCACCCATCAGGTCAGCGAACAGATCCAGTCCGCGGCAGATGGCGCCATCCATGGACAAAGGCAGATCGATGACGTTGCGAAAGTGATGCAAGAGATAAGAAATGGCGCCGAAGAAGTGTCGACCATCATCTCGGAACTCTAGAGAAAGCAACGAGGGTCACCTTAGTAGCTCAACCCTCTAGTAGACGAGAAACAGGCAGCTCATCCCGGTGGTGCACGACCTCACCAACCAGGGATACACCAACCGCCTGCAGCTCGAGGTGAAACTCGACGAGCTACCGGAATAAATCTGTGTGGATCAAATGTGGACACTGGGAGAAAACAAAAAGGCCGCTATTGCTAGCGGCCTTTGTAAGTCTTTGATTTTAATGGTGCCCGAGGCCGGAATCGAACCGGCACGACGCGAACGTCGAGGGATTTTAAATCTGATTCAGCCCTATGATAAAACAATCACTTACATAAAAATCAAAGAGTTAGTGAACCAATGACAGCTAAAAATGACCACCCATTTAAAATTTTGTCGCCACTCTGTCGCCACTTTCAGCCCCCACCGGACAGCATTCTCTGCAGCTTTCCCCACTCCTCGGCATACTCCCGACGCAGATAAAACTGCCGCAAGTTGATGGTGGTTTTTTTAAGAAGACCCGCGTTGGATTCTTCTTTCAGCAGGGCTTGGATATCAAGCCAAAGCCGATCCCTCTCAAAGCCGCTCCAAATCTCAGGGACAGGGGTCAACATGTTAGTGTAACAAACAGGGGCAACCCATTCGAACAACACTTTTTCCACATGCTCTATGGGAAATGCTTTGGCTACTTTGGCGATGTAGCGATAGTCCACTTCGTTATCCACGAAAAACCCTGAGAGGGCTTCACACAACTCGATATCAGACCTGGTTCCCTTCATCAGAACCCCCTCAGCCTCAACCCCACCCGGATTATTCTAAACCACAAACAGAAAGAGGATTTAGACGAACCGCATCTTCCAGATGATCAGGGGCGAAGTGGGCATAGCGCATGGTCATGGCGATGGTGGAGTGACCCAGAATCTTCTGCAGCACCAGAATGTTCCCGCCGTTCATCATAAAGTGACTGGCGAAGGTGTGGCGCAGAACGTGGGTATTCTGCCCCGGTGGCAGTTCCAGCCCTGCCCGTTCGACCACCATCTCGAAGGCGCGATAACAATCACCGAACAGGCGGCCGCGCTTTCTGGGCAACTGGGCATAGAACTCGGGACTGATAGGCACGCTGCGGCTTTTCTTGCTCTTGGTACGGGTGAAAGTGATGCGATTGGGGGATACCTGAGACTGGGTCAGCTCCTCCACCTCAGACCAACGGGCACCGGTGGCCAAGCAGAGTTTAACCACCAACAGCAGGTCGGGATTTGGACTTTCAGCACAGGCGACCAGCAGGCGCTTGAGTTCATCAGGATAGAGAAAAGCGAGCTCGGCCTCGGCCACCTTGTACGCTCGCAGACCATCGAGGGGGTTTTCCCCCTGCCACTCCCCTAGCCTTTTCAGCTCGTTGAACACTGCACGCAAGTAGGCATGTTCGCGGTTAACTGTATTAGGTGTGACGCCCTGCTTCTCTTGATTGATGGCCCGCCGATCGGTGATATCGCCCGAGAGGCGAGCTTCACGGTAGGCAGCAAAATCACGAGCGGTAAAGTTTACCGCCAGCGGGTCTCCGAGGGACTGGCAGACGGTCAGTAGCTTGGATTTACGAGCCTCACCATCACGCAGGCTCTGGCCGTGGCGACCAAACCAGAGTTCGACCAACTCGGAGAGGTGTCGACCATCGGTAGGTTCTCCCTGCCCTTCCAGCCAAGGCTTGCCCTTGTCCGGGTCCAGCACAAAACGCTCGAACGCCAGAGCCTCCCCCTTAGTGGCAAACTGCTTGCGCACCCTCGGCGCGGTGGGGTTTGCCTTGCTTGGCCGCCCCTCTGGGTAAATCTCGGCAAGCCACTTTCCAGATGCTTGTTTTCTTACTGCCATAGCCCCTCCACAATGGACTGTGATGATATACAGCACCCCACTGAAATTGGCAGTATTTGGCAGAGGCGGGAAGATACATAGTGAGGTGCGCTCGGAGCATTTTTTCCCCAGTTACATCGATTACTCAGTTAGACCGCAGGGCAAGGTGAAGCATAATGAGAGATGAATATATGGCAAGTTTTTCTGACTTCGGGACAACTATTTCTGGCCACATTTATGTTCCCCAATGGCTATAATCCTCTCCCAGTCCAGCAACTTAGGGGCATAAAGGTAAGCCATGAAAGTAACATTTTTTCGTTTAATGGTTACTTACTAGGCTTCATATTGTGATCACTCTGCTCCTTATTTTTATTTTGTGTTGTTTTCCATATATCCAATATATGCTCAGGTGATATTTTTTTCAAAAATTCCTCAATTGGCATGGATGGTTCACATTTATCATATAGCCTCACTGGATTATCAGAGAAATGCTCAATGATATTTTTTAGAAGATGGGCATGCATTTCCCCATGCTCATTACCAGTTTCTGTTTTATATCCGTGATAAGCTTTAGCCACTGCATCTTTATAGCGATAATCTTGTCTCATTTTGTAGGCATGACCATATTGTCGCCCTGAAAACCATGCCAACCACACCAATGGAGAAATAATAAATATTCTAGAAAGTAATATTGCGGTATCTAGTCCGCTACTGGAATCACTATAGAAATAAATGCCAATTCCAAATATAGAAAGTAGCGTTAAAATGAAAACAATGGCCCATGTCGATATCGGAACAATCAAGCTTTTCGCCATTTGTTCAAATGCGTCAGCCATAGCTTTACGATTAAGGCCAGAATGAATACCTTCCGATGAGTCCAATAGTGCCTGAGCCATTCCTGTCAACTGAGCCAACTCATTATTGCTAGCCTCGGCTTTTTTACTCAGCTCATCTAGTCTTGATGAATAATTTTCGTCGAACTCTACAACAGATTTTTTTAATGACAAGAAATCATCTTCTTTATCTTTAACTATAGCATCTAGCCTTCCAGTGTAATACTGGATTTGTTTGTCATAATGACTATCAAACTCATTTTTAACCAAGGAGATAAATTCAGAACTTCCGCCTGAACGCTGATAGTTCCTCATGCTTCGTATTGCACCCAAAATTACATCATCGTCTAGATTTAACAACCCATTATCGTTGTTTTTCACATCGACATTTGCAAAAAAATTTAATGCCTCAAAGAAAAATGTGGATTCATTATTACTACTTTCCACCATTGAGAATACGTCATTCTTTTTATATGCGCCCATCAAAACATCATTGACTATTTTGCCAGCTGCTATAGAGAACTGTTCTATGTAGCAGTTTAAAAAAATAATCTCATTATTTATTTTATTAAGTTTTGAGACTCTTTCCTTTAAAACATGAAGTGCATTCACCGCTGCAGGCAAGGTCTTTATAATTACAGTAGCATTAGATTCAATAGTTAATTTCTGTATACTACTTAGTAAAAAAAACACCCGATTAAAATTTTCTGTTAAATACACGGAATGCTCCCTGATGAGTCATTTTTATTAAAAGTTTTAACGTCCTACCTGCCGTTTTCTGAAAATCCTGTGCTCTACCATCACGCCGATGATCTGGATGTGTTGTCGATCGGAGTGCATGGTGGGGAAATCGTCGTTGAGGGGTACCAGCTCGAAGACCTCTTGCCCGCTCTCGTCGATGCCGCGGGGCCGGTACTTTTTGAAGGTGGCCTCTTCGCTGCCGTTCTTGGCGACCACATAGTCACCCGGCCGGGGTTGTTCATCGGGGTCGATGATGACCAGGTCCCCTTCGTTGAACATCGGGGTCATGGAATGGCCCCGGATCCAGAGGCCAAAGCCACAGGGCCCGATATCGACGCTGGCCGTCACATATTCGACATTGCCATCAAAGGTGGTGGCCTGCTCACAAATCTCGCGCCAGTTCCCTGCCTGCACATAGCTGAGGATCGGGATACGGTTCCCCTGGGGAATCACCGCCGGCTCGACGTTGTGATAACCAGGCATGGCTTCTGGAGAAGGCCGTGCTGTCGCCTCCCCTTCACCGGTCAACAGCCAGTCAACAGTCACCCCCAGCGCTGCCGCTAAGTCATTGAGATAGCGGCCTTTCGGCTGGTTCAGACCAGACTCCCACTTTCCTACCGAAACGCCGGTTATGCCAATAGCTTTGCCTAACGCAGCTTTGGATAGGCCAAGGGCTGACCTTCTACTGAAAATTCGTTCTGAGATGTGCATTAACCTAGCTTAACTTTCGACATCAAACCTTAGGGTTCATTATTTCAAACCTTAAGGTTGCTTAAAGCAAAACCATAAGTTACGATTCGCTTATCAAAACTTAAGGTTGCATAGAGGTTGTATGAAAAAAACCGATGCCATCAACTACTTTGGCTCCGCAGCTGAGCTGGCGAAGAAGTTGAACATTTCAGAGGCCGCAATTTCGCAGTGGGGCCAAAACGTTCCCCAAGGCCGTGCCTACCAAATCGAAGTGCTGACCGGTGGCAAGTTGAAGGCCGATCAGCCCCCCACCGCGCAAGACTGCGCGTAACTGACCGAGCAGGAGGCACCATCCATGATCATCGCCCCCATCCATATTGATACCCCGGTTTGCACGGTCGAGAGCTTCTCCGAGCGCACCGGCTTGACCCAGCGCACGGTGGAGAACTACGTGCGGGCCGGGCGCATTCCCATCATGCCCAAGCAGGGTCGCGCTGAAAAAGTGCTGATCAATCTGGTGCTCTACACCCAGCAGGCCATGAATCAGCCGGGTCTTGAGCCTGTTCCTGCCCCTGTGCGTCGTCCCAAAGTGTCGCGCAAGCAGAAGGATGAAAGCCATGTTTGAACAAACTTGCAGCAAACATCCGCATTTTGAGTCCGCCTGCTCCCGCTTTGCCGCCGTTCACTCCCTTGCAGAAGTGGCACGCGCTGCCGGTATTGGCGAGCAGTTGCTGCGCAACAAACTGAACCCGGCCCAGCCTCATCAGCTCACCGCCCGGGATCTGGTGGCTATCTATCACGCCACCGGTGACGACACCTTGTTTGACGGTCTGCTGTTTGACTGCCAACTGACAGCGGTTCGGCTGCCAGCCACAACGCCCCTCGCCCCCGAGGCACGCGCCCAGCAGGCGCTCAATGCCGGCGCCCAGATCCTGGGGGTTACCGCTCAGGCGACCACCCTGCTCGCTGGTCATCGTGTCACCAAAACCAACCGAAACACTGTCGTCACCGGCATCTGGGCTGGCATCGAGCATCTTGTGCTGCTGGCTACTGAGGTCGAAGACCGCTTTCACGCCGTCCCTGGTCTTGCGTGTGCTGCCGACATGGCCCGCGCAGCCCTCGGCGCATAGGAGACCAGACCATGAGATTGATTTGCCCCCATTGCGGATCTCGCGCCAGCACCCGCACCTCCACCCGCATGAGCCCGCTGTGCGGCATTGCCACTTACCAGTGCAGCAACGTGGAATGCGGCCACACCTTCAAGGCAGGGTTCGAGATCATCGCGACCATCAGCCCTAGTGCCATGCCCAATCCGGCCATTGTGCTGCCCATTGTCCCACGCAGGACGAAGGCGGTGGCCCAATGAGCAGACTTCGCGCCGAACAAGCCGGGCTGATCCCGCTGCCGTTTTTGCTGTTCACCCGCGCCACGGTCGTCACCGATAGCGACGAGCCGGTGCTGCGCAACACCACCCGTTTTGATGGCAGTTATCTGGAAGACCAGCACGGCCGCCGCGGCGCGCTGCGCTTCCAGCCCGCTTGCTAGCCGCGCCGCCACTGGCTGGCCAGGCTGCTGCAGGCATAACCGGAGGGCCACCCCATGAACACCGCACAGGTTATCGAGCTCGTTCAACAGCCAAGCGCCAAAGACAAGGCGCTGGCAGAGATGCGCGGCCTGTTTGGCCGCAATGGGGCGGCCAGCCGCTGGTCACGCCTGCCGGCCCGGACTCGCTCCGTGATCTGCTACGCCGCCGGGCTATCAACCACCTACGGCGGCCGCGAGCTGGCTCAGTTCGACATTGAACAACAGGAGGCACTTCGCCTCGCCCTAGGGGAGCTGCTCGCCACGCTGCACGAGTTTGATGGCGGCGTGCTGGACCGCCGTGAATGGCACCGCCCCACTGGCCGCGACGTGCCGACCGGCAGCGAGCGGGAGCAGGCAGAACACCAGAACAAGCAGCGCGCCTTGCTTAACGAGAAGGCGAGCACATTGGAAGGCCGCATCGCGGCGTTGAGAAGAGCGGCCAGGAACGGCCAATAAAAAACCCCGCTATCGGTGTTGACGCACCAGCGGGGTTTCCATCAGCAACTGAGGTAACTGATATGCGCAATGTAGCGATTTCGAACGCGCTACGCAATGTGAAGGAGTGCCATTGGCATCTGACCAGACTGGCACGGCGCCGCAATATGACTCGCTCCGACGACATTGCGGCACAGCACCACGCCGCCAATGCACATGCCTGGCGCTCGCTCTGGCTGAACCTGAATACCAAAGGGGGCCGGCATGCGTGATGACCTGTTCGAACTGGAGCCGCCGCTCGATGAGCTGGGCGGTGGCGAATCTGGCCCAGCTCACATGCAGCCGCCGGCACCGGTCAGCCAGCTGACCAAGCACTGGGAAGTCGCCCAGGAAGAATTCAACACCTCGGGCAGCGATGCCCGCCGAAACCGCAATATCGCCCAAGAGCTGCTGGCCCTTGGCGCCATCCGCGCCGTGTACTGGCTGGCGCTGGGCAGCAACGAGGTTGCGTTGGCCAAAGAGATTGCCGAGTGGTGGGCAGACCACGGACTGGGGGAGACCATCAGATGAGCCACCAACAGCTGATCGACCAGTGGGTCGACAAAATGCTGAACGCCGAAGCACGCCTGCACGGCCTGCAGCTTGACCTGGTAGACCTGCGCGCAGATGGCCCCCATGGCCAGCGCACGCCGGCCAGAACCCATCTGACCTTGTGCCGCCAAGCCCGTCAGGCCGCCCGTCAGGCATCGAGCAAAGTCCAGTCTCTCTACACCGGAGGCGCCATCTAATGACTCACCAGAAACCAGCCGGGCTTGCCCCGGCTTTGGGCGTCGTGCGCCCTGCAACCAGCCCTGCACCATCGCAAATGGTCACCCTGGAGCCCTGCACCAAGTGCCGCCAGATGGCTGTTTGCCTGCCAGTCACCGGCCGGCACGGTCGCCGCGCCTATCCATACTGCGTCGAAACCTGCTGGCCACTGGCCCGCGCCGCCAGCGAAACCGTGGTGAAACAGGAAGCCGCCCGCATTTCGATGCGCTGCAGCTGCTGCGGCGAGTTCGGCCATGTGCGCCCGGTCATCCTGGCCGGCCATCGCCTCACCAGCCTCTCTTTCTGCGAGGCCACCTGTTGGTCTGATCGGCTTGCCGACATGGAGCTGGTACCGACCTGCAGCGACTGCGGCCGCTACCTGCAGCCCAACGAGTATGCAGAACGTAAATGCGGGGTGTGCAAGTGATGGAACAAGTCAAAAGTAATCTTGCAGCTGCACCAGCACTGCACATCAGCGACATCGCCGCCAAAGTCGCCGAAGTCTTGAAGGCATACCGCGGTTACTGTGCAGAGTTCGGCATTGACGATGGCCACCAGGTCATCATCAACAACTCCGGCGGCAAGGATAGCGGAGCAACCGAGTTGCTGGCCCGCGCCATCTTCGGCGACAACTATCGCTCGGTAGCGGCCGATACCGGCAACGAGCACCCGATCACTCTGCAGCATCTGAAAACCCTGCATCTGCAACGGGGAGGCGATCCGGTTGAGATTGTCTCGGCAGAATACCCGCAGGAGCTGTTCGTCAAGCGCCGTGAAAAGATTACCAAGGCTTGGCAGCGTAAGCAGACGGTGATGGCGGGTGCCTATCGCGGCATCGTCATGCCTTCGCTGGCGCGCGCCGATACGGCGTTTGCTGAGTTGTGGCGCAATCGCGCCCAGGCGCTCGGTTGGGGTGAGTTCGACACTCCGCTTGATGCGGCCTTGTCGGCCCTGCAACGCTCCGGAAATCCGTTCCTGGATATGGCGTTGCTGCACGGCAGCTTTCCCATGGGGCGTCAACGCTTCTGCACCGATGAACTGAAAATGCAGGTGGTATTCGACAAAGTGCTTGCTCCGCTGTTAGAGGATGGCCGCGATGTCGTGCAGTGGTCTGGCGTTCGGGCGGATGAATCAGAGAAGCGGGCAACCTACGACCGATTCTCTGAGGATAAGCGAGATCAATCTGGCCATCTGTTCAACTTCATGCCGATCCATCAGTGGACCGCCGCCGATGTATTTGCCCTCTATCGCTATTTTGGCATCAAACCAAATCCGCTCTACTCCCAGGGAATGGGCCGTGTGGGCTGTATGCCCTGCATTCTGGTAACCAAAAACGAGCTGGCAGAGATCGCAGCACGCTGGCCGGAAGAGATCGAGCGTGTGGCACGGTGGGAGCAGTTGGTCGCGATGACCTCCCGCTGGATGCATTGGATGATGGTTGGCCACGTTGACCGCCGCCAGTTCAAGCCGCTAGGAGAAAAGGCAAAGCTGGGAATCAACGCCCGCCTGCCACATCGCACTTATGTTGTGGATGCCGAGGCATACAGGGGGGCTTGCATGCTGGGCCCACGCGGCAACGTCATCGGTGGGTCTGTCTATGACGCCGTTGAGTGGTCCCGCACCGGTCGCGGTGGCAAGACCTATGACCTGGTTACCAGGGCAATCGACGTTGAAGTGTGCAGCAGCAAATACGGCCTGTGTGGATGAGGTGATGAACATGAATGATTCCATCACCAACCTGCACGGCATCCAGCTCCCCCAGCACTACTTGGTCGGGCACCACGCCATCAACATGGTCGGCGCAGCGGAACAACTGGACCGCATCGAGTGGCACGTCGCCAAGCCGCTGGCCAAGCACTACCTGCACCGCTACCCGGCCAACCACAAGACCGCCAACATCTGGCTACGCCGCATGGTGGATGCCTGCGCCGTCGCCCAAAACCGGTTCCCGGTTCCGGTGATCGACCTGCGCAACGACGTCCGCCGTGAGCTGGTCGCCGCCGAGTGGGCGCGCCGCTGCCAGCAGTTGCTGGCACGGGCCGGCAACGAGTACACCGCCGCCGAGCTACTGGTTGAGATCAGCTCTCAAGCAAAGGCGTGGCACTTCTGCCCCACCCTGCCGGTTCACCCACGCACCAAGGTAGAACGCCTGCTGGGCCGCCCACTGAGCCAGCAAGAGCGCGACGATCTGACCGACGAGGTAGACAAGTTTGAAGGGGCCGCCGCCAGCCTGCTGGTGCGCTTGCTTGATGAGTCCTGGTGGCTGCGCAAGATTAACCGCGCCTGGGCCATCTACTGCGAGCTCATCGCCATCCTCACCGGCCAGGTGCGCAAAGGGGTCAGCCCCTACGCCAGCGCCCACGCGGTGCGCGAGTTCACCCAGCGCAAGGCAGCACAACAGGCGTGGATGGCAGGCATGAGCGCCGTCAACGAAGAGCTGGGGCAAGAGATTGATCTGGCTGACGCCATCATGGCGTCAGTCGCCAATCCGGCTATCCGTCGTCACGAACTGATGGTGAGGATGCGCGGCTTTGAAGACATGGCTCAGGAGCAGGGCAAGCTTGGCCTGTTCCTGACCCTGACCGCCCCCTCCAGTTTTCACGCCTGGCGCCAAGGCAGCAAAGATACCAACAAGACCTACCAGAACGAGAAGTTCAACGGTGCTTGCCCGACCGAGACCAACCGCCTGCTGTGCAAACAGTGGGCCCGCTTTCGGGCCGCACTGGCCCGTGAGGGGATCATGGCCTTCGGCTTTCGGGTAGTGGAGCCGCACCACGACGGTACCCCGCACTGGCACTGCCTGCTGTTTATCAACCCCGAGCACCAACGCGACTTTCTGACCCTGCTTGCCTACCACTTCACCGCCGCCGAACGGGCCGAGCTCAAGATGCCCAACGGTGACCAGCTCGATGCCCTGGCCGAACTGAACATCCGCAACAAGATGCCGCGTATCAAGTGGCTGCTGGATGTGAACAGCCCGGCCGTGGTGAAAGCCATCACCCCCAGGGTGAACTGGAAGGTGATCGACCCGACCAAGGGTAGCGCCACCGGCTATATCGCCAAGTACATCGCCAAGAACATCGACGGCCACAAGGTCGGAATGGACTACGAGGCCGAGGCTCCTGTCGACCACACCACCATCGCCGTGGCCGCCTGGGCCAGCTGCTGGCGCATCCGCCAGTTTCAGCAGATCGGTGGCCCCGCCGTGAGCGTGTGGCGCGAGTTGCGCCGCCTGGGGGACGAAGTGATCGAGTGGGATTGCATCCTCGAAGCCGCTCGCACCGCCGCCGACAACAACCGCTGGGGCGACTTCATCGACGCCATGGGCGGCATTGACCTGCCCAGAAAGGAGCACCTGATCCGCCTCTCCAAGCGCCTCGATGAAGCCGCCAACAAGTATGGCGAGGATGTGCTGCGCCTGATGGGGGTGATCACTGACATCGGCCAGACCACCGCCATCACCCGCACCGAGGGCTGGCAGATAGTGCGCAAGGGTGTCACCGGGTCGGGTTTGGGCGAGCAGCGCGAGCCTGCAGTGGGCGAGCGCAGCGAGTTGCCCTCAGGCGGCGGCAGCCGCCCCCCTCGGAGTTCTGTCAATAACTGTACGAAAGGATCCAAATCGGGGGTTGAAGGATCCGCTCTGGCTAAAGAGCTGACCCGAATGGGGCTTGATGAGAGCAACGCCGCCCTGCTGCTGCACGGCAGCATCATCCACGCCGACGGCCAATATGTGCGCCTGGTCGGCGATCGGCTAATTGTGAGCCGCAACTCGCCAGGGTCAGCCAGTGTGTTGGGCACTGGTCGCAAGGAAATGCTGACCCTGGTGGAGGCCGAGATAGAGAAAAAGCTGGCTGATGTAGAAGCGCTGCGCCAAGAACAGCTCAGAATGCGAGTACGTAGTGCCGTGCTGACCCGAGGGAGTCTGGCTTTTGGGAACGATTTGTCGGATGCTGACTTCGAGATCGCCTTTGATGAACTGCGCAAGTCTATCGATTGGGTGATGGATGCCGCCATCTATCCCCCATCGCCAGAAGAAGTCCGGGAGTTCCTGCCCAGTATGAAGCCACATATCAAGGCGCTGACTATGGAGGGAAGAGCAGATGATCAATAAGCAAACAGCCTACACACCCCAGTTACATGGCAGCGAAGCCATCGAGAAGCGCTGCAGGCTCATCCTGGAGCGGCATTGGCCTCAACATGAGATTGATACCTGGCTTAACATGCTCACCCCTGGTGAGCGTGCCTATGCGGCGGTTCTGCTCCAAAGACAGCATCACCAAACCTCACCGGGTGCCCATCACTCACCTGTGGTTCCCTATGATGAGTTCAGTGCGTTGACTCGCTGGATTGATGAGCCCCCGATGAGCCAAGGTAATCTGAGCGATTCGGAGTTCAAACGCGCCATCTGGCAAAAAGTGGACGAAGACAAATGGTGGTGAAATTTCGGATATTCCATGCCAAGCCTAACCATTCAGGGAGTGGCTAAAATATTGCCGGCATGGCTGAATACAGTGACTTTACCTGCATTAACCACCATTGGATATTTCAATGTTTCGCTCAATTTCTTATGTGTACTATTTAGTAATTCTTTTGCCGATCTCACTCTTTATCGTCGTTCAGCTTCTGCCAGAGTACCTTGACCAGCAAGATTTTGGCCCATGTCTGACTACATTTGATAGCTCACCATTCTATCGTGTCGAAACCGCAGAGCAGTGTGGCGCCATTTTCACCACACCTGGTTTGGTGGCAAAAGAACGCCCTGATAGCTACGACGTCTGGCTTGTTCCAGTTCAAACAACGATCGATCAGACTACGTTAAAAAACATTTACGATGTGGTCAGCCTACAAGCCCCTCATGCCTTGAAAGGCGCTCCGTCATTTGAAACGTGGTGGGCCTCTATCCCGGTGGGACCGTATAAGAAGACTACCTCATCAACACTGCTCCGCTACATCTTTCAGTAGGGAGATCTCATGCTGGGACGCCTACAAAACCTTCTTGCTTCACTAGTCATGGAGCCTGGGGTGTTGAAGTTCTTGGGGGGTCTGCTGATGATGCTCTCTCTCTTTGCTCTATCGCTGGGAGCCAGAGAGCTCAAGCTTCAGCAACTTTTCGAAAGCCTTTTTAACAGACTCCAGACTATGACGGATGGCAAAGCGGTAATCCCCACTCCGCCAGGGCTGTTTGACCAGTGGCCCATCATCCAGGCCATGATCCCGGAGACCTTCATTGGGTTCCTCACTTGGGCCAGCTTTTTTGCCGCCGGATGGATGATGGTGGATTTTGGCAAGCAGATCGAACGGATGTACTGACTCCCGCCGCCATCATCACTTCACCACCGGCAGCTCGCCGAGCGCGGTGGTATAGCGGGGGCTTAACTGCTCCCGCTTCATCATCCACTCCCGGGTGTCACGGCCGCGGGCCGCGAAGTAGACCTTCCCCAGCCGCCCCTGATTGATCTTGTCGATGACCTGCATCAGCGCCTCGCTGCGCAGGGATTGCTGCTGTGCGGCGAACAGGTCGCCCTGCTGCATGCTGGCGGGGGTGAAGTCGGCCAACATGACGCCCCCTTTCTGGTATCGCTGCTCGTCGCGCCAGATGCGGGGGAGGAGTTCCGGGATCAGGGCCAACAGCGCCCGGGTGTCATGGGTGGGCATGGCCAGCTTGGTGCTCACCTGGTTGCCATAATAGGGCTCCCGGTCGCTGAACGGGCTTGTGCGAATGAACAGGGTCACGTGCCGGCAGCACATTCCCTCCCCCCGCAGCTTCTCGGCAGCCCGTTCCATGTAGCCCGCCAGTGCCTGGTGCATGGGGCCTATCTGAGTGATGCGCTCGCCGAAAGAGCGCGAGCAGATGATCTGCTGCTTGGCCTGGGCCTCTTGCTCCAGCTCGGCACAGGGGATCCCCCGCAGCTCCTGCGTCGTGCGCTCGACCACCACGCCATAGCGGCGCCGCAGCGCCTTGGGGTCGGCAGCGACCAAGTCGGCCACAGTCTTGATGCCCTGGGCCTCCAGCTTGGCGGTGAGCCGCCGGCCAATGCCCCATATCTCGTCCACCGGGGTGATCGCCATCAGCCGGGCGCGCCGCGCTTCATCCCGCAGATCCACCACGCCGCCGGTGGCGGGCCACTTCTTGGCGGCGTAGTTGGCGAGCTTGGCGAGGGTCTTGGTAGGGCCGATGCCGACCCCCACGGTCAGCCCGGTCCACTGCTGCACCCGCTCGCGAATCTGGCGGCCATAGGCCACCAAGTCGCCCGCCCAGGACTCACTCAACTCAATAAAGGCCTCGTCGATGCTGTAGACCTCCACCGCCGGGGCCATCCCCTCCAGAATGGTCATCACCCGGTTCGACATGTCGCCATAGAGGGCGTAGTTGCTGGAGAACCAGACCCCGCCCATGGCCTCGAAGAATTGACGGATCTGGAAGTACGGCACCCCCATCTTGATGCCGAGCGCCTTGGCCTCTGCCGAGCGGGCCACCACACAACCATCGTTGTTGGAGAGCACCACGATGGGCCGCCCCTTGAGGTCTGGGCGAAACAGCCGCTCGCAACTGGCGTAGAAGTTGTTCACGTCGACTAGGGCGACGGCGCAGCGCTTGTTCATGGGCTGTCCACCTGGTGCACGACAAAGGCCACCACCCCGAAGATTTCCAGCTCCTGCCCATCGTTGAAATGGATGGGGCGATAGGCCCGGTTGCCAGGGAGCAAGGCGACGGTGGGCTCAAGCTGCAGTTTCTTCACAGTGAACTCGCCATCCACCGCGGCGACCACCACGCTACCGTGACGCGCCTTGCGGCTGCGGTCGACGACCAGCAAGTCGCCATCGCGGATCCCGTGGTCGACCATGCTGTCACCGGCCGCCCGCACGAAGTAGGTGGCCGCCGGGTGCACCACACACAGCTGGTTGAGATCGATGGTCTGCTCGGTGTAGTCCTGCGCCGGCGACGGAAAGCCGCAGGCCACCGGGGAGAGGAACAAGGGCAGCTCCAACAAGGGAGCATCGGGAGTGAGTTGAGCAAACATGCTGGCAATCTCTGCGTCACTGTATAAATAAACAGTATAGCAAGCAGCCCAGAGAGGATCACCGTTCGGCGTTTGGCTCCGTCCGCAGTTACGCACCAACCCCGTAACGCCTCAAAAATACACGCTCACAATACCAAGGTGTTGGAGATCAAATTTTGTGGGGAGCAGCCTAGACAACAGGCCTACAGAGGCATAAAACCCCAAACGAGGCCATATATTGCATCACTAGCATTAAGTCCCAATCTACAAGTCATCTGGGGGTTGTCGTGGTTGATAAAGAAGCCATTGGTTTAGCAGGAGAATATGCCGTTGCATCTGAATTGTGTCGGCGTGGTGTTTATTGCCAGTTAACGCTCGGGAACAGGAAGAAGACTGATCTTCTTGTTGACGCTGATAACGGCCTATTTCGCGTCTCTGTTAAGTCAAAACAAAAACAATCTTGGCCAAGTGTTAAAGGCATCTCGCAACCAGGAGATCTTTTAGTGTTCGTTGATTACCAAGAAAAGGAATTTTCTACCCCTCCCGACTTCTATGTACTGGATGTTCCTTCTTGGAAGAAGTTATTGAAACGTAAGCAAAAAAAGCTAAACGACCCACGGGCCAAAATTGACAAAGAGAACACAATGTACTGGCCAGGGGAGGAGGGTGGCAAAAACGCTAGAACAGGCTGCACAATTTCAGTCTCAGATATTGCCGAGTTCAAGGATGCGTGGCCAAATTTTGAGCTGAAAGCCTAACCGGAACAGTAGAACCTAAGCGGAATGTGACTGGCTAAAGCCGATATCTTACCCAGAGCGTCAGAATGGGCTCAGACAGTGTTTGCAGCCCCCCAAAACTAACGTCCCCTTCCCTGTGTAGAACCGGTACCCTGCCGGCGGTGTTGTGCTGCTGGGCGGGTGGTGGCGCCGATTTTCCCTGATAAGCGCTGATGCGGGCCGCAGAGGGCCGGAAAGGGACAAAAAGGGAGCATCGGGGACTATTGGGGTTGATTGGTGTCGCGCTGTTGCGCGATACTGCGCGGGCAACGGCAAAATCCGTTGCCGGGATTGGCGTCCCGTTCGATCAAAAGCGCACAACACGCGCCCTGCGTGTTTTTTATTGTGCGGCCCAGTTGTACCCGCAATCTCAGTTATGGCGGGCTGGGCAGGGGCCCTTCGGGGCGCCGGTTTCTTTTGGTCCCGGTACGCCAACCCTGTCCAGTTCGTCACCAGAGGATTGGCGTCAATGGTGACGATCCACTCGACCAAAAGGATCTAGCCATGAACAGCATCCGCTTCCATGACACCCAGTTCACCGTTATCCCCCATCAAGGCCAACCCTGGCTGACCGCCGCCCAGATCGCCCAAGCCCTTGGCTATGCCAGAGAAGATGCCGTCAGTCGCATCTACACCCGCAACGCGGACGAATTTACCCCTTGCATGACCTTGACCGTCAATTTGACGGTCAAGGGGTTCGGCAATGGTAGCAGCGAGAAAGAGGTTCGGATCTTCTCCCTGCGCGGTGCTCATCTGATCGCCATGTTCTCCCGTACTGCACTCGCCAAAGAGTTTCGCCGCTGGGTGCTCGATGTACTGGACCGGGAGACCGCCGCCCATCCGCTGCCTCTCACCGTGCTGACCGACGACGAGCTGCATTCGCTGGCGTGGCTCTGGCGCGCCGCCGATTACATGATGGGGGCCGCCCGCCGCATCTATCCCCTCCTCGATGTCGCCGAGCACCGTGAAGCCGGCACCTATTACTCCATCATCCACGAATACCCGATGACCCTGGCCGCCGCCCAGCGCATCCTGGCCGACAAGACCCGCCATATTCAGCCCGCGACCCACGGCAACCGCGACTGGAACAGGTTGATCCCCCACCTGCACCGCCTGCCAGCAGTAAAAAGTTGGTGATAGGACTGGTCAGGGCCTACTGGTATGAGTACCAGGAGGCCCTCTCCTTTCCCTTCTATATCGTTCCTCCTCACTACATATTTGGCCGGCTGCACTATGTGATCTGAGTGGCTATGATCGCCATCAAGACTTGTTCTGGAAAGCAAAGTTTGGTAGCGCTTACCATTGCCACTACTTGGCTGTGTTTTCGCACAATGGCAAAGGGAGAGCCAAAACAGGGGGTCAAGCGAATATTCCTAGACAACGAATATACGCTGGTAATATCATGATCTTAAAATTATTTTCAGTTTCAATTATGAAAAATAGGACAGAGTTATTTGGAAAGCTACATTATTGTATGTATACCGCTATTCATCTAATCACTGTTTACTGTCTCGAGGATAGAGTGTGGCAAAATTAAGAGTTTTTATATCATCAACTTGTTACGACTTGGGAGTTGTGAGGTCTGAGTTGCGCCCGTTTATTACTGCTCTTGGATATGAGCCTGTAATGAGCGATTATTCGGATATTCTATATGACCCTAGATCACATACTCACGAGAGCTGCATAAAAGAAGTTCCGAATTGTGATATGGTGGTTCTCATAATTGGCCCTAGATTTGGTGGAACTGGAATTCCTGCTTTGCTACAGGATATCGATTTCAATCTTTTAAAAAATTCGTCGACAAAAGCTGATATTTTTGAAAACAAAGATAAGCTCTCTATCACCCAGTTAGAAATTCTTAAAGCAGTTGAGAAATCCATTCCTGTATATGCTTTTGTTGATGACAGAGTCCTTCATGATCATCACGTATATGAAAAAAACAAAGATAAGCCTACGGTGATGAGTGAAATAGAGTTTCCTTCTATTCAGAAGAAAGATACTGCCAAGTATATATTTGAATTTATAAACTTTCTGACACATAGGACGACAAATAATAGTGTTACTGGTTTTTCGAAACTTGATGATATTAAGGACACATTAATTGGGCAGTGGTCTCAATTATTCCAGAGGCTTCTATCTGAAAGCAAGAATCGAACTAATGAAGGAAAACGTTACGCCGATTTTTCTGAACGAATTGAAGATTTAAAGGCTGTCGTCCTTGCATCTATTACAACACCTAATTTGAGAGAAACCGCTCGCGGGGCAATACAGTTTAGACACATAATTTCATTCTTGAATGAATTCCAAGCTCAAAATATATTTGAACTTCTGACATCATCTTTAAGCTGGGAAGACCTACTAACGGCACTAGATATTAAAGGCATCACAACGGTTGAAATAGAAAAAGGTTTTAGACCTAGAACGTTCATTATCAAAAATGACGAAACCTTTTACCGATGCAGATTTCAAACTCGGCTTATGGATGAGATGAAAACGGATTGGAGGAGTTTCGTAGAAATTGACAAGGAAAGCAGAAAAGCAATTATTGATGCAACATTGCAAGATAGAGACACTCTGAGAAATAGATACCTAAACTATATTCCTGAGCGCTTTGATAAATATATCGAAGATATGCTAAAAGAATATCGCATAGATTCAGACAGTGATGACAGCTGACAAGTACATGATATCGAACTAATTTACGTTGCGATCCAAACTAGCCGAAAATTCAGGTCATAAGTCGCAACAATATCACTCGAGCAAAGTATGACAATATCGAGTGAATAGGAAAAAATCTGGGGGCGCAATAGCGCCCCTAGGTTCTTTATGTATAATCTTCACCGAGCCGATTTAACTAACTAGTTCACCAGCTTAGCTGGCGGTCTAAGAGTATTGACGAGTGCCAAGGCTGCTACCCGGATATAACCGCACCTAACTGTGCTTTTCCCATTAAGCCTGAAAGGATCTGACAGAAAGTGAAGGATCGCAAAAGGGATCCGCTACCCCGCGCGCGGCCAACGCTGGCGCGAGGAGCCGTTCCCCTCCCCCCGTCGTTCACCTGCATGGTTTTCCACACATAAAGCGGGCAGGCGAGGCGGGGTCTTGACTGCGCGCGCCGGGTGCTGAGGGGCCACCGCCCCGGGGCGTCAGGGCGCTGAACGTCAGGTAAAACAAAGCCCCCTCGGTGAGGGGGCTTTCGTGACACCTTGAACATACACAAACTCCAGATGTTCGTTGTAACTGTAGCCTCGCCTATGCCGCCTGCCCTGTCAGATCTGACAGTCGGTAGGGATTAAACCGGATGATCTCCTCCCCCGCCCAGTAATTGAGCGCCAGCAAGCTGGCCTTGATGCTGTCTATCTCGTTGATGTCGAACACCTGGGCGGCCTTGGTCACATCGCCAAAGCCGCCGGTGCTGTTGGGCATGACCCCCATCAACTGGGGCGGCACCCGGTGACTGGCCAGCTGGTCATCCCGGCTCACGTTCTTGATGCTGAGGAAGTCATCCTTGGCGGCCACCTCGGCCACCGGGATCAGCTTGACCCCGTCCTTGCTGCCGCCCGGGGTGTAGAGCAAGAGGTTGCGGAAGTTGCCGGGGCCCTTGCTCTGGCGCAGGGCTTCTTTGAGCTTGGCGATGTCCCCCTCGTTCTGCACCGCGTCGGTGATGTGCATGATGAAGCCGGCGTGACTGCCGTTCTCGTAGTAGCGGCGGCGGAACAGGGTGGCAGACTCGTTGAGCAGGGTGGAGTTGAGCCCGCCCACATAGTCGGGGATGCCGTAGATCTCCTGGTTGATGTCCGCCTCCATCACATGGCCCACCCGACCGGCTGGCAGCGCCTGCTCCTGCCCTGGCTGGGCAATCCACCAATACTGGTTGAGATCCAGCGCGCGCCGGGTGTACTTGGCCCGCAGGTGGTCATAGCGCAGCACCCCGCCGAGCCGGTTCTGCACCGCCTGCAGATAGCCGTTGCCGAAGATGAGGTAGTCCAGCACCAAGCCGGTGAAGGCGGCCAGACTCAGTTTGGGGTGCGGGATGAAGCAGGAGCGCAGGATGTTGCGCTTCACCTGGATGGCGGAGGCATGGTGCACCCCGGCCCGATAGACCCGGGACAAGCCATTGAGAGAGAGGGGCGGCTCGTACCAGCGGCCGTTGTGCATGGCCTCCAGGTAGTCGAACACTTCCCGTTGCGATAAGACGGGCACCGGCTCGCCAAAGCTGAACGCCTCGATGGCCTCGCCGGGTTTCTGGGTCGCCGTCATCGGCGAGGTATGGCGCTGTGGGCGGCGCTTTCTCATGCGAAAATCTCCATCATGCTGGTATTGGCACCGGTGGCACCTGCCAGCGGTTCATGTAACAGGGCTTGCATGGTTGCCCAGGCAATATCGGCGTGGCTGGTTTCGTCGGAGCGGCTCGCCTCAAAGGTCGGCATCTTGCCGCCCGCGGTCACGGCGCGGCGGATGCTCATGAAGGCCTGGGCCAGATCGGTCATCCCGCTGTCGAATTCCAGCCGCCCCTTGTTCATCACATCCTGGGCCTTCATCACCATCTGGATTTTCACGCTCGGGTTGTACTGAATGGCGGTCACTGCAGGGTAGAACTGCTTCACCAACTGGTAAACCCCCTCCCCGATCCCGGTGGTGTCGATGCCGATGTAGCCGACGTTGTAGCGATCGCACATGGCCTTGATGGCCCGCGCCTGGGCGTCGAAGTCCATCCCGCTCCAGCGGTGGCGCTCCAGCACCCGGAACTTGCCGCCCGGAACCGCTGGCGGGGCCAGCACGGCGCAGCCGGCGCTGTCCCCCTGCCCGCCCTTGGCCGGGTCATAGCCGATCCACACCGAGCGGTTGCCCAGGGGGCGCAGGGCAAAGGGCTTGTAGTCGTCCCACAGCTCCCAACTGTCGACCATGCAGCGCTGCAGGGTGGCGAGCGGGAACACGCTCGAGGTGTCGTCCATGAATTCGCACATCAGCAGGTTGCGGAAGCGCTCCTCGGAATACTCACTGTGCAGTTGGGCCATGTCGAACAAGTCGCAGCCGCCGCGCACCGCATCTTCCACCGTGACGATCTGGCGCCATTGACCATCGCCACCGAGCTTGCCGTCCATCAGGTGAGCGTGGCTCAAGTCAAACTTGATTTGGTCGGCCTTGGGCCTGCCCTTGTTGAACTCCTCACCCGACCAGAATTTGTATGCCGGATGGGAGAGGCTGGAGGGGGTGGAGAAGTAGGTCTGACGCCACTTCTTGTGCATCGCCATCCCGCTGGCCACGTTGCGAAAATCCGCAAAGCCATGGATCCAGAAGTATTCGTCCATGTAGATGTTGCCATGGTAGCCCTGCGCGGTGCGGGCGTTGGTGCCGAGGAAGTAGAGGTGCGCCCCGTTTGGCAGCACCATGGGGTCGCCCTTGAGCTCTACCCCTTCTGCGTTGGCAAACTGGATGATGTACTGCTTGAAGATATGGGCCTGTGATTTGCTGGCCGACAGGAAAATCTGGTTGCGCCCGGTGACCAGGGCGTCGATGAAGGCCTCGAAGGCAAAGAAGTAGGTCGCCCCAATCTGGCGCGATTTGAGCAGGTTGCGCCGCCGATGCTGCTTGCCCGCCTCATACCAGACCCGCTGGTAATCGAACATGGTGGACTCGAAGCGCTCGATCAGCCTCTCCTGCTGTTCGGGCTCCACCACATTGCGCTCGGGGGTTTTCTTCGGCCCCTTGTTGCGGTTCGCCACCTTGGGGTTGAGGTCGGCCTCGTTGCCGCCCTTGCTGTATTTGTTGACCCGGGCGATGCGCTCCAACTGCCTACCCAGCAGGTCAATCTCCTTGAAATCACCACCGGTTTTCACCTCTTTGGCGATCAGCTGGCACATCCGTGCCTCGATGGCGAAGTCGACCCGGTCAATGGGTTTGATGTCATCCCAGCCATCGCGGGATTTCCAGGTGCCGACCGTCCCCTCGGGGGTCGCCAGCAGCTCCGCAATGGCTCGGATCTTGTACCCCTGAAAGTACAGGTGCATGGCCTGCCGTCTGGGTTCGATATGGGGGAAGAGTAAGGGTGCTGTCATGGCGCCAGTCTACCCAGCCAGACCAACCACCAACGCCCCACCGCCATTGTGTAACGCCCTTACACAATGGCGACCGATTGCACGATCCCGCCGCTCACCCAGACCATAACCGCGACATCACCACCCAATCACCAAAGGGATCCCAGCCCATGGCAAAGTCCAAATTTTTCCGTGTTGCCGTAGAAGGGGGCACAACCGATGGCCGCGCCATCACCCGCGAATGGCTTGAGCAGATGGCCCAGCGCTACAACCAGTCCACCTACGGCGCCCGGGTCAATATGGAGCACATCCGGGGCATTGACCCCAACGGCCTGTTCAAGATGTACGGCGACATCACCGCCGCCAAGACCGAAGAGGTCACCATCGAAGGTGAGCAGCGCCTGGCCCTGTTCGTGCAGATTGACCCGACCCCGGAGCTGGTCGAGCTGAACAAGAAGCGCCAGAAGGTGTTCACCTCGGTCGAGATCCACCCCAACCTGAACGAAAAGGGCGCCTACCTGATGGGGCTGGCAATCACCGATTCCCCCGCCAGCCTGGGGACCGACATGCTCCAGTTCTGCGCAGGTGCAGGCGACAAATCGCCGCTGGCCTCCCGCAAGCAGCACAAGGAGTGCCTGTTCACCGAAGCGCTGGAAACCGTCATCGAATTCGAAAGTGAACAGGAGAAAGGCCCCTCTCTGGCCGAGCGCATCGCCGCGCTGTTCTCCAGCCACAAGAAGCAATCCACCGCCGATTTCAGCGATGTGCACCAGGCCGTCGAGACCGTCGCGAAAGAGGTCACCACCCTCGATGCCGACCTGCAGAAGAAGTTCACCGAGCAGGCCCAGACCCTCACCGAGCTGACCAACAAGCAGGACGCCACCGCCAAGGCGCTGGCCGACCTCACCGCCAAGCTGGAGGGCCAGGAAGCGTTCAACCAGCAACGCCCGCCCGCCACCGGTGGCGATAGCGCCTCCATTCAAACCGACTGCTAAGGACCATGCCCAATGCGTAACGAAACCCGCCAGAAGTTCAACGAGTTCACCAGCCAGGTGGCCAAACTCAACGCCATCACCAGCGCCATGGTGCAGTTCAACGTGCAGCCCAGCGTCCAGCAGACCCTGGAAACCAAAATGCAGGAGTCGGTCGCCTTCCTCGGCATGATCAGCGTCATCCCTGTCGATGAGATGAAAGGCCAAAAGGTCGGTATCGGCATCACCAGCACCATCGCAGGTCGCACCAACACCGACACCAAAGACCGCCAGCCCAACAGCCCGCACGGTCTCTACGACCAGAGCTACGAATGCGCCCAGACTGACTTCGACACCCAGATCGGTTACGGCCAGATCGACGCCTGGGCCAAGTTCCCCGACTTCCAGACCCGTGTCCGTGACGCCATCCTCACCCGTCAGGGGCTGGACCGCATCATGATCGGCTGGCATGGCACCCGCGTCGCCGCCGACACCGATCGCAACGCCGACCCCCTGCTGCAAGACGTCAACATCGGCTGGCTGCAACACATCCGCACCGACGCCCCGGCCCAGGTCATGAGCGAGGGCACCGAGGGCAGCGGCAAGATCTACGTCGATGCCACCAACGGCGATTACAAAAACATCGACGCCCTGGTATACGACGTTGTGAACGAGCTGATCAAACCTTGGTATCAGGACGATACCGACCTAGTGGTCATCTGTGGCCGCAAGATGCTCTCCGACAAATACTTCCCCATCATCAACGACGCGGGCGACAACCAGAACAAACTGGCCGGCCAGGTGCTGGTGAGCCAGAAGCAGATCGGCGGCCTCAAGGCCGTGCGCGTCCCCTTCTTCCCCGAAGACAAGCTGCTCATCACCAAGCTCAGCAACCTCTCCATCTACTGGCAGACCGGCGCCCGCCGTCGTCACATCGAAGACGAGCCCAAGCGCAACCGCATCGTCAACTACGAAAGCACCAACGACGCTTACGTGGTCGAGGACTACGACTGCGCCGCCCTGGTCGAAAACATCGTCATCGGGCCGAATCCGGCCCCTGGCGAGTAAGGGGGTGGCATGACTCCCGCCCGCCGCCACCGCGAAAGAGCACTGGCCGCCCTGCAAGGGGCGGCCAATCCCCAGTTCGACCAAGCCCGAGCCAACGCCTACGAACTCCAGCTGATGCAGTTGGCCGAACACCGCCGCACCCTCAAGGGCATCCAGAGCATCGAGCGCAAGATCGACGCGAAGCGCACCATGCTGCCGGTCTACACGCCGTGGATTGATGGCCTGCTGGCCGCCGACCGGGGCGGACAAGATGACATCCTCGTCACCGTCATGCTCTGGACCCTAGACACCGGCGATCTGGAAGGGGCCTTCAACATGGCCGACTACGTGATCCGCCACGGCCTCAGCACCCCCGATCGCTACGAGCGCACCGCCGCCACCCTGATCGCCGAAGAGGTCGCCGACACCGGCATCAAGCTGCAAGAGGCAGGCGCGGGCCCCAGTTATGGCCTGCTGTGCGCTTACCTCGAGCTGCTGACCCACTGCGACATCTTCGACCAGGTACGCGCCAAGCTGCACAAGGCCGTGGGCCGCGCCGCACTGGCTGAAGGGTTCAAGGAAGAGGCCGCCCAGCACTACCGCCGCGCCCTCGAACTGCACGACAAGGTGGGCATCAAGAAAGAGCTCGAAGTGCTCGAGCGTGAACTGAAAAAAGAACAGCAACCCGACGCCACCGGCGGCGGCAGCTAACCGAGCGAACCCCGCACCCTGGGCGGCTCGGGCCTGACGAATGCGTTTCGCATACCAGACGACCCGACCACCGCCCAACAAGCGGAAAAGGAGCACCATGAGCACCGGATTCATTGCCAATGCCCCCACGTCGCCAGCCGAAGGGGAGATAGACTCCAGCCCCTTCTGGCCGGCGATCTCGCTGCCTCACCTGCGTGACACCGTCCGACTCGATGGCACCGTCACCACGGCCCGCCTCAAGCATGCCGTGATCGACGCCATCACCAGCGTCAACCGGGATCTGGCTGATTGGCGCCGCGCCCGTGAGGCAGAGGGGGTCGCCACCCTGGCCGCCGTACCGGGCGAGGTCATCAATGGCGAATCGGCGCACCTGCACAGCTACCGGCGCGCCGTCTATGCCATGACCCGCGCCAACCTGCTCGAGCGTTACGCCGACTACAGCGCCACCGGTGATGGCGTCAAAGGGGCCGATGCCAAAATCATCAGCTCTGACGACCTATACCGCGACGCCCGCTTTGCCATTCGCGACATCCTCGGCACCACCCACAACACGGTGGAGCTCATCTGATGGAGCTGCGCAGCCAACAGGGTGACACCCTCGATCTCATCCTGTTCCGGCACTACGGCTACACCGCAGGCATCACCGAGCAGGTGCTCGCACTCAACCCCGGTTTGGCCGCGCTCGGCCCCATCCTCCCGACCGGAACCCTCATCACAATGCCAGCGGCCCCCACCCAGGCCGAGCAGCCGCTGATCCTGCTATGGGACTGACCATGAGCCGCCTCGACGACGAACTCGAACGACTGGCCGACATCAGCGAGCAGCAACTCGCTGCCCGCATCCACGCCGCCCGCATCAGTGGCACCGGCCCGCACTACTGCATCGACTGCGAAAACACCATCCCGCAGGCGCGCCGTGAAGCGATCCGGGGCTGCGAACGCTGCGCCGAGTGCCAGACCATCCACGAATTTCAAACCGCTCGCCACTACGGCAGCAAACGATAGGAGAGCACGATGCCAGAACCCATTTCAGCCAGTACCGCCAATGGCGTAGCGCTCGCCCTTGCGCTTGCCTCCACCGCGCCCTGGCTCGACCCCATCATCCTGCTTGGCTCATTCGCCGGTGCACTGCTCTTTGGGCTCACCAGCGAAGAGAAGATTGCCGGGCGAGTCATCCTCCTGTTTATCACCTCGTTCATCTGCGGGCTGCTCGCCGCAGATTTCACCGTCCAGATGCTGACCAAGCTGCTGCCGGTAGGTATCGAGATCAACAAGGGGGTTGGGGCCATCGTGGCAGCAGCCCTGGCGGTGAAAATACTGAAAGTCGCGATGAACGCGATCCCCGGCCAGCTCGGCACCCTGTTCAGTCGCATTGGCAAAGGGGGCAACGATGATCCCCACTAACCCCACCTACGCCATGATCTACACCGCGATCTATGCCCTGATGTGCACCGCCATCTGCCTGCGTGTCATGTTCTTTGACAGCCGGGATGGACGCTATCAGGCGCTTCCTGCCTGGCTGTCTTGGGTGATCTGTGTCGCCACGGCATCGGTGCCGATCCGCTTCTTGTTCGGCACCATCCTCGTCCCCGACCTCGCCTCCGTCATCATCACCGCCTTCCTGCTGTGCGCGGTGTGGAGTGACGGCGGCTCTATCTACCACCTGCTGCGCAGCAAAAAGCACTACCGCACCACCGACAGGAGGCAACCATGAGCCTGAAAAAAGGGGATACCGGCGCCGCCGTCGCCGACCTGCAGCATCGCCTGGCCAAAGCAGGTTATCCGCTCGATCCGGATGGCTGGTTTGGCGATGCCACCGAGCGCGCCCTACTCGCCTTTCAGCGGGACTACATGATCACCGCCATCGGCCAGGCTGGCCCCCGCACCATGGCCGCCCTGCTCGGTAGCGAGCGGGGCAACCAGTTGCGCATCGGCGACATGCAGGCTGGCGCTGACCTGCTGGGCCTGCCGCTGGCCACCATGACCACCGTCGCCCAGGTCGAGAGCATCGGCGAGGGGTTCACCACCGACATGCGCCCGGTGGTGCTGTTCGAGCGGCATGTGTTCTACAAGCAGCTCACCAAGCACCTGGGCAAAGCCACCGCCGACCAGATGGCCGCCAGTTACCCCAACCTGGTCAACCCCAAGCGCGGCGGCTATGCGGGCGGGGCGGCCGAGTGGGAGCGGCTGCAACTCGCCATCAGCCTGCACCGGGAGGCAGCCATCGAGTCGGCCAGTTGGGGGATGTTCCAGATCATGGGCTTCCACTGGCAGGCGCTGGGCTTTGCCTCGGCCAGCGACTGGCAGACCGCCATGCAGCGCAGCGAGGTCGAACACCTCACCGCCCTGTGCCGCTTCATCCAGCAAGACCCCGCCATGCACAAGGCGCTGCAGGGTCGCAAGTGGGCCGACTTTGCCCGCCGCTACAACGGCCCGGCGTTTAAGGAAAACGACTACGACACCAAGCTGGCAAGGGCATACGACCACTTTGCCAAGGTCTATCCGGTGAAGGAGGTGGCGGATGTGGCGTAGCCTCCTGCGCTCCCCCCTCACCTGGTTGCTGCTGGCGCTGGCCGTCGCCCTAGCCGTTGCCCTGGCCGGCTGGGGCTGGTCGGCCCGTTCTGCCGCCAAGGCTGAGGGCAAAGTCTCCACCCTGCAAAGCGACCTCAAGGCCGCCAACGACAAGGCCAAAGAGGCCGAGCAGCGGGAGAAACTCAAAGACGGGGCCATCGATACCCTCACCGGCGAGCTGGACGCCCAGGCAACCGCCGCCGCCACGCTGCAACGCCAGCTTGGCGATCTGACCATCACGGCCACCACCCGGGCCGATACCATCAAGAGGCTCAAACGTGAAAATGCCGAACTCAAGGAGTGGGCAGATCGCCCTCTGCCTGATCCTGTTGTCAGGTTGCTCCAGCGCCCCGCCCTCACCGGCGCCGCAGATTATCAGGCTCACCTGTCCCGCCCCGGCGCCCTGCCGACTGCCGGCAGCCAGCTCGGTCAATAACGGCGACCTGCTCGACCAACTGACCCAGACCGAGGCCGCCTGGGCCGCCTGCGCCGCCCAAGTAGACAGCCTCATCGCCTGCCAGCAACGCCACCAGAACGGGAGGGAGCATGGAAAAACCAAAACAGATCCGTGAGGTACTGACCCGCTGCGTTCCCCACCTCAAGACCAACCCGGACAAGCTGCACATCTTCATCGCCCCTGGCAATGTCGAAAGCACCGGCGCCCGCTCGCTCTCGTTCGAGTGGCAATACCCCCTCACCATCGGCATCGAGGACTTTGCCGGCCACCCGGACCAGATCATGGTGCCGCTGCTGGCCTGGCTGCGCCAACACCAGCCCGAGCTGATGACCAACGACGAGCGGCGCAAGGAGGGCATCACCTTCGAGGCGGAATACCTCGCGAGCGACCTGATGGACCTCATCATCACCGTCAAGCTGACCGAGCGGGTCAGGGTGTGGCAAAACGAACAGGGGATTGGCTGGGAGCATCTGCCAGAGCCACCGGAAGACCCCTATGACGGCATCACCTGGGAACTCTTCATCAACGGGGAGCATCAGCCATGGCCGCCGACGACCTGAGCCGCCTGACCAGTTGGGCCGATGGCCTGCTGGCCAGCATGGAGCCCGCCGCCCGCCGTCAGTTGGCGGGCGAGATGGCCCGCACCTTGCGCGCCAGCCAGGCCCTGCGGATCCGGGCCAACGTACAGCCCGATGGCAGCCCCATGGCCCCGCGCAAGCCCCAGCCCAAGCTGAAGCAAGGCCGGGGGCGCCTGCGCCGCAAGATGTTCTTCAAAATCAGTAGCCCCACCTGGCTCAAGGCCCGCGCCAGTGAACAACAGGCGGTGGTGGAGTTTGTCGGCACCGCCAACCGGCTCGCCACCATTCACCAATACGGCCTCAAAGACCGCATCAAGGGCCGCGAGATCCGCTACCCGTCGCGGGAGCTGCTGGGCATCACTACTCAGGAGGTGAAGCAGTTGGAGGAACTGTTGCTGATCCATTTCACAAATTAGCGTGTTGCCGAACGAAGACGCAGCTCATACCATCTTCCTGAGACATACACTTAAGAGGTTAAAATGAATCAGAGCACCGAGTTGAGAAATAGGATCCGGCTTCGAAAAACCAAACTCTCGTCACATGAAACGCCCCCATCAAAAGGCGAAAAGAATAAATTTTTAGAGGGCGTTTTTTTTGCCATTCTTCCGCTAGCCATCATTGCGACTCTTTATATTTTTGGTATGGGCCGACATAATGGCTATCTTGCTTCGTTTGGTGTTGATAGTAATCAATTCCCACAACTCCACGAAGAATCATTACTGATTGGCTCAATGGGGTTAGCTGTTTCATTATTTAAAGCACTATTATTATCCGTGCCTGCTTTTTTTATATTCATTTGCAGCCTATCCATTTGCAATCTTACATATAAGTCGTTGAAATCACTCAAAGAAAGCACCAAGAAGCTCAGTAAAGCAGTAGATGAGAGAATAGGGGGAACTTGGTTGTTCAAAACAGTCACATCAAGATGCCCTGACGAAGATGAGTCAAAACCATTTAGTGAACTAACAGACATAGCATTCAATATATATATTAAATTCATCATGACAATGGGACTGTGCATACTATTCATTGGATTGATTTACTATGTGTCTGATGATGGGTCCAGTCTTGCCAAGAAACAAAAGGATGAATTAATAAATGGAGAGTATGTTAAAGCATTAGAGATTACATCTTCAAAATACCCTAATGGAATAAAAGCAATAGAAGTCTCCTGCAATTCAATAAAATGTGCATTTTGGGCGCCGGAGGAGGGGACCTTCTATTTACGTCATGAACAGATAGAAAGCAGCTCAGTGCCTGCCATGAAGATACGCACAACTACGAAAGAACAAACATCCAGTAAACAATGATTTGCCCATCCAGTGGGCTGGATAAGGGCCCTGCTGAGCGCCGGTATACCAACCTTATCCAGCTCACCGCCTAGTGTTTGCCCTCGCCCGAAACAGACATCCCCTGCCCTGACCGAAATCGCTACCCTGCTGCTGGTGTTGTGTGCGGTCGGGCGGGTTTGTGTCGATTGGTGGTTGATTGGTTGCGGTTGGTTGCGCGATACTGCGCAGGCAACGGCAAAATCCGCTGCCGGGATTGAGACCCCGACTAACCCAAAGCGCACAACACGCGCCCGCGTGTTTTTTTGTGCGGCCCAGCTGTACCCGTGTTATGACGGGCTGGGCAGGGCAGCCTCACGGCTGGCCGGTTTCTTTGGGTACCGGTAGTCTCAACCCTGTTCAGCTCGTCACCAGTTCGAGATTGAGACCTCTATGGTGACGTTAACTTTGTTGACCCAAAGGAACACACCATGAACCACATCACCGGCTTTAGCCCTACCGAGATCATCAGCCTGCAACAAGGCCAGCCTGTCACCACCTCTCTGAAAGTCGCCGAGCTGTTTGGCAAGCGTCATGACGACGTATTGAAGAAGATCCGAAACCTCGAATGCAGTGCAGAATTTAACCTCCGCAATTTTGCGGAGGTATCCTATGAAGTCGTTCAACCCAATGGCGGCAAAGCAAATTACAAAGCATACGAGATGACCAAGGACGGCTTTATCTTTGTGGTGATGGGCTTCACCGGCGTCAAGGCCGCGGCGACCAAAGAAGCCTATATCAACGCCTTCAACTGGATGGCCGAGCAGCTCGCCACCCAGCGCCCGCAACCGGCGATCAGCCTGACCGATGACGAACTCTGTACCCTGACCTGGTGCTGGCGCGCCGCCGACCGGATGATGGAGGCCGCCCGCAGCATCTACCCCCTGCTTGAGGTCGCCGAACACCGTGATGCTGGCCGCTACTACTCCATCATCCACGAGTACCCTTACACCCTGAACCAGGCCCGCAAGGTCCTGGCCGACCGCACCCGCCATATCAAACCCAACACCCACGGCGACAGCGACTGGCCCAAGCTGATCCCCCATCTGCGCCGCGAACCCAGAGCCATAGGTTGGTAACTCATTGATACAACAGCCACAAAACCAAAGGCCCGTATGGGCCTTTTACGGAGGTTGTGATAGTTTAATCCGATTCATATAGCAACCGAGTACAGACTGTGAATGACAATCATTTTTTCTCAAAAAAAGAAAATGAGCAATTAATAAAGCATGTCATTATGATCATTAAAAGAGCTCAAGAAATAACTAAAGATAACTTTGAACGCGGCCTAAATCACCACTCCGCACGTATCTTGGATCGTATTATATCCAGCCCTAAAATTTGGGACGACACTTGTAAATATAGTATTAGGACCCAGGTGAGCGGAATACATGAAGAGCTATCTAACATAGTAAAAAGCAATGCAGTTGATAGATCCTCATTAGAGCTTCTTTTTAGCCACCTCATTGTTTTTGTACAGGAAAGGAATCTTTTAAGTGGTGACTTTATACACCCAGAACTGACTGAGGCACTCGAATTTGCAGAGTCTAATCTTGAACATTTCGTCGGATTCTCAAGAAATAAAATAGAGTTTTCTTTTAAAGGATTATCAACCGCATTGTTTAAAGAAATATTTAACAATGAAAACACCAGTGGATTAATAAACTTAGAAAAAACATTGGAAAGCGCAAGAGAACTCACCCAAAAATGGGATAACTCTTTAAAAGAAAGAGAAGCTAATATAACTAGACTAGAGCAATCCTTAAAGAAATTCGAGAATGCTTTTAATTTTGTTGGATTGCATGAAGGTTTTCAGTCGCTGCACAAGAAAAAGAAGATTGAAAGGAATTGCTTGATTGTCATGATGCTTATATGCGCTTTATTAGCACTCTCTCCACTTGTTTACAAATTAAAATCCTTATACTTTAAAGAGACTGAGAAAATCAGCTATATTTACAAGCACGTACATAGTTTTGGTCAGCCTACTGTACCAAGCAATGATACCGTCCAGGAAACCCCTCCAACATTAACCCATGAAATAATATCATTACTCCCTGTGGCATCTTTTATTGCAATAATGCTTTATCTCTTCAGGGTTCTGCTTTTTAATTATAAGTCAATTTGCGCCCAAATATTACAGATTGAGTTAAGAATGACTCTCTGTAGGTTTATCACAAGCTACTCTGATTATGCTAAAGACATAAAAAATAATAGTGATGTGACACTAGAACGTTTTGAAAACATTATTTTCTCAGGGATTGTTAACAATGATAGTGATCTACCAGCAACATATGATGGTGTAGAACAGTTGGCCTCACTCTTCAAATCCATGAAAACCTCTAGTTAAGTTATCTTATTCATCAGCCAGTGTATCCAGCTTGGACACACTGGCTTCCCCTCGCCTTCCCGGCCATTGCCCAAAACAATGGCCCCATGCAACCGACCCCGACTGAACTCCAACGCCTGATCGACAACCTGATCCGCATTGGCACCGTCACCGCCGTGCGATCAGGGGAATGTCGCGTCAAAACCGGCGACCTCATCACCAACTGGCGGCCCTACGCAGCAGCGCGGGCCGGGAAGAATCGCACCCGCAGTCGCCTCTCCATCGGCGAACAGGTGCTGATGCTCTCGGTCAGCGGCGATTTGCGCAATGCCTACATCGTCGGCCCCATCAATTGCGCTGCCTTCCCAGAGCCCATGGCGGGCGATGACAACCCGGATCTCGACCGCACTGAATACAGCGATGGCGCCGTCATCGAGTACAACCCGGCCACCGGGGTGCTCAATGCGAGCGGCATCAAGACCGCCACCCTTTCCGCCTCGGTGACCGTCAAGCTGATCACCCCCCTGGTGGAATGCACCCAGGCACTCAAGGTCGGTTCGACCATCGAGGCGGGCGGCAAGATCACCGCCCCCAGCGCCAAGATTGGCGGCATCGAGGTGACTACCCACAAGCACGGCAACGTCAGCACCGGCAGCGGCACTTCCGGGGGCCCGCAATGAACTGGCTCGGCATGAATGCAGTCTCTGGCCGCGCCATCAGCGCCACCGACCACATCATCCAGTCGGTGCGCGACATCCTCATCACCCCGGTGGGATCCCGGGTCATGCGCCGCGACTACGGCAGCGAGCTGTTTTACCTCATCGACCAGCCCCAACATCAGGCCACCCGCCTGCGCCTGATGGCCGCCACCGTGCAGGCCCTCATCAACTGGGAACCCCGCATCACCATCACCCGGGTTGACGTGCTGACTGGCGCCACTGCCAGCGCCTTGACCATCGAGCTGACCTGGCAACGCAAAGATGGCGGCGCCCAGGAGTCTGCCAGCATCACCATACCAACCGGAGCCGCCCAGTGAGCACCATCACCCTCTCCCAACTGCCACAGCCTGATGTGGTCGAGCTGCTGGATTTCGAGACTATCCTGGACGAACGAAAAGCCTATTTCGTCAGCCTCCACCCGGCAGACCAACAAGCTAGCGTCGAGGCAACCCTGGCACTCGAATCCGAGCCCATCACCAAGCTGCTGCAAGAGAATGCCTATCGAGAGCTGATCTTGCGCCAACGCATCAACGATGCCGCTGTCGCCAACATGCTGGCGTGGGCCAAGGGGAGCGATCTCGACAATCTGGTGGCAAACTGGAATGTGCAGCGGCTCATCATCCAGCCGGGTGACCCCACCGCCACCCCGCCGGTACCCGAAATCAAGGAAGATGACGAAGCCCTGATCCTGCGCGCCCTGATGGCGTGGGATGGCCTCAGCGTCGCCGGCCCGACCGGGGCCTATGAGTATTTCGCTCTCTCTGCTGATGGCAAGGTGGCAGACGCCAAAGGATCCAGCCCATCGGGCGCCGTGGCCATTGTCACCATCCTCAGCACCGAAGGGGACGGCACCGCCGACGCTGCGCTGATAGCCAAGGTCGACAAAGCCCTGAGCCACGAAGACCGCCGCCCGGTTGCAGACCGGCTCACCGTTCAGAGCGCGGGCATCATCCGTTACAGCATCACCGCCAAGCTGCATATCAGCAGCCAGGGGGCAGAGGGCGACGTGATCCTGCAGGCAGCCCGCGACAAGCTGGCCGCCTTCATCAACCCCCGCCGGCGCATCGGCATCGAGGTGCCGCGCTCTGCCATTGATGCCGCCCTGCACGTGCAAGGGGTAAGCAAGGTCGACCTGATCGGCTGGGCAGACATCACCCCCAGCCCCACCCAGGCCGCCTACTGCACCGGCTTCACCGTGGAGCGGGCATCATGACCACCCTGCTGCCGCCCAGCACCAGCCGCACCGAGCGCAACCTGGCCACCGTCGGGGAGCAGGCCATGCAGTTGCCGCTCCCGTTTCGCTCACTCTGGTCACCATGGACCTGCCCTACCCACCTGCTGCCCTATCTGGCCGCCAGTTGGAGCGTCGATCGATGGGATGACAAATGGCCAGAGTCCACCAAACGACAGGTCATTGCCAATAGCTACTTCGTACACAGCCACAAAGGCACCATCGGCGCCATCCGCCGGGTGGTCGAGCCGCTGGGCTACCTGATCCGGGTACTGGAATGGTGGCAAGAAACCCCGAATGCCGCCCCGGGCACCTTCAAGCTCGACATCGGCGTGCTCGACACCGGCATCACCGAAACCATGTACCAGGAGCTGGAACGGCTGATCGCCGACGCCAAGCCAATGACCCGCCACCTGACCGGCCTTGCCATCAGCATGGAGACACGTGGCCCGCTCAATCTGGGGGCCGCCTGTCACCTAGGTGAAGAGCTGACTGTGTACCCCTATCAGCCGGGCCCCATCGTCGTGACGGGGCTGGATGTATTCGGTGCTGCGGTGCACACCATCGACATCACCAGCATCAGCACAGAGGCAGGCGAATACCACTTCAACAAATGGGCAGCTGCCGTTGAATCGGCGTGTGCCCTCGGATTCTCGGAGGTAACCAATGGCGTCCACTAACCAGGGCGATGACGCCGTCGCACGGCTTGATGCAGCCGTCACCGCGTTTGAAGACATCCTGACCGGACCAGAAGGTCAAAACGTGCCGGTACCGGGTAAAAACCCGCAACCAACCCTGGCCGAGCGCGTCAAGCAGAACCTCAAGCCCAGCACAGATGCGGCCGCCGGTTACGCAAGCCAAGCGATGGCTGGCGCCAAGGCAGCAGACGAATCAGCCAAACTGGCCTCGCAGATAACCGGGCTTGGCACAGTAGAGGATGCGATCGCGCTGGCCGGCATGCCTTTGCCGGATGTCTGGTCTCCCTTGGTCGACAATCTGCGGCTCATCACCGGCAAGGGGCGGGATGTGCTGGTTGGTGCTGATGTCGTTGCCCGTTATTGGCAATTCGAGAGACTCAGTGCTGCGACAGAGCGCCAGAAGGATGGAAAGCTGCGCCTCGTTCCAGCCGGCGAACCACGTTACGAGGGTGGTTTTCTGGTCAAAGAGCGAGGCTCCACCAACATGAATTTCCCTCATGACGCCAGTTCCGGCTGCGTAGGAACAAGAGGGACCGTTGAGGTGACAGCAGGATCCGGCCTTCTTGGTGAGGCTCAAACCACCAAGTTCAGAGAGGATACCTCTGACGGGCCTCATTACATGTGGCTGAAAAACACCGCCGGATTCACTGTCGGCGATGTTGTATCAATCACCGCTGAAGTCGTGCCGCTGAGAGCTGGAATCGACAAGATCCAAATCGGCGGAGACAACTTCAGTGCGCCGACCAAGGTGATCTACGATGTTCCACCATCACAACTTGGCAAGCCCATGGTCATCACCTACACAGGGACGGCAACCGCCACCACCCTGCGTGGATACATATGGGCTATGGTTGGCGGCCAGCCGCAATGGCTTGGTGATGGCAGCATCGATTTTGAGGTGTTGTCGGTTCAGGTTGAAAAGGGGCCGCCGACCTCTCTCATCCCAACCACAACTGCCGCCGCAACGAGAGCGGCAGAAAAACTATGGCTTCCAGGCCCACTGAATGATCCAGGGTTTGGAAAGAGCCGAACTTATGCCATTGAGTTTGAGCTGATAAGCGCCGCAACTACTGGCTATTCACCAATATTCTGCTCCGGTGTTTTTCCTACTCGTCATTTCGTGGACTGCTGGAATAACGGAACGTTAAGAGCGTCGAACGACAACGTTTCAGCTGTTCCTGTCTCCGCCCCGGTACTACTCAAAAGGAATACTCTTTCCGTCACATTTAACTATGACGGAGGGTATATCGGCTACAGCCTGAATGGTGGGCCAGTTGTTAAATCATCCACACCGTGCGTAGTCGCACCAGGGCAAGCAGAAGCTGTATTTGAACGGCTTGAAATTGGTGCGCGCGGGGCTTGGTCGCACGAATGCAGCATTAAGGTTCGCAACTTCCGCCAATGGAATCGCCCAGCATCTGACACGCAGTTGAAGGGAATTAAGTAATGCACATGACAGACCTATACCTACGAGCCAATGACGAATCCACCATGATCAGCGCCCTCATCGCTGCAGGCTTTACCCATGACACCGACACCGGTGTGTTCTACGAAGCATCGTCAGCAATCGATGTGATTGGGGAGATTTTGCGCCCAACTGATGAAGCCCCCCTGATTGATGGGGAGCCAGTCCCAGCGTTTGAAAAGGTACCTGGTTACCACGTCAATGTGCGCACGACGTCTGACGCAGTAGCTGCACAACTCGCACATTTGAAAACAGCCCCTGCAACCCCGCTCAGGGTCTGGGCATAAGGAGCCACCATGGCAAACTTTTTCGCAATTCTGACTAACGCAGGTGCGGCCAAATTGGCAAATGCCACCGCGTTGGGCATTCCTCTGAAACTAACCAGCATGGCCGTAGGTGACGGCAACGGGCAACCGGTTACACCGAACCCAGCCGCCACCAAACTGGTCAATGCCAAGCGCACTGCACCACTCAATGCCCTGTTTGTCGATCCACTCAACGCCAGCCAGTTGGTGGCAGAGCAAATCATCCCTGAGACCGTGGGCGGGTGGTGGATCCGTGAACTCGGCCTGTTCGATGAGGCCGGTACCCTAATCGCTGTGGCCAACTGCCCAGAAACCTACAAGCCGCTACTATCAGAAGGGTCTGGCCGTACCCAGGTTATTCGCATGGTGCTGATTGTCAGCAGCACCAGCTCGGTGGAACTCAAGATTGACCCGGCCGTGGTGCTAGCTACTAGAAAATACGTCGAGGATGTACTGGCCGCCCACAAGTTAACCCGCGATCACCCAGACGCCTCAGAAACTGAAAAGGGGTTCACCCGCTACGCAACTCAGGCAGAGGTTAACGAAACCACCACCGCCAACCAGAAAGCTGATGCGGTGGTGACGGTGAAAACCCTGTGGGGATGGGTCAAGCAAGCCAGTGAAACCATACTGGGAATGCTCAAAGTGTCCACGCAGGAACAAATTGAGGCAGGAACATCAGACAGTGTCGCGGTAACCCCGAAAAAACTGTTGTTTGGGTTCACCATGCTGGCCGCGGATAACGGCTATATCAGGTTTCCAAAGTGGCTTGGAAACTTCGTTATCCAATGGGGAGTAGTATCAAGCAACGCCAGCGGGGATTGCATCATTGTTTTTCCTGATGCTCACAAGACAGGGTGTTATTGCCTCATCCCAGTCTCGGGTTCAAACATGATCGCTGCCTATGCTTTCTCAAGCAGAACCCTCACCCAAGCAACGATCCCGCTCTATAGCACCACAACAGGGGCGAAGCCGGGGTCTGGTATAAACATTCAATACGTAACGTTCGGGCGGTAACCATGGCAATCTTAGCGGCACAAAGCACTGGTGGGTTCTACGAGTCAGACTCTCACTCAATTATTCCAGCTGATGCAGTTGAAATAACGTACGAATATCATGCTGAACTATTGGCAGGATTGACGCACTCGAAAGTAATTTCATGGCTGAATGGTAAACCATATCTGAAAGATATGGAGCCACCATCAACCGAACAGTTGGCAGAAGCCGCCTACGCTGAACAAGCTAGGCTGCTACGAATAGCATCAGACATCATCCAACCGCTTTCTTATCTGGAGCAATCCAACGCGCTGACGGACCATGAGGTTGTAAAATTGCAGAACTGGCGAGAGTTCAGCGTGCAAGTGAGTCGAGTTGACCAACAACCAAGCTGGCCTGAAAAGCCTCAATGGCCAGCCGAACCGGATAAGGTCATCTAACCAACTAACACCCCGCCCAGTGCGGGGTGTGTCGTAACTGCCGCCAGTCACCACCTTGTCACCGCCTGACCATTGTGTAGCGCCGCCACACAATGGCAACAGCTCGCCCGCCATCCCCTGCCCCTGCATCCTGACCATGCTCGCATTTCCTTGCAAAAGCTCCGTCCGGACAACAGGAGAACCTATGGCACTGGACCAATTTCACCACGGCGTGCGCGTCGTGGAAGTCAACGAGGGCACTCGCACTATCCGCACCGTCGCCACGGCGGTGATCGGCCTGGTCTGCACCAGCTCCGATGCGGATGCCGCCTACTTCCCGCTCGATAAGCCGGTGCTGATCGTCAACCTGCCGGCAGCCATCGCCAAGGCTGGCACCAAGGGCAACCTCAAGCGCTCGCTGCAAACCATCTATGACACCGTCAACACCATCGTCATCGCCGTGCGCGTGGCAGATGGCGCCGACGCGGCAGCCCTGACCAGCAACATCATCGGCACCATCAAGCCGGATGGCAGCTACACCGGCCTCAAGGCGCTGGAACGGGCCGCCCCGATGACCGGCGTCAAGCCGCGTATCCTCTGCGTGCCGGACAACTGCACCTTGCCGGTGGCAACCGCACTGGCAGGCATGGCCAAGAAGATGCGCGCCTTTGCCTACGTGCCGACCGTGGCAGCCACTGTCGACGCAGCCTTGGCTTACCGCGCCAACTTCTCCAGCCGTGAGCTGATGCTGATCCACGGCGACTGGACTGCGTGGGATGTGGCCACCAATGCCAGCGTCAAGCTCGACGCCTGCCTCAAGGCCGCAGCCATGCGCGCCCTCATCGACAAAGAGATCGGCTGGCACAAGACCCTGTCCAATGTCAGCGTAACCGGGGTGGATGGCATGACCAAGGCCCTGTTCTGGGATCTGCAAGACCCCGACACCGAAGTCGGTCAGCTCAACGCCAAAGAGATCACCGCCCTGATCCGGCCGTCTGGGTTCCTTTACTGGGGCAACCGCACCTGTTCAGATGACCCGCAGTTCCTCTTCGAGAACTACACCCGTACCGCCCAGATCCTGGCCGACACCATGGCCGAGGCGCACATGTGGGCCAACGACAAGCCCATGACCCCCACCCTGGTGAAAGACATCATCGAGGGCATCAAGGCCAAGGGACGCGAACTGGTGGCGGGCGGTTACCTGCTCGGTTTTGACTGCTGGTACAACGAAGAGCTCAACGACAAAGACACCCTCAAGGCCGGCAAACTGCGCATCGATTACAACTACACCCCGGTACCGCCGCTCGAAGACCTCGGCCTCATCCAGCGCATCACCGACCACTACCTCATCGACTTCGGCGCCCGCGTCGCGGCCGCAGCATAAGGAGCCACCATGGCACTGCCAAGAAAAGTCAAACAACTCAACGTGTTCACCGACGGCACCAACTGGATCGGCGAAGCGGAAGACTTCACCTTTGCCAAGCTCTCACGCAAGTTCGAAGCCTATCGCGGCGGCGGTATGGGTGGCGCCGTCAACATCGACATGGGGCTGGATGACAGCGCCCTCGATACCTCTTTCACCATGGGCGGCTACAGCGCCGAGATCCTGGGCAAGATGGGCAATGGCAAGATCGACGGCATCGCCCTTCGCTTTGCTGGCTCCATCCAGCGGGATGACGTCGTCGGCGTGCAGTCCGTAGAAGTGTTCACCCGAGGTCGCTTCAAAGAAATCGACTGGGGCACCGCCAAGGTCGGTGATAACAGCCAGGCCAAGGTCAGCATGGTCAACACCTACTACAAAGTGACCATTGATGGGGTCGTTATCCACGAAATCGACCTGCTCAACATGATCGAAATCGGCCCCGACGGCGTCGATCGCATGGCCGAGCACCGCAAAGCCATCGGCCTCTAACCCATTCACCCATCTAACGGGCGGCCCTTATTCCAACAGAAAGCGCCGCCCTCACCACATCCACAACAGGAACAAACACCATGGACCAGAAAGAAATCACCCTCGACACCCCGATCCAGCGCGGCGAGAGCACCCTCAACAGCCTGATCATCCGCAGCCCCAAGAAGGCGGGCCACCTGCGCGGGCTCAACACCATGGACATCGTCCAAATGAACGTCGATACCCTCATCAAACTGCTGCCCCGCATCACCGACCTGACCGAAAAGGAAGTGAACGACATGGACCCGGCTGACCTGCTCAAAGCCGGGGTGGTGGTGGTCGGTTTTTTGATGGGCTCGCAGCAGGATGCCTACCTCACTGCATAGACGACCTGATGGCCGAGATCGCCATCATCGCCCACTGGCCGCCGTCCGAGATGGCGGCCATGGAAATCAGCGAGCTGATGGGCTGGCACCAACGCCTCGTTGAGATTCACAACCGCATCAACGGGGCAGAAGAACAATGAACCCTCTCAAACTCCAAATCCTGCTCGGGGCGGTCGACAAGCTCACCGCCCCCCTCAAAGCCGTCAGCGGCCAGAGCCGCCTGACCGCCAAAGACTTGGTCGACACCAAAAAACGCATCAAAGAGCTGGAAACCCAGAGCAGCCAGATTGAAGGTTACCGCACCCTGGGCCGCCAGATTGGCGCCACCCGTACCCAGCTAACCCAGGCCCAGCGCGACGCCCAACAGATGGCCCAGCAACTCGCCCAGGTAGAGCAGCCCACCAAAGCCATGACCAGAGCCATGGAGCAGGCCAAGCAGAAGGTGCGCGACCTCTCCCAGCAAGAGCGTGAAATGGTCGCCCGTCACGGCAGCCTGAAACGCACCATGAACGAAGCCGGCATCAACACCAAACAACTGGGCCAGCACCAGCGCCAGCTCAAGAGCGATCTGGCGGCTGCCAATACCCAGCTAGACCAGCAGCGGGCAAAACTGGGCCAACTGGCTGACCAGCAAAAGCGCCTCAACCAGGTCAAGGCAAACTACGACAAAACAATGTCGATACGCGGTACCTTGGCGGGCTATGGCGCTGCGGGCATGGCCACCGGGGCCGCAGCCATCTACAAGGGCACCAACATCGCCAGCAAGGCAATGGGCTTTGATGTCGATATGTCAAAGGTGCAGGCGATCACCAGGCTGGACAAAGGCAGCAGCGAACTGGCCGCCTTGCGGGCTCAGGCGCGAGAGCTCGGCGCCAATACTGCATTCACGGCGGGCGAAGCGGCACAGGGGCAGGGCTTTCTGGCCATGGCCGGTTTCACCCCCAAGGCGATCCGGGATGCTATGCCAGGGGTGCTCGATATCGCCAAGGCAGGCGGCGTCGAGATTGCCGCTGCTGCCGATATCGGATCTAACATCCTGACCGGCTTCAAGCTGCCGGCCAACCAGATGAACCGCTTAGGGGATGTGATGGTCGGCACCTTCACCCGTGCCAACGTCGACCTGCAGATGCTGGGTGAAACCATGAAATACGTGGGGCCGGTGGCGGCAGGGCTTGGTGTTGACCTTGAAACAGCTTCCGCCATGGCAGGCAAGCTAGGGGATGCAGGCATTCAGGGCAGTATGGGTGGCACAGCCATGCGGGCCATTCTCGGCCGCTTGGCCTCCCCGCCCAAGGCGGCGCACGATGCGCTGGCAGCCCTGAAGGTCAAGACAGCTGATGCAGCGGGTAACCTGCGCGCCTTGCCAGATATCCTGGACGAGCTCTACAAGAAAACCAGCAAGATGGGGGACGCCACCCGCTCGGGTTACTTCAAAGCCATCGCTGGTGAAGAAGCCTTCGCCGCCCTGGCCGTGCTGACCGAGCAGGCCGGTTCCGGAAAGCTGCAGGAGCTGATCGCCACGTTGAAGCAAACTCAGGGGGAAGCGGGCAAAGTTGCCAAGGTGATGGCAGATAATGCCATCGGCGATCTGGACAACCTCACCTCGGCTTGGGATGACGTAGGGATCCAGATGATGGAAACCGAAAACGGCCCACTGAGAGGCATCATCCAGCGCGTCACCGAGATGATCCAGGTCACTGGAGACTGGATGCGGGCCAACCCAGAACTGGCCTCTACCCTGACCCGTATCGCGGCGATCACCGCCGTAGCGGCTGCCGCTGGGGGGTCGTTGTTGCTGGTCGTGGCTGGTCTGCTCGGGCCGCTGGCAGCAATCAAAATGGGGATGTCGATGCTGCTGGTATATGGGAGCCCGCTGCTGACCTTCATCAAGGCACTGACCATGGGCATGGTCAGGCTCGGGATTGCCATGCTCACCACCCCGATCGGCTGGTTCATCATGGGCATTGCGGCAATCGCTGCCGGAGCCTTCCTGCTCTACAAAAATTGGGATGGGGTAACCCAGTGGTTCAGCGACCTATGGGCCCAGTGCAAGGCCCCTGCTCTAGCCTTCTGGGAACTCCTGAAAGAGCTCTTCTCATGGACCCCTATCGGCATGCTGATCATGCACTGGAACGAGATCTGGGCCTTCTTCGATACCCTGCCAGCAGGGGCCGCCAACAAGGGTAAAGCCATCATCGACGGCCTGATTGGCGGCATCAGTGCAAAGTGGGAGAGCTTGAAGAACAAGATAAAAGCCCTCACCGATCTGCTGCCGGACTGGATGAAGGGGGGCGGCACAGTCACCGCCAACGTCAATCCGTCAGGCTACCTTACCGGCAACTACAACACGCCAGCCATGGCTGGAGGTTCGGGATATGGCCCGCGCATCGTGACGCCGCCACGCCCGGTCGCCAGAGGCAACACCACCACGCAAATCAACACCCCCATCCACATCGTTCAGCAGCCAGGGCAATCAGCCGTCGATGTGGCTCAAGAGGTGCGCCGCGAATTGGACAAACGCGACCGGCAAGCCGCCGCCCGTGGCCGCGCCACGCTGGGCGATCGCAACTAAGGAGCAACCACCATGATGATGACCCTGGGCTGGTTCGTGTTTATGCGCTCGACCGTTGCCCCTCAATCCCAGCAAGACGAATGGGCATGGCGCCACCCGGGCAATAACCGGGTCGGTGCCCGCCCGGCTTACCAATTCCTCGGCCCTGATGATGAAACCAGCACCCTGAGCGGGGTGCTCTACCCAGAGCTGACCGGCGGGCCGGTATCACTCGACATGCTGCGCCAGATGGGTGACAGCGGTGAAGCCTTCCCCCTGATCCAGGGCGATGGCGTGATGCGTGGCTCGTTCGTGATAGAGGGCATCAGCACCACCCGCACCGAGTTTTTCAGCGATGGAGCCGCCCGCAAGATAGAGTTCAGCATCAAGCTCAAGCGGGTTGACGACAACGACAGCACGCTGGGCAACACCCTGCTGGGGCGCACCGCGGGCAACTTGCTCGGCCGCTTGGGGGTGGGCAAACTCATGGGTAGCATCGGCGGCAAGCTGGGGGGGATCCTCTGATGGGGGAACTCGACCAGTTCGGCAGTCGCCTGGCCGAGAATCTCGGCATCACCAGCTCGCTCGATGCCCTGCGCCAAGGGCATCCAGTGCCGGCCTACCAGGTGCTGGTCGATGGCAAAGACATTTCGGCCGCCATCCGCCCGCGCCTGATGTCGATGACCATCACCGACAACCGGGGTTTCACCGCAGACACCATCGAGATCACCCTTGATGACAGCGACGGTAAGCTCGATATGCCGCGCCGGGGGGCCACCCTGCACGCCCTCATCGGTTGGCAAGGCTGCGCCCTGGTCGACAAGGGCACCTACAAGATTGACGAAGTGGAGCACGGCGGCGCCCCAGATGTGCTCACCATTCGGGGAAAATCGGCTGACCTGCGCGGCAGCATGAACAAGCTGCGCGAGCGCAGCTGGCACCAATCCACCGTCGGCAGCATCGTCGAACAGGTGGCCGCCACCTACCGGCTCACCCCCTGCGTGGGTGACTCGCTCAAAGGGCTGCTGATCGACCACATCGACCAGGCCAACGAAAGCGATCTGGCCTTCCTCACCCGCTTGGCTGGCCAGTGCGATGCCATCGCCACCGTCAAATCTGGCCGCCTGATGTTCATCAAGGCAGGCCAGGGCACCACCGCACAGGGCCAGCCGCTGCCAGCCATCACCATCACCCGCCAAGATGGCGATCAGCACCGCTTCTCAGTGGCAGACCGCGACGCCTACACCGGCGTGACGGCCTACTGGCAAGACAACAAAGCCGCAGAGAAAAAGAAAGTCGAGGTGAAACGCAAGAGAAAGACCAAGCCGAAACCAGAGCGGCCATTGCCGCCGGGCGTCGTGGTCAACAAGAAAGAGAACGAGCTGCTGGTCGGCAGCAGCGAGAACGTCAAGGAGCTACGCCACGTCTACGCCAACCAGGCCAACGCCATGCGGGCGGCCAGGGCAGAGTGGGAAAGGATCCAGCGCGGGGTGGCCGAGTTCGACATCACCCTGGCCAGGGGGCGGCCCGAGCTCTACCCGGAACAACCCACCACCGTCAGGGGGTTCAAGCCCCAGATAGACGAGGCCGACTGGCAGCTCACCCAGGTGGTGCACGACCTCACCAATCAGGGCTACACCAACCGCCTGCAGCTCGAAGTGAAACTCGACGAACTGCCAGAGTGATACCGAGATGCGAGAAGGGCCCCACAAGCGGGGCCCTTCTCATTTCTGCCAAACCGCGCACAGAAACATGGCCAGGGAATGGTGCCGCATGAAATGCGCGATCAGGCAGAGCGGCATCATACAAGATGACCCGATCACTACCCAGACAAAAGACTGGATAAACCAATCCAAAAAACGTTGTCGCCACTCTGTCGCCATTTAACCAAAAACAAAAAGGCCGCTATTGCTAGCGGCCTTGGTAAGTCTTTGATTTTAATGGTGCCCGAGGCCGGAATCGAACCGGCACGACGCGAACGTCGAGGGATTTTAAATCCCTTGTGTCTACCGATTTCACCACTCGGGCACCGTAATCGGTATCAAGCTCGCGCCGCGGGCTTGTCAATATGGAGGCACGTTCCGGAGTCGAACCGGACTAAACGGATTTGCAATCCGCTGCATAACCGCTTTGCTAACGCGCCATGCAAAAGAGAGAAACTCTCTATTGTCTGAATTTGGAGCGGGAAACGAGACTCGAACTCGCGACCCCGACCTTGGCAAGGTCGTGCTCTACCAACTGAGCTATTCCCGCATTGGTCTGGCTGACTGCCTTACTACGAGGACGCATTCTAGCGATGTTCCTCGCCCAGTCAACCAAAAATGTTTAATACCCTGATCGTTCGGGTGTTTTTTGCCCTTTTCCTGCATTTTCAACGTTCACGACCGTTTCCCTGCCCCAAGTGCGGGGAAACAGTGCTTAGTACAAACGCTGACTAGAAGCGAGAGTGGTAGGTCAGATCGCCCCAGGCGGCCTTCATGTACTGGAACATGGACCAGAAGGTGAGCACGGTGGCCACATAGAGCAGCACATAGGCCAACCACACCATCCAGATGTCGTACTGCCAGATGAGGCCGGTGAGCGACACCATCTGGATCATGGTCTTCCATTTGCCAATCCAGCTGACCGCCACCGAGGAGCGCTTGCCAAGCTCGGCCATCCACTCGCGCAGGGCGGAGATGATGATCTCGCGGCCAATCATGGTCATGGCAGGAATGGTCACCCAGATGGTGTTGTAGTGCTCGACGATCACCACCAGCGCCGCCGCCACCATGATCTTGTCGGCCACCGGATCGAGGAAAGCACCGAAGGCGGTGGACTGGTTCAGCTTGCGGGCAAGGTAGCCGTCAAACCAGTCGGTCGCCGCAGCCAGGATGAAGACGATGGCCGCCGCCAGATAGGACCACTGATAGGGAAGGTAGAACAGGATGACGAAGACGGGGATGAGCAAGATCCGAAAAAACGTCAGCAGATTAGGAATATTTGTCATTATTTTCAGCCACTTCTTGTATGCCGCTACATGGTAGCCCCAAGCCGATCACGGATGCAACCGGACAGGCGCCCGCCTTGGTCTATGAATCCATCAACAACCTCAGGATGCGGGCCATTATGGCATTTACGGCCCCCCTGCGTCACGGCTCTTGTGTGCCGGGATCCCCGAAGTGAATGAACCCAGAGTGAATGATGTGACTCAACTCGCCCCTTGCCGATACCCCAGGCGACAGCCCCTGTTCGCCGTCAGGGCAAACAGGGGCAACACGAGGCGCATTCACCCGTCTCAGCTACCAATGGCTAGAGCGAGTGCAGGGCGTCATGGATGGACTGGGCCAGCTCCTGGCTGATGCCGGGCACCTTGGCGAGCTCCTCCACCCCGGCTTTTTTCACCTCCTGCAGCCCGCCCAGGTACTTGAGCAGCGCCTGCCGCCGTTTCGGCCCCACCCCCGGAATGTCCTCCAGGGTACTGGTGGTGCGGGCTTTCGCCCGTCTGGCGCGGTGGCCCGTGATGGCAAAACGGTGGGATTCGTCGCGAATGTGCTGAATCAGGTGCAAAGCGGGCATATCTGCCGGCAAATGCAGCTCTTCGTGACTCTCTCCCAGGATCAGGGTCTCAAGCCCCGCCTTGCGGGTCACCCCCTTGGCGATGCCCACCAGCAGCGGATATTTGCCCCCCAGAAACTCCAGCTGACGGGCCAGGATCTCCTCGGCGCGGCGCAGCTGGCCGAGACCGCCGTCGATAAACAGCACGTCCGGCACCTTGTCCGGCTCCTGCTGCTTGCCAAAACGCCGCTCCAGCGCCTGCTCCATGGCGGCGTAGTCATCGCCGCCGGTGATGCCGTCAATATTGAAGCGGCGATATTCCGATGAGAGCGGCCCCTCCCGGTTGAACACCACGCAAGAGGCCACGGTGCGCTCCCCCATGGTGTGGGAGATATCGAAGCACTCCATGCGGGCGATGGGACGCTCCAGCTCCAGCAGCTCCTCCAGCTGGTCGTAGCGAGCGGTGGTGGTGCTCTTGTGGGCGAGGCGCGAGCGCAGCGCGGTCTGGGCGTTGATGGAGGCAAGCTTGATGAAGCGGGCTCGCTCGGCGCGGGTACGGCTCACCACCCGCACCTTGTAGCCGGCGGTCTGGCTCAGGGTCTCGGCGATGACGTTCTCGTCTTCGAGCGCCACATCGAGCAGCACCTCGCTCGGGATCTGCCGCCCCCCCTGCCCCGACAGATAGAACTGCAGCAGGAAGGATTGCACCACCTCGTCAAGCTGGGTATCAGCCGGCACTTTCGGGAAGTAGCTGCGCGAGCCCAGCACCTTGCCCTGGCGGATGAAGAGCACGTGGATACAGGCGGTCCCCTGCTCGAAGGCCACCCCCACCACGTCGAGCTCGTCCAGCACGTTGCCGCTCACCGACTGCTGTTCGGTGACCCGGCGCAGCGCCTGGATCTGATCCCGGTAGCGGGCCGCCTCCTCAAAGCGCAGATCGCCGCTGGCGGACTCCATCTTGCCCACCAGCTCGCCTATCACCTGCTGGTTCTTGCCCGCCAGGAACAGCTTGGCCAGCTCCACCTGCTGGGCATACTCGGCCTCGCTCACCAGCCCGGCCACGCAGGGGCCGGCACAGCGCTTGAGCTGGTAGAGCAGGCACGGGCGGCTGCGGTTGGCATAGACCGCATCCTCGCACTGGCGCACCGGGAAGATCTTCTGCATCAGGTGCAGGCTCTCGCGCACCGCACCGCCGGAGGGATACGGGCCGAAGTACTCCCCCTTCACCTTGCGGGCACCGCGATGAACGCCGATGCGCGGATGCTGGTGCGCGGTGATGATGATCCAGGGGTAGGACTTATCGTCGCGCAGCAGCACGTTGTAGCGGGGCTGGTACTGCTTGATGAGGTTGTGCTCGAGGATCAGCGCCTCGGTCTCGGTGTGGGTGACCGTCACCTGCACGTCGGCGATCTGGCGCACCAGGGTGCGGGTCTTGATGCTGTCGACGTTGGCCCGAAAATAGGAGGCGAGCCGTTTTTTCAGATCCTTGGCCTTGCCCACGTAGATGACGGTGCCGCCGCTGTCATACATGCGGTAGACGCCGCTCTGGTGGGTGACGGCACTGAGAAACGCCTTGCTGTCGAAGAGAGGTTCAGACGAGGTCATGCTGGCTCCGGCAACGGGGATCGAGGTGCTGGATCTGGGGGATCACGGCAAACGGAAGATCGAAAGAGAGGCTCATCGGCAACTCGGCTCAACGGATGAAAGCAGAAGACGGCACAGAGCATACTGCGCCAGGCCGGCAAAAAGCAAAAAGGCGGCACAGGCCGCCTTTGATGGCTACACGCCGCCCGTTACAGGGTATCGGCATCCAGCATGCCATAGCGAATGGCCAGATGGGTCAGCTCCACATCGCCATTGATGTTGAGCTTGCTGAACAGCCGGTAGCGGTAGCTGTTGACCGTCTTCGGGCTCAGGTTGAGCTGTTCGGAGATGTCGGTCACCTTCTGCCCCTTGGTGATCATCATCATGATCTGCAGCTCGCGCTCGGAGAGGGACTTGAAGGGGTTCTCGTCGGCCGAGGCAAACTGGCTCAGGGCCATCTGCTGGGCGATCTCCGGGGAGATGTAACGCTGACCGGAGTGGACCAGGCGAATGGCGTGGATCATCTCGTCCGGCGCGGCTCCCTTGGTGAGATAGCCGGCGGCACCCGCCTGCATCACCTTGGTCGGGAACGGATTTTCTGAATGAATGGTCAGCACTATGATGCGCACATCGGGCCGGATCCGCAGGATCTTGCGGGTCGCCTCCAGGCCGCCGATGCCCGGCATGTTCATGTCCATCAGGATCACGTCGGGATGGTGCTGACGACAGAAAGTGACTGCGGTTTCCCCGCTCTGCGCCTCGCCCACCACCTTGATCCCGCGGACATCTTCCAGAATGCGTCTTATCCCTGTACGCACCAACTCATGATCATCGACCAGGAATACATTAATCACCCAAACACCCCGTTTTTTATCTCGTTATATGCCAGTTAGGGTTAACACGGCGTCTTGCATCATAACCAAACTCGCTGATTTGGCAAACCATGGCCGGGAAAAGTTTGAAAGTGCTCATAAATGGTGTTTTGAATCAAATAATTATATAAAGATTAAACACAAAAAACGGCGCCCGCAGGCACCGTTCAGAGTCATTTTTGCTGTTGTTGGCATCAGTTCGCCAGCAGCGCGCGCACCTTGTCCAGATCGGCCTGGGTATCCACCCCGACCGGTGGTGCCTCGAGCGCCTGGGCCACGTGGATTTTCTCCCCATACCAGAGCACCCGCAACTGCTCCAGCGCCTCGATCTGTTCGAGCAGGCTCGGCGCCCAGTCCACGTAACGCTGGATGAAGCCGGCGCGATAGGCGTAGATACCGATGTGACGCTGGTAGTGGTCACCAATCTGCTCGCGATTCGCGGCAAAGCGATCCCGATCCCACGGAATGGAGGCGCGACTGAAGTAGAGGGCGTAGCCATCCTTGTCAGTCACCACTTTCACTGCGTTCGGGTTGAACGCCTCTTCGGCGTTCTGGATCGGCACCGACAGGGTCGCCATCGGCGCTGTGGCGGCAGCCAGATTGTCTGCCACCTGACGAATGATGGCGGGCGGAATGAGCGGCTCATCCCCCTGCACATTGACGATGATGGTATCGGCGGCAAAGCCGTAGTGACGGCACACCTCGGCCAAACGCTCGGTGCCGGACTGGTGATCCTGCGAGGTCATGCACACCTCGAAACCCGCCTGCCCGGCGCAGGCGGCCAGCGCCTGCTGCACCCGCTCGTCATCGGTGGCGACGATCACCCGATCGGCGCCCGACTGCAGGGCCTTTTCCACCACGTGCTGCACCATGGGCTTGCCGTGGATGTCGGCCAGCGGTTTGCCCGGCAGCCGGGTGGAGGCGTAGCGGGCCGGAATGACGACGACGAAGCTCATGAGGACAGCTCGTCGCTGCTGAGCGGACGGGCGCGGTTCTCCAGCAGCACCGGGATCCCCTCCTCCAGCGGATAGGCCAGCTTGTCGAAGCGGCAGACCAGCTCATGCACGGCCTTGTTGTAGTGCAGCTTGCCCTTGCAGACCGGGCAGGCAATGATGTCGAGCAACTTGATGTCCAAAGCCAAAACGATACTCCTTCAACGATGTCGCGCCGGCGGATTCATCACGCCGGCGATGGATGTCGAGCAACCAGATATTGCATGCGGGGCATGATAAGCCCCTTCTCCCCCACGTTGGCGAGAGAGATTAACCTTGTGCCTTGGTTGCGCCTTGCCCCTTCCCGCTCGCGCCCAGCTTGTGCAGCAGGGTATCGAGCAGGGAGGCGGGCAACTCGGCGCTGACCGGCAGATACCACCAGTTGTCGAGAGCAAAAGAGCGGCACTTGACCGCATCCTTCTCGGTCATCAGCAGCGGCTTGCCGGCAAAGCGGCCCACCAGCTCGTCCCGATCGAAGGGGTGGTGATCCCCGTAAGCCACCTGCTGATCCAGCTGATAACCAAGCCCTTCGAGGGTGGCAAAGAAACGGGGGGGATGACCAATTCCCGCCAGCGCGTCGACCTGGCCCGCCAGCGGCGTGGCCAGCGGGGCCTCGTCGCGCACCCGACGGGGGGAGTCAGCCACCAGCCTCATGGGATACTCTCCCCGCCCTGGCTCGCCGCCGTTGCAGATGATGGCGTCCACCCGTTTGAGCCGGGTGACCGGTTCGCGCAGCGGCCCCATGGGCAGCAGGCAGGCGTTGCCGAAACGGCGCGCCCCGTCCACCACCACCAGCTCGATGTCGCGGGCCAGCGCATAGTGCTGCAGGCCGTCGTCGGTGATGATGATGTCCACCTCGCCGCTCTGCTCCAGCAGACGCACCGCATCGGCCCGCTTGGGCGCCACCACCACCGGGCAGCCACAGCGCCGGGCAATCAGTACCGGTTCATCCCCTGCCTGTGCCGTGGTGCTGGCAGCATCGAGCCGGTACGGGTAATGGGGCGCCTTGCCGCCATAGCCGCGGCTCACCACCCCGGGGCGATAGCCGCGGGCCTGCAACTGCTCCACCAGCCAGACCACTACCGGGGTCTTGCCGTTGCCCCCCACCGAGATATTGCCCACGACGATGACCGGCAAAGAGGCACGATAGCCCTTACGCCAGCCGTGACGATAGGCGTAGCGGCGAGTACCGCTGATGATGGCAAACAGCAGGGCAAAGGGGGCCAGCAACCAGCGCCAGCCACTCTTTGCATACCAGAGCCGCTCCAGCATCAGGCGTTGCCACCTGCGGCGGCATGGCCGAACTGGATGGCGCGCAGCTGGGCATAGGTGCCCTGCTGGGCCATCAGCGCCGCGTGGTTGCCGCGCTCGACGATATGACCTTCATCGATCACCAGGATCTCGTCCGCCTTCTCGATGGTGGAGAGGCGGTGAGCGATCACCAGCGAGGTGCGCGCCTTGCACAGCTCGTCGATGGCCGCCTGGATGTGGCGCTCGGATTCGGTATCCAGCGCCGAGGTAGCCTCGTCCAGCAGCAACACCGGCGCATCACGCAGCAGGGCACGGGCGATGGCGATGCGCTGACGCTGACCGCCGGAGAGCGACGCACCGTTCTCGCCGACCACGGTGTCATAACCGTTGCTCATCTTGCTGACGAACTCGTCGGCGTGGGCGATGCGGGCCGCCTGCTTGATCTCGTCGAGGCTGTATTTCTCTTCCGCGGCGTAGGCGATGTTGCTCGCCACCGTGTCGTTGAACAGGTGGACATGCTGGGAGACCAGGGCGTACTGCTTGCGCAGCTCGCTCAGGCGGTAATCGCGGATATTGACGCCGTCCAGCAGGATCTCCCCCTGTTCGATGTCGTAGAAGCGGGTCAACAGGCTGGCGATGGTACTCTTGCCAGAGCCGGAACGGCCCACCAGCGCCACCGATTTGCCCGCCTCCACCTTGAAGCTGACGTTGTGCAGCGCCGGGGTGTCCTTGGTCGGGTAGGTGAAGGTGACGTTGCGAAACTCGATCTCGCCGCGGGCGCGCTCCAGGGTACGGGTACCGGTATCCTGTTCCGGCTCGGTGTCGAGCAGGCCGAACAGGCTGTGGCAGGCGGTGATGGCGCGCTGGAACTGGTTGTTGACGTCGGTCAGGCTTTTCAGCGGCTTGAGCAGCATCATCATGGAGGTGATCATGACGGTGAAGGTACCGGCAGTCAGCTCGCTGCGCACGCTGTCGATGGTGGCCACATAGAGGAAGGCCGCCAGCGCGATGGAGGCAACCATCTGCACCACCGGGCTGCCGATGGCATCGGCGGCGACCATCTTCATGGTCTGCTGGCGCATGTTGTTGCTGACCTTGAAGAAGCGCTTCTCCTCCACCTTCTGGCCACCGAACATCAGCACCTCTTTGTGCCCCTTGAGCATCTGCTCGGTGGAGGTGGTGATGTCGCCCACCGCCTGCTGGATGTGGCGGCTGATCTGCCGGAAGCGACGGCTGATGAGGCCGATGATGATACCCACCACGGGCCCCACCACCAGGAAGATCACCGACAGCTGCCAGGAGTGCCAGAACATCAGGCCGAGCAGGCCGACCACGGTCGCTCCTTCCCGCACCAGGGTGACCAATGTGGTACTGGCGGCCGAGGAGACTTGACTGGCGTCATAGGTCACCTTGGATAGCAGGTGACCGGTATTCTGGCGGTCGAAGAAGCTCATCGGCATCGCCACCATGTGGTTGAATACCTGCTGCTGCAGGCGCATCACCACGTGGTTGCCGACCCAGGCCATGCAGTAGTTGGAGAGGAAGTTGGCGACGCCGCGCAGGGCCACGATGCCCAGAACGAAGAAGGGCATCCACTTGAGCACGGTCGGATCGTTGCCGTTGATCCCCTTGTCGATCAGCGGCTTGATGGAATAGACGAAGGTGGTATCCACGGCGGCGTAGCCCAGCATGCCGATGATGCCGCCGATCAGGCCAAGCTTGCGGTCACGGACATAGCCGAGCAGACGCTTGAAGACAGGCCAGCTGTCTTGTGAGGTTTCTTGTTGCATGAATAGCCGTTAATAAGGGAAATGACGGGCTATTCTAGCCAAAGCGCAGGATTACACCAAGCATCGCCAGCGCATGTCCCTCGCCAAGACAGGAAATGACGACCGTTATCCCAGCCAAAGCGCAGGATTACACCAAGCGGTACCCATCACCAAGGCGGGAAATCACGGCCGTTATCCCAGCCAAAGCGCTAGATTACACCAAGCATCGCCAGCGCAATGCCCTGCAATCTGCTTCAGCGATCTGGCCAGAATGCAGGCCGCCACCAGTCACCATTGCGGCGAAACCAGGGGCCCTGCTCCCGTTCAGCCCGGATCCGCAGCCCACCCGGCGCAGGCTCGACCAAAATTTCTCCGTCCAGCCCGGTGACCCATTGGTGCGCCTCCTGGTAGCGGGCCACCACCTCGGGGCGGGGAAATCCCCACTGATTCATGAAGCCGGCGCTGTGCACCACATAGCGGGGGGCCACCGCCGCCACGAAAGGTGCCGTGGAGGAGGTGCGGCTGCCGTGGTGAGGGCTCACCAGCAGGGTGCTGGCAAGCCCCTCCCCTTCCAGCGCCAGCAGCCGCTGCTCTGCCTGCCGCTCGATGTCGGCACTGAGCAGGATGCGCCGTTCCCCGTCGCGGATCTGCAGCACACAGCCGTCGTTGTTGTGGCCGCCCCCCGGTTGCTGCGGCCAGAGCACAGCCATCTCGAGCCCCTGCCAGCGCCACTGCTGGCCACGCCGGCACAGGGCCGTGAAGCGGCCGAAGTCGAATGACGAGAGCTCGTGGCGCACCGGCAGAGCCTGCAGGATGGCGCGCCGATTGCCGGCGTGATCCCGGTCCTTGTGACTGATGACCAGATAATCCAGCACCCGCACATCGAGTCGGTTGAGCAAGGGCAAGATCACGGCATCCGCCATGTTGTAGCCGCCCGGGTAGCGATCGCCGGTGTCAAAGAGGATGCCGCGCTCGCCCCGGGTGATCAGCACCGCCAGCCCCTGCCCCACGTCCAGAACCCTCAGTTGCCAGTGGGTCGGCGCTGGCCAGGCCGCCAGAAGCAGGGCCACTCCCCCCGGCAACAGCAGCGGACGACCGCCCGGTACATGCCAGGCGCACCAGAGTAGGGTCAGCAGGGCCGTGAGCGGCAGTACCCAACCCGGCACCGGCCACCAGAGCTGCCACTGGCTGGCCAGCCGGGCCAACGCCCACAATACCCACTGCAGGCCGACATCGGCCAGCCAGAACAGCAGGTGGGCCAGCTCCCCTGAAAGCGGCACCAGCAGCACCCCGATGAGCGCCAGCGGTATGATGCCGATGCAAAAGAGCGGCAATGCCAGCAGATTGATCAGCAGCGACAGTGGGGCAATCCCCTCGAACAGCGCCAGTTGCAGTGGCAGCAGCCCCAGCAGCAACAAGCCCTGCAGACGAATGAGCCCGGGTTTGGCCTCCAGCAGGCTCGCCACCAGCAGCAAAGCCACCGCCAGGAAGGAGAGCCAGAATCCGGCCGAATAGAGGGCGAAGGGATCCCACAGCGTGAGCACCACGAAGGCCCACAACCAGATGCGATGGGCCGGCCACTCCCGCCGTCGCCAGCGCAGCAGACTCCACACCAGCACCATGATGAGGGCCCGTTCGGTGGCCACCGCAAAACCCGCCAGCCAGCTGTAGAGGGCGGCAAACAGCAGGGCGACCAGAATCGCCCCCCGCAGCCCGAACAGTCGCCCCAGCCACCAGCCAAGCACCGCCACCAGCGCGATATGCTGTCCCGAGATGGCGATGATGTGGGTCAGCCCGCTGCCGCGAAACAGGCTCCACTGCTCATCCGTGATGCCGCCCTGCTCGCCGAAGGTGAGCGCCGCCAGCAGCGGGCCCTGGCTCAGATCCTGCCAACTGGCGGCAGCGCGGGCCAGCCAGCGCTCACGCAGCCCCGTCTGCACCGGCTCAATCTGGATCACCCGGCGCAGGTTGCCGGTGGCGGTGATCCCCTTGCCGAGCAGCAGGCGCCGCCCATCCATCCCCGCCTCGTTGGCCAGGCCGTGGGCCGGTTTGAGAGAGACCACTAGCGTGAGGCGACTGCCTGCCGTCATGGCGGGCAGCGCCTGGTAGGCATTGATGCGCACCAGCGGCGCCGGAGTGAGCGCCTGCTCGTCGAGCCTGTTCACCCGCAGCACCAGCCGGATAAATTTATCGCCCTCGGGTTCTGCACTTTGCAGCTGTGCGGTTATGATGTGGCTCGTTTTTTTGCCAAGCTGATCCAGCCAGGCAAGTCGGTAGTGCAAACTCCCCTGCATCCAGAGGATGCCGCACAGCAAAAATAACAGCCGCCAGCAGCGGTAACCGGCCAGGGGGAACGCGAGCAGCAGCATCAGGCCACCCCATTCCCATGAAGGCAACCATGGCCAAAGCAGTGAGGAGCTTGCCCCGAGGGCAAACGACAACAGACGCAGATCCATGGTGCAAGTATTTAGCAAGGTTTCAATATGCCCAAACGACTCATACAACGCTGGCTGCCTGATCCGGCGACACTCAAGGAACACAAGCACTTGCGGCTGTTTGGCAAGCTGCTGCTGGATGCCAACCTGTGGCACCTCAATCGGCGCTCGGCAGCCGGAGCCTTCGCGGTGGGGCTGTTCATGGCATGGGTGCCGCTTCCCTGCCAGATGTTGCTGGCGGCCGGTGGCGCCATCGCCTGCCGGGTCAACCTACCGCTCTCGGTGGCCCTGGTCTGGCTCTCCAACCCCTTCACCATGCCGCCGCTGTTCTACGGCGCCTATCTGACCGGCTGCCAGCTGCTGGGGCAACCCTCCCAGCACATCGAGATCGAGTTCACCTGGGCCTGGCTGGTGTCGGTGTTCGAGACCGTAGCCCCGCCGCTGCTGCTGGGTTCGCTGGTGCTCGCCCTGCTCAGCTCCCTCATCGGCTACGCCCTCATTCGTACCTGCTGGCGCATCAGCACCGTGCGTCAGTGGCAGAAACGCAAGGTGGCCCGCGCATGCTGAATCGCTGGTTTGCCCGCTTCAAGATTGACCCCGATACCCTGCGCCAGCAGAAGTGGTTCTCCCTGTTTGGCGAGCGCCTGCTCGCCCCCGCCCTCTGGCAAGGGGGGCCGCGCGCCCTGAGCGGGGCGGTGGCGGCCGGCATCTTCGCCTGCTGGTTTCCCATCCCCATGCATTCACTCATCGCGGTCGGGCTGGCGCTGGCGTTCAGCCTCAACCTGCCGCTGGCGCTGCTGGCGGTCTGGTTCAACAACCCGCTGACCCTGCCCTTCATGTACCTCTACGCCTATCGCACCGGTTGTCTGGTGCTGCACAAGACGCCGGAGCCGTTTCACCTCAGCTGGACCCTGCACTGGCTGGAGCACGAGGCGGCCACCCTGGTGCCTCCCTTCCTGCTCGGCAGCCTGCTGCTGGCAGTGCTGACCGCCGCCAGCGGCGGCCTCCTCACCCTGCTGCTGTTGCGCCTCGGCAAGCTGGTCCGCTCCCGCTGATCCCGCCCGCCTCGTCAGCCTCTGGCGCGCTGACGAGGCACTCCCTTGCCATCCCCGGATCCTGCCACCACACTCCTTGTAACCCGTTGTTTTTCGCCCCCCATTTGCCACAAGGAGCCCACCATGGCCGAACCGCTCACGCTGGCCCATGCCAATGGTCATCCCCTCTCCCTGCTGCCAGCCATGGCCAATCGCCACGGCCTCATCACCGGTGCCACCGGTACTGGCAAGACCGTCACCCTGCAGGTGCTGGCGGAGGGGTTCTCCCGCCTCGGTGTACCGGTCTTTCTGGCCGACGTGAAGGGGGATCTGAGCGGACTGGGCGCCGCCGGAACTGGCTCGGCCAAGCTGGACGCCAGGCTGGCCCAGCTCGGCATTCCGGCACCCGTCTTTGCCGCCAGTCCCACCCTGTTCTGGGATCTGTTTGCCGAACAGGGCCACCCGGTGCGGGCCACCGTCTCTGACATGGGGCCCCTGCTGCTCGCCCGCCTGCTCGGCCTCAACGATACCCAGAGCGGGGTACTGGAGCTGGTGTTCAAGGTGGCGGACGACGAGGGGCTGCTGCTGCTCGATCTCAAAGACCTGCGCGCCATGGTGCAGTTTGCCGGTGACAACGCCAAATCGCTCACCACCCGATACGGCAACGTCTCCACCGCCTCCATCGGCGCCATCCTGCGCAACCTGCTCACACTGGAGAGTGCAGGCGGCGATCACTTCTTCGGCGAACCCATGCTGGACATTCAAGATCTGCTGCAGACCGATGAGGCTGGCCACGGCCATATCAATGTGCTGGCCGCCAGCAAGCTGACCCAATCCAGCCGGCTCTATGCCTGCTTCCTGCTCTGGCTGCTCTCCGAACTGTTCGAGCAGTTGCCGGAGGTGGGGGATCCGGACAAGCCGGTGCTGGTGTTCTTCTTCGACGAGGCGCACCTGCTGTTCAACGATGCCCCCAAGGCGCTGCTGGAGAAGATCGAACTGGTGGTGCGGCTCATCCGCTCAAAAGGGGTGGGCGTCTATTTCGTGACCCAGAGCCCGGCCGACATCCCCGACAGCGTATTGGGGCAGCTTGGCAACCGGGTGCAGCACGCCCTGCGAGCCTTTACCCCGAGTGATCAGAAAGCGGTGCGGATCGCCGCCAAGACCCTGCGGGCCAACCCCGCCTTCGATGCCGCCGGCGTCATCACCGAACTCGGTGTCGGCGAGGCGCTGGTCTCTCTGCTCGACGAGAAGGGACGGCCCAGCATGGTGGAGCGCGCCTTCATCGCCCCGCCCGCCAGCCGCATCGGCCCCTTGAGCGACGCCGAGCGGCAGGCGCTCATTCAGGGATCCCTGCTGCACGGCCGCTACGAGACGCCGGAGGATCGCGAGTCGGCTTTCGAGCGGCTCAACGGCACCAAGGTGACAACCACTGGCGAGCAAGGCAACGAGCCGTCATCCAACGGGGAAGGCGGCCTGCTCGATGCCCTCAATGGCATCCTGTTTGGCCGCACCGGCCCCCGTGGCGGCCAGCACGACGGCGTGGTGCAGACCGCAGCCAAGAGCGTGGCCCGGACCATCGGTAGCGAGGTGGGTCGCCAGCTGGTACGCGGCGTCCTCGGCTCCCTACTGGGGGACGGCAAACGCCGCCGCTGAGACCAGCACTTGGAAATAAAAAAGCCCGCCGGGTCTCCCCGGCGGGCTTTTTACTGAACAGATGCAAATGGCGGTGCTTACAACACCTTGGCGATCGCATCGCAGAGGGGATCAATGTTGGCGCGGGTGATGCCTGCCACGCTGATCCGGCCCGAGCCGACGATGTAGATGGCAAACTCGCTCTTGAGGCGCTCCACCTGATCCTTGGAGAGGCCTGAGAAGGAGAACATGCCGTTCTGCTCGCGGATAAAGCTGAAGTCCTGGTTCACGCCGCGCGCCGCCAGTTTTTCCACCAGCAGCTCACGCATCTCGCGAATACGCACCCGCATCGCCGCCACTTCTTCCACCCACTCGGCATAGAGGGCCGGATCGCTCACTACGGCAGTGACGACGGCGGCACCGTGTGACGGCGGGTTGGAGTAGTTGGCGCGAATGACGGTCTTGACCTGGGTGAAGGCCACATCGGCAATCTCCTTGGTCGCACTGACCAGGGTGAAGGCGCCGACCCGCTCGTTGTAGAGGCCGAAGTTCTTGGAGAAGGAGCTCGCCACCAGCAGCTCGTCGTGGCACTCGGCGAAGATGCGCAGACCTTCGGCATCCTCTTCGATACCGCGGGCAAAGCCCTGATAGGCAAAGTCAAACAGCGGCAGCCAGCCGGCGGCAGCACTCTGCTTGGCCAGTGCGCGCCACTGCTCAGCGGTGGGGTCGATACCGGTCGGGTTGTGGCAGCAGCCGTGCAGCAGCACCAGATCGCCAGCCTGTACTTCAGCCAGCGAGGCCTGCATGGCGGCAAAGTCGAGGCCCTTGCTGGCCGCATCGTAGTACTTGTACCACTTGACGGAAAGGCCGGCAGCCTGGAACACGCTGACGTGGTTGGCCCAGGTGGGATCGGAGATCCAGACAGTCTTGGCCAGACCGTTGCGCACCACGAACTCGGCGGCGATGCGCAGGGCACCGGTACCGCCCGGCGCCTGAGCGGTCTTGGCCCGACCGCTGGCGACCAGCGCAGAATCTTGCCCAAACAGCAGTTGCTGCACGATGCGGCCATATTCGATATTGCCTTCGATACCGAGGTAATTCTTGGTCTTCTCGTCGGTCAAGAGCTTCTGCTCGGCTTTCTTGACACAGTGGAGAATGGGGGTGGCACCGGTCTCATCCTTGTAGATCCCGACCCCCAGGTTGATCTTGTGGCTGCGAGAGTCAGCACGGAAGGCTTCGGTCAGGCCCAGGATCGGATCCGCTGGGGCGGCAACAACCTTTTCAAACATGGTATTCCCTGTATTCCGTTGAGTTCGTTGGCTGGCAAAGCGTGTTGGCACACCGTCCGTGACACGCAAAACACGTGGCAAACAAAAGCGCCCATCTGGCGAGCGCTTCGTCAACTCTTTATATCACCGTGCAGGGTGGGGGCAAACCGCTTTTTCGGCCGGATCTGCGGCAATCTCAACCGATAGCATGCCACTGCGGCGCCAACGCGCACACCTCGGTAGACAAGCCACCATTTGACTCAACCAAACCGCTACAAACTGCTAACAATGACTTGGGGATCCGGCTCGGCTCCCAGGGACGGGAGTCGGTCAGCGGCAGGGCATAGGCCGCCATGATGGGAGCCAGTGAGGTAGGCAGCCACCAGCTGGCCGGACGACCCAGCCGCTGGGCCAGGGTCAGCACCCGATCAACCCCACTCGGGTCGAGGGAGGTAAGATGACTCCACTGCACCTGGGGCGGCAGAGCGGCGATCACTTGCTGCAGCGCCTGCTGCGCCGAGACGGGAGCCCAGACCAGCAGTGTTTCCACCGGCAGCACCAGCTCGGCAAAGGCACCGACGCTGTCGGTGGTGATCACCCGCAGCAGCTCCCCCTCCCCCCACAGGATCTTGCCGAGGCCGGCCAGGGTACGCTCGGGCAGCGCCACCTCACCGAGCGCCTGCAACCAGGGGGCAGCATCGAGCAGGGTGCCGCCGCTGAAAAAGAGGCTGAACGGCTGGGGGGCGCGCAGACGCAGCAGCTGATCGGCGCAAAGCCGGATCCCCTTGTCCTCGAAATCGATCTGCTCGTTGGGGGTGAAGTTCACCTCGCTCTTGCGATAGAGCGCGGCGAGCACCCGCTCGTTGACCTGCTCCGCCAGCTGCCACCCCTGCCCATGAAGCCACTCCTCCGGGGTCGGTGGTGCCGTGGCGATCTCGGCCAGGGTCAGTTCACGGGTCAGGTAGCGGCGGCCGGCAGGTGTCAACTCATAGTGGTGGTTGCCCAGCGCCAGCAGCAGCTGGTTGTCCTTGAGCAGACCCAGCAAGGGTTGCCACTGGCGGGCGCGGACCACCGAGGTGGGGTTGTCCAGCAGCTGGCGGGCCAGCTCCCGCCACTGCGGGTGACTAAAGTCAATCAAGCGTCATCCTTTCCTGTCTACCGAACATCCTGCAACGAGCTGAATAATCTAGCGATTCGCTGACCGGGAGCCAAGTACAGAAAAGAGACAACGTGAACTGGCGCAAACCAAACAGGAGAAAGGAGAGGATGATCAACAGAGGGGAAGAGAGACAACTCAGGTGGGAAGCAGATAAAACAAAACGGCCAAGCAAGCTTGGCCGTTTATCAACTAAATCAGCGCAGGGGCTGGATTAGAAGTTGTATTGCAGGGCAACAGTGAAGTCGTCGTCCTTGCCGCTAACACCGTTGATCTTGTATTCGGTGTAGGCTTTCAGCTTGGAAGTGAAGGAGTACTGCACGCCCAGCAGAGTGGCATCCATCAGGTCCTTGTAGGAAGAACCGCTCAGGTTGGCATTCTCTTTACCTTCTTTGAAGTTGTAGCCGGCCAGGAAGGTCCAAGCATCAACGTTGTAGGTAGCAGCCAGTTCGTAACCACGGCCTTCATCTTTGTAGCCAGTGGTGTCGTTCTTCACGTCAGCCTGGGTGTAAACACCGGCGAAGTTGAAGCCGTTGATGGCGTAGTGTGCGCCCAGAGCCCACTCGGATTTCTTACCGGTAGCGTCAGTGGTTTTGCCTTCCAGGTCGGAGTAAGCATAACCACCGTTGAAGCCCAGACCGAAGTCGAAGTCATAACCAACGGCAGCAGCGTAGGCATACTTACGCTTCACGTCCGGGAAAACGGTAGTCTTGATGCCACCAGCAACGTCAGCCACTTTCACAGCTTGGTCATCGTTGGTCTGGTAGGACACTTTGCCCTTGAAACCACCGATGGCGTTGGAGTAGATCACCTGACCTTCTTGACGACCGTCATAGAAGTTACCTTCGCTGCCCCACTCGTTGAAGATATCGGTCGGTTCCAGTACGTCGTAGAACGCGGTATCGGTCTGACCGAAGATGATCTTACCGTACTGGGTGCCGTCGAAACCAACGTAGATGTGACGGGAGTCAAACTTGTTGGCGGAGTTTTCAGCAGAAACTTGCCACTCAGTCTTGGCGATACCGGACCAGGTGTTGTTCAGAGCAATCTTGCCGGACCAGCCCAGACGGGAGGAACCTTTCAGCTCACCATCAACATCTTTGTAACCGGAAGCAGCGGTAGAGTCAGCTTCGTTGGTGTCACCGTAGTAGTTAGCCTGAACACGGCCGTATACGTCAAAAGTGGTACCGTCTTTGTCATAAACCACTGCAGCGTTAGCGGCAGATGCAAACAGAGCCGGGATAGCAATAGCCAGAATTGTCTTTTTCATAGTTTCCAATGCCTACTGTAATTAAACACTAAGTCGTTGTTATTCCCTGTGTTAGCGATGTACTTTGCATCACTATGGCGCCGAGACTAGCACCGGGTTTTCCAATCCGCAATGAAAAAACTTGGAACTTTTTACGAAAAGCATAGTCATAGCGGAAAAATTGTGACCTGAATCCCACATTGTTTGCACGCCATGGGAAAACGTTTACAGTGATAACCGCTGGTATTATTCGGTCAGGTTGGTGATTTATCACACAATAGCGGTGCCGCGCCCTATATAAAGAAGAGGAGGTCGGATCTGTGCGTTGCCACATGCCTCGACCCGGGTTGCCAGTTGCAGGTATCCTGTTCCCCTTCACCCTGTGCAACGGTCATTTTTTTCATGCTGTCTACCCGTCTCAAAACCACCATTCGCAATACCTATCGACAAATTGCCGATGGCTTACCCGGTTTTGTGCCGCGCAAGGAGCAGAATTTTCTGGTGGCCGAGATAGCCAAGACACTGACCGGGGAGTATGACAAACAGCGTCGCATCCTGGTGGCCGAAGCCGGCACCGGCATCGGCAAGTCCCTCTCCTATGCCCAGGGGGCCATCCCGGTGGCACGGCTCACCCAGAAGAAGCTGGTGATCTCCACCGCCACCGTGGCGCTGCAGGAGCAGCTGATCCACAAGGACCTCCCCTTTTACCACCGCCACAGCGAGCTGCCGTTTCGCTTTATGCTGGTCAAGGGGCGCCAGCGTTACTGCTGCGAGCACCTGCTGGAACAGGCCGCAAGCGGCAGCGAGATGGCCAACTTCGAACTCGACTTCGGCAGCCTTAGCAAGCACAAGCCGTCAGAATCCGACAAGAGTTGCTATCAGGCGCTGTGGCAGGCCTACACCGACGGCAAATGGGATGGCGATCGGGACAACTGGCCCAAACCCATCACCGATCTCTGCTGGGATCGCATCGCCGCCGACCGCCACACCTGCAACAAGGCGCTGAGCCATCATCAGCACTGCCCCTTCCACCGTGCCCGCAACGACATGGATGCGACCGATGTGCTGGTGGTCAACCACGCCCTGCTGCTCTCCGACCTCACCATGGGGGGCGGCATCATACTGCCGCCGCCGGACGAGTGTATCTATGTGCTGGACGAAGCCCATCACTTGCCCACCATCGCCCGCGATCACGGCGCCGCCTCGGCCAGCGTCAAGGGTTCGCGCCGCTGGCTGGAGAAGCTGGCGCAGGGTGCCGGCAAGCTGGCCAGAACCCTCAACAAGGAGAGCCTGCTCGATCCCCAGCTCAAGCTGCAGGATGCGCTGGCTTCCCTGCAGCCGGATCTGAAGGCGCTGGAGCAGTGGCTCGCCGCCAACGACCGGCTGTTCAATGAGGAAAAACACTATCGCTTCGCCGATGGCGTCTTGCCCGACCCTCTGCCGATGCTGGCGGAGAACCTCAAGGAGGCGAGCAAGAAGGCGCTGCGGGCGCTGGACAGAATGCAGGGCGCCATTGGCGAGGCGTTGAAGGATGGCGAGATCCGCCGCAAGGAGGCAGAACCTCTGCTGGCGGAGAGCGGCTTCTATCTGCAGCGGCTGGAGGGTTTCTGTGCCCTGTGGGAGATGTTGGGGCGCCATGTGCCCGAGGGCAAGACGCCATTGGCCCGCTGGATGGTCAAGAGCGATGACGGCGACATCTGGCTGCATGCCTCCCCCATCGAAGTCGGCTATCTGCTGGAAGAGTGGCTCTGGTCCAGGTGTCTTGGCGCCGTGCTGGTGTCGGCGACCCTGACCGCCCTCTCCTCCTTCAGCTATTTCCGCCACCAGGTGGGGCTCAAAGAGCACGACGGTACCCGCTATCTGCGGCTGCGCTCCCCCTTCGATTACCAGAAGGCCGAGCTCTATTTGCCCAAAATGGAACACGAGCCCAGCGCCCCCGCCTTCACCCAGGAACTCATCAGCACCCTGCCCCGTCTGCTGGCCGGCAAGGAGGCGAGCCTGGTGCTGTTCTCCTCCTACCGGCAGATGAACGAGGTGGCGGTGGGGCTGCGGGCCAAGGGGCTCTCCCTGCTGGTGCAGGGCGAAGCCTCCCGCAATGCCCTGCTCACCCTGCACAAGCAAAAGTGCGATGGCGGCCAGGCCAGCATCCTGTTCGGTACCGGTAGCTTCTCGGAAGGGCTGGATCTGCCCGGCCACTACCTCACCAACCTGGTGATCACCAAGCTGCCATTTGCGGTGCCCAACTCGCCGGTGGAAGAGGCCACCGCCGAGTGGGTCGAGAAGCGGGGCGGCAACCCCTTCCTGCAGCTGACGGTACCGGAGGCCTCCCGCAAGCTCATTCAGGCCTGCGGTCGTCTCATCCGCAAGGAGGCGGACAGGGGCCGGGTCACCATCCTCGACCGACGTCTATTGACCAAGCGTTATGGCAAGGGGCTGCTCGACGCGCTGCCCCCCTTCAGCCGTCGGATTGAGTAAGACAAGGGGCGATTGGCTCGGTCAGAACCCGTGCCGTGGCTCGCGTTTGCTTTAAACATCGGGGCCGAGAGGCAGCCCAGGCGCCATAAACGCCTATTGCTGCCCTTGGGCAAACCTGTAAAAATGAGCCCCTGTTTTTCAGTGGGCACTCGCCGACTGTTCAAGGAGATGAAATGAAACTGACTGTTCTGGTGCCGGCCCTGGCTGGTCTGTTGTGGGCAGGTAGTGCCCTGGCCGATGCCCAATTGGAAGTGACCAACCCCTACGTCGTACAGCTGATCGATGGCCAATCCATCAATCCCAAGCTGCTCGACAAGACCAACACCTTTCCCCTCAAGGCCGGCAAGCACCAGCTGGTCGTCGCCTTCGAAGGCAACTTCTCCAGCCGCAGCGATATCAAGCTGGTCACCGCCGAGCCGCTGGTGATCAACTTCACCGCCGCCGACAACCAGAAGCTGGTGCTGGACTACAAGAAGCCGCGCAACGAAGCTGAAGCCAAGCAGTTTGTCAAAGAGCAGAAGGTCGCACTGAAAGACAAGAGCAGCAATCAGGTCGTCGCCAGCGAGCAGTTCGTGCTGCCGAAAGTCGAAGGCTTCCAGCTGACCCGTGACTATCAGCAAGAGCTGCTGAACATGGGCAAGGCCTTCAACCAGCCGGCCACTGTTGCCGTCTCCACCGCCGCCGTCATGGCCGCCAACAGCGCCCCGGTGCAAGTGGCCCCCAGCAAGGCTCAGAGCAACCCGGAAGCCCTGACGCAGCTGCAAAACTGGTACAACAAGGCCGATGCGGAAACTCGCAAAGCCTTCCAGATCTGGGTGATCCAGCAGCAGTAATGGCGCGCGAGCACTCGTTTCGTGTGACAAGGGGAGCCTGGCTCCCCTTTTTCATATCTGCCTCTCCAGCAAGGCCCTGCCGTCATGTCACTGCGCATCTTCTATCACCCCCTCTACTCCGCCCTGACCCTGCCAGCGCGTCATCGCTTCCCGCTGGCCAAGTACCAGGCGCTGTTCGAGCGGCTCGGCCACCTCGGCTATCCGCTGGCAGAGGCCGCCCCTGCCACCCCTGAGCAGATCAAACGGGTGCACGATGCCGCCTATGTGGAGGCCGCCCTCACCGGCACCCTTGATGCAGGCGCCATTCGCCAACTCGGTTTCCCCTGGTCGCCCCTGTTGATTGAGCGCACTCTGCGCTCGGTGGGGGCCACCCTGGCCGCCAGCCGCCACGCCTTGGAGCAGGGTTGTGGCTTGCAGATCTCCGGCGGCTATCACCACGCCCATCGAAACGTTGGCAGCGGCTTTTGCCTCTTCAACGATCTGGTGATCGCCGCCCAGATGTGCCTGGACGAAGGGCGCTGCGAGCAGGTACTGATCGTCGATCTCGATGTCCATCAAGGGGATGGCAGCGCAGCACTGTGCCAGGGGCGGCGCGACATCATCACCCTCTCCCTGCACGGGGAGCACAACTTCCCCCGCCACAAGCCCGCCTCCCACATGGATTTTCCCCTGCCAAGCGGCATGGCGGACGATGCCTATCTCACCACGCTGGCAGAGGCGCTCAACCTGGCGCTGCGGCTCTATGCCCCCGACCTCATCCTCTATCAGGCCGGGGTCGATGTGCATAAGGACGACGAGCTTGGCTATCTCGCCTTGAGCGATGAAGGGGTCCGCCAGCGCGATGCCATGGTATTTGACTGCGCGCAGCGGCACGGGCTGCCCATCGCCGCCGTGCCGGGCGGCGGCTACCGGCGTGACTGGCAGCAGTTGATCCCGCTACATATGTCCTTGTTTGAAGAGGCGAAAAAGCACTACGGCTAGCCGTTTATCTCTTCGTCAATCTCTCCTCTCCATGAAGCTCTAACTGGCAACCGTTGCAAACAACGAGGCGGCCCTGGGGCCGCCTCTTCTTTATACCGGGTACCCAGCACCCTGGCACCATCTTGCCCCCATGTCGGGAAGCGAAACTGGCGTCCTGCTGCCCGTTCAGGCGTGTGCCACCGGCGTTGGGTGTTCACCCAGCTTGCGCAGCAACATCAGCAGATAAACGCACGACACGCCGGCAATCACGATGAACAGCTGATTGTCCGAAAGGTGCTGCATCAACAGCGCGGTACAGGCCGGCCCCAGCAGGCTGCCGATGGTGTAGCTCAGCAGCAGCGCCTGATTCATCGCCACCAGCTGATGGTGCTCGACCTTCTCACAGGCCCACGCCATAGCCACCGGGTAGAGAGTGAAACCGGCGGTGCCCAGCACAAATAGCGCCGGCCCCATCGCCACACCGCCAAGCATGGCGCAACACCCCAGGATCACCACCAGCACCTGTACCCGCAGCACCGGTAGGCGCCCGAACCGATCCGCCAAACGACCCACCGGCCACTGCCCCAGGATGCCCGCGCTCACCATCACCGCCATCCAGTAGCCAATACCGGCATCACTCACCCCGCGGTGATTCAGATAAAGCGGCATCAGGCCGTACAGCGACCCCAATACCATGCCGGAGATGATGCAGCCATCGACCCCGAGCCGCGCCTGCCGCAGTCGCAGCATCGGCCAGACCCGGGAGCGCCCTTGTTGCTCATTGCGTTCACTGACGATGCGGGTGAACAACAGCGGCAGGATAGCCGCCAATACCAGCCCGGTCGCCCAGGGCAGTACCTCCATCAGGCCGGTCGGCAGCTTGCTGACCAGCAGTTGCCCGAGCACGGTCCCCAGGTAATAGACCATCATGTAGGCAGCCAGCAGCCGCCCTCGATTGCGCGCGTTGCCACTGCACATCAGCGCGCTCTCCACCACCACCCAGATCATGGCGCAGCCGATGCCGGCGAGGAATCGCCAGCCGAGCCAGCTCCAGAAACCAAGGGTGATACCGAGCCCGACACAGCCAGCGGCAAAGAGGGCGGAGGCCAGGTAGTAGCTGCGGTTGAACCCGTAGCGTTTGATCAGCGCCCCCGCCAGCAGGGTGCCCAGCAGGTTGCCGCTGAAATAGGAGGAACTGACCATGCCCACCTGCCAGGTCGGCAGATTGTCATGGGCCAGCCAGAGCGGCACCAGGGTGTTCAACACCGCGATGGCCAATGTCAGCAGCAGCAGGCCGCAGAGCAGCAACAGCACTGGCCGGGTGTAGGTCGTCATGGGTAATACCGTGCGGAGAGTCAAAATGCGAGCGCATCATGCCACCGCCAATGCCATTGTCAATCGGCGTTAATTGGCGCAGGGGATGTTTTTTTCGCGCAGGCAATAAAACCTCATTTGGCACCGCTCAGCGCTTGCTCGGCAGCCCGGTTCATCCCCTTGATTAACGAGTAGTTTGGCGGTCTTGCTGGGGCATGACCGGTCGTTCATCCTCATCAACCTTGCGCGGCGCCATGAACATGATAGCGGGCAGCGGCACACAAAAGTACGCGCCCACAGTGGCCAAGCAGCTTCGTCACTGATGCCCAATCTGCCCAAAAACGAAGAGGCGACCCCTGGGTCGCCTCTTCGTGAGTACTTAGCACAACACCGGTTAACGCTGACGCTTCTTGGCGTACTTGCGACGTGCCCGTGCCTGACGCTCCTCTTCCCGCTCCGCCTTCTCCTTGGCCTTCTGTTCGGCCTCGGCCTCGGCTTCCACAATCTCGACGCTCACCATCGCCGGGGTCTCCAGCGAGATGCGGCCCAACAGACCTGAGCGGAACTCATTGACCAGGATCTCGGACGCCTTGTGCAGATCGGCCAGGCCGCCCTTGCGCATGAAGCCGCGCTGGCGGGCGATGAGCTCCAGCAGCTCGATCTCGGTCTCCGGCAGCTCGCTCAGCTGGTAGCGCGCCTGGATCCGCTCCGGGTAGGCCTTGATGAAGTAATCGGCGGCAAACATGGCGATGTCGGCGTAGTCAAATACCGTGTCCTTGATGGCGGCCGTGATCGCCAAGCGGTAGCCGCAGGAGGGCGGGTTGAGCTTGGGCCACAAGAAACCCGGGGTATCGGTCAGGATGACGTTGTTGTCGAGCTTGATCCGCTGCTGGGACTTGGTCACCCCCGCCTCGTTGCCAGTACGGGCGATGATGCGCCCGGCCAGGGTGTTGATCAGGGTGGATTTGCCCACGTTGGGAATGCCCATGATCATGGCACGCACGCCGCGCAGCTCCAGATTGCGCTCCGGTAGCATCTCGTGGCAGAGGGTCAGCAGCTGCTTGATCTTCTCCGGCTCCTGCTGGGTCAGGGGCAACGCCTTGATCCCCTTCTCCTGCTCCATGTGGGCCACCCACAGCTCGGTGATCTCGGGGTCGGCGAGATCCGCCTTGTTGAGCACCTTGATCACCGGAGTATCGCCGCGCAGCTCGGGCACCAGCGGGTTTTCGCTGGAGAAGGGGATGCGGGCGTCGAGCATCTCGATGATGACATCGACCTGGGGCATGACCTCGGCAATCTCTTTGCGGGCCTTGTGCATATGGCCGGGGAACCAGTTGATGGACATATCCGTTACTCTCATCTAGGGACTGCGGGCGCTGGCTTGCGGTGGCGCGAGCGGCGAGCGGTGGCGGACGCAGGGCGTCGCAAGGGGGCGCATTTTACCTGCACACGCCCTGATTTGACAGGCCATTCTAGCCGCCGGCCCGCAATCCGGCCAGATTCTCCCCCACCCGGCCCCCTCGCCCACCGGCATCCCATGCTCCGGCTGCATTAATATAAGCTATTGATACAACATAACATTCACGCAACACCTTCATCGGATTGTCATCCCGTTTCACTAAAAGTGTCATCTGCGACCTCTAGGCTGCGCTCAGGTTTTACAAGGAGCGAACCCCAATGAGAAAGATGGCAGGACTTGCATTGATGATCGGCGCCGCCCTGGCTGCCGGCTGCAACTCCAACAACGACAGCAGTGCGCCCGCCCCCGGCGCCAAGAACGTGATCTTCTTCCTCGGCGACGGCATGGGTCTCAATACCCTGACCGCCGCCCGTATCTACGGCGTCGGTGAAGAGGGCAGTCTCACCATCGATACCCTGCCGGAGACGGCCTTCATCAAGACCTTCTCCCACGACGCCCAGGTGACCGACTCGGCCCCCTCCATGTCCGCCTACATGACCGGGGTCAAGAGCAACAACGGCGTCATCAGCATGGACAGCGACGCCACCCAGGAGAGCAACTGCAGCAAGAGCGGCGGCAAGCCGGTCACCACCTTGCTGGAGCTGGCCAAGGCCGCCGGCCGCGGCACTGGGGTGGTTACCACCACCCGGGTGACTCACGCCACCCCGGCCGCCACCTATGCCCACCTCTGCAACCGGGATCTGGAAGCCGACATCGCCGCCCAGCTGGTGCCCGGCGGTGCCGGTTACAACAGCGCCCTCAAAGAGGGGGTGGACGTGGTGCTCGGTGGCGGCAGCAGCTTCTTTTTGCCCAAGACCGACAAGGGCAAGCGCGAGGATGGCCGCAACCTCATCGATGAGATGAAGGCCAAGGGCTACCAGTTTGCCGGCAATCTGGACGAGCTGAACAAGGCCGAGGCGGGCAAGCCGCTGCTGGGGCTGTTTGGCTCAAGCCACATGAAATATGACCTGGACCGACCCGCCAGCGAGCCTTCCCTGGCCCAGATGACCCTGGCCGCCATCAAGCAGCTCAAAGACCAGAAACAGGGCTACTTCCTGATGGTGGAAGGGGGCCGCATCGACCACGCCCTGCACGACACCAACGCCAAGCGAGCCCTGCAGGACACCCTCGCCTTCGACAACGCCATCAAGGCGACCCTCGACGAGGTGAAGAAAACCGATCCCGAGCTGAAAAACACCCTGATCGTGGTCACCGCCGACCATGACCACACGCTAGTCCTGAATGGTTATGCCAAGCGCACCGGCAAGACCACCGCCGACAACCCCGGCGTGCTCGGGCTGGTGAAGAACTACGAAACCGGCGAACCGAGCAAGGATGCCGATGGCATGCCCTACACCATCATCGGCTTTGGCAACGGCTACAACCGGGTGGACGGGCCGCGCAGCAGCGTGGCACCGCTGGATGACGCCACCGTCTCCGCCAACGACTATCACCAGGAGGTAGTGGTCAAGGTGGGCGAAATCGGCAACGAGACCCACGGCGGCACCGACGTCTTCCTAGGCGCCATCGGCCAGGGAGCGGACAGCTTCCACGGCTCACTCGACAACACCGCCGTGTTCGGCAAGGTCAAGGCTGCGGCCGGGCTGTAAGGAGCATTCCCATGAAAAGAGCCATCAACCAATCCATGAAACAGAACCTGCATAAAACCCTGGTCAGCACGGCCCTGCTGGCCGCCCTCGGCGGCGCGGCCCAGGCACAGGCCAGCGACGCCAAGAACGTCATCCTGTTTATCGGCGACGGCATGGGCCCCACAGTGCTCACCGCCACCCGCCTCTACAAGGTGGGGGAGGAGGGCAATCTGGAGATGATGAAGCTGGCTCGCAGCGCCCGCATCAAGACCTTCTCCAACGATGCCCAGACCACCGACTCGGCCCCCTCCATGGCGGCCTACACCACCGGGGTCAAGATGAACAACGAGGTGATCGCCATGAGCAGCGACACCAAAGCCATCGCGCCCGGCAAGGACGCCAACGGCAACAAGGGCGTCAACAACTGCGCCAGCGACAACGGCAAGCCGGTGCCCACCATCCTGGAGCTGGCCAAGGCGGCAGGCAAATCGGTCGGGGCCGTCACCACCACCGAGCTGACCCATGCCACCCCGGCCGCCACCTATTCCCACATCTGCCACCGGGATGCTGCCTACGCCATCGCCGCGCAGGCGGTACCGGGCGGTGCCGGCTTCAACCAGGCGCTGGGGGACGGGGTCGACGTGCTGATGGGGGGCGGCGCCAACCACTGGACGCCTTACAACAGCACCAGCAACAAGGGGGGCCGCGCCGACGGACGGGATCTCACCGCCGAGCTGACCGCTCAGGGCTATCGCTACGTCACCACCAAAGATGATCTGGCTGGCGTCAACTCGGGCAAGGTGCTTGGGCTGTTCAGCGCCAAATCCCACCTCGACTACGAGCTGGACCGCGTCGCCAAGGGGGCGGCCAATACCCAGCCGTCGCTCTCCGAGATGACCGCCAAGGCGATCGATCTGCTCAGCCAGAACAGCCAGGGTTATTTCCTGATGGTGGAAGGGGGCCGCATTGACCACGCCCTGCACGGCACCAATGCCAAGCGTTCGCTCACCGATGCGGTAGCACTGGACGAGGCGGTCAAGACGGCGCTCGGCAAGGTGGATTTGAAAGATACCCTGATCGTGGTCACCGCCGACCATGACCACACCATGACCATCAACGGCTACTCCGCCAAGGGCAACAAGGTGCTGGATCTGGTGAAAAATGGCGATGGCTCGACCCAGAACGACGTGGATGGCAAGCCGTTCACCACCCTGGTGTTCGGCAACGGCCCCAACCGTCCCGATGTGCGCCCCACCCTCACCAGCGATCAGGTGATGGCGGACGACTACCTGCAGGAGACCGGGGTCAAGCTCGGCTCCGAGACCCACGGTGGCGGCGATGTCATGCTGTTCGCCGACGGTGCCGGCAGCAGCCGCTTCAAAGGCACGCTGGATAACACAAAGGTGTTCGGCAAGCTCAAGGAGGCGCTCGGCCTGTAAACGGCAGGGCCCGGCAGGGTGCCGGGCCCTGCTCGTTCGAGCGATCCCCCATGATGCGATATTTACTTCCGCTATGGCTGTTCGCCAGCAGCCTCTCTTTTCCCCTCCTTGCCGATGAAATCCCCGATCTGGCCGCCCGCATCCGCTATCAGGACAGGGTGACCAGCAGCGATGGCATCAGCAAGGAGAGCCAGTGGCAGGAGAAGTGGCTGCGGGTTGGCGATCAGGTGTGGAGCCAGCGGCTCATCCCGCTGCCCCTTGCCCGCGCCTATCACGCCACCCACGATGCCACCCCGGGCCACAAGCACTTTACCCACCAGATGGCGGCGCGCTGGGTGACCCGCGACCAGCAGGGGATGCTGCAACTGCGCTACGCCGACAGCTGGCACAACCAGCTGGTGGAGGTGCCTGAAGAGGAGTACGGTCAAGTGGCCTTCAAGCCCGACTGGCCGCGGATCCGCCATCTCATCAACCCGGCCCTGTTGCAGGAAATGACGCCCCTCGACGAGGCAGCCCCCGAACAGGCGCGCTGGTATGAAAAACGCGAGGGCAACCAGCGCACCCGCATCCTCTGGTCGAGCCGCTGGCAGCTGCCGCTGGTGGTGGAGTCGGCGAGCCTCGACGGTTATCGCAGCTACCGGATGGAGGTGACCCTCAAGCCCCTGCCAAAGAGCCAGCCCTGGCAGCAGCTGGACGGCTACCAGACCCTTGATCTGCGGGATTTCTTCGACTGACGGGACGCCCCGAATGGGGTGAGCTGATTTGTGCTGACGGGATGTTACACTCTGTGTACTCATCCCAAATCCGGCCAGCCATGCGAACTTCCCTTCTCTTGCTGCTTTGCACCCTGCTCTTCCCCGCCGCCCAGGCTAAGGCCGTGGTGGTCATCGCCGCCGAGATCCCCCCCTACGTCATCCGCTCCTATCAGGGCGCCCCGAGCGGCATGGCCATCGAAGTGCTGGAGGAGGCGGCCCGCCGCCTCAAGGAGCCGCTGACCATCGAGCTGATGCCGCTGGCCCGCGCCCTCAGCCAGACTCGCCACCGCCAGGACGTACTGCTGGTGCCGCCGGTGCGCAGCCCCCAGCGCGAGCCGCAGTTCCTGTGGATCGCACCGCTGCTGGACGAAGCCTTCGTGCTGGTCAGCCATCGCCAGCACCACCCGACGCCTCTCACCACCAACACGCTGCCCGGCCTCACCATCGGGGTGATGCGCGGCTCCTATGGCCAGAGCCTGCTGCAGCCCTACCCGCAAGTGAAGCAGGCGCTGGTTGCCGAAGAGATCCACAACGCCGACAAGCTGGCGCTGGGCCGTATCCAGGGCTGGGCGGTGGCCTGGAACAGCGCCCGCTACAACCAGCAGCAGGCCGGTCTGCCACTGACGGATCTGGTGCGCGGCGACACCCTGCAGCGGGCCTCGCTTTACTTGGCCGCCAGCCCCCGTTTCCCGCCCGCCGAGGCAACCCGCTGGCGCAAGATCATCGCCACCATGCACGACGATGGCAGCCTGGCGCGCATCATCAAGCAGTACGATTACCAGGCCCCCTGACAAGCTTGTCAGGATAATTGCCAAAGCAGTCCAGAATGGTTATGGTATCCCCATGAAAGCGCTCATTATTTTATCAAGCCAGCTCACACCCCGTTGAGCCCCCGCCCTCGCCTCCGACAGCGAGTCGTTCGGGGGCGTCGCATTCCCGATCTGTTTTTTCGTATCGCACAATCTTTTTCGACCAGCTTGCCCGTCATCCTGGTCATTTAACCCATTGATAAGGAATATCTTATGAAACAACCTCATCTCGTGATCTCCAGCCTGGATCTCGACCGCATCGAGCAACTGCTCGGCAACCATCCCCAGCACCTGGCCCTGCAGGAGGAGCTGGATCGCGCCGAGATGCGCGAGCCGGCCGACATGCCCCCGGACGTGGTCACCATGAACAGCACGGTGCGCTTCAAGATGCCGAGCAGCGGCAACGAGTTCTGCCTGACCCTGGTCTACCCCAAGGACGTGCAGGGTGACGAGTCGAAGATCTCCGTGCTGGCCCCGGTCGGCAGCGCCCTGCTCGGCCTGAAGGTAGGCGACAGCATCGCCTGGCCCGGCCCGGCCGGTCGCACCATCGAGGTGGAGATCCTGGAAGTGGTCTATCAGCCGGAGCGGGCCGGCGAGCTGCACCGCTAATCCTCCCGGGTACGTGCCAAGCCGCTGGCGCAGGCCTGCGCACGTGCCCGCCCCTGATCCCGATCAAGCTTTGCCACAGAAGCGCCGCCAATCCCGCTCACATGCCCTGCTTTCTCTTGAGCCCGGGCGAGGCGGCAGGTATCTTGTTGGCCGCGCCAGCACCCTGGCCGCAGATTTCAGGCTGACATCATGATAAAGATTGCCCTCATCGACGATCACCAGATCGTCCGCTCCGGCTTTGCTCAACTGCTCAATCTCGAACCCGACCTGCGGGTGGTGGCCGAATTTGGCTCCGCCGCCGAGGCGCTGGCGGGACTGCCCGGCAGCGGCGTGCAGCTGTGCGTGTGCGACATCTCCATGCCGGACCAGTCCGGGCTGGATCTGCTCAAGCGCCTCCCTTCCGGCCTCGCCGTAGTGATGCTGTCGGTGCACGACAGCCCGGCGTTGATCGAGCAGGCATTGCAAGCTGGCGCCAAGGGGTTCCTCTCCAAGCGCTGCAGCCCGGACGAACTGATCGCCGCAGTGCGCACCGCCGCCCACGGCGGTTGCTACCTCACCCCGGACATTGCCCACAAGCTGGCCTGCAACAGCCAGGATCCGCTTACCAACCGGGAACGGGAAGTGGCCCAGCTGCTGGCGCGGGGACTGGAGGTGAAGGCCATCGCCGAGCAGCTTGGTCTTTCCCCCAAGACGGTGCACGTGCACCGCGCCAACCTGATGGACAAACTCAAGGTCAGCAACAACGTGGAGCTGGCCCACCGCATGCTGGACAGCTGGTGATCCCCCGTCTTGCCAGCTATGTCGCCATCTCGCTGGCGGCCTGTTTCATCTTTGCTGCCGGCTGGTTCTGCCTGTGGAGCATCGGCCTGCACCTGGCGGGATCGCCCATGCTGGCGGCCCTGCTGTTCCCCTTCGGCCTGCGTCTGGGGCTGCTGCTGCAAAGCCCGATCGCCTACTGGCCGCCGCTGCTGCTGTGCGAATCCCTGCTGCTCTACTGGCTCAATCAGGAGGTGGGGCTGCCGCTGTGGCCGCTCATTCAGGCGGGCAGCCTGCTCACCCTGCTGCCGCTGCTCATCGCCCGCCGCCAGCCAGTGCGCAACGACTGGCAGCAGCTGCTGGTGCTGCTGGCCAGCGTCACGGTGGCGGCGGGGCTGCAATCCCTGCTCTGGCATCTGGCTGGCGAGGATGGCCTCACCGCGCTGCTGCTCACCCTCACCGGCGGGCTGACGCTGACCTCCACCTGCATGCTGATCTGGCACTACCTCACCCGCGCCACCTGGGTACCGCTCGGGCCAACCCTGGTGGATCAACCGGTGGACTGGCGTTTTCGCCATCTGGTCTGGTATCTGCTGTTGTTCGTGCTGAGCCTCTGGCTGCAGCTCGGTCTGCCGGACTCGCTGGTGCGCTTCACCCCGTTTTGTCTGGCCATTCCCATCATGGCCATGGCCTGGCGCTACGGCTGGCAGGGGGCCCTGCTCGCCACTCTGATGAACACGGTGGCGCTGATGGCCGGCCAGGCCTGGCATGATCATCCGCTCGATCTGCTGCTCTCCCTGCTGGCCCAGAGCCTCACCGGCCTGCTGCTCGGCGCCGGCATCCAGCGCCAGCGCGAGCTCAACCAGGCGCTGACCCGCCAGCTTGCCCACAATCGCCAGCTCACCGAACGGCTGCTGGAGACCGAAGAGAGCATCCGCAAGGAGGTGGCGCGCGAGCTGCACGACGACATCGGCCAGACCATCACCGCCATCCGCACCCAGGCCGGCATAGTGCGCCGCCTCGCCCCCGACAATGCCGGGGTCGGCCAGAGCAGCGCCCTCATCGAGACGCTGTCGCTGGGCATCTACGACGCGGTGCGCGGCCTGCTCGGCCGGCTGCGCCCCCGCCAGCTCGACGACATGAGCCTGGAGCAGGCGGTACGCGGCCTGCTGCGGGAGCTGGAGCTGGAGCGCCGCGGCATCGTCACCCGGCTCGAGTGGCAGCTGGCGGACGCCGGCCTCTCCGATGCCCAGCGAGTCACCCTGTTTCGGGTCTGTCAGGAGGGGCTCAACAACGTGGTGAAACACGCCAATGCCAGCTCGGTCACCATCCGGGCCCACCGCCAGGGCGAGCGACTGACTCTGCTGCTGGAAGACGATGGCTGCGGCCTGCCCGAACACCGCACGCCCCAGGGCTACGGCCTGCTCGGCATCCGCGAGCGGGTGCAGGCGCTGGGAGGCACATTGCAGCTCTCCTGCGTGCACGGCACCCAGCTGACCGTGACCCTGCCCGGCCGCAAACGGGAGGAGAGTCATGACTGACACCCTGCTGCAAGGGAGGAGCGTCTAATGCTCAGCTTCATGAGAAGCGCACCGCCTCAACCCCTCATCCGCGATCAGGCCGAGATCGACGCCTGTTATCGCCACTGGCGGCTGCACATCCTGCTGACCATGTATCTGGGCTACGCGGTGTTCTACTTCACCCGCAAGAGCTTCAACTTCGCCATGCCGGACATGTTGGCCAGCGGCATGCTGAACAAGGCCGACATCGGCATGCTGTGGACCCTGTTCTACATCACCTACGGCTGCTCCAAGTTCTTCTCCGGCATCATCAGCGACCGCGCCAACCCGCGCTACTTCATGGGCCTCGGGCTGATGGCGACCGGGGTCATCAACATACTGTTCGGGCTCTCGTCGTCGCTGTGGCTGTTCGCCGCCCTCTGGGTGGCCAACGCCTTCTTCCAGGGCTGGGGCTGGCCCCCCTGCTCCAAGCTGCTCACCAGCTGGTACTCGCGCAGCGAGCGCGGCTTCTGGTGGTCAGCCTGGAACACGGCCCACAACGTGGGCGGCGCGCTCATTCCCCTCATCGTCAGCACCCTGGCCCTGCAGCACGGCTGGCGCTACGGCATGATAGTGCCCGGCCTGATCGCCATCTTGGCGGGGTTGTTCCTCTGCTGGCGGCTGCGCGATACCCCGGCCGCCATGGGACTGCCCACGGTGGGCGAGTGGCGAAACGATGCCATGGAGCTGGCCCAGCAGACCCAGGATGCCGGCCTCTCCCATCGCCAGATCCTGCGCAAATACGTGCTCGGCAACCCCTATATCTGGCTGCTGGCCTGCTGCTACGTGCTGGTCTACGTGGTGCGCACCGCCATCAACGACTGGGGCAATCTCTACATGACCGAGCAGCGCGGCTTCAATCTGATGAGCGCCAACTCGGCCATCTCCATGTTCGAAGTGGGCGGTTTTATCGGTGCCCTGGTGGCGGGCTGGGGATCGGACAAGCTGTTCAACGGCAACCGCGGGCCCATGAATCTCATCTTCGCGGTGGGCATATTGCTGGCGGTGGGATCGCTCTGGCTGATGCCCTTCTTCAGCTATGTGATGCAGGCGGCCTGTTTCTTCACCATCGGCTTCTTCGTGTTCGGCCCCCAGATGCTGATCGGCATGGCGGCGGCCGAGTGCTCCCACAAGAATTCGGCGGGGGCCGCCACCGGCTTCGTCGGCCTGTTTGCCTACATGGGAGCGGCGCTCTCTGGCTATCCGCTCGCCAGGGTGCTGGAGATCTGGCACTGGCAGGGCTTCTTCGTGGTGATCTCGGTGGCCGCCGGCGTCTCCGCCCTGCTGCTGCTCCCCTTCCTCAAGGCGCAGGCGCCGCGTCCCCGCGACGCCGATTGACCGGCTAGGCTTGCGCCAGCCGGCAGACCCGATTCTTGCCCTCCCGCTTGGCCTGATAGAGGGCGCGATCCGCCTGGCTGAACAGGGGGTCGAAGTGCCAGCTGTGCTGGCAGCGCACCAGCCCCATGCTGACGGTGATGCCGATCCCGTGCATGTCCTGCGCCGCCAGAGAGCGGATGATCTGCTCGCAGCGCTGCTGCTGCGCCGTTTCATCCTCCTGCGGCAGCAGCAACACGAACTCCTCGCCGCCAAAGCGACTGGCCACCAGCTCATGCTGAGCGCCGAGATAGGCCCCCACCGCGGCCAGCACCTTGTCCCCCATCTCATGACCATGGCGATCGTTGATCTGCTTGAAGTCATCGAGATCCAGCACCGCCAGGGCGCCAAACTCGGTCATTCGGCGCCGGGCCATCAGCTCCATGAAGCCGCGTCGGTTGAGCAGGCCGGTAAGCGAATCGTGGCTCGCCTGCTGGCGCAGGGCCAGTGCCCGGTACTGGGTGCAGAGCAGCAGCACCCCGAAGGTGGAGAGGTAGCTGCCCATCAGCATGGAGAGGAAGGGCAGCACGTTGACACCGCTCTGATCCATCAAGACTCTGGCGTCCCCCTGCAGCAGAAATGCCATGCGCAGCAGGTTGAAGCCGTAGAGCAGGATGTTGACCACGGTGAACACCAGTACGGCGGGCAGGTAAGCGGGATAGCCGTGCCGCCAGATGAGAAAGACGATCACCGCCCCCAGCACCATGTAGCTCAGGCAGGCCAGCAGCACCCGGGGGGCCATCTGATCGTTGAAGGCAATGCTCCAGCTCAGGATCAGCACATAGATCAGCATGAACCAGCCGCTGGCAGACCAGCTGAGGGGCTGGCCGAAGAAACGCTGCAGCGCCAGCGGCATCAGGGCGATGCAGACGGTGATCAGCAGATTGGCCAGCCAGATCCCCGCCAGACTCGGCATGAAGGCCTGCAGGGTAAAGAGGCTCTGGGCCGCCAGTGCGAACAGACTGGACCACCACCAGTATCCGAGTCCGGGGATCTCCCTGTGGGTCGACCAGATGATGGAGAGAGTGATGAAACCGAGGCTGTAGCCACCCAGCGCCATGATCATCAAAGTGAATACATCCAGCTTGAGCAGTATTGAGGCGTCCATACCAGTGCCACTAAACGAAGGTAACTGAGTATATTTGAAGCGCAAAACAAGACCCAGCGGTGTCTGACTAAATCCTCAATTAAAAACCATTTAGTGGGCGGCAATCGTACACACTAAATTCATTCGAATCTGTTTTTTGGCGCTTGGCGGCCAGGTGAGCAACAATTGACACTACTGATGGCGGGCTGGCTTGTAACAAAATGTGCTGAATACATTTTTGGCTTGAACCCGCCTCATTAGATAGATATGTTGTTTTCGTGTGATTTTATGAGTGTCGCCACGGGGAAAAAGCGCCACTAACCTATTGAGTCATCTGGCACAATCGGAATTTGGTACATTTTTCACTCAGTCGGCAGCAAATAGAATCTCATATGGGGCTTTTGCCTCAATCAAGACAATAATCCTGTCTTGCCCTGTTGCCGGATGCAGCAGTCTCTTGTGCCACGGAGTCGCACGGGATCAGGTTCAAGGCCGAACACACTTTTGACAGAGACGTCACTTATGATCAAAAAACTCATTCTTTCTACCCTGCTGCTGTGCGGGCTGGCCAACGCCGCGCCCACTTCCACCCTGGATGCCGTGCTGGAGCGCGGCGTGCTGCGGGTCGGTTTCGACGCCGGCTATCAACCCTTCGAAATGACCAACAAGCAGGGCCAGTACATCGGCTTTGACGTGGATCTGGCCAAGATGGTCGCCAAGGAGATGGGCGTGAAGGTCGAGTTCGTCAACACCGCCTGGGATGGCATCATTCCGGCCCTCTTGACCGACAAGTTCGACGTCATCATGGGCGGCATGACCGTCACTCCCCAGCGCAACCTGCGCGTCAACTTTGCCGACCCCTACATCGTGGTCGGGCAGACCATCGTCCTGCGCAAGGACAAGGCCGGCGAGATCAAATCCTTCACCGACCTCAACGATCCCAAGTACAAGATCGCGGTCAAGCTCGGCACCACCGGCGAGCAGGCAGTCAAGCGTCTGATCCCGAAAGCCACCCTGCTGCAGTTTGAAACCCAGGATGACGCCAAGCTGGAAGTGCTCAACGGCAAGGTCGACGCCTTCGTCTACGACCTGCCCTACAACGCCATCTTCGCCACCCAGAACAAGGGGGCCGTGGTGCACCTCGACAAGCCGTTCACCTTCGAACCGCTGGCCTGGGCCATCCGCAAGGGCGACCAAGACACCCTCAACTGGTTCAACAACTACCTGCGCCAAATCAAGGGCGACGGCAGCTACGACCGCCTCTACCAGAAGTGGTTCGAGTCCACCGCCTGGCTGAACCAGCTCAAGTAACCTCGCAAGGGGCGGCCCGCCGCCCCTTCACGCAGATCCCCACACAATAACTACAACGAGGTTGCGACAGTGCACAACCCAACAAGACAGATGGAAAAACAACCCAATCAACTGCTCTGGCACGGGATCTTCCTGCTGATCGTGCTGGCCGCCATCTTTGGCATCTACAAGGCCGTGCAATCGGTGGATTACACCTGGCGCTGGGAGCGGATCCCCCAGTACATCGCCTATCAGGCGGAACAGAAAAACTACGCCGAATTTGACGGTACCGTGGTCGCCGGCACCACAGAAGCCGACAAGGGCAAGCTGTTTTTGCAAAACGACCTCGATCCCAACCAGCGCCAAGCCATCGCCATCAGCGGCGGCCAGGTAGCGGAAGGGGACACCATCTTTCGTGGCGACACCCTCGACACCCAGCTGAGCTGGACTGCCGGCCCGATTGCCTGGGGCGTCTGGGTCACGGTCAAACTCTCGCTGGTGGCGGGCATCTTTGCCATCCTGCTCGGCACCCTGGCCGGGCTGGCCCGACTCTCCCCCAACCCCGCCCTGCGCAACCTGGCAGTCACCTACGTGGAGCTCATCCGCGGCACCCCGCTGCTGGTGCAGATCTTCATCGTCTACTTCTTCATCGGTACCGTGCTGAACCTCGACCGATTCACCGCCGGGGTGGCGGCACTGGCGGTCTTTACCGGCGCCTACGTGGCGGAAATCGTCCGTGCCGGCATCAGCTCCATCCACAAGGGGCAGATGGAAGCGGGCAGAAGCCTCGGCATGACCTCGGCCCAGACCATGCGCTACGTCATCCTGCCGCAGGCGTTCAAGCGGGTGCTGCCGCCGCTGGCGGGCCAGTTCATCAACCTTATCAAGGACTCCTCGCTGGTCTCTGTCATCTCCATCACCGATCTCACCAAGGCGGGGCGCGAGGTGGTGAGCTCCACCTTCAGCCCGTTCGAGGTGTGGTTCACCGTGGCCCTGCTCTATCTGGTGCTGACTGGCACTCTCTCCTTCCTGGTGCGTCGTCTGGAGGTGAAATATGCGCGCAGCAACTGATCCCATTATCAAAGCCAGTGGTGTAGAGAAGTTCTACGGCACCGAAGTGCACGCCCTCAAAAACGTCAGCACCCAGGTCGCCGAGGGGGAAGTGGTGGTGATCGTCGGCCCCAGTGGCTCCGGCAAGTCCACCTTCCTGCGCACCCTCAACCAGTTGGAGACCATCAACGACGGCAATATCGTGGTGGATGGCATCAGCCTGACCGAGCCGGGGGACGTCAACAAATTGCGGGAGGAGGTGGGCATGGTGTTCCAGTCTTTCAACCTCTTCCCCCATCTGAACGTGCTGGACAACATCTGCCTCGCCCCGCAGAAGGTGCGCGGGCTGTCGCGTCGCGATGCCGAAGACAGAGCCAAGGCCCTGCTGCTCAAAGTCGGCCTGTCGGCCAAGGCCGAGAGTTACCCCTCCCAGCTCTCCGGTGGCCAGCAGCAACGGGTGGCCATCGCCCGGGCGCTCGCCATGCAGCCGCGCATCATGCTGTTTGACGAGCCCACCAGCGCGCTCGACCCCGAGATGGTGGGCGAGGTGCTGGACGTGATGAAGGGACTGGCCCGCGAGGGGATGACCATGGTGGTGGTGACCCACGAGATGGGCTTTGCCCGTGAGGTGGCAGATCGGGTGCTCTTTATGGAGAGCGGCGAGCTGCTGGTAGACGAGAAGCCGACGGACTTTTTCGACAATCCCCCCTCCCCACGCCTGCGCCAGTTCCTGAGCCAGGTGCTGTAATAGCGCCGGTGATAAAAAGCAGCAGAGGGAGCCCATGGCTCCCTCTGCTGCTTATACCTTGCCGACCATATCTATTTTGTCGCTTTGCGTTTCGCTTCATCCAGCATGGCTTGCAGTGCCGGCATGTTGCGCTCGGCCAGAGATTGGCCCACCAGCGAGCTCTCCTGAAAGATGACCGGCATGGTATCCAGAGATTTCTTCCCGACCGGACTCTGATAAAAGGCGATCAGCGCCTTGAGCTCAGCCTCGGTGAAATGCTTGCGGTAGATAGCGGCCACTTCGCTACTCATTGCCCCCCAGGAGAGGTAACGGCTCACCCAGGCCTCCAGTACATCGCGGTGCTGGGCCAACTCCTGAGCATGTTCACCGGCGCCACGAATGATCAGCGGGATCATCTGTGCCTGCATCTGGGCCTGCAGCTGCTCCGCCTGCTGCTCGCTGTTGAGCAGGTTGACCAGTTCCTGAGCAGGATCGGCCCACACACTGCCACTCCACATCAGGGCGATGACAACCCCTCTTTTCACCCCCTGCATAACCACCTCGCTAATCATATAAAAACAACAGGTTACATTGATTTATCAAACAGACCAGTCGCCAGATGGTGGTGATGCGTGCAAGGTCTGTGATTGCCATCCGGATCTGTTTTGGCGACTCCCTGTGGTGCTGCCTTTCCCGCCACCGTCACCGGTGACCCACCAAAAACAGCAGAGGGACTCTCAGTCCCTCTGCTGTTGGCCGAAACCCTGTGTTTATCGGCTGAATCTGACTGGCCCCCTTATCAGTTCAGCGCGGGGACTTTCCCAGATAACGCTCCACTATGGTTCGGATCCCGTCTCGCTTCTTGAGCTCGTAGAGCCGCTTGTCGAACTGCTCGGCAAAGTCCTCCTTGAAGTCGAACTCCCCCTTGCGGCTGTAACCGAGAAACCCCTGCTCCTTGCTGAGCACCGGCCCCTGCTTGAGCTGGGACATGTCGGCCACCGCCAGCTGGTTGCCCTTGATCATGTTGAGCAGCTCATAGAGCAGGGAGAGGCGGTCGTTGACGGTACAGTCCACCCGCCCGCGCACAATCTTGAGCAGATTCTCCCGGTTGCTCTTCACCTCCTCCAACCCGATCTTCTGCTGCTGGACGGCCTGCCAGAAGGAGGCACCACCTATGGTGAAACCGGCATTCATGCCAAAGCGCAGCCCGTAGTAGTCGAGCGGGAATTGCGCCTGCGGGGTATTGACCGCCACCCCGGCGCCACACATCACCACCAGCTCCTCGTCGAGCAGGGGTTGGGAATAGGGCCACATCCAAGGGCGGCTGTCGGGCTGGTAATAGGGCGGAAAGATGGCGAAGGCACTGCCCTGTTCCACCATGCTGAGACCCCGTCGCCAGGGCATGGCCTTGAGCACCACCTCGTACTCATCCATGGAGGCCGTCACGCTGCGCACTATGTCGGCATAGATCCCCTTCACCTCCTCCCCCTCCTGCCAGGAGTAGGGTGGATAGTTGGCATCGGCCAGGATCTCGACCCGGGTCTTGGCCTGCGCCAGCAGGCAGACTCCCATCAACAAACAACACCACAGCCGCATCATCTGCCACTCCAGAGGTAGAAAACCTCATCAAGCATAGTCACTGCGCCATGGTTCAGAGGGCCATCACACCCTTTCATGGCAATGCGTTTGCGGACTCCCGCCGCCAGCGTCAGATGGCGATGGCCATCGGGTGAAAATTGTTAATGAAAGATTAAATTCATCCTTTATGCTGGAGAGCAATTGCTCTGACTGGATACCCGACATGGATGTGCAACTGCTCCTGCTCTACCTCTCGCCCCTCTTTCTGGCCTTCATCGGCTGGGAGATGCTCTACCTGCGCAAGCATGGCGCCGCCTATCCCACCGCCGGCTACCAGTGGAAGGATCTCTTCGCCAACGCCACCCTGGCGCTGATGCATCAGGGTGGCGACGCATTGACGGCCATCGCCATCGCCTACCTCTACGACGCCCTCTGGGGCTGGCGGCTGCTGGATATCGATCTCAACTTCTGGAGCCTGCTGCTGCTCTTTTTGTTGCAGGATCTCTGCTACTGGCTGTTCCATTTCGCCAGCCACCACGTGCGCTGGTTGTGGGCCTCCCACGTGGTGCACCACAGCTCGGAGCGGCTCAACCTCTCCACCGCCTTTCGCCAGAGCCTGATGTATCCGGTCTCCGGCATGTGGCTGTTCTGGATCCCGATGATCCTCATCGGCTTCCCGCCCGAGGCGGTGGTGGCCACCGTGCTGCTCAGCCTGGGTTTTCAGTTTTTCGTCCACACCCAGGTGGTGGGCAAGCTCGGCTGGCTGGAGTGGGTTTTCAACACCCCCTCCCACCACAGGGTGCACCACGCCAGCAACGCCAAATACATAGATCGCAACTTCGCTGGCGTGCTCATTATCTGGGACAGGCTGTTTGGCACCTTCGTGGAAGAAGACCCGGCCGAGCCGTGCCGCTTCGGCATCACCAAGCCGATCCACAGCTTCAACCCGCTCACCCTCACCTTCCATGAGTGGCGCGACATGCTGCAAGAGGCCCGCGGCCTGCCCTGGCGGCAAAAACTCGCGGTGCTGTTTGGCAAACCGGCGGGTCCCGCCGGCCGCTGAGCACTCACTGCAGATAACCCGCAGACAAAAAGAGAGCGCCCAAGGGCGCTCTCTTTCATTGTCGGACACAGCCCGATCAGACGTGGGCAAAAGACCAAATGGCGGGGATCAGGCTCAGCAGTGTCACCCCAGCCAGCAGCCGCTCGCGCCCGCTGAGCCGCAGCTCGGCACCGAGCTGGCGGCGACTGTAGAGAAACAGCAGCAGACCCGGCCCGTAGAGCAGCAAGGAGAGCAGCAGGTATTCCACCCCGGCGGCGTAGAGCAGCCAGAGGCCGTAACCGCTCGATACCAGCGCCACCGCCCGCATCAGACCATTGCCCTCGCCACGCAAAGAGAGCTTGAGCAGGAACAGACCGATCAACAGGTAGGGCACCAGGATCATCGAGGTGGAGATGAGCAGCAAGTTGGTGTAGCCCTTGCCGAGCAGCCACACCAGCAACAGACAGCCCTGCACCGTCAGGCTGGTGAGCCACAGCGATGCGATGGGGGTGCCGTTGCGGTTCTGGCGCCGGAAAATGGCCGGGAAGGCGCCGTGGCGCGCCGCGCTGAACGGCACCTCGGCCGAGAACAGGGTCCAGCTCACATAGGAGGCCAGCACCGACACGATGAGACCGGCGCTGATGAGCAGCTTGCCCCAGGAGCCGGTCATCTGGGCCATCAGTCCCGCCATGGAGGGGTTGGGCAGGGCCGCAAGCTCCGGGCGGCTCAATATTCCGAGCGCCAGCACCGAGATAAGCACATAGAGCAGCAGCGCCAGCACTACCCCGAGCACGGTGGCGGTGCCCACATCCCGCTTGTTTCTCGCCCGGGCCGACAGCACCGCTGCCCCCTCGATGCCGGTGAAGACCCAGAGGGTGATGAGCATGGTGTTGCGCACCTGCTCGGAGACCGGCACCGCCAGGGTGCTGCCCTGCCGATCCGCCGCGAAGGTGACCGGGTCGAACCAATAGCAAGCGAACAGGATAAACAGCAACAGCGGCAGGCTCTTGGCCAGGGTCGCCACCAGGTTGAACAGGGCCGCCTGCTGTACGCCGCGGGCCACCAGCAGGTGTACCGCCCAGAGGATGCAGGACTCGCCGATGAAAGCCGCCAGGGTGTTGCCCTCGCCAAACCAGATCCGTTCCGGGGTGTCGACAAAGCTGCCCAACGCCGCGAAGGCGATCACCAGATAGCCCACCACGCCGATGGTGGCACAGAGCCAGTATCCCCAGGCGGAGAAGAAGCCCACCAGATCGCCGAAACCGGCGCGGGCATAGCTGTAGATGCCGCCATCGAGCTCCGGCCTTAATCGCGACAGATACAGAAAACTCATGGCGAGCGCCAGGATACCCACCCCGGTGATGCCCCAGCCGATCAGCACGGCGCGGGCGCCAGCCACCTCGGCCATGTTCTGCGGCAGGCTGAAGATCCCCGCTCCCACCATGGAGCTGAACACCAGCGCGGTGAGGGACCAAAGCCCGATCTTGCTCTCTTTCATGGGCTCTCCTTAGCGCAGCCGGCTGGCCAGGGCTTTAATGTGTTCCGGCCCAATGCCGCAGCAACCGCCGATAAGGTTTGCCCCGGCCGCGCGCCAGCGCTCGGCCCAGCCAAGGTAATCCAGCGGTCCCAGATCGGTGCGGATCTCGTCCAGCCCATCGTTGGCGGTCGCCTCCTTGGGCTGGGGCGGGAAGGCGTTGGCATAGGCGCCGAGGCGAATGTCGCTGCGACCCTGCTCTTGCAATGCGGCACCGGCCACCTTGAGCGCCCCTTCAATCACCTCTGGCTGGCAGCAGTTGAACAGGATGGCATCCACCCCGGCCGACGCCAACGCGGTCACGGCATCCGCCACCCGCTCGCCGGAGCGCAGGGTGGGCTCGCTGCCCGGCACCTCGTCTTCCAGAGTAAAGGAGACCCAGAACGGCTTGCCGTCCTCGGGCAGCAGGGCCTTGAGGGCCAGGGGCTCGGCGATGAGGCTCATGGTCTCGGCCAGCCAGAGATCCACGTGGGGGGAGAGCGCCCGAATAAGCGGGGTCGCCAGCTCGCTCACCCTGCCCGCGTCGAACAAGTCGGCGCGGTAGGAACCAAACAGCGGCGGCAAGGAGCCAGCCACCTGCACGCTGCCCGGCTGCTCATCGGCCACCTCGCGGGCCAGCTGGCCGGCCAGCGCAGCCAGCCCCTCCCCCTCTGCCACAAAGCGCGCGTCACCGATATGAAACGGCACCAGCGCATAGCTGTTGGTGGTGATGACCCGGGCCCCGCTCGCCACATAGGCCTGATGCACCTCGCGCACCGTCTCGGGGGCCTCCATCAGGGCCAGCGCCGACCACTCCGGCTGGCGAAACGGCGCCCCCCGCCGTGCCAGCTCGCGTCCCATGCCACCATCCAGTACCCACAAATCCTTTGTATCCATCTCTGTCTCTCTGCGTGTCCCCGTCGTGACGGGTATTTATTGTGTTTAGCCAAAAAGGCCATCAAAACATCTAGACGGCTAGAATGCCTTTTCATCATGACCCAAAGTAGAACAAGAGGCAATCGGGTGCTACGAACAAATCCGAACAAGCTCAGGGAGATAACGGCAAAGGAAGGGAGGTATGGCTGTTGAAGGCTCAACTCCGGGATGAGAAACGACAAGAGGCCACCCTAAGGTGGCCTCTTGTGGCAACAGATGATCTGGCGGCTCAACGCCCGGCCAGTACCCGCTTGGTCTGCTTGACCCAGTCGGAAACCCGACCCTGCTGGGGATATCCCTGCCAGATCTGCTCCCACTGGGCGGGGCTGAGCGGGCGGCCCAATCGGCGCTGCACCCCGGCATAGAGGTAGTCGTGAGCCGTGGTGCGTGCCTGGGCGGAGGTGAGGAACTTGGCCACCGGATCGGTCAGGCGTACGTCCCGCATGCTGAGCAGCGGGTAGTCGCTGTGCACCGCCGCCAGCATGGTCTCGCGCATGGCCGATTCGATGTAGCCACGGGCAAACAGGGCGGTCACCGACTCGAGCGATCCTTGATCCGGACCGTGATATTCCTCGTCGAACACCGGACTCGGCTCCGCCACGGCGCTTTGCACCACCGCATCTGGATCCTGCTGCGGCACGACTACAGCCGCCTTGGGGGCTGCCGGTTTGGCGACTGTGGTGGCCTTGCGCGGAGCGCTCTGGCTGCAGGCACCGAGTGCCAAGGCGAGCGCCACACAGGCCAGCGCACGGGAATGAGACTGCATCTTCATGATTGCTAACTAGCTCCTTTTACGATTCCTGAGCGGGTTTCTCGGCCGGCGTGGGCTCGACCCGGGTGACCAGCAGTTGGTCAATCTTGTAGCTATCGATGTCCACCACTTCGAACTTGTAACCGGCATATTTGACCGAATCGGTTCGCTTGGGGATCTTGCGCAGCATGTACATGATGAAGCCAGCGATGGTTTCATAATTCTGGTTTTCCGGGAACTCCTCGATGTCGAAGGCGCGCATCACGTCGGAGATGGGGGTCACCCCGTCCACCAGCCAGGAGTTCTCGTCCCGCTGCACGATCTGCTCTTCCACAACGTGGGTAGCCCACTCACCCATGACGGTGCTCATCAGGTCGTTCATGGTGACGATCCCCACCACCAGGGCGTACTCGTTCATCACCACGGCAAAGTCGCCCCTGTGGTTCTTGAAGTACTCCATCGCCTCGTAGAGGTTGAGGGTATCGGGGATGATGATGACGTTCTGCACCAGCGAGCCGCTGTTGAGATCGATGCTCTGGCCGCTGATGACCCGGATCAGCAGCTCCTTGGAGTCGACGAAGCCCTTGATGCTGTCGAGGTTGTGGTCACACACCAGGAACTTGTTGTGGGGATGCTCGGCGATCTTGGCCTTGATGCTCTCCTCGCCCTCTTGCAGGGTGAAGTAGATGAGGCTCTCGCGCGCGGTCATGGCGGAGGTGACACCGAGGGACTGCAGCTCGAACACGTTCTCGATGAGCTGATGCTCCTCGCGCTGGATGACACCCGCCTCGGCACCCGCGTCCATCACCGCATAGATATCGTCGGAGGTGATCTCGTCGTTGCGCACCATGGAGATGCGCATCAGCCGGAACAGGCCGTTGGCCATGCCGTTGAACAGCCACACCAGCGGCATCAGCAGGGTGACGCACAGCAGCATGGGGCGCACCACCACCACGGCGATCCGCTCCGGCATGGTCATGGCCAGCCGCTTGGGCATCAGATCGGCGATCAGGATGAACATGCCGGTGACGAACACGAAGGAGGCTGCCGAGCTGATCTCGCCAAGCCAGGGCCCCTGATAGAACTCGGAGATAAACGCCTTGATGGCCGGGTTCAGGGCAGACTCGCCCAGGATACCGCCCAGGATGGCGACGGTGTTGAGTCCGATCTGCACCACGGTAAAGAAGTTGCCCGGCTGGGCCTGCAGTGCCAGCACCTTTTCGGCATGGCGGTTGCCCTCATCGGCCATCACCTGCAACTTGATCTTGCGGGAGGCGGCGAGGGAGATCTCGGAGAGAGAGAAGAACACGCTGCCGGCAACCAGCAGCATCAGAAAAAATAAACTATCGGCAAAACTCATGATTAACCTATTGCTACACCCGCCTTAGCACAAGACGGCAAACTGGGTCCGGGAGACCGGACCGTGAGTCAATCCGGGACTCACACAGGGGGCATATTCTAGCAGAAAAGCGCCAAGCGGGTGGCGATATCTTGCACTGACTAAAAAGGCAACAAAAAAGGCGCTCAAAGCGCCTTTTTATTCATCTCAGACTCACCCTTTCCCCAGCAGGGTGCCCAGATCGTCCGCCTTGGTGTGGCGCACGTCCTTGCCCTTGACGTAATAGACGATGTACTCGCAGATGTGCTGGCAGCGATCCCCCACCCGCTCGATGGCCCGCGCCGCCCACAGCACGTTGAGTACCTGCGGTATGGTGCGCGGATCTTCCATCATGTAGGTCATCAGCTCGCGAATGATGGACTCGTATTCGCGGTCCACCTTGTCATCTTCCTTGTAGACCGCCAGGGCCGCGTCCAGATCCATGCGGGCGAAGGCGTCCAGCACGTCGTGCAGCATCTTGATGGTGCGGCGGCCCATGTTCTCCAGCGACACCAGCGGCGGCTGCGGCTTGTTGGCGTTGTCGGTCAGCATGCGGGCGATCTTGTCCGCCACATCGCCGATGCGCTCGAGATCGGTGATGGTCTTGATGATGGCCATCACCAGTCGCAGGTCGGAGGCGGTGGGCTGGCGCTTGGCGATGATGCGGGTGCACTCCTCGTCGATCGCCACTTCCATGGCGTTCACCTTGTGGTCGTTGGCGACGATCTTGCGCGCCGCGTCCAGATCCTGATCGTGGATCGCCGCGATGGCGTCGGTCAGCTGCTGCTCCACCAGCCCGCCCATCACCAGCACCTGGTTGCGCACGCTCTCGAGCTCGGCATTGAACTGACCGGAGATGTGTTTGTTGAGGTTCATATTGTCCATACCAATAATCCTTGATGCTCCGAGTATGCCTTAGTCGTTGAACTGACGGGTAATCTGTTTGTTGATGCTCATCTTGCTCATCTCCATCGCCAGCATCCCTTAGCCGTAACGACCGGTGATGTAGTCTTCGGTCTTCTTCTTGGCCGGGGTGGTGAAGATGGTGTTGGTGTCCGAGTACTCGATGAGCTCGCCCATGTACATGAAGGCGGTCTGATCCGAGACCCGCGCCGCCTGTTGCATGTTGTGGGTGACTATCACCACGGTGAACTGGCTCTTGAGCTCGTTGATCAGCTCCTCGATGGTGAGGGTTGAAATCGGGTCGAGTGCCGAGGTCGGTTCATCGAGCAGCAGCACTTCCGGCTCGATGGCGATGGCACGGGCAATCACCAGCCGCTGCTGCTGACCGCCGGAGAGGCCGAAGGCGTTGTCGTGCAGGCGATCCTTCACCTCGTCCCACAGGGCCGCGCCGCGCAGGGAGCGCTCGGCCGCCTCGTCCAGGGTGCGTCTGTCGTTGATGCCCTGCAGGCGCAGGCCATAGACCACGTTCTCGTAGATGGACTTGGGGAAGGGGTTGGGGCGCTGGAACACCATGCCCACCTGACGGCGCAGAGCGGAGACATCGACGCTCTTGTCGTAGATGTTGTGACCGTGCAGCTGAATTTCGCCCTCGATGCGGCAGATCTCCACCAGGTCGTTCATCCGGTTGATGCAGCGCAGCAGGGTGGACTTGCCGCAGCCGGAGGGGCCGATAAAGGCGGTGACCTGGCCCTTGGGGATCTTCATGTTGACGTTGAACAGCGCCTGTTTGTTGCCGTAGTACAGGTTGAGATCCTTCACCTCCAGCGCGGTCTGCTCCGGGCTCAGGTTGAGCAGGTCGGTCGCGGTATGCTGGGTCGCTGCGGTCGTTACGTTGATCATCTGTTACCTCAAAATCTGTCGGTGGCGGCGGGCACTCTCATTGCCCGCGGCCGGAACGCTTGGCTGGCAGGGAACCCAGTTCCCTGCCCATCTCTGTAGTGGCTGGTCTATCAATGTTCCAGCGACCGGAATTTCTCACGCAAGTGGTTGCGGATACCGATGGCCGTCAGGTTGAGGCCGACGATCACCGTCACCAGCAGGAAGGATGTGGCGTAGACCAGGGGACGCGCCGCCTCGACGTTGGGGCTCTGGAAGCCGACGTCATAGATGTGGAAGCCCAGGTGCATGAACTTGCGCTCCACGTGCAGATACGGGAAGTTGCCGTCCATCGGCAGGGTCGGCGCCAGTTTCACCACCCCCACCAGCATCAGCGGCGCCACTTCACCGGCCGCGCGGGCGATGGCCAGGATGAGGCCGGTCATGATGGCCGGGCTTGCCATGGGCAGCACGATGCGCCACAGGGTCTCGGCCTGGGTAGCCCCCAGCGCGAGGGACCCCTGACGGATGGTGCTCGGGATCCGGGCCAGCCCCTCTTCGGTGGAGACGATCACCACCGGCAGGGTCAGGATGGCCAGGGTCAGCGCCGACCAGATGACGCCAGGGGAGCCGAAGGTCGGGCTCGGCAGCGCTTCCGGATAGAACAGCTGGTCCAGCGAACCACCGAGGGTGTAGACGAAGAAGCCCAGACCGAACACGCCGTACACGATGGAGGGCACGCCCGCCAGGTTGATCACCGCGATGCGAATGATCTTGGTCAGGCTGTTCTTGCCCGCGTACTCGTGCAGGTAGACCGCTGCGATGACCCCCAGCGGAGTCACGATGATCGCCATCAGGAACACCATGAAGACGGTACCGAAGATGGCCGGGAACACCCCGCCCTCGGTGTTGGCCTCGCGCGGATCGTCGGAGACGAACTTGCCGATCTGGTGGAACCAGTAACCCACCTTGGCCAGCAGGCTCATGTCGTTGGGCCACACCACGTCCAGCACCTTGGACATGGGCATGGTCACCAGTTCGCCACGCATGTCCTTGACCGTGATGCTGTCTCTGTCCGCCTGGGCACGCAGGGAGAAGAGCTCCTTCTCCAGCACCTGATAACGATCGTTGAGGGCCTGACGCTCGCTCGCCAGCTCAGCTTTAAGCTGATCGGTCAGCTTGTCGTCCAGCTCGGCCTTGCGCTCTTTGAGGCGCAGTCGCTCCAGTTGATAGTTGATGCTGCCGATGTCCCCTTTTTGCAGATCGTCGGCCTGTTCGGAGAGGCCGTTGGCCCGCGCCAGCACCCGCTGCAGGGCAGGATGCAGATCCGAGGTGAGCTCGCGGCCATCCTCTTTCACCGCGACGATATAGCCGTAGAAGTTGCCGTTGGTGGCACGCTCCACCATGGCCAGCTCCGCCGGCAGGCTCTGGGACTTGATGTCGGTCTCCAGCACCCAGCGGAAGTCCAGGTCGACAAACTCGCGGTTGCCGGTCTTGACCAGATAGCGGGTCAGCAGCTCGCGCTCCTCCCCTGCCAGCGGCAGGCCGGCGGCCCGCAGCCGCTCGACCGGCACCAGCTCGCGGTCGTTGATTTCGCCGATCAGCACGCTCTTGTTGCCCTGGGCGTCTTCCAATTGCCACTCATAGATGGGGTGGGGCCAGAAGTAGACCAGACCACGCCAGCCGATCAGCAGCAGCAGACCCAGTACCGCTACCAGACTCAGGCTGACGGCGCCGCCGGTCATCCAGATCCAGGGGGCCCCCGATTTAAACCACTTACCCATTGTCGATTCCTCGATCCTTACAGAGCAGCCCATCACAGGGAGCTGTATTTTTCACGCAACCGCTGACGGATGAACTCGGCCAGGGTATTGAACAAGAAGGTGAACACGAACAGCACGAAGGCGGCGAGGAACAGTACCCGATAGTGAGAGCTGCCCACTTCCGATTCCGGCATCTCCACCGCGATGTTGGCGGCCAGGGTGCGCAGCCCCTGGAACATGGAGAAGTCCATGATGGGGGTATTGCCAGTGGCCATCAGCACTATCATGGTCTCGCCCACGGCGCGGCCAAGGCCCATCATCACCGCCGAGAAGATGCCCGGGCTGGCGGTGAGGATCACCACCCGGCTCAAGGTCTGCCACGGGGTGGCACCGAGGGCCAGGGAGCCCTGGGTGAGGTGCTTGGGCACCGAGAAGACGGCGTCTTCGGCGATGGAGAAGATGGTGGGAATGACCGCAAAGCCCATGGCGATGCCGACCACCAGGGAGTTGCGCTGGTCAAACTTGATGCCCATGTCGTGGGTCAGCCAGATGCGCGAGTCACCGTGCATGAAGGCGTTCTCGATGAGCGGGCTCACCGCGAAGGCGCCCCAGCCAATCAGCAGCAGTACCGGGATCAGCAGGATGGCGTGCCACCCTTCCGGCAACCAGGCCTTGCCGCGCTCCGGCAGGTAGTTCCACACCAAGGCGGTCAGCAGCATCCCCATCGGCAGCAGGATCAGCAGCAGCACCACGCCGGGCAGCGCCCCCTCGATGATGGGAGCGAGCCACAGACCGGCCAGGAAGCCGAGGATAACGGTCGGCAGGGCCGCCATGATCTCCACCGTCGGCTTGACGTATTTGCGCAGCCCCGCCGACATGAAGTAGGCGGTGTAGATGGCGCCGGCGACACCGAGCGGCACCGCAAACACCATGGCATAGAAGGAGGCCTTGAGGGTGCCGAACACCAGCGGGACCAGGCTCAGCTTGGCTTCGAAGTCGTTGCTGGCGGAGGTGGACTGCCAGACGTACTGAGGCTCGGGGTAGCCTTCATACCACACCTGTTGCCAGAGCGCCGACCAGGTCACCTCGGGGTGCTCGTTCTCCACCGCAAACAGCTTGAAGGCATCCCCCTGCTGCATCAGCAGCACGTTGTGACGGGGGGAGATGGCCAGCGCAGCCAGCGGACCGCCCTCCACTTTCTCGCTCAGCAGCTTGGTTTCGCCGGTGGCGTGGAAGAAGCTGATGGTGCCGCTCTTGTCGGCACTGATGAAGCCCTTGCGAAAATGTTCGGGGGTCAGCTGCGCCACGGCACCATCGCCCTTGAAGTCGCGGATCTGGGTGAACTGGCGCTTGCCATCCCGGGCCACTTCGAACCACTGGGAGATGACGCCATTGTCGTTGCCCACCAGCAGGGAGGAGGCGCCGGAGAGCAGCTCGACCCGGGTCACGTTGGCGTTGGGGGCGTTGATCTCCAGCACGTTGCGCAGGGAGATGTCGTTCAGGTTGTGGATGTCATAGACCGAGAGGCGATTGCCCTCGCGCACGAACAGGATGCGCAGGTTGGGGGTCAGCAACATCTGATCCACGTGGCGCGGCAGGGAGGGGATGCTGTAGTTCTGGGCGCTCCACTCGACTTCGCCGGAGAGGAAGTTCTCCTCGCCGCTCATCACCATCATGACGCCGCGACCATCGGCGGTCACGGCCGCGGTGGCCATCTTGTCCTTGGTGGCTTCAAATACCATCAGCGACAACGCCTTGCCCGCAGGGTCCACCACGACCGGCTCTTCGCCGAAGGGGTACTGCAGACTGGGTTCGATGACCCGCACGTCGTTGGGATAGGAGACCTTGAAAGCGGGCTGCACCACCTGGGCCTTGCCGTCGGCAAAACCGTAGGCCATCAGCTTCTGGCCCGGCGACGGCGGCGCGACGGCGGTGATGTCACCCTTTACCTGTGCCTGACCGAGCGACTGGCCCACCTTGACCTTGCCATCATTCTGGACGGCAAAGAAGTTGACCTGACCCTGGTCGCTGAAGCGATAGCCGATCTCGTTCTGCTCCTCCACCCCGAGCCAGGCGGTCTTGCCCTGAATGGGCAGGGTAAACGATGCGGTCGGCTCCATGGAGGCGCCATTGAAGATGGGTTTCACCACATAGAGCAGATAGAAGAAAATAAGCAACAGGGCGACCAGTACCAGGGCTCCGCCCGTGGTCACCCCGTACTTGGCCAACTTATCCTTGATACGGCGCTTTCTGCTCCCCGCCATAACCAGGTGCAACGATTCCGATGACATGCAAAACCTCAATGTGAGCTAGGCTTGGCGGCATTATATGGCGGTTGCATGACAGTTTTGTTACATCAAGGCCCTCTGGGAAGAGGTTATTTTGAAGGGGGATTCAGACCAGGACCCGCTGGCAGACAGCATTGCCAACCATCTGTTTTATAAAAAGATATAGGAAAGTATAAAGCACGAAGGCGGCCTCGCCGACTTCGCCGTTCTCAGTCAGCGGGGCCACCGCTTTGTTGCAGTGCCAATCTGGCGGCCTTTTTCTCGGCGCGCCGCCGCCGAAAGAAATCCGACAGCTGGGCCGAGCAGGCATCGGCCAGCACACCGCCGGTCAGTTCGACCCCGTGGTTGTGGCGCGGGTCCTGCAGGATCTCGAACACCGAGCCCGCCGCGCCGGTCTTGAGGTCACGGGCACCGTAGACCACCCGCTTGACCCGGCTGTGGATAAGGGCACCGGCGCACATGCAGCAGGGCTCCAGAGTGACATAGAGGGTGGTATCGAGCAGACGGTAGTTTTGCAGCCGAACGCCGGCGGCCCGGATCGCCATCACTTCGGCATGGGCACAGGCATCGTTCTCGCTGATGGAGCGGTTCCATCCCTCCCCCACGATCTCGTCACCCAGCACCAGCACGGCCCCGACCGGGATCTCGCCGATCCCCTCCGCCCTTTCGGCCAACGCCATGGCATGGCGCATCCAGCGTTCATCCTGCTCGCGCTGGCTCACTGATTCTGTGACGTCTGATGGTTTCACACCCTGGTTCCTCTCTGTGACGGGTTGCCGGCGATGCACTTGCAGCTTGATTGCCTGCTGCTCATTGGCCGCAACCGGGTAGCGCAGCCAAGCAGCATGATGACGGGCTCCCCGGCAATACGGGGCGGCGATTATGCCAAATCTGCGCCACAGCCCCAAGTCGCATCTTGCCTGCACAATAAAGAAGCAGTCAGCATCTCCCTGATAAAAAAGGAGTTGCACCCATTTGCTCAGATCATTAGACTTCCCTCCGTCAGCTCGAACTGATCTCGTCGGTGTGTAGCGCAGCCAGGTAGCGCATCTGCATGGGGTGTAGAGGGTCGGAGGTTCGAATCCTCTCACACCGACCAATTTCCCCGAAAATAGCCCAGTCTCACGACTGGGCTATTTTTTTGCTTCTGTATATTTCCGCCACAACTGTTGTAGCGCATCAGTCGACCCTCTGAATGCTCTTCCTGAGCGAGCCTGTCGCAGAGTCGCCACACAGTTGTGGTACAAATTTCATTCAGAACCGCTTGAAACCTTTCAAGAGTCCCGCTAGGATACGCAACTTTTCCGCCGGCAGTTCAAACAGGGAGGTGGGAGCGCGGGTGATGGAGTCACCGACCGGCTTGCAATCAATGAGGCAAGCAACCATGACCAAAGCAGTTGAAACACAGCCCGAGTACGCCCCTCTGCCCCAACCGGCTACCGAGTCGGCAACCAATCAGTATGCGACCGAACACGGCCCGGTGGTGCGACTCGATGTCGTCGATCTGGCGGCCCCGGACGATGATTACTGAGCCGACGGCGCAGACATGCCGCTCTTCAACTACCGGGAGAAAATGGCAGTGGCACTGGAAATGGCGTCCCGTTTTACCTCCTTTGAGGGCCAGGATGGCCCGCTGACACAAATAACAATAAAATGCTGAATAAATAAACAACAACAGTCATATCCACTGCTACATCCCCTCCCCGCCCCCGGGCTCCTCATCAACCCAAGTGATACAAACCTACGTTATTGCACCTCACTTTCTCCTCTTCTGCCGACCAGATCCCATTCGACCCCTTTTGGTCATTTCAGTTTTAAACAAACGTTCTCTCCTTAACGCTAGCAGGAGTTACATGCCTACTGGGTTTACATCTTTCATTTCATACGTGTGTTTTTTAGAAGCTTGGAGTTAGGTCGGGATTTGTTTTTGCATTTGTAATTTTATTACGTAATAACTTACACCCCTGCATCCCTATCCCCCCTCACCATCCGCCACCGGCAGGGGATGAAAAACAAGAGCATAACCATCTGCATAGAGTTTTTACGCTAATCATATAAGTTATTTATAAACATACACTTAATATCATGACCAAAACGTGCGTTTTAAAAAACCTGTTGACGAATAGAGCAATATTTCGCACCTTATGAATCGTGTTACCCCGTTGTTACGGGAAGTTTGAAAAAACAGAGATCGACTTTAGTCGTAGTTAATTAGTTCAAAATGTAATTCTCAAAGGAGTGAACCCTATGTCGGCACCGGCCCAGACCCACTGCAGCGCTCGTCTGCGCATCCAGGGCGAGACGCATCCCGATTACGCGCAAATTCTGACGCCGGATGCGGTGGCCCTGGTATCCGAACTGGTGGAACGCTTTGCTCCCCAACGGGACGAATTGTTGAAACAACGTGTGGCGCGCCAGGCCCGCATCGACGGCGGTGAGCTGCCCGATTTTCTGCCTGAAACCGCCCACATCCGCGCCGGGGACTGGACGGTGCGCGGCATTCCCGCCGACCTGCAAGATCGCCGCGTGGAGATCACCGGCCCGGTCGAGCGCAAGATGGTGATCAACGCCCTCAACGCCAACGTCAAGGTATTCATGGCGGACTTCGAGGATTCACTGGCTCCCGCCTGGAACAAGGTGATCGAAGGTCAGATCAACCTGCGCGATGCGGTCAACGGCACCGTCTCCTACACCAGCCCGGAAGGGAAGGCTTATACCCTGAACGCCGATCCGGCCGTGCTTATCTGCCGGGTGCGCGGTCTGCATCTGCCGGAAAAACATGTCACCTTCGATGGAGCTCCCATTCCCGGCGGCCTGTTCGACTTCGCTCTCTACTTCTTGCACAACTATCAGGCGCTGCTGGCCAAGGGCTCCGGCCCCTACTTCTACGTACCCAAGCTGCAGAGCCATCTGGAAGGGCGCTGGTGGAGCGAAGTGTTCGCCTGGACCGAGGACAAATTCGGCCTGCCCCGCGGCACCATCAAGGCCACCGTGCTGATCGAAACCCTGCCAGCGGTGTTTGAGATGGATGAGCTGCTCTATCAGATGAAGGATCACATCGTCGCCCTCAACTGCGGCCGCTGGGATTACATCTTCAGCTACATCAAGACCTTGAAGAATCACCCCGATAGGGTCCTGCCGGATCGTCAGGTGGTGACCATGGACAAACCCTTCCTCTCCGCCTATTCGCGGCTGCTGATCAAGACTTGCCACAAGCGCGGCGCGCTGGCGATGGGAGGCATGGCGGCCTTTATCCCGGCGAAAGATCCTGCCGTGAATGAACAGGTATTTGCCAAGGTGAAGGCTGATAAAGAGCGTGAAGCCAACAACGGCCACGACGGTACCTGGGTCGCCCACCCCGGTCTCGCCGATACCGCCATGGCGGTGTTCAACGCCGCCATCCCGGCTGGCGCCAGCAACCAGATCGGCGTGCTGCGCGAGCAAGATGCCCCCATCACCGCCGCCGAGCTGCTGGCTCCCTGTGAGGGCGAACGCACCGAGGCAGGCATGCGCACCAACATCCGGGTGGCGCTGCAATATCTGGAAGCCTGGATCAACGGCAATGGCTGTGTGCCCATCTACGGTCTGATGGAAGACGCCGCCACCGCCGAGATCTCCCGCACCTCCATCTGGCAGTGGATCCGCCACGGCAAGAGCCTGTCGAATGGCAAGGTAGTAACCAAAGATCTGTTCCGCCAGATGCTGGCCGAGGAGCAGGAGGTGATCAAAGCCGAAGTGGGGGCCGAGCGCTGGCAGGCAGGCCGCTTCGCCGAGGCGAGCGAACTGATGGAACAGATCACCTGCGCCGATACTCTGATCGATTTTCTGACGCTGCCCGGCTACGAGCGGCTCTGAACTACGGGCCTCCCCAGCGGGGCTCGCCAATAACAAGTCAATGGAAACGTGAAATCAATGAAAGAGGGAACTGATATGGCACTGACCCGTGAGCAACAGATCCAGGCTATCGAGAAAGACTGGGCGGAAAACCCCCGCTGGAAAGGGATCAAGCGCGGCTACAGCGCCGAAGACGTGGTAAACCTGCGTGGCAGCCTGCAACCGGTGCACACCCTGGCCCAGCGCGGTGCCGACAAGCTGTGGGAATTGATCCACGGCGGCGCCAAGAAAGGCTATGTAAACTGCCTCGGCGCGCTGACCGGCGGTCAGGCGGTGCAACAGGCCAAGGCGGGCATCGAGGCAATTTACCTCTCCGGCTGGCAGGTGGCGGCGGACAACAACCTCTCCTCCACCATGTACCCGGATCAGTCCCTCTACCCGGCCAACTCGGTGCCGTCCGTGGTGGAGCGCATCAACAACTCCTTCGCCCGTGCCGACCAGATCCAGTGGGCCAACAAGGTGGGCCCGCAGGACAAGGGCTTCATCGACTACTTCCTGCCCATAGTAGCGGATGCCGAAGCCGGTTTCGGCGGCGTGCTGAACGCCTTCGAGCTGATGAAGGGGATGATTGAAGCGGGCGCCGCCGGCGTGCACTTCGAAGATCAGCTCGCTTCCGTCAAGAAGTGCGGCCACATGGGTGGCAAGGTGCTGGTACCGAGCCAGGAAGCGGTGCAGAAGCTCATCGCGGCCCGTCTGGCAGCCGACGTCTGCGGCACCACCACCCTGGTGATCGCCCGTACCGACGCCAACGCCGCCGACCTGCTGACCACAGACGCCGATCCGTACGATGCTGGCTTCCTGACCGGTGAACGCACCTCAGAAGGCTTCTACAAGGTACAGGCCGGTATCGAACAGGCCATCTCCCGCGGTCTGGCGTATGCCCCTTACGCCGACATGGTGTGGTGCGAAACCGCCAAGCCGGATCTGGACGAGGCGCGCAAGTTTGCCGAAGCCATCAAGGCCCAGTACCCGGACAAGATCCTGGCCTACAACTGCTCGCCAAGCTTCAACTGGAAGAAGAACCTGGACGATGCCACCATCGCCCGCTTCCAGCAGGAGCTGTCAGACATGGGCTACAAGTACCAGTTCATCACCCTGGCGGGTATCCACAACATGTGGTTCCACATGTACGAGCTGGCCTACCAGTACGCCCGTGGCGAAGGGATGAAGCACTATGTCGAAATGGTGCAGCAGCCGGAATTCGCCGCTGCCGAGCGGGGTTACACCTTCGTGGCACACCAGCAGGAAGTGGGTACCGGTTACTTCGACAAAGTCACCACTGTCATTCAGGGCGGCCAGTCCTCGGTGACCGCGCTGACCGGCTCCACCGAAGAAGATCAGTTCCACTGATAGGCAAAACTCTTTGAGAGAGTCCTTGAGATAGCAAAACCCCGGCCACTGACCGGGGTTTCTTTTTATTCATTGCCTCGGCGCTGCTCGCGCTCAAGCACACCCGCAGGGCTCAGAGCTCGAGGATCTCTTTGACAAAGGGGATGGTCAGCTTGCGCTTAGCGCGAAAGGAGGCGTTGTCGAGCTGATTGAGAGTGGTGAGCAGGGTGCGCATGTCGCGCGAGAGGCGGTTGAGCAGGAAGCGGCCCACGTCGATGGGCAGTTTGAAGCCCCGCAGCTCGGCACGCAGCTGCAGGGCACTGAGCTTGCCTTCATCGTCCAGCTCGTCGAGGTGGAAGCTAACTCCCCAGTCGAGGCGGGAGGCGAGATCCGGCAGTTGCAGCCCCAGTTTGCGTGGCGCGCTGCAACCGGTCACCACCAGGGTGCCTTCGCCCTTCTCCTGCCAACGGTTGTAAAAATCGAACAGGGCCCGCTCCCACAGCGCATTGCCGGCGATCGCCTCCAGGCTGTCGAGACAGACCAGCGGCAAGCTTTCGAGGGCGTCGAGCATGCTGGGATCCAGCTGTTCGAACTGATCGAGGGAGAGATAAGCGGCTGCGGCGTCGCGGGCATTGACCTCGGCGCAGGTAGCGTGCAGCAGATGGGAGCGGCCCGATCCCTTGGCCCCCCAGAAATAGAGGAAAGGTGAGCCCTGACCAATGGCCGCATTTTTGAGGGCGGTGATCAGATGAGCATTGTTGCCGGGATAAAAACTGACGAAGGTTTCATCATCCGGTAGTTGTACGGCTAAAGACAGTTGGGCCGGTTGCTTCACTCGTTGGGCTTTGACTGTGACATTTGCGGGCAAGTGTATCATCGCCAAGGCGGATAGAGAACCGCCCGGACGATGCCGGGCGGTGTGGATCCTCATAAAGGATCCAGGCTGCGACCATTGCTAACGAAAGCGGCTACTCCTTGGCCGGCGCGAAAAAACGCACCCTGGGCCCACGCTGGTTGTGCGCGACCAGCCGGTCAGGATCCTCGCCAGGATCAGGGCTGCGACCATTGATAGCTCAACCCCTCGGGGGTATCCGCCAGCTGGCGCAACCGGCTCTCGAGCTGCAGTCCGCGAATGAGCTCGGCCTTGTCCCCTTGCAGGCTCAGGTTGAAGGTCACCTTGTCCCCCTCCAGTTTGCCAATCTCCACCTTGGTGACGCTGGCCATCCCCTGCAGCATCTTCTGCACCGTGATCATGCCATCGATGCCGGACAATCCCTCCACCACCAGTGTCTGGCTGGAGGCGACACCCGAGATACGCGCCCCGTAGTTCTGCACCAGCCAGCCAGCCAGGGCATCGGCGAACGTCTGCGCCACCTCGGCCTGGGTGCCGGCGCCCTCACCCTTGGTCAGTTCGCTCAGCTCATCGCCGGCCTTGGCCCCATAAAGGCTCCAGTCGATGCTCCACTTGCCCTCCTCCTTGCCATCGGGCGTCAGCTTGCCCAGCACCACCATCTCGGCGCCATAGCGCTGGCTCGCCTTGAGGATGGGGTCGGCAAAACGGCCCCAGACATCGGTGGCGTTGACCGCCATGTTGTCGTCCAAGTCCATCAGCGGAATGCTGACCGGCAGCCCCATCGCTTGGGCCTGGGTACGCAGGGCGGCGGCCCAGCCATCATTGGACTGATCCGGCAGAATGCGCCGCTCCCCTTCATTGATCACCAGCCAGATAGCCACTTGTGGCCGAGCCGGGCCCAGCAGGGCGAACTTGCTCTCGGCCACCAGGGCATTGACCTTGGCCACATCGAAATCGGCCTTGAGAAACTTCACCGGCCCCACGTCCTGATAACCGTAGTGCTGCACGAACTCGCCGGGGGTCGCCAGCGCCTTGACCACCGCCGGCTGGGTCAAGATGTCACGCTTGCCGGTCACCTTGATCAGCACCTCGCCCAGGGCCTGGGACTGAGCCGCCGCCATGTCGCCGCTGGTGGGCGCCTTGCCCTGATAGAGATCGGTCACTTGGGCGGCCGACACCATGAATGACAAGCCGCAGCAGAGGGCGGTCACAACACGTTTGAGCATGAGAGGAGTCTCGAAATGGGAGATGGTGCTTATGGTAGCGGCAAGGCGCGCATGGCAGCAAGCCGGGGCGGGAGAAACAGCGGAGCCGGCGGGGTGCCGGCTCCGTTTGCGCGCCTGCTGGCGCGCGATGAGGCGCTCGAGGCTTACTTGGTGCCGAAGATCTTGTCGCCGGCGTCGCCCAGACCCGGGACAATGTAGCCTTTCTCGTTCAGGCCCTGGTCGATGGAGGCGCAGAACAGCTCCACGTCCGGGTGAGCGGCTTCCAGCGCCTTGATGCCTTCCGGCGCGGCAACCAGCACCAGCACCTTGATGGACTGGCAGCCCTTCTTCTTGAGCAGGTCGATGGTGGCAATCATGGAGCCGCCGGTAGCCAGCATGGGGTCGATGACCAGCGCCAGACGCTCTTCGATGTTGCTGACGATCTTCTCGAAGTAGGGAACCGGCTGCAGGGTCTCTTCGTCGCGGTAGATGCCGACCACGCTGACGCGGGCACTCGGCATGTGCTCCAGCACGCCATCCATCATGCCCAGACCAGCACGCAGGATGGGCACGACGGTGACCTTCTTGCCCTTGATCTGGTCAACTTCCACTGGCCCATTCCAGCCATCGATGGTAACCTTCTCGGTTTCGAAGTCAGAGGTCGCTTCGTAGGTCAACAAACTGCCCACTTCCTTGGCCAGTTCACGGAAACGCTTGGTGCTGATATCGCCTTCACGCATCAGACCGATCTTGTGCTTGACCAGGGGGTGTTTGACTTCAACGACTTTCATTATTATCTCCTCTAACTGCCGCAAAAAAATCGCGGAATCATACAACAAAAGCCGCCGCTTGTAGAGCATTTCCGCGCAAAAACGCGCAAACGATTTCCTTTCTGGTTTTTCACCGCCACTGTTAGAATACGCCCCGAATTTTACCCTCCACTTCTTTATATGACGGGGAATACGCGTGACTGACAAAACCTCACTGAGCTACAAGGATGCTGGCGTGGATATCGATGCCGGCAATGCACTGGTTGAACGTATCAAGGGCGTGTCAAAACGCACTCGTCGTCCTGAAGTCCTTGGTGGTCTTGGCGGCTTTGGGGCCTTGTGTCAAATCCCTGCGGGCTACAAGGAGCCGGTGCTGGTCTCCGGCACCGACGGGGTGGGCACCAAGCTTCGCCTCGCCATCGACCTGAAGAAGCACGACACCGTCGGCATCGATCTGGTGGCCATGTGCGTCAATGACCTGATCGTGCAAGGCGCCGAGCCCCTCTTCTTCCTCGACTACTATGCCACCGGCAAGCTGGACGTCGACACCGCCGCGGCTGTGGTCACCGGCATCGGTGCCGGCTGCGAGCAGTCCGGTTGCGCCCTGGTGGGCGGCGAGACCGCCGAGATGCCGGGCATGTATGAAGGGGAAGACTACGACATCGCCGGTTTCTGCGTCGGTGTGGTGGAAAAGAGCGAGATCATCGACGGCAGCAAGGTCGGCGAAGGAGATGCCCTGATCGCCCTGGCCGCCAGCGGCCCCCACTCCAACGGTTTCTCGCTGGTGCGCAAGATTCTGGAAGTCTCCAAGGCCGACGTGCAGCAGCCGCTGGGTGATACCACCCTGGCCAATGCCCTGCTGGAGCCGACCCGCATCTACGTGAAACCCGTGCTCAAGCTCATCAAGGAGTGCGAGATCCACGCCCTGTCCCACATCACCGGTGGCGGCTTCTGGGAGAACATCCCGCGCGTGCTGCCCGCCAACACCCAGGCGGTGATCGACGAGCAGAGCTGGCAGTGGCCGGCAGTGTTCAGCTGGCTGCAGCAGGCTGGCAACGTCACCCGCCACGAGATGTACCGCACCTTCAACTGCGGTGTCGGCATGATCATCGCCCTGCCGGCGGATCAGCTGGAAAAAGCCCTGACCCTGCTCAAGGCCGAAGGCGAGAACGCCTGGCATATCGGCCATATCGCCAAGGCGGCCAATGGTGAGGAGCAGGTCATCATTCAATGAATGACCGGATCAACAGCCAAATGACCACCCCCATGAAACGCATCCTGGTGCTGATCTCCGGCAACGGCAGCAACCTGCAGACCATCCTTGACGGCTGTGCTGGCGGCAAGATTGCCGGTCAGGTGGTCGGCGTCATCAGCAACAAGGCCGATGCCTATGGTCTGGTGCGTGCCAAAGAGGCGGGGGTGGCCACCGCCATCCTCGCCCAGCAGCAGTTTGCCAGCCGGGAGGAGTATGACGCGGCTCTGTTGGCGCAGATGGTGGACTATCAGCCCGATCTGGTGGTACTGGCCGGGTTTATGCGGATCCTGAGTGCTGACCTGGTACGTCACTTCGCCGGACGGATGATCAATATCCACCCCTCCCTGCTACCGAAATATCAGGGGCTGCACACCCACCAGCGCGCCATCGACGCCGGTGATGACGAGCATGGCGCCAGCGTCCACTTCGTCACCGAAGAGCTGGATGGCGGCCCGGTGATCCTGCAGGCGCGCGTCCCCATCTTCGAAGAGGATGATGCCGGCGAGGTGGCGGCCCGGGTACAGGTGCAGGAACACAGCATCTACCCGCTGGTGGTGCAGTGGTTCTGTGAAGGACGCTTGCAGATGCGTGCAGGGTCTGCCTTGCTCGATGGCATGCAGCTTGGCCCGGCAGGCTATGCCAGCGAGTAACCGCTAACCGCAGTAATAAAATGCAACAAGGGAGGCCCAAGCCTCCCTTGTTATTTCTATCTACCAGCCCTGCGGCCACGTCCGATGACCCCGCTATGCGGCTAATCGAACCTACACCGGATTGTCGATATCGATAAAGGTCACATCCAGCCCGTGCACCGTCGCCAGCCACTCCCCCAGCGCCTTGACGCCGTAACGTTCGGTGGCGTGGTGACCGGCGGCGTAGAAGTGCATCCCCATCTCGCGGGCGGTATGGATGGTCTGCTCGGAGGCTTCACCGGAAATAAAGGCATCGATGCCCTGCTCCGCCGCCAGATTGATGTAGCTCTGACCGCCGCCGGTGCACCAGGCCACGGAGCGGATAAGCTCGGGGCCGCTGTCGCCGCAATGGAGCGGCTCACGGCCGAGCCGCTCGGCAATCAGCTTGGCAAAATCGCTGCCGGTCATGGGCTCTTCCAGCTTGCCCACCATGGCGACGCTCTTGCTGTTCCAGGGCTCGAGGCCACGACGCACCTTGATGTCGAGCAGCTTGGCGAGCTGGGCGTTGTTGCCCACCTCGGGATGCACGTCCAGCGGCAGGTGGTAGGCAAACAGGTTGATGTCGTGGGTCAAGAGGGTCTTGATGCGGCGCTGTTTCATACCGGTGATCTGGGCCGGCTCACCGCTCCAGAAGTAGCCGTGATGAACCAGGATGGCGTCAGCATCGGCGGCCACGGCCGCATCGATCAGGGCTTGGCTGGCGGTGACACCGGTCACCACCTTGCGAATGCGCTCACGCCCCTCCACCTGCAGGCCATTGGGGCAGTAATCCTTGATGGCATGCGGTTCGAGCAGATGGTTGAGTACGGTTTCGAGTTTTCGATGAGAGATCATAGGGGTCCCTTATAAAGGCGCCGACCCCTGTGCTGCGCTGCAGACAGGAATCGGGCTCATAACGCCGAAGCCCCATGATAATCGAGGCCGGCCGCCAAGACCATGATGCCTCCCGCACTGCGGCCCATAGCAGAGCTCGGAATGGCTTCAGGCCGGCAGATCGATCCCCGCCTCGCGCATCTGGGCCAGCTTGTAGCGCAGGGTGCGCGGGCTGATGCCGAGCCGGTCGGCCACCGCCTTGCGGCTGCCGTTGCAATCCTGCAGGGTGTCGAGAATGATCTGGTGCTCCTGCTGCTTGAGCTCGCTGCCCAGGTGTTCGCTGCCGCTGCTGCGCTCACTGCCGACAAGGCGGATCTCTTCTTCCTCCACCTCTTCCAGGATCAGGTGCTCGCAGCCGATGAGGCCGTCGGGGCTCAGAATGAGGGCGCGCTGCACCACGTTGTCGAGCTCGCGCACGTTGCCGGGCCAGGGGTGAGCCAGCAGCCGCTCGCGAGCGGGTTCTGTGAGCTGCGGCGTCGGCAATCCCTGCTGGCCGGCATGCAGCGCCAGCAGGTGCTCCGCCAGCGGCAGTATGTCACCGGGACGCTCCCACAGCGCCGTCCAGCGCAGCGGGAAGACATTGAGGCGGTAGTAGAGATCCTCGCGAAACAGGCCGTCCTGCACCGCTTTTTTCAGATCCCGGTTGCTGGTGGCGATGACCCGTACGTCGAGCGGGATCATCTTGCGGCTGCCAAGCCGCTCCACCTCTTTCTCCTGCAGCACCCGCAGCAGCTTGGCCTGCAGCCCCAGATCCATCTCGGTGATCTCGTCGAGCAGCAAAGTGCCACCCTGGGCCTGCTCGAACTTGCCGGGACAGCCCTGTACCGCGCCGGTAAAGGCCCCCTTCTCGTAGCCGAACAGGGTCGCCTCCAGCATGTTTTCCGGAATGGCGGCGCAGTTGATGGCGACGAAGGTCTGCTCGGCGCGGCTGGAGTTGTCGTGGATGTAGCGGGCCAGCACCTCTTTGCCCGTCCCGCTCGGACCGGTCACCATCACGGTGGCTTCGCTTCTGGCCACCCGGGTCGCCAGCTGGAACAGCTCGGCGGTCTTGGGATCGCCGTAAACCACGGCCCGCTTCTCCACCTTCTGGGCCGGCACATAACGGCTGACCTGATTGAGCAGCACCTCGGGCGAGAAGGGCTTGGCCAGGTAATCGATGGCGCCTTCGCGCATGGCGCGCACAGCCCCGTCGATGTTGGCGTAGGCGGTCATCAACAGCACCGGCACCTGGGGATATTGCTGACGAATGTTGGCCAGCAGGGTCAGGCCATCCATGCCCCCCATCTGGATATCCGAGATCACCATGTCGAAACTCTGGCGCGACAGGGCCAGCAAAGCCCGCTCGCCACTGTCCACCTCGCGGCACTCATAACCGCCGAGCAACAGGGTATCCACCAGCGCTTCGCGCAGGCCATTGTCATCTTCCACTACCAGGATCCGGGCCTGAGTCATGCTACACCTCCCACCACAGCCAACCTGGCCGCTGCAATATTCATTTCCACGAGCCTGACGCTCATGCTACACCCCCCAGCTGCACCGCTTGCTGATGCAGGGGGAACGACAGGGTAAAACAGGTTCCCTCGCCGGGTACCGAGGCCACGCTGACCTCGCCCTGATGGGCACGGACCACGGATTGCACCACCGCCAGCCCAAGGCCGGTGCCCTGGGAGCGGGTGGTGAAGAAGGGTTCGAAAATTTGGCTCAGCAGGTGAGCGGGCATCCCCTTGCCGTTGTCGAGAATGCGCAGCTCCACCCGGGTGCCGCTGCGCACCGCGCTCACCAGAAGCGACGTGGCGCCGGCCTGCTGGGCATTGGCAATGAGGTTGTTGACCGCCCCCGCCAGTGCGCTGCTGTTGGCCAGCAGGCAGAGATCGGGCTCCGGCGCCTCCATGTGCAGCTCACAGCCCTGCTGGCTGCAAAATGCCTCGGCGCCGGCCTGCACCTCGGCCAGCAACCCCTGCACCGACGTCGGGGTCACCACCTGGTTGTCGCCGTTGCGGGCAAACAGCAGGATGTCGCTGATCTGTTTTTCGAGATCCTGCAGGCGCGCCATCAGCTTTTGCTGGAACTGGCTGCGGGATTCAGGTTTGAGGGTGCGGTTGGCCAGGTTGGCGGCATAGAGCATGGCGGCGGAGAGCGGGGTGCGGATCTGGTGGGCCAACGAGGCGGCCATGTTGCCAAGGGCGGACAACCGCTTCATGTGGTTGATGCGATCTTGCAGCTGGCGGGTTTCGGTCAGATCGTTGATGAACACCAGCTGGCCCGGCTGATCCGGCAGCGGCTGGGTCGACAGCTGGACCCGGCGCCCATCGCGCAGGGAAATTTCGTGGCCGTCATCCTCGCGGGGCTGGAAACAGCGGTCGATGATCTGGCGCCAGGCCTGGCCTTCCAGCGGCTCCCCCAGCAGCGCCTTGGCGGCCGGGTTGGCGCGGGTGATCCGGCCCTCGCCGTCGAGCAGCAAGACACCGGTGGGCAACGCCGTGAAGATGGCGTAAAGCTGGCTCACCTCGTGAGACTGGAGCGGGGTATCCTGCGGCTGGGCTGTCATAAAGCTGACCTCAAACTGGCGACTGAGTCAGCTTATTCAATTTCCATGCCACTAAAATTTACATATAAAATCAAAGCCTTGAAGCTAGGCGTCAAGGCTTTGACCCTTATGCTTCCTTGCTCATCCCGTATTTTTTCATCTTCTCCACCAGGGTGGTACGGCGCATGCCGAGCAGGTCGGCGGCGCGGGCCACCACCCCGTCCTGGGACTCCAGCGCCTGGCGGATCAGCTCCACCTCCAGGTCGGCCAGCATCTCCTTGAGGTTGACCCCCTCCTCCGGCAGCTGCATGGCGCGGGCGTGGCTGGCGGGCAGATCCAACTCGGGCGGATCCTGGAACACGGCGGCCAGCGCATCGCGCTCGTCCATCTCGGTCAGCCGCTCGTCCCGCGGCTCGCACGGCAGCAACCGATAGCGGCTCGGCAAGTCAGCCACATCGACGATCTGCTGCGGGTAGAGGATGAGCAGCCGCTCCAGCAGGTTGGAGAGCTCACGCACGTTGCCCGGCCAGGGATACTGCATCAGCGACTCCATAGCGCGCTGGGTCAGGCGGATCATCCCCTGATGCAGCTCGGCATGGCGGTTGAGCAGCTCCTGCAGCAGCAGCGGGATGTCATCGGCCCGCTCCCGCAGCGGCGGGGTCTCGATGGGGAAGACGTTGAGGCGATAGTAGAGATCTTCGCGAAAACCCTGGGTACGGATCATCGCTTCCAGATCCCGGTGGGTGGCCGCGATGATGCGCACATCCGCCTGGATGGGCTTGCCGCCGCCAACCCGATCAAACAACCGTTCCTGCAGCACCCGCAACAGCTTGACCTGCATCGGCAGCGGCATGTCGCCGATCTCGTCGAGAAACAGGGTGCCCCCCTGTGCCAGCTCGAAGCGGCCGCGCCGGGCCGCGATGGCGCCGGTAAAGGCCCCCTTCTCATGGCCGAACAGTTCGCTTTCCAGCAGCTCAGCCGGAATGGCGCCGCAGTTGATGGGCACGAAGGGGCCCTGGCTTCGGCCGGACAGTTCATGAATGGCACGGGCCACCACCTCCTTGCCGGTACCCGATTCGCCGAGGATCAGCACGTTGGCATCGGTCTCGGCCACCTGGCTGATGAGCCGACGCACCTCCTGGATCCCCTTGCCCTTGCCCACCAGCAGGCGCAGCAGCGCCTGCCCCTTGTCGTGGGTCTGTTGACGAGGATGGAGGGAGACGAAGGCCTGGCAAAAGTGCAGATGGCGGGTCAGGGATTCGTAGGTGAAAGGCGCCTCGGCCACCCCGATGAAGTTGCTGTTGGGGAAGTCGGCCTCCACCAGCGACAGGAAAGGCACCCGGGGGAATCCGGTCAGCAGCTCGCCCAGCGGGCGGCCGTTGAGGGAACCGGTCAACACCCCCTGCAGCGGGCCGGATGACTCGATGGCCACATCCAGATCGCCCTCGGCAACGTCCTGCCAGGGGATCCCCATGAACGAGAGAACTGTCCCCAACTGCTGGCGCCGCTGCGCATCGGCGTCAACAATCAACACTCCCATTGCCATCATATCCATCCCTCTTATTTTCGACGTAACTTATTGTTTTATTTTGCTTATGTGGTCAAACCACGCACTTTATGCAGGATGCACAAAGTGCCAAAATTCCGACGCATTGTCAAAATTTGTCGCATTTCACCTAAGTTTATCGACCCAACAGCGCAACAAGATAAATTTTGTCGCCTCTTTATTAGGTATGGTGGGCGGGCAGCGGGCAAGCAAGAGAGGCAGAAACACGAGCAGGTGCGCCTGTTTGCGGCCAATAGCAGGCCGCAAACAGGCGGTGAGGATCAATGGCGGGCGTGAGTATGGGGTGCGGCGTAGCGACACTCGGGGAAGCGGCTGCAGGCCAGGAACAACCGGCCGGCATGGGGGCCCTTCTTGGCTTCCCGTTCCACCAGCGGCGCATCACAGCGCGGGCAGTGCGGCACCTGATGGGGATGCTCGTCGTCTTCCTCCTCCACCTCGGCAAATAGATTGTCCACCAGCTCGGTGTCGGCCGCCGGCAGCGGTGCACTGCGCGGTGATACGATCGCCTTGATGGGGGCCACGGCCGGGGCACGACCGCCATGGCGAGGCTCTTCCACCTCGACCCGATCCAACTGCAGGGGGCTGAAGGTGGGCTCGCGGCGATCCCCTGGCAGCAGATCCTCATCCGGAGCACGGCGGGGGCCGCTTAGCAGCGGCAGGATCTGTTCGCGCAGCTCTTCGACCTGATAATGGCTGCTTGCCGGGATCTGCAGCAGCGGCAGACCGGCGCTGTCAAAAGCGGCCTTGAGGAAACTGTCGCGCACCTTGCGCTTCTGGTGGCGATGGGAGCTGTCATCGAGCTCGATGGCGCAGATGAAGGAGAGATCGGAGGGGTGGCAGAGCAGATAGTCCACGTGCTTGGCGCTGATCTTGTTGAACGCCTGCTGCCACTTGCTCTTGCTCATGCCCGCCTCCGGCGTCAGCACATCGGCCACCCGCACCTTGGCAAAGACCCGGGCCTGGTCGCCGACCGCCAGATCCAGCACGCCGAGAAAAGAGCGCTCGGCGGGACTGAACAGGGTCTCCTGCAGATCATAGGGCAGCGCCTTGCCCTTCTTGCCCCTGCTCCAGAAGATCGCCAGCAGCAGCAACACCAACAACACCAATCCCGATACGACAAGGCTATTCATACGCGCACATCCCGTTCACAAGAGCTATCCGGTTCACAATACAAAACAGGGGCATCACTCTACCACGGTGCAGCGGCCGCAGGCAGTGCAGAAATGGCGCCACCCCCCTCCCGGCGGCGCTTTTTCGCCATATTTGCGGTGGGCGGGGCTTCATATGGCCTGTGACAGCAGGCACAATGCTACGGAGTACCCATTTTCCAAGGAGAGCAGGATGCAAAAGCAATTGGTCGTGACCGTGATAGGCGCTGACAAGCCCGGTATCGTCGAGAGTCTGGCGGACGTCATCACCCACCAGCAGGGCAACTGGCTGGCCAGCTCCATGAGCGAGCTGGCGGGACAATTTGCCGGCATCCTGCACGTGAGCGTGCCTGACGAACACTACCGCAGCCTGTGCGAGGCGCTGGTGATGCTGCCCGGCCTCACCGTCAGCTTCGCCGAAGGTCAGCTCAGCCAGGAACCGGAACGGCAGGTGATGGTCAGCGTCACCGGCAACGACCGGGCCGGCATCGTCCACGAGGTGGCCAGCATCCTGCGCCAGCTCAACATCAACGTGGCCGACCTCACCACCGGCTGCGAACCGGCCCCCCACTCCGGCGCCCCACTCTTCTACGCCCATGCCCTGGTGGCGCTGCCGCCCCGACTCGAACTGGGGGATCTCATCAGCGCGCTGGAGTCGCTGTCGGACGATCTGGTGGTCGACATCGATCAAGCCATCATCGACTGAGCGGATGGTCATCAATCTGTCATATTTCCACGCCATAACTGCCGCGCAGACGCGACCTGAAACAGAGGCACAAGATGAGCACCGACAAGCAGTATGAAGACAAAGAGCTGAGCTGGCTCTCATTCAATGAACGGGTGTTGCAAGAGGCAATGGACAAGACGGTGCCCCTCATCGAGCGGGTCCGTTTTCTGGGGATCTTCTCTTCCAACCAGGATGAGTTCTTCAAGGTGCGGGTGTCGGACGTCAAGCGCCGCATCCTGATCAACGAAGTGCACGGCGGCGACGACGAGGCCAAGGTGCTGCTGCGCGCCATCCAGCAGAAGGTGATGGCGCTCGGCGAGGCGTTCGACAACACCTACAAGGAGCTGTTGATCGCGCTGGCCCGCCACAACATCTTCCTGGTCAACGAGTACCAGCTCTCCGAGTCCATCCAGCAGTGGCTGCGGGTATTCTTCAAGGAGAAGGTGCTGCGCCACATCATCCCGATCCTGCTCAACAAAGAGGTCAACCCGGTCAAGTTCCTGAAAGACGAGTACACCTATCTGGCCATCGAGATGAAGAAGAACGGCCAGGTGATCCAGTACGCGCTGGTGGAGGTACCGACCGACGACCTGCCCCGCTTCTTCCAGCTGCCACCGGAGGGCACCCGTCGCAAGAAGCAGATCATCATTCTGGATAACGTCATCCGCTTCTGTCTCGACGAGATCTTCAAGGGCTTCTTCGACTACGACGAGATAGCCGCCTACGCGGTCAAGCTGACCCGGGATGCCGAATACGATCTCTCCGACCAGCTGGACTTGAGCCTAGTGGACAAGATGAGTGACGGCTTGAAGCAGCGCCTCACCGCCATGCCGGTGCGCTTCGTCTACGAGCGGGAGATGCCGGCGGCGATGATCAGCTTCTTGAAGCTCAAGCTGCAGATCAGCTCCTACGACGCCATCATGCCGGGCGGCCGTTATCACAATTTCAAGGATTTCATCGGCTTCCCCAACGTGGGCCGGGACTATCTGGAAAACCCCAAGCTGCCGGCGCTGGATTGCCGCGATTTTGACGGCTTCGTCAACGCCTTCGACGCCATCACCAAGCAGGACATACTGCTCTACTACCCGTACCACAAGTTTCACCACTTCACCGAGCTGGTGCGTCAGGCGGCGTTCGATCCGGCGGTCAGCGCCATTCGCATCAATATCTACCGGGTGGCCAAGAAGTCGCGCATCATCCACTCCCTCATCGACGCCGCCAACAACGGCAAGAAGGTGACCGTGGTGGTGGAGCTGCGCGCCCGCTTCGACGAGGCCGCCAACATCGACTGGGCCAACATCCTGACCGATGCCGGCGTCAAGGTGGTGTTCGGGGTGCCGAGCCTCAAAATCCACTCCAAGCTCTGCCTCATCACCCGCCACGAGCAGGGTGAGGCGGTGCGCTACGCCCACATCGGCACCGGCAACTTCAACGAGAAGACGGCGAAGATCTATACCGACTTCTCCCTGCTGACCCGTCACCCAGACATCACCGCCGAAGTGGAGGGGGTGTTCGAGTACATCGAATACCCCTATCGGCGCTACAAGTTCAACCACCTGCTGGTCTCCCCCATCAACAGCCGCCGCCAGCTCTACCGGCTCATCGACAATGAACTGGCCAACGCCAAGGCGGGCCAGCCGAGTGGCATCACCCTCAAGATCAACAACCTGGTGGACAAGGATCTGATCAACCGGCTCTATGCCGCCGGTCAGGCCGGGGTGCCCATCCAGATGATCATCCGCGGCATGTGTGCCCTGCGTCCGGGCGTGCCGGGCCTCAGTGACAACATCAGGGTGATCAGCATCATCGACCGCTTCCTTGAGCACCCGCGGGTGATGGTGTTCCACAACAAGGGCAATCCCCAGCTCTATATCTCCAGCGCCGACTGGATGAGCCGCAACATCGACGGCCGCATCGAGGTGGGCACCCCCATCTATGACGAGCGGCTCAAGCAGCGCATCCTCGACATTCTCGAGCTACAACTGAGTGACACCTGCAAGGCGCGGGTCATCGATGCCGACCAGAAGAACGAGTACGTGAAGCGGGGCAACCGCCGCAAGATCCGTTCCCAGGTCGCGATTTACGACTACCTCAAACGCATAGAGTCAAACAATGGACAATAGCCTGTACGCCGCCGTGGATCTGGGCTCGAACAGCTTTCACATGGTCATCGCCCGCCTCACCGAGGGGCGGCTGCAGATCGTCGATCGGATAAAAGAACGGGTGCGGCTGGCAGAGGGAATGGACGGCCAGCGCCGCATGTCTGCCGAAGCCATGACCCGGGGCCTCGACTGCCTCGCCCTGTTTGCCGAGCGGCTGACCAACATCAAGCCGGATCAGATCCGCATCGCCGGCACCTATACCCTGCGCCGTGCCAGCAACGCCCGCGAGTTCGTGAGCGAGGCGGCCAAGGTGCTCAACCACCCCATCGAGATCATCAGCGGCCAGGAAGAGGCGCGCCTCATCTATCAGGGGGTCGCCCATACCCAGCACATCGAAGGCCAGGTACTGGTGGTGGACATTGGCGGCGGCAGCACCGAGCTAATCATCGGCGAGGGCTTCGATCACAAGGCGCTCACTAGCCGCAAGATGGGGTGCGTCAGCTTCACCCAGAGCTTCTTTGCCAACGGCAAGTTGAGCGAAAAAGCCTTCAACAATGCCGTGCTGGAAGCCCAGCACCAGCTCGCCCCCATCATCAACCAGTACCGCAAGCTGGGCTGGCAGAGCTGTCTCGGCAGCTCCGGCTCCATTCGCACCGTGCGCGATGTGTTGCAGGGGGAAGAGTGGACCGATGGCGCCATCACCCTGGCCGGGCTGGAGCGGCTCAAGCAGGAGATGATCAGGCACAAGCGAGTCAGCGATCTCAAGCTGGCCGGCCTCACCGAGGAGCGTCAGGAGGTATTTGCCGCCGCGGTGGCCATCCTGCTCGGGCTCTTCACCTCGCTGCCCATCGAGCGGATGGACTATTCCGATGGAGCCCTGCGTGAGGGGCTGCTGTACGAGTTCGAGGAGCGCTTGCAGCACCACGACATTCGCGAGCGCACCGCCCTGGCGCTCTCCACCCACTATCGCATCGACAAGCGTCAGGCTGGCCGGGTCGAACAGAGCGTGCTGACCCTGTTCGATCTGCTCAGCGGCCCCTGGGAGATGCTGGAGGAGCCCTATCGTGCCATCCTCGGCTGGGCGGCACGTCTGCACGAGATCGGCCTTGCCATCAACTACAGCGGCATCCACAAACATTCCGCCTACATCTTGCAAAACACCGACCTGCCCGGCTTCAACCAGGACGATCAGGCCCTGCTGGCCGCACTGGTGCGCTTTCACCGCAAGGGGCTCAAGCTCTCCGAGCTCCCTTCCCTGCCCAACCACGACGAACAGACGGTGCTGCGCTGCATCCGCATCCTGCGCCTCGCGGTCGCCGCCCATCACAGGCGCCAAGACAACCTGCTGCCCGATTGGCATGTGCAGGCCGCCGGCGATCAGCTGGTGGTCACCCTGCCACTGGACTGGTGCGACGAGAACAAGTTGCTGATGCAGAATCTGGAGAAGGAGCATCGCTACTGTCAGGAGCAGGGCTGGCCACTGCTGTTCCAGCTCGGCTGACGCCGACGCAGCGAGACAAAGCGGCGAAACAAAAAAGGCAGCCCACGGGCTGCCTTTTTGATTTTCTGGATGGCGGCTTACTGCAGCTCGGGCAGCAGCAGCTTGGCGATTTCGAAGTAGATGATGAGACCAGTGCCATCCACCAGAGTGGCGATGAAGGGGGCGGATACCACGGCCGGGTCGATGCGGAAGCGACGCAGCACCATGGGGATCACAGAAGCGACGGTGGCGCTCCACAGCACGATGGCGATGATGGTCAGGGTGACGACCATGCCGATCTGGGGGCCAACCCCCAGGCTCCAGGCCCGTACCCAGGCGGCCAGCGCGATGGCGGCCGAGATGAGCAGACCGGTGGAGATCTCCTTTTTCAGCACGGTGCCGAGGTTGCGCAGACTCACCTCCCCGACCGCCATGGCTCGCACTATGGTGGTGGTGATCTGGGTACCACTGTTGCCGCCGGTGCCGATCAGGAGCGGAATGAAGAAGGCCAGCGCGATGGCCGCTTCCAGCTGCTCTTCGAACGCCCGCAGCACGGTACCGGTATAGGCTTCGGCCACGAACAGGATCAGCAGCCAGCCCACCCGCTTGCGCCACAGTTGCCAGGGAGTCGCCTGCAGATAGGGAGTGTCGAGCGGCGAGGAGCCACCCTGCATCTCCGCATCCTCGGTCGATTCAAGCTCCAGGATGTCGGCGGCATCGTCCACGTGGAAGATCCCCACCAGCTTGCCCTGATCCTCGACCGGCAGGGTCGAGATGTCGCGGTCTATCAGCAGGCGGGCGGCCAGTTCCTGATCCGCCCGGGCGTTGATGCGCACCGTCTCCCGGTCCATCAACTCGCTCACCGGCAGTTGCGGGTCGGCAATCAGCAGGGATTTGAGCGAGATGCTGCCAAGCAGACGGTGGTCGTTGTTGACCACATAGAGGTTCTGGAACAGCTGGGCGTTGTCCCAGGCATCGTGGATCAGCTGCTTGGCGCTGCCCACCGTCTCCTGATCGCCTATGGCCAGGAATTCGTGGCGCATGTTGGCGCCCACCGATTCGGTCGGCCAGTCGAGCAGGGAGTAGAAGGTGGACTGCACCTGCTCCGGGAAGCGGGCAAGCAGCATGGTGCGATCACTGCTGCCCAGCCGGCGGAGAATGGCCAGCATGTCGCGCCGCGGCATGGCCCCCTGCAACACGCTGACGATGCTGGCATGCAGCCGCATCAGCAGGCGCCCTGCACAGTCTGCCGAGAGCGAACTGAGCAGCGCCGCCCCCTCGGCAGTGGGCAGGGTATCGAAGATGCAGTTGAGCTCTTCCGGACGCAGGGTCAGCAGCTGATCGGCACGCTGAACCGGATCCAGGTTGTGCTCCAGCCAGCCCTGCAGGGCAGCCAGATCGAGCAGTTGATGACGATTGAGTAGAGTCTGTGTTTTCTTCATCACAAATGACCTCATGTGATTTCAGGCAAGCCTGAGCGCGAACGGTGATCCGTCGCCGTCTGAAAGAAAACAGCAATTTGATTGACGAGTAATAGGCAGGAAATGACGCCGTTCGGCGTGTCATCATCCCCACGTACCAGCTTTAGCACTGCATAACGTATCCGGCATGCCGGAAGCCACTTGGGTTTACACCTTAATCCGATGAAAACTGTCCTGATCTTGGGCGTCTCTGGACGTCGTGAGATCAGTGGCCTGTGTTTATACAGGAGCCTCGCCTAACGAGATGCTGCAAATATGCGCACAACCCTCTGTTGTGCGGGCTGCATGATTATCGAATGCTCAATTGGAGTCAACCCGTCGCAATGCGCTAAATAGCCTGTGGCAACAGCTTGTTACAATTGGCCGGCATGGGGATTTGAATGAGGATAAACGAGCGGAAAAAACAGGCGCCAAGCGGGTAGCCATCGCTCGCAGCCACCCGGGCCGCGAGCGATGGGTGACCGGTCAGCGAATGTAGTCGAACAGGGTCAGCTTGCTGATCTTGCTGAAGGAGAGCTGGGTGGCGCTCAGCGCCGCATCCTCTTTTGACAGGGTGGCAATCACCTCATAGAGATCCGCTTCGGAGACCTTGGCCCTCGCTTGCTGGTTCAAGGTGCTCAACCCTTCGTTCGAGCCCATCACCTGCTCCAGCCCGTTCATTCTGCCGCCAATCTCCCCCAGCCCCTGATCAACGTTCAGCCGGGCATTCTTCATGTGGGCGGTGGCATCCGCCACCTTCAGCTGGAAGGTATCCGGCGTGATGTTGGGATCCCGCAGCGCCGTGATGAAGTCGGACATGCCATCGAGGATGTTGTTGTTCTGGGGCGGATCCAGCACGAAGTTTTGTGCCGCCCCCCCCGCCGGCAGTGACAGGGTCAGCTCCAGTCCGTTGAAGGGGATCTTGTTGCCTGCCACATAGTCGCCACTTTGCAGCAAGGCACCGCCGCCATCCCTGATCTCGTAGGTATCCGGCGTGCCAGCGATGGTGTTCACCGTATACTGGTTGCTGGCGAGCGAAGGGTCGTAGTTGTTGCGGTAGAAGCTGTCAAAGTGGCCCTGATCGGCCACCCCGACCTGAATATTGGCGCTCCCCGCGCTGCTGGTTCTGCGGGTTGGCACTATCTCGAACAGGTTGAAGCCGGAATCGTTGGCGGCAATCTGCACCGTCGGCGACACCTGAATGTTGCGCTGGCCGGTATCCCCCTGAAAGACATAATTGCCGCTGGCATCCTGAATGAAGGGCTGAGTCTTGCTCTGGTTGCCGCCGAAAATGTATTCGCCCTGGGAGTTCTTGCTGTTCATCAGGTCGAACATCTGCTTTTGCAGCCCCTCTAGCTCGCTGGCAATCGCCTGACGATCCTCGTACCCCACCGCCGAGTCGTTCGCCTTCTGGATCAGGGTCTGGGCACTGGTCATGGCGGTGTTGAGGGCGGTCAGCACCGTCTCCTCATGGCCCAGGCTGTTTTCCAGCAGGCTGCCGTTGACCCCGTACTGCTTGAAGAGATCGATCTCCTTGGTCAGCGCCAGCTTCTGGCTCATGCCGGAGGGATCTTCCCCCGCCGTTTTGAACTTGTTGCCGGTCATCAGCTGCTCATACGCCGTGCTCAGCCGCTCATTGGCGCCGTTCAGCGAGGAGATATTGCGGTCATAGACCATGTTGGTGGTAATACGCATCGATTTACCTCACTGATGACAACAGGGTATCGAAGATGGTCTTGGCGGTGCTGACGATCTGGGCGGAAGCGGCATAGGACTGCTGATAACGGATCAGGTTGGCCGCCTCTTCCTCCAGACTGACGCCGGAGACACTCTCGAAAATCCCCCTGCTCTGGGTCAATTTCGTTTCATCTGCCTTGAGCTGGCTCTTGGCCTGGCTGGCGGTGTTACCCACCCCGGTCACCAGGCTGGAGTAAGCCTCGTTGAAGGTCATCTTGTCGTTGCTGGTGCCGGCGTTGCTGCTCTTGCGCACCAGATCCTTGTTCTGCAGATCCGCCAGAGCCAACCCGTTGGCGTTGTCGGCAAAGCCGTCGGTGTTGTAGCTGAGGGTAAAGCTGTCCTTGGCCTCCACCTTGCCGGTGATACTGAACTCGTAACCAGGCATCTGTTTAGGATCACTGTAAACAGGCGTACCCGCCGGGAAGGGGTTGATAATGGACGCCATCAGGTTCTGTCCCTTGCTGGAAGCGGGAGCCACCCCAATCAGCGTGGTACCGTCCGCCGCATAGACCTGGTAGTTGCCGCTGCCGTCTATCTTCACCACCTGTGGTGAGGCCGGATTCAGGCTGTTGGTGCCAAAACCGGAGCCGGTACCGGTATTGGTGATGCCGTTGAGCTTGATCTCTCCCGAACCGAAGTTGTTCTTGCCTTTGTCGGCCTTGAGTGGCGATGCCAGCGCCAGATCTTCGGCCCGGGTTGCCAGCTGACCCAAGCCGGCTGCCGCCCGCTTGGTCGGTTGCAGCAGGATCTTATCCCCCGCCGCCGGGGTGCCGGAGAGATCGATCTGGATGCCGTGACCGGCCACCTGTACCGTGGCGGGCGGCGTGGTACCTGTGGTCAGCGAGGTGCGGTTGCCATCCTTGTCCACCGAGAACACCTCGTAACCGGTGGCGCTGCTGAACTGCACTTCGTAATCAAAGGTGGTCACTTCCGTGCCCTTGCCGGGCACGAAGCTCACCTTGGCGGCGCCACTGCCGGTGTTCTGGCTGTAGGCCAGACCATCGCTCGAGCCAAGAGAGAAGAGATCCCCCCCCAGCTCGTTGTCCAGATCCATCCCCAGCCGGTTCTGCTGGTTCATGGCATCGGCCATGGCGGCGGCCAATTGACCCAGCTCGCGCTTGGACGGTTCCAGATCGTTGCGGGCGGAGAAGAGGCCGCCAATACCGCCACCAATATCCTTGTTGTTCAGGATGTTCTGGTTGGACCCCATATTCAGCTGCAACTCGGGCTCACGGGCATCGGGATTACCCGGCACCACGCTGAACTGGGCAACGCTGCCATTGAGCACCAGGGAGTGGCCGGTACTCATGTTGACCAGCATGCTGCCGTTGTCCTGCGGCACGGTGCGGATCTCCATCTTCTCGGAGAGCTGGCGAATGGCCTCGTCGCGCTGGTCGAACAGCATCAGGTTCTCTTCCGGCGTGCCCTGGGTGCGAATGATGGCCTGATTCAGATCGTTGATGCTGTTGATCAGGCTGTTCACCCGCTTGGCCTCATCACCGATGGTGGTGTTGATGGTGTCGGTCTGCTTGTCCAGTTGCGCTGACAGGGTATGAAAGCGGTTTACCATGCCGCTGAGCTGGCTCAGGGTGGTCTTGCGGCCGGAGATATCGGCGGGGGCTTCGTTGGCGGTATGGAAGCCCTCGAAATAGGAGCTGATGGCGGCGCCGACGCTGTTGCTGGTGTCTCCCAGCAGGCTGTCGGTGTTGGCGAGCTGCTGATAACGGGTGGAAGAGGCATAGAAGGCGGACGTGTCACGCCTGACCTCCCCCTGGGCATAGGCGTTGATGACCCGTTCGGTCAGCATGTCGCCGGTGCCGAGTCCGTTGGCATTGGTATAGATCAGGGTCCGTTCACGCACATAGCCCTGGCTATTGACGTTGACGATGTTGTTACTGGTGGTCTGCAGCAGTCGCTGCTGGGCCATCACACCCGAGGTACCAATTCCAAGCAGATCGCTTGCCATGACTTACAGCTCCATTTCTGTATTGTTGGTCGCGGAGTAGCCAGCAATGGCATCACTGCGCAATACCTGTTTCAGTTTCCTGGCGTAGTGCGGGTCGGTGGCGTATCCAGCCTGTTGCAAGGCTTCGAAATAACGGTCCGGACTGTCCACCTTGGCCAGAGCCCCCTTGTAGCGGGAACCCGAAGTCAGGAAATCGACATAGTCGTTGAAGCTCTCCTCGAACGACTCGTAGGAGCGAAACGCCGCCTTCTGGCGCGATGCCACTCCTTTCTCATATTCCAGGGTGCTGACCACCGTCTTGGGTCCTTCCCAGCGCGGATCGGCCTTGATGCCAAACAGGTTGTGGGTCACCTGCCCCTCCCCGTTCTTGATCACCCGCTTGCCCCAGCCGCTTTCCAGCGCCGCCTGGGCCACCAGCACTGCCGGGCTCAATCCCAGCTTGTCGGCCGCCTTCTTGGCCAGCGGCATCAGCCGGTTGACAAACTCTTCAGGGGTGTCAAACACCTGTGTCGTTTCATCGAGCGCCTTGGCGCTGCGAATGCCATGCCCCACTTGCGCAGGCCCCATCGGCGGTATGGTGCGGCGACTGCGGTGAGCCGTTGCCAAAGGCTGCACATCGCCACTCATCTCCTTGTCAGCAAAATCTTTGCCAACTTTTGAGGCTGAGATGAGATCGTTGGCGGCCGAGGTGGGGGGTTGATAGGGTTTATAGACCCGCTCCGTACGCTGCGGCATCTTGAGCACCCGCCCGTCGTGATGGGTAAAGGTCTCCGGCGAGAGCTGCTTGGCTACCATGGCAGCCAGGCCGATGCCACCCTTGCTCGACATGTCGGCAACCCGCTGCTCATCCAGCATCCCCTCGTAGAACTGGGTGTAGCTGCTGTTGAAGGGGCTGTCCTGGGTCAATACCTGGTTGGCCTGGCGCATGCTTTGAAACAGGGTCTGGGTAAAAATGGACTCAAACTGGCGAGAAGCCGCCATGAGTGCATCCGCCTTGCCCTCCTTGCTCTGGCTCAGCTGACGCAGGCGATCCAGGTTCTGGATATCCTGCACCATGCCCAGATTCACGCCGCTGTTGGTATCTAACTCTGCCATTTTGCTTACCTCATTGCCGCCCGTGGCAACCCCTTGCCGCTTTATTACAGTATGACCAGCTGGCCTTCGATGGCGCCGGCCTGTTGCAGCGCCTCCAGGATCGCCATCAGATCGCCGGGCGCCACCCCGACCTGATTCACCGCCCGCACCAGATCATCCAGGGTGGCCCCGGTATCCAGCTTGAACATGCGTCCCTGCTCCTGCTGCACGTTGATGGTGGAGTTGTTGGTAACCGCCGTCTGCCCGCCGGAGAGCGGGTTGGGCTGGGACACCTGCTGATTTTCCGCGATGGTGACCGTCAAGCCGCCATGGCTGATGGCCGCCGGCTTGAGCCGCACCTGGCTGCCGATGACGATGGTGCCGGTACGGGAGTTGACGATGATCTTGGCTGCCTCGCTGGCCGGATCCACCTCCAGGTTCTCGATGGTGGCGAGGTAGGAGACCCGCTGACCCGGGTCCCGCGGTGCGTAGACCTTGACCGAGGTGGCATCGAGCGCCTGCGCCGTATTGGGGCCAACCAGGTCGTTGACCACGTCAGCCAGCCGGCGCGCCGTGGTGAAATCGGGGCGGTTCAGGTTGAAGGTGATGGTATCCCCCTGGCTGAAGGAGTTCGGGACTTCCCGCTCCACGGTGGCACCGTTGGCGATGCGGCCCACTGTCGGGGTATTGATCACCACCTTGGAGCCGTCAGCCCCCTCGGCACCCAGCCCGCCAACCACCAGACTGCCCTGCGCCACCGCATAGACCCGACCATCCAGCCCCTTGAGGAAGCTTTGCAGCAAAGTGCCGCCGCGCAGGCTCTTGGCCTCGCCGATGGCCGATACTGTCACGTCAATGGTCTGGCCCGGCTTGGCAAACGGTGGCAGATCCGCATGAATGGCCACCGGTGCCACGTCCTTGATCTTCGGCTTGATGTTGTCCGGCACCTTGATGCCGAAATTGTTCAGCATGGTGCGAAAGGTCTGCTCGGTGAAGGCGTTGCTCTTCTCACCCGTGCCCGGCAGACCGACCACCAGACCGTAGCCGATCAGCTGGTTGCTACGTACCCCTTCCACCGAGCTGATGTCCTTGATCCGGGAGGCATGGGCCATCCCCAGGGGCAACAGGCAGCAGAACAGGGCAACAAGACGGAGCGACTTCATAACACCTCCTAGAGCGGCCACCAGGGGCCATTGAAAAAGCTGGTGAGCCACCCCTGTTCCTGGGTGTTGGCCAGATCGCCGGTGCCACCGTAATGGATGCGCGCATTGGCCACCTTCTGGGATGAAACGCTGTTGTCAGTGGTCACATCCTCGGGGCGGATCATGCCGGTGATCCGGATATATTCGTTGCCATTGTTGAGCATGATCCACTTCTCGCCGCGCACCAGCAGGTTGCCGTTGGGCAGGACCTTGGCCACGCTGACGGAGATGTTGCCCTGCAGGCTGTTGCTCTGATCCGCCTTGGCCTGCCCCTTGAAGGCACCGTTCTGGCTGAGGGAGGCCGACAGATCGTAGGGGCCGGCCGTCACCGGCACACCGCCCAACACAGCCGGATTCATGGTGAATTTATTATCCTTGCCGCTCTGGGTATTGGCCTTCTTGGAGGCGGAAGTGGACTCGGCCAGCTCGATGGTGATGATGTCGCCCACCTTGTGCGCCTTGATGTCCGAATAGATGCCGTTGACCTGATCGGGCTGGAAGATGGCACCGGTCGGCCTGACCGAGACCGGCTCCGACTCCCCGTAGACGGGGGCAAACTCGGGATCATCGGGCTTGGCGGTATTGGGCGTGCTGCTGCAGCCCCCCAACGCCAGCAGCCCCAGCATCCATATGGCTTTCATCATGCGCCTCCTACTTATGTGCGCTGGATCAGGAAGGACATCATGCCATCCACCGCCGAGAGAACCTTGGAGTTCATCTCGTACACCCGCTGGGCCTGGATCAGGTTCACCAGCTCTTCGGTCACGTTGACGTTGGAGGTCTCCAGCATGCCCTGCTTGATCACGCCCAGTCCGTCCGTCCCGGCGACACCCTGCACCGGCGCACCGCTGGACTGGGTCTCGACAAACATGTTCTCGCCCATGGGCTGCAGGCCCGAAGCGTTGACGAAGTCAGTGGTGTTGATCTGGCCCACCACCTGGGAGGCGCCATCCCCTTTGAGCTGTACCGACACCTGGCCATCCTCGCCAATCGTCACGCTCTGGGCGTTCTCCGGGATCTGGATCTCCGGCTGCAGCGGATAACCGTTGCCCGGTGTGACGATGGTCCCTTCGCTGTTGAGGGTGAACTGGCCGTTGCGGGTATAGGCCGCGCTGCCATCGGGCAGCTGGATCTCGAAGTAGCCGCGGCCGCTTATCATCAGGTCCAGCGAGTTGTCCGTGGTTTGCACGTTGCCCTGGCTGTGGTTCTTCTGGGTGGCCACTACCTTGGCACCCGCCCCCAGCATCAGGCCGGAAGGGCGCTCGGTATCGGCCGATGAACGACCACCGGGCTGGTTGATGTTTTGATAGAGCAGGTCCTCGAAGATGGCCCGGGATTTTTTGTAACCCACGGTGCTGGCGTTCGCTAGGTTGTTCGAGGTAACCGAGATGTTGGTCTGCTGTGCATCCAAGCCGGTCTTGCTGATCCAGAGTGCAGGGTTCATGTAAAACTCCTTGGTTAGCTGATACGCAGCAGCTGGGTTTGAGCCTCGTCATTCTCTTCCGCGGTCTTCATTATTTTGACCTGGGTTTCAAACTGACGTTGCAACCGAATAAGGTTGGTCATTTCATCGACCACGTTGACGTTGCTCCCCTCGAGGGAGCCGGCAATAAGGCCGACAGTGGCCGACGCCGCTTCATTCTGGCCATCCTTGCGACGGAACAGGCCGTCCTGCCCTTTCTCCACCGCATCCACCGCCGGATTGACCAGCTTGATGCGCTGGAAATTCTCCGGCAGGTTGGCGGCGGCCCCTTCCGGACGGCCACTGATGGTGCCGTCCCGGTTGATTTCAATTTTCTCCATCGGCAGCGGCAGCACGATGGGCTGACCGCCGTCGTCCACCACGTTCAACCCGGTGGAGGTTTGCAGGTTGCCGGTCGCGCTCAGCTGCAGATTGCCCATGCGGGTATAGGCTTCGCCGCCCTTGGGATCCTGCACCGCAATCCAACCCTGGCCGTCGACGGCAACGTCAAGATCCCGACCCGTGGTCATCAGCATGCCATGCTGCAGGTTCTGGCCTGGCCGCTCCGCCATGGCGAACACCCGGGTGGGCAGCCCCTCGCCAAACGCCTGCATGCTGCGCGCCTGCTCGAAGTCGGACTTGAAGCCGGTGGTATTGGCGTTGGCCAAGTTGTTGCTTCGAACAGCCAGGCTGTTCATGCTCTCCTTGGCGCCCGACATGGCGATGTATAGCAGGTGATCCATGGGATCCTCCGTCAAACTGATGACTCTGACAGAGGAACTGCAATTTGAGTGCCAACCCCCATAAGCTGGCATCGCCAAGGCAGCAAATACCCATAAAAAAGGGCGCCGAAGCGCCCTTTGTTAACAAGAGGGTGATTAGCGGATCTGCAGTATGGTCTGCTGCAGGGAGCTGTTCACTTCCAGCGAACGGGAGTTGGCCTGGAAGTTGCGCTGCGCGGTGATCAGGTTGACCAGCTGGGAGGTCAAATCCACGTTGGATTGCTCCAGCGCAGAGGACTTGATGCTGCCCAAGGTGCCCGAGTTGGGGGTGCCGGGCAGCGCATCACCAGACAGCAGAGACTGGCGCCAGGAGGTATCACCGACCTGGGTCAATCCTTGCGAGTTGGCAAATTTGGCAAGAGCCACCATGGCAACCTTCAACGTCGTCGCATTGCTGTAGGTCGCCGACACAATACCATCCGGCGTAATCTCAACCTTGGTCAAATTACCAACGGTGGCGCCATCCTGAGTCAGTTTGGTGACGTTGAAAGGCGAGCTGTATTGAGTCACATCACCGAGACGGATCTCCAATGTCTGGGTGGGATCGGCACCGTTGTTGATAATCCCGGCCGCCGTGCCAAGGGCGACGGTTTTGATCGGGTCAACAGGAACCGTCAGCGTGGGATCCAATTTACCGCCGGAGGTAAACGTCATCTTCACGCCAGTGGGGATACCTGCGGCTGGGCTGGGTGAACCACCAGCGATATCGATGGGCTTGTTCCCTTCATACATGTACATGCTCCAGGTACCCGGTGTCAGCGGTGTGCCCGGGGCAGCCGGATCCTCATGGCGGACAAAATATTTGGTGATCACATGGGGGGCACCAAGCGAATCATAAATCGTCACCGAGGTTGAATGGGCAAAGGTGGCCGAGTTGGTGGGGTCAAACGCAGCCGGTGACGTTGGTTTGGTTTTCGACTCGATACTCAGGTTGAAGCTGGCTTCCACCAGCTCGGTCATTTTTGGCTCACCCGCCCGATCCGGTATTTGAATCGGTTTGGTGGCGTTGATGCTGACCGCCTTGGGCGTCCCATCCGTGTTGATTTCATAGCCTTGCAGATAGTTGCCCTGATTGTTGACCATATAGCTGTTTTCATTCAGCTTGAAGGCACCGGCCCGGGTAAAGGTACGATCCAGGTTGGTCAGACCGTCAGACGTCACGAAGAAGCCGTTGCCCTGAATGGACAAATCAAGGGCGTTGTTGGTGAACTGCAGCGCCCCCTGGTGAAATTGCTGTGCCACCGCCCCCGTTGCCACACCATTGCCGACCTGGGTCTTGGCATTGACGAAGATGGAGTTGGCGTATACGTCCGCAAACTCGGCACGAGACTCTTTAAAGCCCGTGGTATTGACGTTGGCAATGTTGTTGGCGGTAACGTTCAGATCTTTTTGTGCCGCGTTGACACCGCTCAAGGCATTGTTAAATGACATATCCAGCTCCTTAGATCGATGCTGTTGGCGTGGGGGTTGATGGTGTTTTCACCGTACCTGCAATCTGCAAGATACTGTTCAGACTTGTTGTACCGAGGCCTTTCAAATTGAGCTGAGTCGGGCTGCTTGCCGTACCCAGGATCACGCTGTCGACCTTGCCATAGGCAAAGATCGAGACACTTTCCGACTTTCCGTCCACGGTACCGTTTGCCTTGAGGGTGTATTTGCCCTCTTTGGCCGGGTTTCCGTCCTTGTCCTTGCCATCCCATACGATCTCGACGTTGCCCTTCTGGTCACCTTCCAGGGGGAGCTCCTTGATGACCTGCCCGCTCTCGTCTTCGATGGTGATCTTGACGTTCGAATACTTGTTTTCTGTACCCACGGCGACCACGCCTTGCAAAGAGCCGTCTTTTTCCAGGTAACCGACATTGCTCTGCAGCAAGACGTTTTGTCCCACCAGCGCCGAGGCTTGCAGCGCCTGGCTGGAGGTCATCAGGTTATTGAGGCTGCCAATCTGGTTGGAGAGGCTGCTGATCCCCTGTGACGTCGACATGGAGGTCATCTGGGAAAGCATCTGGGCGTTGTCCACCGGCTTGAACGGATCCTGATAGGAGAGCTGCATGGTCAGCAGCTTCAGGAACGACTCCTGATCCAGCTCCTTCTTGGGCGTAGACGTCGTGCCCGTGGTCTGGGTGGTCGTGCGGCCGATGCCGTTCACGCCACTGGTTGTATCTGCCATCTATGCGTCCCCCTGTCAGGACTTGCCGAGGTTGAGCGTCTGCTGCAGCATCTTCTTGGCAGAGTCTGCAACCTGCACATTGGTTTGATAGCTGCGCGAGGCGTTGATCATGTCCGCCATCTCTTCCACCATGTTGACGTTGGGTTTGAAGATGAAGCCGTCTTTATCCGCCATGGGATGATTGGGGTTGTACTCCTTGAGCAAGGGAGCCTCGCTCTCGACAATCCCCTTTACTTCAACCCCGGCCGACGCCTGTTTGTCCGACATGGCCTGATCCAGCTGGGCGGCAAAAATTGGCCGCCTGGCATGGTAAGTTTTTTCCACGCTGGAGCTGACGCTGTCGGCGTTGGCCATGTTGCTGGCTACCGTGTTGAGGCGAACAGACTGTGCACTCATGGCCGAGCCTGCAATGTCAAAGACCTTGAACAAACTCATCACTGTTCTCCTTTCAAGGCCTTCAGCAGGCCGCTGATCTTGCTGTTCATAAATTCAAGGGAGGTCTGGTATTCAAGGCTGTTGCGCAAAAACTCGCTGCGCTCCTGTTGCACGTCGACCGTGTTGCCATCACCGGTATCGGGCTGCAGAGGATTGCGATATTGCGTAACGCCTGGCGCATCCATCTGCAGGGCGAAATGCTTCTCACTGGTCGTGGCAAGGCCAAAGCCCTGTTGTTGCTGGGCTTCTTCCAATGCTTGCGAGAAGTTGATATCCCGAGCCTTGAAGCCCGGCGTGTCCGCGTTGGCAATGTTGCTGGACAACACCTCTGCACGCTTGGAGCGAACGCTCAGCGTGTATTGATGAATACCAAATGCCTTGTCGAATGAAATTGCCATAGCACACCTCCTGCTTAAGAAATTATTAGCAAGAGGTGTGCCAAAGAGGGATTTAAGCGGGGATCATTTAACCTTGTAGACGATGCCGGGGTTGCACCGGATCATCTCGAACCTGTCGGTCAACCCGGCCAGCGACTCGGAAGCCCCCAGCATCAGATAGCCGCCGGGATTGAGGCTGGCAGCAAACTGGTTGAGGATCTTCGACTTCACTTCCGGTGCAAAATAGATGAGCACGTTGCGACAGAAGATGATGTCGAACTTGCCAAGCAGGCTGTAGCTTTCCAGCAGGTTCAATGGCCGGAAGGTGGTCAATTTTCTGACACGCTCCACCACCCGCATCTTGTTGTCACCGTAAGGTTCGAAGAACAGCTTCTTGCGCTCGGGCGACAGACCGCGAGCCAGCGCCAGACTGTCGTACACCCCTTCCTTGCACTGATTGAGCATGGTGCTGGAAATATCAGTCCCGACGATCTGTACCCCACCTGGCAAGGTGCCCGGTTTCTTGACCTGCTGTTCCAGCGCCGTCATGGCAATGGAGTACGGCTCCTGCCCAGAAGAGGAGGCCGCAGACCAGATCTTGATCGGTCGGCCACTCTTGCCGAGCTCGGGGAATATCTTGTCCGTCAGCAGCTGGAAGGGGTAGGTATCGCGAAACCACAGGGTTTCGTTGGTAGTCATGGCATCAACCACTGCCATTTTCAGGTCACGCTCACGCACACTCATCGCTCGAGTAACCAGATCAGACAGACTCTCAATACCAAACTGAGTCATCAAGGGTGAAAGCCGACTCTTGACCAGATACTGTTTGTTGTCACCCAGCACGATTCCGCTCTGTACCGCCAGAAAGTTGCTGAATTGTTTGTATAAGTCGTCCGAAAGTGTCTTCATGCAGTTTGTTCTTCTTGATTAGAGTGCGCCTTGTACGGCCTTGGCCAATTCATCCGGCTGGAATTTGGCAATGAAATTGTTCGCACCAACTTTCTGCACCATGGCCTGATTGAACACCCCACTGAGGGATGTGTGCAGAATAACATGTAAGTCCTTGAGGTTGGGATTGTTGCGGATCTCGGCGGTAAAAGTATAACCATCCATTTCCGGCATCTCGATGTCCGAAATCACCAAGGCGATCTGATCCTTGATGGGGCCATTTTTGGACATCTCCAGCAACATGTTGAGCGCTTCACGCCCATCCTTGGCCAGTACGCACTGCACGCCGATGGCTTCCAGCGCACGCTGTACCTGCTTGCGAGCCACGGAAGAGTCATCAGCCACCAGCACCGGACGTCCCAGAGTCGGATGTTCCACGCTGGCTTCCACCAGCTCTTTGCTGACCTCGGTCGATACAGGCGAGATTTCGTTGAGAATGCGTTCCACGTCCAGGATCTCGACCAACTCACCGTCGACCTCGGTCACTGCCGTCATGTAGTTGATGCGCCCCGCCCCTTTCGGTGGCGGCAGGATGGATTCCCAGTTCATGTTGATGATGCGCTCGACCGAGTGCACCAGGAAGCCCTGAATGGAGCGGTTGTATTCGGAAATGATGATGAAGCATTTGGTCAGATCTTCGATCGGACGCTTGCCCATCGCCATGCTGAGATCGATCACCGAGATGGTTTGGCCGCGAATATGGGCCACCCCGCGAATGCAGGAGTTCAGCTTGGGCATGACAGTCAAGGGAGGACACTGCAACACTTCACGTACCTTGAATACGTTGATGCCAAATCTTTGACGTCCGTTGAGACGAAACAACAATAACTCCAGCCGGTTTTGCCCAACTAGCTGGGTACGTTGGTTGACCGAGTCCAGGATACTGGCCATAAACACTCCCTAAAAACGCTTGGCATTAATCATGCATGCGTGTTGGCTTGCGTCAGACTATCGATGTCAGTGCGAACGAATTCTGAAGCAAGCATAGTTAAATATGGTGATATACGTGAACAACTTATCGGCCAGCGAGCGAAAATGATTAGTAGACTTTTCCTCACCTTACTGCTGTTTTGCGGCATTTCTCACGCCAAGGCATCCGAGGTGACCAGTTACTTGCAAGAAAAGGCGCAGGATTTTGTGCTCGGCCAGCTCGATGTCCCGCTCGATGCCCAGGTACAGGTGCAGGCAGCTTCCATCGATGAGCGCCTGCCTTTGAGCCGCTGTGACGAACATCTTGCCATCACGCTGCCCGCCAAGATGGAGATCCGCCGCAATACCACCGTCTATCTCAAATGCGAGGAAGAGAAACCCTGGGATCTCTACCTACCGGTACGAGTCAGCATACAGAAGCCTTATGTAACCGTCTCCACCCCGGTGGCCAAGGGCGATATTCTGAGTGAAAGCGTGCTGACACAGGCCTATCAGGATCAGACCCTGATCCGCGGCGACTATCTCAGCGATACCACGGCGCTCATTGGCGTACGCAGCAAGCGCGAACTCAAGCCAGGCCAGCCTATCAGACTCAGTCAGGTTTGCGTGGTCTGCAAGGGCGATCAGGTGACCCTCAGTGCAGAAAATAGCAGCATGCAAATCAAAACCATGGCCCGAGCCTTGCAAGATGGCAGCTTCGGAGACATGATCAGGCTCGTCAATATCCGCTCAGGCAAAACGGTGCAGGGTAAAGTCAACGCTGTTGGCTCCGTGGTGGTCACCTTCTGAGTGTTTTTCAGATCACTTTTTTTCTAAAGTTATGGCGATGACCACCGATAAACAGGTAAGCGAACAGTAAAGCAGACGAAGGTAAACACTATGGCTATTAACAATATCAACAACTTGGCGAACAACCGATTGCAAAATACCGGGAGCAGCCAGGGTGCCAATACCAAACCAGCGACCTCGTCACCCGATAACCGTGCGGCGACCGTCAAGACCGACTCCGTCTCCTTGACCAGCGAGGCGCAGCAATTGCAACAGATGCAGAAGAACCTCAACTCAGCTTCCACCGGCAATGAAAGCCGGGTCGAGAGCCTGAAGAAAGCAGTGGCCAATGGTGAATATCAGGTCAACAGCGAAGCTGTGGCCAAGAAGATGTTCAGCTTCGAATCCAACCTCGACAAGTTGCTGGGATAATGGATTTACCTTCGCTGCTGCACACTCAAGCCGACTACCTCTCCCAGATGCAAGGCTTGCTGGAGGAGGAGTTCAACCTGCTCAAGCAGCACCAGGCGCTGGCGCTGCCCGAGCTGGCAGAGCGCAAGCAGAAGCTGCTTGCCGATATTGAAGAGCTGGACAAGGCCATGGCGCTGTTGCCAGACCTGAAACAGCAACTGAACGCCTACCCCGAGCAGATGCGCACCCTGCGTGAGAAACTCGATGCCTGCCAGGAACAGAACGATCTGAACGGGCGCCTGCTCGAGCTCAGCATCGTCTCCAACCGCCGGCTGGCAAGCTACCTGAGCAAGCTGCGGGATCGCAACTCCCTGACCTATGACGCCAAGGGCAATACCCACTCCGGTACCCGCTCCATCGGCATCAAGGCCTGACATCCCCCGTTATGACGGCTGGCTGCTCCGCAGCACGTTTCTCCCAACCCCCTCTCTTTTACAGTTCCAGCCGCATCAGCACTTCGCTGTCCGCACAGGCGTGGATCCCGAGCACACCATCCTCGTAGCGGCCATAACTTGCCGCCAGATTGCCGCGCGGAAAACAGATGGATCCTGGATTCACATGCACCAGATCCCCTTCACGCTGCAACACGGGCAAATGGGTGTGACCGCTGATGAACAGGCTGCCGGCAGGCAGCAGCACCTCAGCAGGCCGATAGAGATGGCCGTGGCTGACGAACCAGCGCCGACCATCTACCAGCATCTGGTTGTAAGGGGCGGTGATGGGGAAATCCAGCAGCATCTGATCCACTTCCGAATCACAGTTACCCCGTACCGCCATGATGCGGGAAGCCAGCGTGTTGAGTCGCTCGGCCACGGCCGCAGGGGCATAGCCCGGCGGCACCGGGTTGCGCGGGCCGTGGTTGAGCAGATCGCCGAGCAGCAGGTAGTGATCCGGCTGCCAGGGGGCAAGCTGGTCCAGCACCCGCTCCAGCGCACTCAGGCTGCCGTGCAGGTCGGAAAGAATGGCAATTTTCATGGCAAGCTCCTTACTGCTGGCTGAAGTAGAGATCCTTGGTGGCGATCGCTCCCTTGAGGTTCTGCACTGGCAGGCCGCGCAAGGTGGGATCCACCAGCCGCATCTGGTTGTAGTGGTAGACGGGAATGGCCGGCATCTCGTCCATCAGCAGTTGCTCGGCCTGGTGGTAGAGCCCGGTCCGCACATTGCCATCCAGGGTATCAGCCGCCTGCTGCAGCAAGCCGTCGAAGGTCGGGTTGCAGTAACCACTCTCGTTCTGGGGATCTTGGCAGCGGAAGCTGTTGAGCATGGCGGAAGGCTCCACGTAATCCCCGAACAGGAAGGAGCGGGCCAGCATGAAATCGCCGCTGTCTTTAGCCACCTGATAGGCATTCCACTCCATGTTGTTGAGCGTCACCTCGACCCCCAGCGGCTTCCACATGGACGCGACCGCCAGCGCCAGCTTCTTGTGATTCTCCGAGGTGTTGTAGGTGAGCGTCAGCTTGAGAGGGTGCTGACTGTCATAGCCGGCCTGGGCCAGCAGCGCCGCCGCCTTGGCCAACCGGGTCGGCTGATCCTGCAGAGCTAGGGGGAAGCTCAGCGCCTCGTAGCCCGGCATGCCGGGCAGCAGCGACCAGGCGGCCTGCTCCCCCTGCCCGCTGACCTTCTCGGTCAACAGGTGCCGATCGATGGTCATGGCCAGCGCCTGGCGCACCCGCACGTCCTGCAGCTCGGGGCGACGCAGGTTGAAGGTGTAGAGGTAGGTCCCCAATAGCGGCAATCCCCAGATCCGCTCGGGGGTCGCCTCCTTGGTCTTCTGGTAATACTCCAGCGCCACCTTGTTGGTGAGCTGTATCTCCCCCGCCTCGTAGCGCAGCCGTTCGGCATGCTGGGAGGCGAGCGGCAGGTAGGTCACCCGCTGGATCCGGGTATGGGCATCATCCCAGTACTGGACGTTGCGCTCGGCCTCGATGCGCTCATTGGGCACCCAGTTCACCAGCTTGTAGGCGCCATTGCTGACCAGCTTGCCAGGCTGGGTCCACTGCTTGCCGAACTGGCTGACCGCTTTCTGGTTGACCGGCACGAAGGGGCGCTGGCTTATCAGCTGCAGGAAGTAGGGCACCGGCCGCTCCAGCGTCACTTTGAGGATCTGCTCGCTTTCCGCCTCCACCCCCAGGGTGTTGAGATCGAGCGCGCCGGCGTAGATGGACTGGGCATTGTTGATGCCGGTCGCCAGCAGCAGGCCGGCTGAGGGCGAGGCCTGGGCCGGATCCAGCAGACGGCGCCAGGCATAGACGAAATCAGTGGCGGTGAGCGCGTCACCATTGGACCACTTGAGCTGGGGGCGCAGGAAGAAACGCCAGACCAGCCCGTCCTCGCTGGTCTCCCAGCGCTGGGCCTGGGCCGGCACGATCCGCCCCTGCCCATCTTCGCTCACCAGCCCCTCGAACAGATCCACCAACACCACTTCACCGGGAAAACCGGAGCGGATCTGGGCCGGGTCGAGGGACTCGGGTTCGGCGCCATTGCCCTTGACCAGGGTCTGGCGATCAGACAGCGCAGGCTCCTGGGATACCGTGGTCGCCGGCAGCGGCGGCGCCAGCAGCAGACCCAGCAGCAAGGGAGAGAGCCAGCGACGGGCTGGCCGGGAAGCGGGGCACAAAACCATGACATAAACCTCGTTCAAAACACTTATTTCAAGAAGGGGGAAGGCCTGCGGCGCGCCTGAATACGAATGCATGATGCCGCGCTTGTTATCCCCGAAGACGCCCCGTATTGTATCGGGCTTGCCCAAGAGATGGAGTCTCTCGGGCTATTTTTTTCCGTAGTTTTTTATGAGGTGCGAGCGGTTGTCGCCTGCGTCCTTCATCTGGCTACATTTTCAGGAGTTTTTATGGGGTACGAGTGGCTGGCACTGGCAGCAGCCAGTTTATGGGCGGTAGCTGCCCTCATCTCCGTCAAACCGGCGCGCCACCTGGGGGCATTTGCCTACAGCCGCTGGCGCATGTTGCTGGTCAGTCTGATGCTGGGTTCGGCCAGTCTGGCTACCGGCGGCTGGCAGACCCTGACCCAGAGCGCCCTGCCCCTGCTGGCACTGTCGGGGCTAATAGGTATCTTCGTCGGCGACACCGCCCTGTTTGCCTGCATGAACCGGCTGGGGCCAAGACGCAGCGGCCTGCTGTTCTCATGCCATGCCCTCTTCTCCGCCCTGCTCGGCCTCTGGCTGTTTGACGAGCAGCTCGGTGGCTGGCGACTGGTGGGGGCCATGCTGGTCTTTGCCGGTGTCATGCTGGCCATCCTGTTCGGCCGCCGTGGCAATGCTCAGCAGAGTGAATGGGAACAGGTGCGCGGCCATCTCGTCATCGGCATCGGTCTGGGCCTGACCGCCGCCTTCTGTCAGAGCCTGGGTGCCATCATCGCCAAGCCGGTGATGATGAGTGGCACCGTGGATGCGATCAGCGCCTCCGGCATCCGCATGGGCAGCGCCCTGCTGGCCCACTGCACCCTGCGGGCGCTGAGAGTACCGCTGTCATTGCCGCACAACCCCATCAACCGCCAGGTATTGGGGATGATCGGCATCAACGGTTTTCTGGCGATGGCCATGGGCATGACGCTGATCCTGGTCGCCTTGCGCCAGGGGGACGTCGGCATGGTGGCGATCCTCTCCTCCACCACGCCGGTGATCCTGTTGCCACTGCTGTGGTGGCACTCGGGTCAGCGTCCTTCCCTGGCAGCCTGGGCGGGCGCCCTGCTGGCGACTCTGGGCACCACGCTGGTGCTGGGAGCCAGCGGACACTGACTCCCGAAGGATCAGAACCGGGCGATCTCGTCGGCGGTCAGCTCGCGATATTCGCCCGGTGCTAGCCCTTCATCCATCGTCAGGTCACCCACCCGCTCCCGGTGCAGTCCCACCACCTTGTTGCCGATGGCAGCAAACATCCGCTTCACCTGATGGTACTTGCCCTCGTGGATGGTCAGACGCGCCTCGCACTCTCCCAGGATCTCCAGCTGGGCCGGCCGGGTCTTCTCGGTCTCGCTGCGCAGCAGCACCCCTTCAGCAAACAATGCGATGGCATCCGGGCTGACCGGGTCTGCCAGCCAGACGTGGTAGGTCTTGGCACACTCGTGACGGGGGGAGGTGATGCGATGAGACCACTGACCGTCATCGGTCACCAGCACCAGACCGGTGGTGTCGAGATCGAGCCGCCCCACCACGTGCAGCTTGCCCATGGCCGGCTCGTCCATCAGGAAGAACACGGTGGGGTGATCCGGGTCTTCGTTGGAGCAGACATACCCTTCCGGCTTGTGCAGCATGAAGTAGCGGTTGCGCTGATCCAGGGTCAGGGTGACACCGTCAAATTCCACCTGGCTCTGCTCGTTGATGTGGAAGGCAGGCTGCTTGACTACGATACCGTCCACCATCACCTCTCCCTGCCGGATCAGTTTGCCCGCCAGCGAGCGGGTCAAGTCGGAACAATCGCAAAGAAATTTATCGAGCCGCATGCACAACCTCAGAGTCCATCAAGAAAGGGGCGTCATTATATCGGCCGGGGCCGACAACTCCAGCACTAAGCGCCGCAGCCACCACGCATGTCGCCATGACGAACCGGGGAGCCGGTGTTAGACTGCCAACAGAGGGCCTAACGTTACGCATAATAATAAAGTTCAGGAAGCCGTATGAAGTCGCAAACACCTCATCCCGTTATTCCCGTCAACCAGCTGCAACCCGGCATGTACGTGATCGCCATCATCAGCCAGACCGGCGGCATGGAGATTGCCCAGATGGGGCTGGTGACCACCCGCCAGCAGATCAACGATCTGGTCAAGCGCGGCGTGCTCACGGTGCGGGTCGATCTCGCCCGCAGCAAGCTGCCTGGTATCGAGCAGGTCATCTCCCCCGATCCGGCCATCTCCCCGGCCAGCACCCAGCGTTCCTCCGGCAGCGGCAACGGCGAGGGGCGCGAGCTGAAGATCCGCCGGCTTTATCAGGAGGCCCGCGAGCTGCAGGGCAAGTTCATCCGCCACCTCAAGGCGGGGGAGCCCATCGACATCACGCCGCTGGCGGCGGTCGCCGAGGAGATGGTGGACACCATGTTCACCCACGGTGACGCCATGCTCTGTCTGGCCCGCATTCGCGCCAAGGATGCCTACCTGATGGAGCACTCGATGAACGTCGCCATCCTGCTGGCGAACTTCGGCCGCTATCTGGACCTGGACCGAAGCGTGCTCAAGGAGCTGACCCTGGGCGGCCTGCTGCACGACGTGGGCAAGATCATGACCCCGGACGAAGTGCTCAACAAACCGGGCAAGCTCACCGACGAGGAGTTCGCCGTCATGCGCCAGCACGTGGTGCACAGCTACGAGATCCTGAGCAACACTCCCGGCATCACCGCCACCATGCTGGAGGTGGCCGCCAACCATCACGAACGGCTCGACGGCACCGGTTACCCGCAGCGGCTCAAAGGCGAGCAGCTCTCGCTCTATACCCGCATGAGCGGCATCGTCGATGTCTATGACGCCGTTACGGCGGATCGGGTCTACAAGCAGGGGATGCAGCCGACCCAGGCCTTTCGCATTCTGCTCAAGGGGATCAACCACCACTTCGATGCCGAACTGGTTACCAAGTTCATCAAGTGCATGGGGGTCTATCCAGTGGGGACGCTGGTGCAGCTTTCCAACCAGCGGCTGGCCATCGTCATGCAGCGCAATCCCCATGAGCCGCTCAAACCGGTGGTGAAGGTGATTTATCACGGGACCCAGCGCCACTACCTCGAGGTGCAGTGGCTGGATCTTGCCAAGAACGGGGTGCAGGAAACCATCGAGAGCACGGTCGATCCCAAGGAGTTCGGCATCAACCTCGCCAACTTCGTCTAGTCGGCATCCCCCTCCCGCAACCGCTCGGCGCAGTGCTGGATGAGAAACTCCTCATCCAGCGGCGACAGATCAAAGCGGATGCAGGCCTCTTCGATGGCCCGGATGTCGTGTTGATGGTGCTCGCTGAGCCAGCGCACGGCGCGGCGCAGATCTTCACCATGGGGCAGCAGGGTATGGTCGCTCATGGGGCACCTCCGATCAGCCATCGATAGTGGCCCGTCACAGCGGGCTCTCTCTTCTAGCTTAGCCCGCCTGCCGCCCTTTCATCCTGCCTTCAAGCAGCCTCAGGCAAACGCCCGCTGCCAATCCTGATCAAACTTCGCCAGCGCCGCATCCACCGCCGGCACTCTCAGCAGCTGTTCGGCCACGTCGAGCGGCAGCGTGATGGACTGGCAACCTGCCAGCAGGCAGTCGAGCGCCTGGCGCGGGGTGCGAAACGATGCCGCCAGCACCTTGCTGTGCGGCGCGTGCAGCGCCAGCAGCTGTTGCAACTCCTGTACGGTGGCGATGCCATCGCCCCCCTGGGCATCCAGCCGGTTGACGTAGGGCGCCACGTATTCGGCCCCTGCCACCGCCGCCAGCCAGCCCTGCAGCGGGGTATAGACCGCCGTGCCCAGGGTCGGTACCCCGTTGGCCGTCAGAGTCTTGATGGCCGCCAGCCCCTCTTCACATACCGGGATCTTGATCACCAGGTCCCGATCCAGCTCACGCAGGGCAAATGCCTCGCGCACCATCTCGGTCTCAGTCTTGGCCATCACCTGGGCAAACAGGCGTGCCTTGGGCCCTAGCACCTCCCGCAGGGCGGGCAGCAGCTCGGCCAGTGGCATGCCGCCTGCCGCGGTAATGGACGGGTTGGTGGTGACGCCAGCCAGCGGCAGGATCCGTGACCAGCGGCGCACCGCAGCCACATCGGCAGTATCGAGATAAAGCTCCATCTCTGACTCCTTAATGGGATGTTCAATCTGTCGCCATTCTAGCGAGATAACATCCGCACATTGTTTGATCAAAATCAAATCAAGTTTCGAACGAAAGAAAATAGAATGCAGAAACAAAAGGAGGCGGTATGATTTTCGACCTGCAACGCTATTCAACCCATGATGGCCCCGGCATTCGCACCCTGGTGTTTCTCAAGGGATGCTCGCTGGCCTGTCGCTGGTGTCAAAACCCGGAAAGCCGCTCTCCCAAGCCGGACATACTACTCGACCGGCGCCAATGCATCGAGGGATGCCGGCTCTGCAGCGACGCCTGCCCGGCAATCTTGCATGACAGCCAGGGTGTCCAGCTCACTCGCTCAACCCTCGGCAATCAGGATGTGGAACGGCTGCGCGGCCTCTGCCCAAGCGAAGCGCTGCAGGTGTGCGGCCGGGAGGAGAGCCTGGACACCCTGATGGCCACTATATTGCGGGATCGCCCCTTCTTTGAGCGCAGCGGCGGCGGAGTGACCCTCTCCGGCGGCGAGCCCTTCATGCAGCCCGAATTTGCCGCCAGCCTGCTGGCCCGCTGCAAGGCCGAGGGGCTGCATACCGCAGTGGAAAGTTGCCTGCACGTCCCCTGGCACCAGATTGAACCAAGCCTCCCCCATCTCGACCTGCTGCTGGCGGATCTCAAGCATGTGGATGAGGAGCGCTTCTTCGACTGGACCCGTGGCAAGGTCGCCCTGCCCCTGGCCAACCTCAGGCGTCTGGCCGAGCGCGGCGTGGCCATGCAGATCCGGGTGCCGCTAATCCCCGGTTTCAATGCCGACCGAGCATCCATAGAGGCCATCACCCAAACTGCCGCCAACCTCGGCACCGTACAGGAGATCCATTTTCTCCCCTACCACACCCTGGGCGCGGGCAAGTACGCCCTGCTCGACCAACCCTATCAGGCCCCACCGCAACCGCTCGATGACCCGGCACTGCTCGCCTTTGCCCATGAGTGTGCCAGTGCGCAGGGGCTGACCCCGCTCACCCGGGGCTAGGAACAAACCCATGACATCCGCCACTCACAGCCCAATGACCAGAGGATAAGACCATGACCCAGCTCGACCTCACCACCCTGCCCCCGCGGATCCGTGCCCACAAGGAGAGCCTGATCCACATCGTCCAGCCGCCGGTCTGCACCGAGCGGGCCCGTCACTACACCGAGGCCTATCAGGCCCACCTGGCCCGACCGCTGCCGGTGCGCCGTGCCCTGGCGCTGGCCCACCACCTCAAGGAGCGCACCATCTGGATCAAGCACGACGAGCTCATCGTCGGCAACCAGGCCAGCCAAGTGCGGGCGGCGCCGCTCTTTCCCGAATACACGGTGAGCTGGATCGAGAAGGAGATCGATGAGCTGGCGGATCGCCCCGGCGCCGGTTTTGCGGTGAGCGAGGCTGACAAGCTGGCCATCCACGCACTCACCCCCTTCTGGCGTGGCCAGACGGTGCAGGATCGCTGCTACGGCCTCTTTACCGACGAGCAGAAGGGGCTGCTGGAGAGTGGCATCATCAAGGCCGAGGGCAACATGACCTCGGGGGATGCGCACCTCGCGGTCAACTATGAGCAGCTGCTTGCTCTCGGTCTCGACGGCCTCAAGGTCAAGGTGGCCGAGCGGCGCGGCCGGCTCGATCTCGCGGACTGGGCTGATCTGCAGCGCGAGCAGTTCCTGCAGGCCGTCGCCATCACCTTCGATGCCGTCAGCCAGCACATCGAGCGTTACGCCACGCTGGCCCGCGAACTGGCGCAGCAGGAGCCGCGCCCCGAGCGCCGCTGTGAGCTTGAGACCATAGCCCTCAACTGCGCCCACATTGCCCATCGGCCTCCCGAGACCTTCTGGCAGGCGCTGCAGCTTTGCTACTTCATCCAGCTCATCCTGCAGATCGAGTCCAACGGCCACTCGGTGTCGTTTGGCCGGATGGACCAGTACCTCTACCCCTGGTATCGCCGCGAAGTAGAGCTGTCGGAATCCCTGCCGCGCACACGCGCCATCGAGCTGCTGCAAGGGTGCTGGCTCAAGTTGCTGGAGGTGAACAAGATCCGCTCCGGCACCCACTCCAAGGCCTCCGCCGGCAGCCCGCTCTACCAGAACGTCACCATCGGTGGCCAAAACTGGCAGGGTGGCAAGGCACATGATGCGGTCAACGGCCTCTCCTACGCGATTCTGGAGTCCTGTGGCCAGCTGCGCTCCACCCAGCCCAACCTCTCGGTGCGCTACCATGCCGGCATGAGCGAGGATTTCCTCGACGCCTGCATCCAGGTGATCCGCTGCGGTTTCGGCATGCCCGCCTTCAACAACGACGAGGTGGTGATCCCCGAGTTCATCAAGCTCGGGGTGAGCGAGGAGGATGCCCACCACTACGCCGCCATCGGCTGCATCGAAACCGCAGTGCCCGGCAAATGGGGCTATCGCTGCACCGGCATGAGCTTCATCAACTTCGCCCGCATTCTGCTGGCGGCGCTCGATGGCGGCCGCGATGCCACCACCGGCAAGGTCTTCCTGCCCCAGCCCCAGTCACTGCGGCAAGGCACGTTCGGCCACTTCGACGAGGTGATGGCCCGCTGGGACGAGCAGGTACGCTACTTCACCCGAAAATCCATCGAGATCGATTGCGTGGTCGACAGCGTGCTGGAGGCTCAGGCCCACGACATCCTCTGCAGCGCCCTGGTGGATGACTGCATCGAGCGCGGCAAGACCATCAAGCAGGGGGGCGCCGTCTATGACTGGGTCTCCGGCCTGCAGGTGGGGATCGCCAACCTGGGCAACAGCCTGGCAGCGCTGAAGAAACTGGTGTTCGAACAGGGAGTGGTGGATCAGCGCGAGCTGGCCGAAGCGCTCGAGCAGGATTTTGCCGGGGTCAAAGGCGAGCAACTGCGCATGCGCCTCACCAATGCCGCCCCCAAATATGGCAACGATCTGGACGAGGTCGACATGCTGTTGGTACAGGCCTACCAGAGCTACATCGACGAGCTCAAGGGGCTGCACAACACCCGCTTCGGCCGCGGCCCCATCGGCGGCACCTACTATGCGGGCACCTCCTCCATCTCGGCCAACGTGCCCTTCGGTGCGGCCACCATGGCCACCCCGGATGGTCGCCACGCCCGCACCCCGCTGGCAGAAGGGGCCAGCCCAGCGTCGGGGTCGGATCGTCTCGGCCCCACGGCGGTGTTCAACTCGCTCGGCAAGCTGCCCACGGCGGCCATTCTCGGCGGGGTGCTGCTCAACCAGAAGCTGAGCCCGGCCAGCCTTGAAAACGAGCGGGACAAGACCAAGCTGATGAGCCTGCTGCGCACCTTCTTCGAGGTGCACAAGGGGTGGCACGTGCAGTACAACATCGTCTCGCGCGAAACCCTGCTGGCCGCCAAGGCCCATCCCGACCAGTATCGGGATCTGGTGGTGCGGGTGGCGGGCTATTCGGCCTTCTTCACCGCCTTATCCCCCGATGCGCAAGATGATATCATCGCCCGCACCGAGCACAGTCTCTGACGGGCCCCACCAGGGGCAACTGTGCCCCTTTATGACCGGCAAGCCACCCGCGAGGTGGCTTGCCGCTATCCACTGCCAGCCAGCGAGGCCCCATGAACCCACGCCACCAACTGATCCTCACCCTGGTCCATCAGGCCCGCAAGATGAGCGTGAGCGAGCTCTCCCAACGTACCGGGGTATCGGAGGTGACGGTGCGCAACGACCTGACCGCCCTCGAAAAGCAGGGGCTGCTCAAGCGGGTGCATGGCTCGGCCATGGCGCTGGAGAGCGACGATCCCGACGCCCGGATGAACATCAACTACCTGCTCAAGGAACGCCTTGCCGAGCGGGCCGCCCAGCTGGTGGAGGATGGCGAGACGGTCTTTATCGAGGGGGGCAGTGCCAACGCCTTGCTGGCCCGCCATCTGGCCCTGCACAAGCGGGTCACCATCATCACCATCAGCAGCTACATCGCCCACCTGCTGCGCGATACCCAGGCCCAGGTAGTGCTGCTCGGTGGCCTGTTCCAGCATCAGAGCGAGAGCGTGGTGGGGCCGCTGACCCGGCTGTGCATCGAGCAGGTGCACTTCTCCAAGGCTTTCATCGGGGTAGACGGTTTTCACCCCGAGATGGGCTTCACCGGCCGCGACATGATGCGGGCCGACGTGGTCAACAGCGTGCTGGCCAAGGGGGTGACCAATGTGGTCATCACCGACAGCAGCAAGTTCGGCGCCATCCACCCGAGCCCGCTCGGTACGCCGGGCCAGATCGGCGTGCTGGTCACCGATGACGCCCTGCCCGCCCCCATGCGGGCCACCCTGACTGCACGCGGCATCACAGTGCACTGCGTCGCAGCCTGATCCACCCGTTGCAGGGTTGCCCCCCGCCTGGCGGCTTGACGGCGCCCACCGAGGCTGGGGTATGCTCGTCGTCTTTTGGCCTCTCCTGCCAGAGGCCACACACCGAAGGACGCCGCATGCACACCAAGGACAAGTTTCTGGCCGCTCTGGTCATCCTCTGCTGGGGGCTCAACTTCGTCGCCATCAAGTGGGGGCTGGAGGGCATTCCCCCGCTGCTGCTGGGGGCGCTGCGCTTCGTCGGAGTGGTTTTTCCCGCCATCTTGCTGGTCCCCAGACCCGCCATGCCGTGGCGCTGGCTGCTGGCCTATGGCGGAGCCATCAGTCTGGGCCAGTTCTCCTTTCTGTTCTGCGCCATGAAGTTCGGCATGCCGGCGGGCATGGCGTCGCTGGTACTGCAATCCCAGGTGGTGTTCACCCTCTTGTTCGCCATGATCTGGCTGGGTGAGCGCTGGCAACCCCACCACTGGGTAGCCCTGCCGCTGGCGGGGGCCGGCCTCTATCTCATCGCCACCCATGGCGAAGGTAATCTCACTCTGCTCGGCTTTGTGCTGACCCTCTGCGCGGCCGCCTGGTGGGGCCTTGGCAACGTCATCAATCGCCAGATTGGGCTGCGCTACCAGACCACGCTGCCGAGCCTTATCGCCTGGGGCGGACTGGTGCCCATCCTTCCCTTCCTTGCGCTCTCCTGGTTGTTCGAGGGGCCCGAGCTGATGGCCAGCAGCCTGCTCAACATCAGCTGGCAGGGTTTCCTGTGCGTGCTCTATCTCTCCTTTGTCGCCACCTGGCTCGGCTACGGCCTGTGGGGGCGACTGCTGATGCGCTATCCGGTAGCGCAGGTGGCTCCCCTCTCCCTGCTGGTACCCTGCGTCGGCATGGTGGCGGCAGCCCTGCTGCTGGACGAGCACCCCACCCCCTTGCAATGGCTGGGCTCGGCCCTGGTGCTGCTGGGATTCGTGGTGCATCTGCTGGGCGGCCGGCTGCGCTGGTTCAAGCCGCAGGCCGTCTGATCCTTATTTGCCCGCCGCCATTGACCAGGGCGGGGAAACTTTCCATGATGAGCCAGCCCCCATCGGGGCTGGAGCCACCAGCGAGTGGCCTGCAGGACGCAGCCATCAGGAGAGCAAGGACATGCCATCGACCTTCACCGCCAACCCCCGCATCATCATCCCGCGCCTTCTGCGCACCAGCGCCATTGCCCTGACCATCTGTCTGAGCCACTACGGCTGGAGCGCCACCCTGCCAGCCGATCTGACGTGGGAGAGCAACAACGCGGATCCCGCTTTCGCGGATCCGGCCGCCAAGCGGGGCGGTACCTTTCGCGGTTTCATGACCAGTTTTCCGCTGACCCTGCGGGTATACGGCCCGGACTCCAACGGCGGCTTCGCCGGCTATATGCGGGAGACCAACCTGCCGCTCTTGAGCACCCATCCCGTCACCGGCAAGCCCATGCCGATGCTGGCCAACGAATGGTCCTTCGGGCCTGACCACAAGACCCTCTATCTGCGCATCAATCCCAAGGCGCGTTGGTCGGACGGCCAACCGGTCACCGCCGATGACTGGCTGTTCACCCTCAAGCTGCTGCGCAGCAAGGAGATCAACGATCCCTGGTACAACAACTACTACAGCACCCAGATAAGCGAGGTGACCAAGTTTGATGACCACACCCTGGCCATCTCCAGCGGCAGTGCCAAGAGTCGCCAGGATCTGCTGGAATCACTGCCCTTCAGCCCAGCCCCCAGCCACGCCATCAAGATCACCGCCGACTGGGTCAAGGCGTACAACTGGAAGCTGCTGCCGGTGACCGGCCCCTATCAGCTTGGCGAGGTGAAAAAGGGCAAGTCGGTCACCTTCGAGCGGGTCAAGGATTGGTGGGGCAATGACGAGCGCTACTTCCAGCACCGTTTCAATCCGGACAGGATCGAGCTCAAGGTGCTCAGGGATCAGAACATCGCCTGGCAGCACTTCCTGCGCGGCGAACTCGATACCTTCCCACTGGTGATGCCCAACTGGTGGCACGACAAGAGCAAAACGCCGGAGTTCGCCAAGGGCTATATCGAGCGACTCTGGTTCTACAACCAGACGCCCCAGCCCCCAACGGGGCTCTATCTCAACACCGCCGACCCGCTGCTGAGCAATCTCGATGTGCGGCTCGGCATCCAGCACGCCCTCAATCTCGACAAGATGCTCACCACCCTGCTGCGGGGGGATTACCAGCGCCTCAACAGCTACGGCTCCGGCCAGGGGGAGTTCACCAACACGGATCTCAAGGCCCGTCCGTTTGATCCTGGGCTGGCGCGCCACTACTTCGCCAAGGCAGGTTTCACCAAGCCCGGCCCCGACGGTACCCTGCAAAACAGCCAGGGCCAGCCGCTGACCCTGGCCATCACCTACACCACGGCGGAGCACGCCCAGCGCCTCACCCTGCTGCGCGAAGAGGCCAAGAAGGCGGGGCTCAACCTCGAGCTGAACCTGATGGATGCCTCGGCCGGCTTCAAGTCGATGCTGGAGAAAAAACACCAGAGCGCCTGGATGGCCTGGTCAGGCAGCCGTTATCCCGCCTATTGGGAGTTCTTCCACAAGATCAACGCCAACAAGCCGCAGACCAACAACATCATGAACATCAATGATGACGCCATCACGGCTCTAGTGGAGCAGTACGACAAGGAGTTCGACTTCGCCAAAAAAGCGGCGCTGTCGCGCCAGATCCAGCAGCGGCTCTATGAGTTGGCCAGCTTTGTGCCCGCCTACCAGGTGCCCTACACCCGGGAAGGGGCCCGGCGCTGGATAAAACTGCCCAAGCTGCCGGCGACGCCCAAGAGCGAGGTGCTCTACTGGCCGCTGGATGGCAGCAACAGCGGCTACAGCTATGGCGGCCTGTTCTGGATTGATGAAGAGGCCAAGACGCAGACCCAGGCCGCCATCAAGGCGGGCCAGGCCTTCCCAGCCGTCACCCGGGTTGATACCACCTATCAGCAGAAATAGGGGCCTGCGCAGCCTGCCTCTTTGCCAAGGTTGGCCTAGGCTACCAACAAAAAGACCCCGCACATTGGCGGGGTCTTTTTTGCAACCGGGGTTGCCAGCCGGAAGCAGAAGCGATTAACCGCGCTTGGCCTGCTTCTGGGCGATGGCGTCGGCCACGTCAGCCGGCTCCAGCACGATACCTTCCTGATCCGGGGTCGGGAACACGGCAACGCACAGTTCATCCTGCTCCATGCCATCGATCCAGCGCTCCAGCCACACCTTGAGGGTGATGGACTGCGGCTTGCAGTCAGCCCACTCCCCTTCGGCCCACGCCTTGGCGTATTCTGGGTGCGGCCATACCGGGATGCAGTCTTCATCGTCGGTGGTCAGCATCATGACGCCGTGCTCGTCGGTCAGAACGAACAGCTCTTCGTGCTCGACCAGCTTGCTGATGAAGTGATCAAAGCGGTAGTCCGCGTTCAGTTGCAGCGCTGCATTGCGCTCGGTGTCGCTCAGTTCATAGCTCATCGGTCAAGTCTCTTGTGCAATAAAGGGCGCCATGTTCACATCTTGCCGGCGCCTTGTCCAGTATGAGAGATCGGTCACCGATTTTTCGCGATCTCATCCCAGCTCGGGGGTCACCAGGGTGATCTCCGCCATCTCGCTGAAACGCTGGCGCAGCCAGTAGGCGGACTCCACCTCGACGAAGCAGAGCTGCTCTTGTCCAGCCAGGGCAGCGGCCATGATCTGCTCGAAACGGGCCTGTTGCTGCGCTTGCCAGGCGGCGGCCAGCTTGCCGCCGTGGGCCTCATCCACCACCTCGCGGCGCAACTCGAACAGATTATCGGTGATCGGGCTGTTGATCTTGGCCGGGCTGTGCCAGTACATCAGCAAATTGTCCATCATCTCGCTGTCGTAATTGGCCAGCGCATCCAACTCGGGTGTCGTCCCCTCTTCACCGGTAGCAAAATCACACCAGGCCACCGTCAGCGGAGCCAAGGTCTGGGCGGCTGCCCCCTTGCCATGCTGACGCAGGGCGGCGACATCCGCTCCCTTGCAGGCTGGCAGCCAGACATCGCCCTGATGCTGCTCGAGCAGGGGCAACAACAGGGAGGCGGGATAGACGGGGAAACGCGTCCCCAGTGTGTGCAGCAGTGATACCAGTGTGATCTTGACCATGGAATACGCCTTGAACCGGAGGCCGATACGCAGCGTTCGGCCAGAAAGACAAAGGAGGCTCCTATCCTATCATGTTTGGCATGGCAGGGGCGGACTCAACTACGCCTCCTGCAAGCACTGGCAGGACGACCAAAAAAGCAGCGTTTGAGCACGTATGGAAAGGAGAAAGCCCAATAGTTTGAGCCAGCGCCCACTAAAGTGGATCCGGGAATGCTAGTTTGCATACATCTTTAGCGTAAGGAGTGCATTCATGATCGGGATCGACCAGGTTTCTAACGAGTTTGTAAACGATTTGAAAATACTGGCATGTTTTGATCCGGCCAACATGAGCCTAGGGATCAAGTTGCGCAGCGACATGTCCGATGAACTCTGCCAGGCAGCGTCACGCCTGCATCAACAGGGGCTCATCAGCGCGGAAGATGGTGGCTATCTGACGCCATTCGGCATGACCATGGTAGAGCACCTGCAGCACCTGCTGGTCGCACTCAAACCGCTTTGATCGCTTTGGGAGCCCACAGCGAAAAGTTGAGCAGTTCCCAGCGTTTCCCCTGACGCAGCAGACAGGCAAACAACAAAGGACCTTCGGGTCCTTTTACTTTGCCATCGACCATCCACTCCCCCACCCGTTTTGGCAATGGTTGAGCCTTGATCTCGTCAGGCAAGGAGCCACCGCCCACACGCACCTCGACAAACTGCTGGCATACGGCTTTTGCCTCGACCTCGACAGTATCCTGCCCCTGTACATCGGCAGAGGTGATCAGCGTGGCGGCAAACAGAAGAGATGGCAGCATAGTGGAGGCAACGAGAGAGTAGGAAGTGGCACCGTTCACTCTCTGTAGATGGGAGTGAAACGTCCATAAACAAAAAGCCGTGGAACCAGAGGCACCACGGCTTTCTTAAATTCTGTAAGAATTACAGAGCAGTTACGTTCTCAGCCTGCGGGCCTTTCTGACCTTGGGTCACAGAGAACTGTACGCGCTGACCTTCAGCCAGGGTACGGAAACCGTTACCGCTGATAGCGCTGAAGTGAACGAAAACGTCCGGGCCGTTTTCTTGCTGGATGAAGCCAAAACCTTTGGTTTCGTTGAAAAACTTAACGGTACCGGTGATCATGTTAGACATATCTTTAAACCTGTATTCAAAATAATTACTTATGCTTTTCAGCGGATAAAGCTCAAAAAACGGGATTAACTTATGAACAACAGGAAAAGATGTAAAACATCATATTCATTGACATAACTATCGCCCTTTCAAGCTGGTTTAGATTATACGTGGCTTTGGGGATTACGCAAACAATTTGTGCCCTGCCACGGCAGGGCACACCTGTCACAATGCGGGGGCTTCCAGCGCCTGTACCAGAGCCTTGAGGAAGCGTGCCGCTTCACCGCCGGTGCAGGCTCTGTGGTCAAACGTCATCGACAACGGCAGTGCTCTGACCGGGCGTGCCTCCCCATGAATGAACACGACTTTCTCGAACAATTTGCCCGCCCCTATGATGGCCACCTGAGGCGGCGTCACGATCGGGCTGGCATAACGCCCCGCGATGGCGCCGAAGTTGGTGAGAGTGATGGTCGCCCCCTGCAACATCTCGCGCGGCACGGCGCGCGCCTTCACGTCGGCAATCATGCGATCCAGCCCTTGGCGCAGATCGGCCCCTTCCCGCTCGGCCACGTTTTCCATGACCGGCACGTAGAGCCCATGCTTGGAATCCACCGCAATGGCCACGTTGACCTCTCTGAACAGCCGCCTTGACAAGGTGTCGCCGTCAAACCAGGCGTTCATGGAGGGTTCCGCCCGACAAGCCACGCCGATGGCCTTGATGAGGCGCACTGTGACGTCCTCATCAGGGCGCCAGTGACGCAAGTCCACCTCATCGGTGATGCTGACCGGCACTACCGTTTTATGGGACAGCTCCATCGCCTTGGCCATGGCCCGGCGCGAGCCCTTGAGGAACTCGTTGCCACTGCTCTGCTGGGCCTCGAATGCCTGCTGCACGTCCTGCTCGGTCACCATGCCGGCACTGCCGCTCCCCTTGAGCCGCTCGATATCCAGCCCCAGTTTCTGGGCCAGCAGGCGCACGGCCGGCATGGCCTGCACCAGAGCACCGCCGGGAGCAATGACTCCCACCACGAAGTGATCCTCGATGTGCTGCTGATGGGCATTGACCTTGCCGACGACGGTGCCGTCATCCTCGCCGCCTTCAAACTCCACCAGCGGTGCGCCGATGTGCAGAATGTCCCCCTCCTGCCCGCACAGCCTGGCGATGACCCCCGCCACTGGCGAAGGTACATCCACCAGCGCCTTGGCCGTCTCTACTGACAACAACACCTGGTCGACGCTCACGGTATCGCCGGCGCTGACCTTCCATTCGACGATCTCGGCTTCGGCCAAGCCTTCACCCAGATCCGGTAATTTGAAAAATTTCATAGCCACTGGTTCTCCATCAGCTGATGAGCCGCATCGGCAATGTCCTGCTCGGTGATGAGGTAATACTCTTCGTTGCGGTAATAGGGGACGGCGGCGTCCACCCCGGTGAGCCGTCTGGGCGGAGCCTTGAGGGAAGTCAACGCCTCCTCGGTGACCCGCGCCACGATCTCGGCGCCGACCCCGAAACTGCCGCACGCTTCGTGCACCACCAGCAGGCGACCGGTCTTGCGAACCGACGCCAGGATGCTCTCCATGTCCAGCGGCTTGATGGTGGCGAGATCCAGCACTTCGCATTGAATGTCCTGCTCCGCCAACAGGTTCGCGGCCCGCATCACCTCCTGGATGCAGGCTCCCCAGGCGACGACCGTGATGTCGCGGCCGGGACGCAGGGTAAAGCAGACATCCAGCGGCAACCCGATGCCGTCATCCACCACGTCGGATTTCATCGAGCGATAGATGCGGTCGGGCTCGAAGAACATCACGGGATCCGGGTCGCGAATGGCCGACAACAGCAGGCCATATGCCCGTTTCGGACTGGAGGGGATCACCACCCGCAACCCGGGAATGTGGGCGAACAGGGCTTCCACGCTCTCACTGTGGTGTTCGGGAGAGTGAATGCCGGCGCCGTAGGGGGAACGGTAGACGATGGGACAGGTGATGCGGCCCCGGGTGCGATTGCGCATCCGCGCCGCCTGGCAGATGATCTGCTCCATACCCGGGAAGATGAAGCCCTGAAACTGGAATTCAGCCACGGGCTTGAGCCCCTGGGTGGCCATCCCGACCGCCACCCCGGCGATCAGCCCCTCGGCCAGCGGGGTATCGATCACCCGCTTGAAGCCGAACTTGTCGCGCAGGCCCACGGTGGCGCGAAACACCCCGCCGTTGACCCCCACATCCTCGCCGAGCACCACCACGTCCGGGTCCCGCTCCATCTCGTGATGCAACGCCAGATTGACGGCCTCGAGCAACGTCATATCACTCATGCTTCCTCCCCGCTGTGCTGCTGCATGCCCTTGGCGATGATGCGCTGGCGCTGCGTGCGGTAATCCTTCGGCAACTCGGCAAACTGGTAGTCGAGCAGAGTTTCCGGCGCCTGCGCCGCCGTGTTTTCATACACGGCCACGGCGCGCTCGACCTCGCGGGCCGCCTCGGCCAGCAATGCCTGCTCCTGCTGCTCGTCCCACCAGCCCTGCTCAAACATGAACTGGCGCAGCCGCTTGACCGGCTCCTTGGCCCAGGCGGCTTCCACCTCGGCCGCTTCCCGATAACGGGTCGCATCATCGGCCGTGGTGTGATCCCCCAGCCGATAGCTGACCGCCTCGATCAGGGTCGGCCCCTTGCCGCTGCGGGCGCGCTCGACGGCGCTGCGGGTGGCCTCATAGACGGCGACCACGTCGTTGCCATCCACCTGAATGCTGCGCACGCCGGCCCCTATCCCTTTCTGGGCCAGGGTGGGCGCGCTCGACTGCAGCTTGCGCGGTACCGAAATGGCCCACTGGTTGTTGTTGATGATCATCACCATGGGCAGGTGCCAGACGCCTGCACAGTTGAGCCCCTCCAGAAAGTCACCCTTGGAGGTGCCGCCATCGCCGATGGTCACCACGGCGACCCTGGCTTGATTGCGCAGTTTGAAGGCCGCGGCAATGCCGGCGGCATGGGTGATCTGGGTGGCGATGGGTACGCAGATGGGCAGGTCCTCGGAGAGTTCGCCATCCGCCTTGTAAAAGACGCTGCCACGCTCGTCCCCGCCCCAGTACTGCAGGTTTTTCTCCATGGGCACGCCCCGTACATAGAGGGTGGGCATATCCCGGTAGTAGGGCACGTAGACATCCTGCGGCTGCATGGCGAGCCCGACCCCAATCCCGACCGCCTCGGCGCCCAGGTGGGAGGGAAACGTACCAAGCTTGCCGGTTCGCTGCAGCGCGATCGCTTTCTTGTCATAGCTGCGCACCATCACCATGTTGCGGTAGAAGGTGTGCAGTATCGCCTTGTCCAGCCAGGTCGGTAGTGTAGCGACCGGGCGCCCTTCCTCATCGAGGTAACGAAGGAAAGGGATGTCGACATGGGTCATAACTGGCTCCTTGCCGTTGTCAACGTCACCACCATGAGGTGACCCTTTGAATGTAAATAGATTGTTAATCAAAGGGCAATGGGATTTAGCCAGGTAAGACCAGTAGAAACTTCTTTAATTTCAGAAATAAGCTGGATTTTTCGGCTAAGAGGAAATGAAACAGGGAGCCGCATCGGGCTCCCTGTCAGGCCGGGGGCGGGATCGCTCAAGGCTCCCGAAAAGGGCTGCACGCCCGGCAATGCCGGTGGCAGCCTGCCATTGCCATCAGAGGTGGCGCCGGGTTACTCCCACAGCCGGGTCGGCACCACCAGCAACACGGTACGCTGGCCGATGGCCACGTTGGCGTTGGGGAACACCACCGCCTCCCGCGGTTTCTCTACCGTGTAGCGCAGCTCGCCATCCTCGGCCAGCACGAAACCCTGGGGAAATTCGGTGAAATTGTCCACATCGCTGGCAAACAGGAAACGAAACTGCTCCGAGCGCTTGTTGATCACCCGGTCGATGGCAAAGATGGTGAAGTCATCCGCCCGCCAGGGCTCCAGCACCACCTCGTCCCGGGTCACCAGATCCTGCAGCGCCTGCCGGGTTTCGATGAAACGGGTCATGTCGTTCTCGCCAAACGGGCGCACCTTGCCCAGCTCCACCGTGAAGGCGTGAGCTCCGTGGCGTTGGGAGCTGTAATAGCTGAAGGTGGTGGTGGGGCCGCTGGAGAGCAGAATGGTGCGCACGCCGCAGGCGCCGAGAAACTGCACCTGCTCCTTGCAATGAGGCCGCTCGTGGGGGAAGGGATAGACGGCAAACTTCTCGTGGCGCGAGCCGCGAATGGCGGTGTGCAGGTCGTAGTGGTAGCGCGGTCTGGCCGGGTCGGCAAAGAAGCGGCTCACATACTGCTCGAGGCGCATGGCACGGATCCGCTCCTGGTTGCACAGCCCCTCCCCCTTGCTGTGAGCGCCGGAGAAGAGCCGGTTCATGTTCTCCTCCACTTCGCGCACGCCCAGGTTCATGGCCGCCGGGTTGCCGAACAGGAACAGCACCCGGTGACGGGCCCTGAGCTCGCCACTGAGCAGACGGCTCAGCAGCTGGTTGCAGATCTCGATGGGGGCCGTCTCGTTGCCGTGGATGCCGCAGGAGAGCACGATATCCTTGCGCCCGCCCGGCAGGTCGCCGGCACCGCTGGCAGGCTCCAGGCAGAGCACCCCCGTATCCCACACACTCGCGCAAGCACCATCCGGCAGATCAAACGAGAACGGCTCAAGCTGCCACTCGTGGCGGCGAGTCAGGGCCAAAAAGTCATGCTGGGGAATCATCCATCTCACCCTTATTGTCAGGAACGCTTGGCCGGATTATACGCAAGGCCCTCGGGCTTAAAATCAATTTTTAAACAAATTCAAACAGTAATGTTACAAGTGTGGGAGGGAGAACATCACGGGGGAACAAAAGGGGGCGACGACAGGGCGTGAGAGAGGGAAACGGGTACAACGAAGAGAACGGGCCCAGGCAAACGGGGCTGTAGTCACGCCATGGCGGCGCTGGCTGGCAACAGTGAGTCAGCAGTAAAACGAGGCATCCTTGCCAGGCAGATCAACCACGCCAGAATGGCTTGGTGGTCTCTTGATAACGATCGGCTTCGTTCAGACCGATGTCCTTGAGCAGGTACTCGGGCAGCTCGGAGAGCTGGCGACGGCTGCGGCTGCGTTCCAGCCAGGTCAGTACGGTCATTTTGACGCGAGCAGCCAGATTCAGTTGGCTGGAATGCTGGTAACCGGCTTCGGTATAAGTCATGTTGGCCATGATGTGGCTCCTCTTTACGATGTCTGCGCGGGGTGCGAATTTGTTGCGCAAAGCTTAGTCAGGGGGGGTAGCCGACTCAATTGACGAATTTTGATAGCAGACATTATTAAAACTAATGGTTGATATCGTCATGGGTATGAAACTAACGCATTGATTAATAACAACTTAATCATTTTTCCTTCTGTGCAGGATAGCCTGCAGCATATTCTCCTGCATGGATCCCTTCTAACTATGCAGTTTCCTCTACTGGCTATGCATTCACTGTGGGCACAAGCAAGACGGGCAACCTGACTTTTACATTCAGTTGTTAACCAAGAGATCTTTTATTGATCCTTTATTAACAGTCAGATACAAAGTCGTCACCTTCGAATGGCTCCTATCTTTTGTCCCTCTCCAACCCCAGGAACGCAGGCACTTGGCACCCATACCGCAGGCTGATATGGTTATTTATACAGTACTTTCACTGCCCTACGATCAACCCGTTCACCAGGGCTGACAGAGGCAAACACAGGACATGCCGATGGAGACATTTACCCCCACAGCCGCCTTGCGCCAGCAGATGGAGCGGCTTGAACAGGCGCTGGACAGCCTGGCCGCGCAACTGGAACAGCTTGAGTTGCTGGAGGCCCACGTCTATCCCCTGCCCGCCGTACCGCAAGGGCAGGAGCATGAGCCCATCGAGCAGATCGAGGTGGGCTATCTGGGCGAGGAGGCCGCACTGGCCGCGACCCTCAGCGCCTATCGGGATCACAGCGCCCGCCCCGGTTGCTCCACCAAGGCGACCCACCGCCTGCCGGGTTGGCTGCGCTTCCCTGCCGCCTGTGCCCCCCTGCTGCGGCCGCTGATCGACGAGGTCAACGGGTGCAAGCTCGCCTTCAAGGCACTGGTGCAGCAGGCCGGCGGGCGGGATGAGAAGTTCGAGCTGGTGCACAGGGCGCTGCCCGGGGTCATCACCCTGCAGGTCTATCGCAAGCTGACTTGGCTTCAGGGAGAGCTGCACTCGCTCGGCTTCACCTGGGCTGACAAGCAGAGCATCAGCCGGCTCAGCCGGGAACAGGTACTGGAGATGCTGGAGCGCAGCCGCCGCTATATCCCGGCGCTATCGAACAACGAGGAGTGGAGCAAGATGGTGGATCAGGAGGTGTACGACATCCGCCGCCTGCCTGTGGACGCAGAGCTCAGGATCCGCCGGCCGGTCAAGACCCACCCGATGATCAACCTGCTCTGGCAGGACCGGGAGCCTCGCAAGCAGCAGCTCAAGGCGAGCCTGCCCCTGCTGCTCTGCTCGGACACCCAGCCCGCCGTCACCCACCTTGGCCACTACCCGCCCAAGCTGCGCCAGGCCCGGCGGGATCGCAAGATTGGCGGCGAGCCCATCATAGAGCGGCTGCATCTCTACCTCTATCAGGGATAACCGGCCCGAGCGGCTGTGTAGCCTCGCCCAGGCGTCACGTGCGCCACACGGCACGAGCCAAACAACACGTACCAAACAACATGTACCAAACAACAAGGGGAGCATCATTGGATGCTCCCCTTGTCTGTTGCCCGAGCCAGCTGATCGCGGTCAGCTCATCAGCAGGGCCCGCAGGCTCTCCACATCCAGCCCACGCACTTCCGACTGGCCGCTCAGCAGGCCGTCGGCCAGCGCCCGCTTCTCATCGTGCAGAGCGACGATCTTCTCCTCCACCGTCTGCTCGCACACCAGCCGATAAACGGTCACCGGCTGGGTCTGCCCCATGCGGTGGGCCCGATCGCTCGCCTGATCTTCCACCGCCGGGTTCCACCAAGGGTCCAGGTGCAAGACGGTATCGGCCTGGGTCAGGTTGAGGCCAGTGCCCCCCGCCTTGAGACTGATCAGAAACAGCGGCACCGCCTCGTGGCGAAAACGCAGGATGGACTCCTGCCGCGCCTTGGCGGAACAGCCCCCGTCCAGATAGCAGTAGTCCCACTGCTGCTGCTCGATGCGGGCCCGCAACAGGCTCAGCAGATCGACGAACTGACTAAACACCAGCACCCGATGACCATTGCCGATGGCCTCCTCCAGCAGCGCCATCGCCTCGTCCAGCTTGCTGCTGGCCTGGGACCACTCGGGCATCACCAGCTGGGGCGAGCAACAGAGCCGGCGCAGCCGGGTCAGCCCGCTCAGCACGTGCATCAAGGCGCGGCCATCGGCACTCTGCACCTGCTGCACCACTTCGCGCCGGGTCGCCTCGTAGAGCTGACGCTCCTCGGGAGAGAGGCTGATGTGGTGAATGATCTCGGTCTTGTCCGGCAGCTCGGTCAGCACCTGCTGCTTGAGCCGGCGCAGGATGAAGGGGCTGATCACCGCCCGCAGCAGCGCCATATGCTGGGGATCTTTCACCGCCTTGCCGAAGCGGCGCTTGAACTCGCCCAGGCTGCCGAGCAGGCCGGGGTTGATGAAGGTGAACAGGCTCCACAGCTCCCCCAGGTGGTTCTCGATGGGCGTGCCGGAGAGGGCGAGCCTAAAATCGCCGTCCAGCTGGAACAGCAGCTTGGCCCGCTGGGTACCGGCATTTTTGATCTGCTGCGCCTCATCCAGCACCATGGAAGACCAGCGACGTGCTTTGAGCGCCTCCGCCAGACTGCCGAGCATGCCGTAGTTGAGCAGGATGATCTGGCCCGCCTTGGCTTCGCGGATCATCCCTTCCCGCTCGGACGGGTTGTCAAACACCACCACCTCCAGCTCGGGAGCAAAGCGCGCGACCTCCTCCTGCCAGTTGGTGACCACTGACTTGGGTACCACCACCAGCGCAGGGCCCAGATGTTGGCGCATGCGCAGCACGATGAGCGCCTGCAGCGTCTTGCCAAGGCCCATGTCGTCGGCCAGACAGGCGCCAAAGCCGTGATGGGCCAGGGTCGCCAGCCAGCGTACCCCCTCCTTCTGATAATCCCGCAGCGGCCCCATCAACTCGGCCGGGCATTCCACCTCCTGCTGCCACTCCTGTTGCAGGGAGTGCCAGGCGGCATCCCCCTCGGTGGTGATGACAGAGAGCAGGCGGGTCAGCGGGTAGGCCAGCTTGTGATTGATGCGCTGCTCTTCGTCGAGCATGGCGCCCAGCATGGTGAGGCGCTCCACCAGCTTGTCGCTCAACATCAGGCTGGTCTTCTCGTCCAGCTGAACGGTGCGTTGGCCCGGGGTCAGCTGGCGCAGGATGAGGCGCAGGTCGAGGATCTGGTGCTCATCAAGCGAGAGCGCCCCCTCCACCTGGAACCAATCCTGGCGCCGCTCGATCCGCAGGCTCAGGGCGGCTTCATCGAGGCTCTTCAAACGCGCGCTGTCTTGATGCCAGTGAATGACCACGCCGGCATCCACCAGCTCCGGCAGGGCGTTGACCAGCGCCAGTGCCTGCTCTCCCTCGAGGCGCCACTCGCTGCCCGGCAACTCGATGGGCAACTGGTTGCGCAGCCGCTGGGCCTCGCCCTTCTCGGCCGCCAAATCCCGCTGCCAGTAGTGATAATCCTTGATCCCCTGGCGCACGATGGCTTCGCCCTTGCCAAGGGGCTGAGGTGGCAAATCGTCGAACCGGGTCACCAACCGTACTGCCAGCTGGCCATCCTGCCAGTCGAGCTGAACCGAGGCCACACCGGGCCAGGGAGCCAGCTCGGCATTGCCGTGCAGGCCCGCCACCTGGCTGTGCCAGGGCAGCCCCGCAATGGCGTCAAGGGTATGCTGCAGTTCCGCCAGCCCCTCGGCCGGCAGCAGCGGAATGGCTTCCAGCGCGGGCAGCCGGTCGAGCAGCGGCTGCGGGGTGAGGATGAGTTGCCACAGATCCTGAGCCAACGGCAGTATGTGGGCCCCTCGCGCCGCGGCTGCCGGGCTCAGCACGGCGCTCATGCCCTGCTCGGTGGCCACTATCTGCAGCAAGGGTGCCGTGATGGCCAGCTGCAGCTTCTGCCCTCTGGCATTGAACAGGCGGGAATGGTTGGCAAGCGGTGCCCACACCTCGCGCGGCAATCGCCCAAGCGTGCGCGGCAGCGTGCGGACCAGCGCCCAGTCCTCCTCGTCGAGCAGGTTGGCGTACTGGGTGGAGAGCAGGGTGGGATCGACCCGGCGACCGGCTGTCCACTCCCCCTTGGTGCTCTGTTTCTGGATCTTGCACTCGAGCTCGGGCCCTTCCGCATGCAGCAGCCAGACTAGCCGCTCCTGCGGCTTGCGCACGCCGCTGGCGCGACCCAGCCCCTGCAGCCAGTTGAGCCAGCTGGCGGAGGCCGGCGTCTTGTCCTCCCCGTCCTGCTCGTCGGCCTCCTGCTCGCCGCTGGCGGCGCGCAGTTGCTGCAGCGGCTGCTGCTGCGCCCCCTGCCCCAGCAACAGCCGCAGCAGATCCTGACAGAAGGCCATCAACCGGTGGCGAGGGGCAGCATCCAGTACGTGGGAGAGATCCCATTTGTGCAGGATAGCCACCTGGGGACTCTGCTCCCCATGCCGGGCAAGGGCGCAGAGATCGAGCCAAAGGTAGCCCCAGTGCAGCTCTTCCGGCGGCAATTGCAGGGTATCGAACAGCCCGACCGCCTGACCGTGGCGATCACCCGCCCACTGCCCCAGCAGATCCGCCAGCAGCGGAAACTGGTTGGCCAGGCTGCGCTGCCACTTCTTGCGCTGCTCGCTGGCGAGCACGGGATCGGCCTGCTGCAACCAGCCAAGCCACAGCAAGGCACTAAATGTCAGTGGCCACTTACCCTGCCCATCCTCTTGCCCTTCCTGGGCCTGCCAAGCCCCAAGCGCAGCCAGCAGGCGTTCGGCCAGGGGCTGCTCTCCCCCCTGCTCCGCCAGCTGTTGCAGGGCAGGCCAGTGAGTGTTTGCTTTCCCGCTCAGCTCGCCACAGAGCCACTGCCACTCGGCAGCAAAGCCGTCGCTCAGCTTGGCCAGCTCGGCGGCACACTCTCCGGCCGCCTGGGCCAGCGGCCACTGCTCATGGGGCTCGGCATCCAATAGCGTTTGCAGGGCGAAGTGCTGCAGCATCAGCCGCTGCCACTGGGGGCTCGAGCCTGCCAGCAACCGGTGGGCATCGGGCAGATCGAGCAGGCTCAGCAGATCGGCCGCCAGATAGTAAGCAGGCACTTGCCCGGCCTTCCCCAGACAGAGCTCGCGCACCAGCGCCTGCGCCATCTCCTGGCCGGTGACCGACGGCACCCGCGCCCAGTTGGGCATGGGACAATCGCCGCGGCGCACCGCCAGGATCAACGCCAGGGTTCCCTCTGCCGTCAGACTCCACTGTTGTTCCCCACGCAGCCGCACCAGCCCCAGCAGTTGCAACTGACTCAACTTGTCGAGCAGGGCCTGCCCAAGTGGCAGTTGTTCTTGCAAATAGCGGGTACTGGCGGTGCGCTGCAACTGCAGCTCAACGAGCAGGGCATAACAATCTGAAGAGAGAGTGGACGCAGACATCGAGACTCACGGGCAGGTGCAAAAGCGGAATTTTAACGGGAAAGCGACGGCGGCTCGACCCTTAACGACGAAATAACGCAAAAAAGCTGCGGCATCCCCGTCAGGGGCGGGCTTGGGGCAAGGTGAGGCCATGGGGTTCATCGGTGGTGAGATGACAGAAAAAGCACACAAAAAAAGGCGCCTCGGCGCCTCTTGATGGACATATTGCCAGCACATCAGCCTTCCAGCTGCGCCAGACGCTCGGCCAGCAACTGCAGCTGCGCCTTGAGGCTCTCGACCTCCTCCTCCAGCGCCGTCAGTCGTTCCGCCGCGGGCGAGGCATAACTGCTGGCGGGGGCCGCCTCGGCCAGCGCCTGCAGATCCACTTCGCCACTGAACAGGTGGGCGTAACGGGACTCCCGCTTGCCCGGCTCGCGCGGCAGCTTGACCACGTAGGGTCCCTGCTCGGCCAGCTTGGCCAATACGGCATCGACCTGGGTCACGTCGTCGAAGCTGCACAGGCGGTTGGTACGTGAGCGCAGCTCTCCCGGCGTCTGCGGGCCGCGCAGCAAGAGTTCGCAGATAATGCCGAGCTCCTGGGCGGTGAACTTCAGCTCGCCGAACTCGGTGTTGCAGAAGCGGTGTTGGTAACGGGGAACCCGGGCATTGAAGCCGGCGGTATTGACCACCAGCCGCTTGCGGATCAGCTCATCCACCACAGCCCGGATGTCGAGCTCGGACAGCTCCAGCACCGGCTCGCGGTTGCTCTTCTGGTTGCAGGCATTGACCAGCGCATTGAGAGAGAGGGGGTATTGATCCGGGGTGCAGATCTCTTTTTCGATCAGACAGCCGATCACGCGGGCCTCCAACGGGCCAAGCACTAACTCCATTTCATACTCCCTACTGAACAAGACGTTGAGGCCACTATCTTAGCCATGGCGCCTCAGCCGTCCAGCAGAGGCCGCCATTTTTGCGAGGCGATGGGGCAGTTGATGAAACATCGCGCAGCCTGCCGGCCCCACATGGCCTCGACAGCCGCTATCAGGCCGAGGGTTTGCGTTCCAGCGCCGTGGCTACGGATGTGACGGCCGAGCCGGTCAGCAAGGGATCTCCCGGGTAGAGCGCCAGTGCCTCGCGGCGCAGTGCCCGGGCCTCCTCTTTTCGTCCCAGCGCATCCAGCGCGATCACCATGTTGGCGTAGATGTTGGCTCTCGGCGTGTGTCGCACAAACGCCTGACCCCACTCGAGATACGCCTCCAGCTCTGCGTGATTGCTGGCCTGCAAGCCGACCATCAACCGCACCGAGTTGACGTCAAACTCGACCCGGGTCAACCAGGCCATGGGATTGATGACGTCGAGCAGCAAGGTCGGCTCCTTGTAGCCGCCGCGCTCGTACTTGGTCACCACCCAGGCGGTATGAATGGCGGTCAGCATGAAGGGCACCACCAGCAGGGGAATGATGATGGCCACGAAGCGCAGCAACAACCAGGGACGATAGACATACTCGCGCCAGCTGGCATGGCCCGAAGTCTGCAGTCCCCCCTCCACTTCCGCATCCAGCACATACACCAGTAGCAGCAGGGCCCACCACAGGGCGATGGCGTGATAAAGCGGATACTCGGTCTGGGTGTGCAGCAGGATGGGGGTCACCAGCGCCAGCAGCGCCGCCCCCTTGACCCAACCGGCCTTGCTCACGCGCCACAACAGAGCGCCGCCCATCAGCACCATGCCGATCATGGGGGCCAGTCCCCCTTCTACCGCCCAGTAGAGGAACTCGTTGTGGGGGTGATCGAGGTTGTATTCAATCTGTACCATGGCCGGGTTCAGCGCCTTGTCGGCCATGTAGTGGTGCAAAAAGGTGGTTTCAAAGCTGCCATAACCCCAGCCAACCCAGGGAGACTGGGCAATCAGCTTGGCGGCATAGGGCCAGTAGATGGAACGCATGCCGCCGGACTGATAGGCCTCCAGCCCACGTTTGACACCGCTGATCCCGTACTGGGAGGCGATCCCCAGCCCGACACCGAGTGCAACCACTCCCAGTACCTGTGCCAGCCGCCCCTGACGATGCAATGCGGGCACGAGCAGGATCAACGTCAGCAGGCCCCCCAACTGCCCCACCCGGGATTGCAGCGCCACCAGCAGCAGGCTGGCCGCCAGGATCACCCCATAGCGCAGCCCCTTCAGCCAGGGGTTGGCATTACCGCGCAGCTCCAGCCAGCCGGCCAGGGCAAGCCCGCTCGCCATGAAGGTCGCCATCACATTGGGTTGTTGAAAGATACCGTAGGGGCGATTGGCGTGGGTGTCGTACCCCAGCCAGTTACCCGGGATCAGCAGGTAGTACTGCACCAGCCCCAGCAGCGCCTCGATGGCCACCGCCCCCAGCAGCAGATAGAGCAGCCGATCACGAGATGCCCGCACCAGCTGCCACTGGTAGAGACAGAACAGAAACAGCAGACCGGCAAACAGCCCCAGCAAACGGGGAATCGCATAGTCTTTCAGGTCAAAGCCGGGATAGGTCATGGGCAGCAGCAGCAGCAGCGCCCCCAACCAGAGCCAGCCCTGTAAAGCGGAGAACACCAGCCGCTGCTGCAGCGTCACTTGCCACAGCCCCAGACCGATGACCAGGCTGGCGAAAATCCAGCCCCAGACATTGAACGGCAGATAGAGCCCGGCCCCACCGGGGTTGTGCATGAAAAAATGCATGCCCAGCAGCCAGTACAGAGCGCAGACGGCAGCAAAGAGACCCTTATTGCTCATCTTCCTTGATCCCCTTTATGTTGTTGAGCCCTGTTCATAAGTCAGCGGCGTGACAAAAATACCGAAAAAAAGGGGGCCATAGCCCCCCGTTCCTTATTTCATTTGGTCATCATACCTGCTTTGACCGGCGAAAAGCATGCCTCACCAGAACCACACCGACCCCCAGCATGCCGCCAAGCAAGGTGGCCAGCACGATCACCAAAGGACGCTTGGGTTTGTCGCGGCTAAGAGGCTCGCTTGGAGAAGAGAGGTAGGAGAAAGATTGAAATGGCTGCTCGCCAAGCCTGAGTGCCTTAAGAGAGTTCAGTTGCAAGCGTAGATTAGCGAGGGTCGGGTTCATGAATTCGGGATTCTTGATCTCCTTGAGTACCTTGAGCTTCTCTGCTAAAGCCTTTGCTCCGAGATCAATGGGCAAGCTACCTTGATCTTGCAAGTTCTGAATAGGTTCTTCGATTCCCGCTGCCTTGGTGATACGCAAGCTGTATTCAGTTCTCAATAAGTCATCCTGCAACTGCAGCAACGTATCGTTCTTCACACTCTCGAACTGGGTATCTAACATTTTTAGCTGGTTCCTCAAAATAGTATCCAGCTCCTGATTTTTTACGGCTGATTCCTGCTGCTGAATAAAATCGATGTATTTTTCGAGGCGCAGCTCAGCCTCTGCAGCCGTACTAGCCGGAAAAGATAGCGTTGTGTTGTCGCTCAACTTATCTACCAATCTGGCATTGATACCATCAGCCATTTTTGCCAATAGTAAACGCTTCGTGCGCTCATCAGTGATACCCAACCGTGTTGCTTCGGCATCCAAATACCCTTCATCTGTTAAAAACCTGCGTTTATTATCAAAGCTGTTAAAACTGTTCAAAAAATCATTGTAAAGAGACTTTTTATCAAAAATCGCAAAGGCTGTTGTTGGTATTTGAGCCCCCGCTAGCTGAGCAATTTTCAGCTCAAGAGACTTGATCTCTTTAAGGGTCGGCTGTTTTATTTCGGCCTGACTAATCCAGACTTGAGGAGCTAGAAAAGCGTAACCTAGTCCTGTGAGAAAAAATACAAAAACCATCAGTAGCACAATCATCTTCTGCTGCCACAATAACAACAACAACTCATGTAAATCAAAGTCGTCGGAGGTGGTTTTCCAGCCATGTGGAATAGGCATGTCGGACTGGTTGGTAATTTCTTTATTAGTCATAGCGACATTTTTTTCCTAATCAGTTAAGAGAATTTATAAAAGGTGCTTGGCGATCTTTCTCAGATATGAACAATGGAGCATTTTTCATTATAGGCCAGTCAATATTCAGCACAGGGTCAGCCCAATTTAGAATTCGTTCATTATCTGGACTGTAATAGTCGGTACATTTGTAGAGCACTACAGCCTGTTCGCTCTGCACATAGAAACCATGGGCAAATCCTGGAGGAACCCAGAGCGACATTGGCTTGTCACTACCTAGGTTTTGTCCAGCCCATGCTCCATAGGTTCTGCTTTCTTTGCGCAAATCAACGACCACATCGAAAACCGAACCAGAGATAACTTGAACAAGCTTGCCCTGTGGCTGCGCTATCTGATAATGCAGACCACGTAATGTTCCTTGCCGAGAGTGACTGATATTATCCTGGACGAATGTATAATCGCCACAATACTTCACAAACTCACGTTGACGAAATAGCTCCATAAAATGGCCACGCTCATCCTTGTGGATCGCATGATAAATGAGTATTACATCAGGAATACATAATGATTCGAATGTCATCCAACTGTGCCTTGATAGGATTACTCTGATTTATTAATAGAAAGCTGTCGAATAGTTTCCACTACTCCCTCCTCCCAAGGAGAGAAATTAAATCCAAACGTGTCACTAAACAACTTATTATCTAGTCTCGAGTTAAATGGCCTTCGTACCTTACTCTCATAAATCCTACTTGTTACAGGAACAATCGAGGGTCTACAACTTAGCATACCGGAATGGAAAGCCTCCTGAAAAATGAATGAAGCATATTCATACCAGCTGACGTGTCCACTCGCGACGACGTGATAAGTTCCCTCAAGTAATGGATTAGCCAGCGTCTGGCTGATTGCACTCAAGGTAGCTTCAGCCAACATTCGAGCCGATGTAGGAGCACCGATTTGATCACAAACTATTTGAAGGGGTGAATGGCTCGGAGCCAAGTTCAACATCGTTTTAAGAAAATTTGTTCTATAAGGACTGTGCAACCAACTTGTGCGCAATATTAATCGCCGGCATCCACTTGCTATAATGGCTTGTTCACCTTGCCATTTGCTCAAACCATAGACGTTCAAAGGAGCAGGCTTATCATTCTCACACCATGGCTTATTACCACTGCCATCAAATACATAATCTGTAGAAAAGTGAACCAACAAAGCCCCGACATTTCTAACCGCCTTGGCCAATATATCTACAGCTTCTGTGTTGATTTTATACGCCAATTCAGATTTAATTTCGGCCTGTTCCACAGATGTATAAGCGGCTGCGTTAATAACAACTGCAGGCCGTAATCTTGTTACCAAGTGCGCTAGTCGCTCAGGATAAAGCAGCTCTGCATCCGTTCGCTTGGGCAACAAAATGTATTCTTCTCCTGCCAACTGGAAAAGACTCAACCCAAGTTGCCCTGCGCCCCCCAACAACAGTATTAATGAATGATGATTCATTGTATATGTGTTTTATTAAATACTTATAGCTCAATGAATGGAACGATGGATTTCAGTGTTTAAGAATTCAATTTCTGTCAGAGTTGGTGAGGCCGCATTAGTTCCCAACTCAGTTCTCGCTTTCCATACCAAATCACAAATACCATCGGTTGGTGTAAATGCAGCTGGAGCCTCCAACAACAGATATCGGAGTTGCTCATGATCGAATTCATGACAAGCAGTATCAATTTTTGTCAACAGCACTCTCAGCTCAGTCCAAGGCAGCATACTTTCATTCGCTTTCATTATTCTGGGATGATGTGTGCCAGATACGTTGTCACCGATGAGAAGTTCCTCGTATAATTTCTCACCAGGACGAAGCCCTGTAATTTTAACCTCTATATCTCCAGCAGGATTCTTTTCATTTTTTAAAGAAAGACCACTTAGGCGTATCATTCTATGTGCCAGTTCTATTATTCTAACAGGCTGGCCCATGTCAAGTACAAATACATCTCCGCCACATCCCATTGCCCCCGCTTGGATAACCAGCTGCGCAGCCTCAGGAATAGTCATAAAATAACGAATAATATCAGGGTGAGTCACCGTAAGAGGCCCACCAGTTCTAATCTGCCTCCGAAAAAGAGGCACAACAGACCCTGAGGAACCTAAAACATTTCCAAAGCGAACCATACAAAAGCGAGTTTTGCTTTGTGCTGAAGCCAATGCTTGTAATGCTAACTCAGCTAAGCGCTTAGTCGCCCCCATAGTATTTGTTGGACGAACGGCTTTATCAGTAGAGATCAGAACAAAAGTCTCTACTCCAGCAGCGATAGCGGCCTGAGCGCTATAGAGCGTGCCAAAAATATTATTCCGAACCCCTTCGACAACATTGTACTCTACCAACGGGACATGTTTGTAAGCAGCTGCATGGTAAACAGTCTGAATCTGAAAATTATTCATAATAGTGACCAATCGGTTCTGTCGCTGTACAGACCCCAAGAGAGGAACTATTTCTAACTCAATACCTTCATCTTGACAAATTTCGTTTAGCTCTTTGTCGATTGCATACAGAGCATACTCTGATAACTCAAAAAGAACGAGCTTACTGGGCTTACAGCAAATAATCTGACGGCATAACTCAGAACCAATAGACCCACCAGCTCCGGTCACCATGACACGTTTTCCAGTTATGTTTGCATTCATCAGTTCTGGAATTGGAGCGACTGGATCCCGTCCTAATAAGTCTTCTATAGAAACTTCCTTCAATTCATCAATAAGAGCTTTTCCATCAACAAGATCAGCCATGCCAGGAATGGACAGAACCTCACAAGGAAAATGCTCTAATCGCCGAATGACCTCTTGGCGTACCGAACGAGAAGCACTAGGGATTGCCAGTAACACTTTTTTGATATCAAATCGCTCAATCAAATCTGAAATCAGATTTGGGGAATATACATTTATTCCCTGAATAGTGGTCTTTTCCAAACTTTTAGAGTCATCAACAAATGCCACAGTAAAAAATTCTTGCCCTTGGCTCAAGGCCTGCTGCAGCTGACGACCAGAGGATCCGGCGCCATATATAATTACAGGTGTACGAGATTTATTTCCACGATTGATCAACATTCTGAAAAATAGTCTGGTCCCACCTATAAGCAAGATTGCAAACGCAAAGTAGATTATAGGAACAGTTCTTGGAAGAGAAACTGTGAAGAAGAAACCAAGCATGACTAATAGCATCGTCGAAATGAAGACACCTAGTACAACTGTCCAAAGTACTTTGAAACCAACGTAACGCAGAACAGCTCGATATAACCCTAACCGTATAAAAATGAAGATTGTCATTGGTACTAACAATGCCAGTGCCTGCCAGTGTAGAACACTTTTAATGGGCATAGCATCATCCAGCCTAACCCAAAAACCGCCCCAAAAAGCCAGCGATAGCAAGACCGTATCAGCAAGCACACTGATGACTCGCTTATATAGACGTGGAATGCCCAAAAATGATGCCAACATTATTACACTCCATGGTAAAAATAACGATGAAATACTGTTTCACTACTGATATACATGAAAAATAACTTCATAGAATCATATAGTTATTTTTTTTTCACCGCATCCCCTTTACCACTACCAGTAGCAGTCATAGCAATATAACGAACATAGTTAATAAAAGTTAAACTATCTATCATTTGGCGATCAGTTTGTGCCAACAACTTAGGAGTAGACATATCTATATTTTTCACTTGTGCCAACCCAGTAATACCAGGTAATACATTATATATTCCTAGGGCATCCCGTTCAGCAATCAACTCATCTTGATTAAACAAATTAGGTCGAGGCCCGACTAAACTCATCTCCCCCTTCAATACATTTATTAATTGTGGCAACTCATCAATCTTTGTTTTTCTTAAAAAACGTCCAAATTTAGTTATAGATGCAGAACTGGCCAAATGACTTGCTACAGATTTAGTATCAACAGACATAGTGCGGAACTTAATAAGACGAAATGCTTTTTTATTTTTACCAACACGAGTTTGAATAAAGATTGGAGAGCCCGTATCAAAAAAACCAACTACAGTAACTATAAGTAAGACAGGTAACAGCAACAACAAACCACACAAAGCGGAAAAAAAATCGAAAAAGCGAATTAACATATCAACCCCTTATGAAACAACGCCTAATGCCCTCTTCCACTGATATCAATGGTTGCCAGCCTAAGGTTTCTTTTGTGTATGTGATATCAACTAGCAAGTCATCGCACAGACTTTTTATAACCGCATCTTTTCTAGTGATCTTACCGGCAAACCTGAGCCAACTTATAGGCAATGGTAATAATTTAGATGATTTCTTGCCAGAATAAACCTCCATCATTTTGAGCAGTTCAGTAGTAGAAATATCTTTCCCATCACTCACTAATAATATTTTATTGGCAGCTAGAGGATGCTCAGTACAAGTAATTATAAAGTCAACTAGATTATCTATGGCTATAAAACTACGTTTATTATTGATTTTCCCCAGCGGCAGCCAGTAATCATTGTTCACAGCATGGACAAGCCTGCCAAAATTCCCAGGAGCATCAGCACCATATACTAGTGGCGGGCGAATTATAACAACTTCCATTTTACTTTTTTTAGCTATTTCAAGCAGACCAATTTCAGCCTTTAGTTTTGAATCTGCATACTCATCCGAAGGCTGGGGGACATCATCATATCGGAAAGGTGCTCCATTATTACTTCTTCCATTGACTCCAATTGAACTGATGAAGATAAATCTTTTTACACCTGCATCAGCAGCCTGTCTAGCAAGATTCAATGTGCCTGCGGTATTTACTTCATAATAATTTTCTACTGATAAATTATTTTTGTGCGCACAAGCTGCTGTATGGATAACAATACTCACACCTTCTACGGCACTCTGATAGTTTGAGTGGCCATCTATCTCCCCATAAAAACAATAACCGTCAAAATGGGGAATATCTTTACGGCTTAATATTTTTAATGGTACATCAACTAACTTATTTAGTATTGCATTTCCAACAAACCCGCTTGCACCAGTCAACAATATCATAGACAAGACCATTTAATAGTTAAAAAACAAAATTACTCAGCATTCCTCAGCCACGTTTATTCCCTCAAAAACTTCCTATATATATACTTTCTGAATTTACCAGGCACGAATCTTACTGGGAGTCTAATTGCAATATTACGAATTAATTCATAAGCGTTGGTAAACCCAGCTTTATAAAAACTATATTGAACTTTCAGCTCAGATAAGAAGTAAGCCAACCCACCTCTACGAAACTCCATACCATTACCAGTTCTCGCGTAAACTAATACATCTGGCAAATTAGCGGTTACAACTCCATTTTTTATCATTCTAACCCATAAAGCATAGTCTTCATATAAATAGTCATCTTGATATGCACCGGCTGACAATACAGCTGACTTTCTATAACCAACAGCCATATGATTAAATGGATTTCTTTTCTTTGCAAAAGCTACGATTTCATTGTGATGGATTGGTATTTTTTTTATTGAATGCACATCATCACTTTCTTTATCGAACTCACCGACCCATGTACTTAACAGTCCAACATGCGGATTATTCAGCAAGAATTCTATTTGTCGCTCAAAGCGAAGAGGATGACAAATATCATCCGTATCCATTCTAAAAATTACTTCATGACGACAAAGTTTCAATCCTTCATTTAAGGCTGGCCCTAGACCAACATTATTCTCCAATCTTAAAATATTTATCGGCAGGCGAGCAGACCATTGTCTCACAGTATCTTCAAGAGAAGCTGTAATAGGTCCATCGAAAACGATGAGCACCTCATTTGGAAACAAAGTCTGTTCAGATAAGCTCTGTAAACATAAAGCTAGATAATCTGGGCTCTCTTTATGATAAAGAGACATTAATACACTAAAGTCCATACCTTTATCCTTTAACTCTAAATAAGAGAATCAATTTCTTAAATCCGCGGCTTTCCAAAAAATAAGCGTTCGATAGAGTAGAAAATACAATGCCAATATTAAAGGTAAAAGGACTAGCTCACCATAAGCAACGTAAAATGTAAACAACAACGCCACTAGTATAAAATAAATCAAAACTCTATAACGATCGTTTTTCACTAAACCGGATAGCATTGATATCTTATATTTATCTTTTGCCGCAAATTCTATTGTGCTGACAAATGGATATATCACCCAAAGCAGGAATATATGACTAATACTACAAAATAAAAACACAGAGCCAAAATACCTGAAAAATACTAGACAGGAATACAATGGAATATTAATCATACTACGAGCGCTATTATATATGACATAGAGAACTATAATTGCGAGACATGATAATGCTGTAGATAGGAAAGTATTTATAGCCACTACATATAATACATAAAGCAATCCAAATAAAACCATCAGTCTGAGCGTATATATGTATAACTTATGCTTCTCATAAAACTCTGTTTCATTATTACTCAGACGTAGTGTTGGATTTATTTCTCTTTTAATTAATTCCGCATCGTTATAAATATAACCTAATTCATAGGCTCCATATATACATGTAACGGAGACGCCAAAAGATATCATTTCTGCCAATACACTATTTATTTCTGCACTATATATATACATATAGGCTATAAATGTGGGTATAATGTATGTGAATATCCAAGCAACTTTGCTTTTCAAACCAAGCAGTCTGGTATGAAATGTATACATCAATGGTATATAGAGAAATTTCATTTAATCACCAGATCAACAGTGAATCCATTTTTTTTCCAAAAAGAAATATGCTTTTGTTTTGATAATACAAATGAGTTTTTAGACATTTTGAGCAGTGCTAGGTCACTGATATTATCAGTTACTGTGAGTTCTATATCCATATTTTTAAAAGAAACATTCTTTTTCCCTAGAAGATCATTGGATAAAAAACCAGAGCAAATCCCATCAGGGGAAAATGAGAGCGATGATGCCTGATACCTCCCCCCTAATCTTTCAGAAATAACCTGAACAATGATATCTAGCGATGCAGAACAATATAGGATATCAACCCCGCTTTGTTGCTTAGATCGCTCTAAAAGCAGATGCGTTGTGTCAATTTTTTTATACTGCAATACATGCTCATAAAAATCGTTTGCTGCTTCTATTAATGTAGCTCTTTCAATCCCCTTTAGACTATATATGAAAAGAGAACGATAAATGTCTAAAGATATGACTTTTCCTAAAACGACCAAAAGTAGCTTTATTGGTCTCCAATCAAGAAGTTTTATATAGATAGAATCTTTTCTAAAAAATCTTATAAAATCAAATGTGGTATTACTTTCATATAGGGTGCCACAAACATCAAATATTATTAGTTTTTTTTCCATCAACATCTCCGTTTATAGTTAAAACCCTACATAACAACCCGATAAATACAAAAAATATGCATGGTAAAAGTAAAGAACTCAACAACATACCAGGCTTTAGGAGAATAGATATGACATTAAACCACAAAACTGTGTATACAGCTGAAAGATAGTGATTTGATCTACCAGATTTTATTATCATCCGAATTACATATATGTATACACCAAGAAATATAACGAATAAACCTCCTGCATATCCAAAGAATTTATATGCAAATAAATCAAAATGGTCTGTAGGCCCGCCAGCGATATCGTGAAGAGGATAATGATAGAGTAGAATTTGTCGGCCTAATTCGAATGAGCTAACATCATATCCCGCTATAGAACTAAGTACAGATACACCAAGTAATGGTGCAAAGAGGATAACAAAAAAATTATCAACATTAATACCATCAATTACATTATATGGTAACCCCATATAATATACATCACCATTTGATAAAATTCTGTCTGTAAATCTTATAAATAGAGAGGCAAATATATCGACAAACTCGTTCTCCGCATTTAATGTACTTGAAAAATTGAAATACAACACACAAAAAATAGCAGATAGTCCGAATGAAGAAATATAAAGAATATGCTTTATCTTATACGTTGGTTTTCCATGAAAAACTGACTGCGCATAGAAGCATGCTAAACCATACAGAAAAACATCTGATTTGGCACCACTGATGACACTGTTGAAAATTATATAAGAGATGAGACCAATGGAAATTATTTTTCTTTTAAAGGCATTACTGGCTTTATGAAAAGATATAGATAAATATGCAGTAATAAAATATGACGAATATTCCCAAAATTTTACTGCCGGACCAATCCCCCTATTATCCTCAAATCTGTTCGTTGTGGAAAACAGTGAAAAACCCTTACTATGGATTAGCATCAGAGTCAATAAAATATAGATAAAGGTGATGCAGCCAACAGCAAAGGATGAACCGTTAGCATTAACTAACCCACGAAATATATATGTTATTCGACCAAACTCACTCCCAGAATACTCCAGTATCTTAAGAGAAAATAAAAATAATATACCATAGACCAGTAACATAATGAGTATATAACTATCAACATACCCGCCCAGCCATAATAAACCAACCACAGCATACGATGTGGCATATGTAAATGTATATATTATATGGAAGGGGTCTAAAATACCTCCAATACAAAACCGTTTAACCAAAAAATACTGGAACATGAATAAAAAAAACGCTATTAGTATATACTTGTATATATCTTGATAAGCAAAGGAGAAAAATTCTTCATAGTCCATTAATATTTTGCCTTGTAATAAATGAACAATGGCAGATATCTAATATATGAACACTTATATTTTTTAAGTAAAAAAAGGACAACATCTAATCTTAATGACAACATCGATTTTATAAAATATAAGTACCAATACATAGCTTTAGAATGATTACAGACTTTAGTATTAGGCGCTAACTTATTATAGACAGCTTCAAACATGGAATACATTTTAGCATAATTCTTATATGTATTATTATCATGATGTCTATATTTCACCAAGTTCATATCTGGAAAAAATGCAAATCGCTTAATGGCTTCATCTTTCAATGCTTGGAAATACTTAATAAAAATTGGATAATCATCAAACTTTAGATCATTATCTATCAAATTATAACTTTTAAATTCTGAGGTTTTAAAAATTGTAGACTGTAATAATATTGGGGCAGGATGCGCATAAAAAATTTTCTCCGCAATTTCATACTGCGGTAAAGAAAAAAAGTCTCTATGTTTGTTTGTATATGTCGATTGATAACGGTCATCGTTGGAGAAACTCTCCGCTCCAAATATGCTAAAAAATAAACTAGGGTTCTCTTGCATATAATTTAAAGCAGCTGAAAAGTTCCGATAATCTATTATGTCATCCGATGCGATCAAATAAAAATAATCTGTTTTAATCTTTGTTATACCAAACTTCAGTGAATCAACCAGCCCTTTATTTTCATTTTTAATATAAAATGAGACATTACTTTTATTAGCTGCATACTCCTTTATCAACTCATCTGAACCATCAGATGAGCAGTCATCAATTATTAATACTTCGATATTCTTTTCTTCTATCTTATCGATTGACTCAAACAGCTCGGTTATATAAGGAGCATGATTGAAAGATGGTATTAGAATTGTAATAGGTTTCATATATTTTTTCCAAAAATCAGCAAGCTACACTCTTTAATTTTAAAAATACAAAAATAAAGTAAAGAGTGTAGTTGACGGTATAGGCAATATTTACACCTTCTAAGCCATAGATAGTCACACCGACATATGAAAGAGCAACAAATAAAAAAGAAAAAATTATTTCTGTAGAAATAAACAATTTAGTTGCACCGCGAGACAGCATTACATACGCATAAAGCCAGCTCGCAACTTTAATCACATCCCCCAGAAGCTGAACAGCAAACAAGTCTCTTGCAGCATAAAACTCACTAGTAAATAGAAGCCAAATAGCCACATCACGTAATAGGTAAACACATAAAGCCAAAAAAGCCACTATTGGCAATATGATACGAGTCGTTCGGTGTATTTCGTCAATAATAGCCGCCGAACCAACCAAAGATGAAAGACGAGGCAAATAATATGTACCCAAGGCCATAGTTATCACCCCCAGATAAACCTCTGATATTTTCCATACAGCCTGCCATTGACCAGCTGCCTCCCATCCTACCTGTGAGATCAAGATATTTCTAACTAAAATAAGTGAGATCGGCACAGTTAAAGCTGTCGTCATTGCCATCAACATGTAGCCACCAATCGCCTTTCTAGCTGTGTTATCTGTATCCCCCCACCAATAACACAGCCTTAGCCATGGCTGACGAATGTTGGCAATTAGCATTATCAGTCCAATTAAAGAGGATTGAATTGCGGTAGCCAATAAAGCACCGTTAATATTTTCTTGCATTATTAATATCAACATCACAGTACCAGAAATAAAGGCTGACAACATCCCGAGAGATACGTAGCGACGATATTTCTGTTGACCATTAATTACCGAGTTACACAAAGTACCTATTGCTGAAAGAGGTAATACAGCAACTGTTACCACGATAACCCAAGCAAGAGATTCATTCTGAAATAACCAAATAGCTAGATGCTCGGCTAACAAAAGCCCAGTCGGTATAATTATTGCGGAAATAATAAATACCCATTGTAATGATGCTCGCCACCAGGGAGCACAACTTTCAAATCCCTCACCATGTTTCTCTGCCGTGTAGCGAACGAGCCCGCTACTCACTGGCGCATTAATGATACCATTAAGGCTGATAACCATGCTCTGAACTTGCCCTAGCATTGCCATACCAGTGGGGCCAGTATAAATGGCCACCACTTTGGCAATCACAAACCCCATCGCCATTTTAAACAAAGTTAATAACCCTGTCATAGCGGTGACTTTGAGCAAGCGTTTCATGCAACAAACTCGTTCATTGCTGCAATAACATTAGCAATCTGTTCATCATCAATACTCGGATCTAGCGGGATAGAAAGTACCTGTTGATGCAGCATCTCAGTAAACGGCAGAGACATATTGGCATAGGTGCTATATGCCTGCTGTTTATGTGGTGGAATTGGATAGTGAATTAAGGTTTGAATTCCTCGTTCACACAAATGTTTATGCAAAGCATCACGCATTTCACAACGCACGACAAAGAGATGCCATACATGGGCTGACTCTTCTTCTACCTGTGGTAATATAATTAATGGGTTGGAGATATTGCGACGATAGCTTTTTGCAATCTGTTGGCGACGTACTGTTTCAGTCGTTAAATGACGTAATTTAACCCTTAGCATGGCGGCCTGAATTTCATCCAGGCGGCTATTTACTCCTTGATAGAGGTTTTCATACTTTTTATGAGAGCCATAGTTGCGCAAAGCCTTCAGCGTTTGGGCCAGGTCATCATCATTCGTAGTCACAGCACCTGCATCACCAAGAGCCCCCAGATTCTTCCCCGGATAAAAGCTGAAACCAGCCGCATCACCCCAATTACCGGCGCGCTTTCCCTTGATTTCAGCCCCATGTGCCTGCGCGCAATCCTCCAATACCAACAGTCCATGTTCTTTGGCAATCGCCATGAGTTCAGACATGGGAGACAGCTGGCCATAGAGATGTACAGGCAGGATTGCTCTAGTTTTGGGGGTGATAGCGGCTTTAACCGACTCAGGATCAAGGTTGTAAGTATCAGTGTTTGGTTCTACCAGGACCGGAACCAGATCGTTCTCAGTAATAGCCAAAACAGATGCTATGTAGGTATTGGCCTGAACAATGACCTCATCACCAGCCTTGAGTTTGCCGAGTTCTTTCCAAGCACGCATTACTAGAATAAGAGCATCCAGGCCATTGGCAACACCGATCGCATGTTTGGAGCCACAATAGGCTGCAAACTCTGTTTCAAATTGGCTTAGCTCATTCCCCATAATATACCAACCGGAATCAATGACACGAGCACAGGCATCCTTGAGTTCTTGCTGATATCGACTATTGATAGCTTTCAAATCCAGAAAATTGATCATTTTTATGCCTAATGGATGTTAGAAATTTCTGATTACAGGAAGCGTGACAATTTATTTCTTGCGTCTAAAATAGCATTTTTTTCAATCTCAAAAAACAAATCAAGATCATTTTCAGAGACAACTTCCGCCCCCATCTTCTGATGAAACGCAATGACCTTTACATTTTCTCGTCTTACATCAAAATGTGCTCTTTCAAAACTCAGCTTCTCAAAAGCAATTTGATAAACAAGAAATGCACTTTCCATAGCAGCATATTTTGTTTTGTTTTCATTCAAAATCCAGCTTCCCCAGCAAAAGGATTTTTTATCACGAATAAAATCATATAATCTTACTGTACCTACAGCTTCATTATTATCATTGCGATATATAATGAAGTAATATTCATCACCTTGATTTTCCCGTTCTTTGTAGTTTTTAATCCAATCTCTTTGCTGTTCTAATGAACTACTCGTCTGTGACAAATGCCTGTTTAGCCGACCATCTGTTCTTAATGACAAGATAAATTCAGCATCACCAACATCAATCAATCTGAAACTTATTGTTTTTGCTTTAAACTCCATAGCCATCACCTTTTATTTTATATTTGCCATTCGCAAAAACTCATCATATTCCCTTATGTAGTCAGACTCATCATACAACTGATCTGCAACAACCATCAGGACGCAGTCATCCGAGAAGTCGTGCATCTCCCGCCACATAAATGACTCAATTAAAAGACCCTGAGCCGGATTATTCAATGTAATATCTGCTTGCTCTTTTCCATTATCTAATCTAAATCGACATGAGCCACTAACAACAATTGCAACCTGCTTTAATGTTTTGTGAGCATGAAAACCTCTCGAGACCCCATGCTTAGTACCATATATATAATATATTCTCTTGATATCGAAAGGGATACTTATATTATTTTCAAGGGAAATCAACAAACCTCTGTCATCACCAAGCATTGGTAGATCAATCAAATTAACCAATCCCATAAACTAACCCTTAAATAAATCAAAAAGATATTTACCATAGCTGTTCTTTTCCATCATTTTTGCGGTATTTAATACCATCTTTGATTCTAACCAACCATTTCTCCAGGCTATTTCTTCCAAACAAGCGATCTTGAATCCCTGCCTTGCCTCTATCGTTGCGACAAAGTTAGACGCTTCCAATAGGCTTTCGTGGGTTCCACTATCTAACCAAGCAAAACCACGGCCTAGCAGTTCAACGTTAAGTTTATTTCGCTCGAGGTATATCTGGTTAATGCTCGTAATTTCAAGTTCGCCTCGCTTTGAAGGCTTTACTTGTTTAGCGATATCGACAACCTGATTGTCGTAAAAATAGAGTCCGGTTACTGCAAAATGCGACTTTGGTTCAGCTGGTTTTTCTTCAATAGAAATTACACTTTGCTTTTCATCAAATTCAACAATACCGAAACGTTCTGGATCCTGCACTTTATAACCAAATACCGTAGCACCTTCTGTCCTTAGCGCGGCTTGACGCAACATAGGTGAAAAGCCCTGCCCCCAAAACAAGTTATCACCCAGAATGAGACAAACGGATTCTTGGCCAATAAACTCTTCACCGATGATGAAAGCTTGAGCCAGTCCATCAGGGTTTGGTTGTACCGCATATGTCAATGAAATACCAAATTGGCTACCATCGCCTAAAAGTCGCTGAAAGCTAACCTTATCTTCGGGTGTTGTGATGATCAGAATGTCTCTGATACCAGCCAACATTAATACAGAAAGAGGGTAATAGATCATGGGCTTGTCATAAACAGGCAGTAATTGTTTGGATACCCCCATGGTAATAGGGTAGAGACGGGTACCAGAGCCACCTGCCAGAATAATGCCTTTCATTACTTCTTCTCCCCGTACTGCTGATCGATCCAGGACTGATAGGATCCATTCTTCACGTTGTTGACCCACTGCTGGTTATCCAGATACCACTGCACTGTTTTGCGGATACCGGATTCAAAGGTTTCTTGTGGTTGCCAGGCGAGCTCGGCGCTCATCTTGCTGGCATCAATGGCATAACGGCGGTCATGGCCAGGGCGATCGGCCACATAGGTGATTTGGTCGCGGTAGGAGCCGGCCTTGGGCACCATTTCATCCAGCAGATCGCAGATGGTATGAACAACCTCCAGATTCTGTTTCTCGTTGTGGCCACCGATGTTGTAGGTCTCGCCGATGACACCTGTGGTGACCACGGTATAAAGCGCGCGGGCGTGATCTTCCACATAGAGCCAATCACGGATCTGATCACCCTTGCCGTACACCGGCAGCGGTTTGCCATCCAGGGCGTTGAGGATCACCAGCGGGATCAGCTTCTCGGGGAAGTGGTACGGACCGTAGTTGTTTGAGCAGTTGGTGACGATGGTCGGCAGGCCGTAAGTACGACGCCAGGCGCGCACCAGATGGTCACTGGAAGCCTTGGAGGCAGAATAGGGGCTGCTGGGGGCATAAGGGGTAGTTTCGGTGAAAAGCGGCAGTGCCACACCGGGGGCCACTTCATCAGGATGGGGCAGGTCGCCATACACCTCGTCGGTGGAGATATGGTGGAAACGGAAAGCCGCCTTGCGTACCTCATCCAGACCGTTCCAGTAGGCGCGAGCCGCTTCCAGCAGCATGTAGGTGCCGACGATGTTGGTTTCGATGAAGTCAGCAGGACCGGTAATGGAGCGATCAACATGGCTCTCGGCGGCCAGGTGCATCACGGCGTCCGGTTGATGCAGGGCAAACACCCGATCCAGTTCGGCGCGGTTGCAGATATCCACCTGTTCAAAGGCATAACGTTCACTGTTTGCGACACTGGTCAAGGATTCCAGGTTGCCCGCATAGGTGAGTTTATCGAGGTTGAGAACTGAGTCGTTGGTATTTTGAATGATATGACGAACAACCGCAGAGCCGATAAAGCCGGCGCCACCAGTGACAAGAATTTTCATATGCATGCTCTTGAAAATTAAGAGAAAGTTTATTTTATGAAGGCGATTAAAGCGACGGTGACACTCGTTTCTGCAGCGGATGTCTGATGCAGTGCAAGTCAAAAGCGATGGCTACCGCCCCTGAGTTACAGCCCCCAGTTTGCTGCTTTTAACCAGATTGTGTGTGCTGTTGGCCATGATGCCCTCCAGCTTGAGAAAATCGGCTATCGCTGTCAGAAAAGTCTGAATTCTAGCGCCTTTCACGGCAGCTTGAATAGCCAAAACAACCTTGCTCAAGACAAGTCATTTATAACCAGTTTTGCTGTTGCTCAATGTTCTATTGGCCGCCGAAAATGTTCGCTCGCCATTCAAAAAAGCCCCCATTGAAACCCTACCATCATCCTAAACCGTAGGGTTCCCAAGTAAAAATAGTGATAAATAACGCATCGAAGTAGATGCTTGCTCACAAGAACACCACTTTGCCCCAATCGTTGAAGAAGATGAGTAACACTTTCTTACAATTGCCATTCACTGGGTACGTAACATTCAGGCTTTTTCACCCATTTCTGCAGCCTGCCGACACGCTGTCTGCACGACGTATTATGTCACTTGGGCTTCATATGTATATGTTTTTGCTCAAAACAAACAGGGCGAACCTGATGGTTCGCCCTGTGACGGTAAGATAACGCAAGGAGAGATCTGTGGCTACTGTCAGCTTTTTCCTTTGCCACCCTCCGTATCGGTGGCTTGCCAGCCGCCCCCGACAGCCTTGTAGAGTGCAACCTGGTTGCTGAGCTGCGCCAGACGGGTACTGATCAGCCCCTGCTTGGCACTGAACAGCGAGCGCTGGGCATCGAGTCGGGTGAGATAGCTGTCCACCCCCTTCTCGTAGCGCACCTCCGCCAGCTTGAAGTAGGTCTGGTTCGCCTCCACCAGTGCCTGTTGGGCCTGCAGTTGCTGCTGATAGTCAGCCTGGGCACCCAGCGTATCTGCCACCTCCTTGAACGCGGTCTGGATGCTCTTCTCGTAGCTCGCCACCGCCTGCCTGGTGCTCACCTCGGCCACGTCCAGATCCGCGATGCGCTTGCCACCGTCAAAAATCGGCAGGTTGATCTGCGGCATAAAGGTCCAGGTGCCGGTGCCGCCGTCAAACAGCCCGCTCAACTGGTTGCTGGCGGTGCCCGCCGTCGCGGTCAGCGAGATGGTCGGGAAGAAGGCCGCACGGGCGGCGCCGATATTGGCATTGGCCGCCTTCAGGCTGTGCTCGGCCGCCAGGATGTCCGGGCGCTGTTGCAACAGGCTGGATGGGGCCCCCACCGGGATGGCCGCCAGCTGCACCTCGGCCAGGGTCGCTGGCTCGGTCATCAGCGCGGGGACGCCGGTCCCGAGCAGCAGTGCCAGGCCATTGCGATCCTGCTTCACCTGCCGTTGATACTGGGCCAGGCTCACCTTGGCACTCTCCAGTGCAGTACGGCCTTGGGCCAGCTCCATTTCGGAGGCGGCACCCAGCCGGTACTTGTGCTCGGTCAGACCATAGCTCTCCTGCTCGGTGGCCAGGGTCGCCTCGCTCAGCGCCAGCAACTCCTGATCCGCCAGCAGGGTGAGATAGGCGTTGGCCACCGAGGCGATCAGCGCGATCTGGGTGCTGCGCTGGGTCTCCACCTGCGCCAGATAGTTTTCCAGCGCCTGATCTTTGAGGCTCTGGATCCGGCCGAACAGGTCCAGCTCGTAGGAGGTGATGCCGATGTTGGCACCATACTGGCTGCTGATGGTGCCCTGCCCCGTGCTGCTGAGATCGTCCGAACCCTGCTGGCGGGTACCCGAGCCATTGGCCGCCAGGGTCGGCAGCTGGGCCGCCCGCTGGATCCGGTATCTGGCCTCGTAGGCCTCCACGTTGAGGGCCGCGATGCGCAGATCCCGGTTGTTCTCAAGGGCCGTGGCGATCAGCTGCTGCAGGGCGGGATCGAGGAACTGCTGGCGCCAGGAGGAGACGACCGCCTCCCCCGTCTGGTTGCTCTGCCAGGTGGCACCTTGCGGCAGCGCCGGGCGCTGGTAATCGGGGGCCATGGAACAGCCCCCCAGCAGCAGCGTCACACTCAGGGCGATCAGGGTCTTAGTCATGTTTGATCTCCTCGGCATGGGCCAGACGCGCTTGCTTGGTACTGTGCTTGGTGAAATAGCGCATCACCAGCACGAAGAACAGCGGCACGAAGAAGATGGCCAGCACGGTGGCACTGATCATCCCCCCCATCACGCCGGTACCGATGGCGTTGCGGCTGCTGGCGCCAGCGCCGGTACTGATCACCAGCGGCAATACGCCGAGGATGAAGGCGAGCGAGGTCATCAGGATCGGACGCAGACGCAGGCGCGCCGCCTCCACCACGGCTTCGCTCAGCCCCATGCCCCTGTCATAGAGCTCCTTGGCGAACTCGACGATGAGGATCGCGTTCTTGGCCGACAAACCGATGGTGGTAAGCAGACCCACCTGGAAGTAGACGTCGTTCTCCAGCCCCCGCAGGGTGGCGGCCACAATGGCCCCCAGCACCCCAAGCGGCACCACCAGCATCACCGAGAACGGAATGCTCCAGCTCTCGTAGAGGGCGGCCAGACAGAGGAACACCACCAGCAGCGAGATGGCGTACAGGGCCGGTGCCTGAGAGCCCGCCTGCCGCTCCTGATAGGAGAGACCGGTCCACTCGATACCGATGCCTTCCGGCAGCTGCTTCACCATCTGCTCGATGGCGGCCATGGCGTCACCAGTACTCTTGCCCGGCGCCGCTTCCCCGACGATTTCCATCGCCGGCACGCCGTTGTAACGCTCCAGCCGTGGCGAGCCGAAGCTCCAGTCGGTACTGGCAAAGGCGGAGAAGGGCACCATCTGACCGGCGCTGTTGCGCACGTACCAGAGCTTGAGATCTTCCGGATTCATCCGAAAGGGGGCATCCGCCTGCAGGTAGACCTTCTTGACCCGGCCTCTGTCGACAAAGTCATTCACATAGGCAGAGCCCCAGGCACTGGAGAGCGTGCTGTTGATGTCGCTGATGGAGAGCCCCTGCGCCAGCGCCTTCTCGTAGTCGATCTTGATGTCAAGCTGGGGGGTATCTTCCATCCCGTTCGGGCGCACCCGCACCAGATTGGGGTCCTGCGCCGCCATGCCGAGCAGCTGGTTGCGCGCCGCCATCAGCTTGTCGTGGCCCACGCCGGCCCGATCCTGCAGGAAGAAGTCAAAACCGGTGGCCGTCCCGAGCTCCGGGATCGGAGGCAGGTTGAAGGCGAACACCTGGGCTTCCTTGATGCTGAACAGGTAGCCCATGGCACGGCCGATGATGGCATTGGCGCTGCGATCCGGCGTGTTGCGCTCCTTCCAGTCTTTCAGCTTGATGAACGCCATGCCGCTATTCTGACCGCTACCGGCGAAGCTGAAGCCCGCCACCGTCAGCACGGAGTCGACGTTATCCTTCTCGTTTTTCATGAAGTAGTCGCGCATGTCGGCCAGCACCACCTCGGTGCGCTGCTTGGTCGCCCCGACCGGCAGCTGCACCATGGACATGATGACCCCCTGATCCTCTTCCGGCAGGAAGGAGGTGGGCATGCGCATGAACAGGATGGCCAGTACCGCCAGCATGGCCGCATAGATGATGCCGTAGCGTACGCCCTGCTTGACCACCTTGCGCACGCCGCTCTGGTAGCGGTTGGCGCTGGCGTCGAAGGCCCGGTTGAACCAGCCGAAGAAACCGCGCTTGGCACCGAACTCGCCATGCTTGATGGGCTTGAGCAGGGTGGCGCACAGGGCCGGGGTCAGGATCAGCGCCGCCAGCACCGACAGCACCATGGCCGAGACGATGGTGAGCGAGAACTGGCGATAGATGGCACCGGTCGAACCGCCGAAGAAGGCCATCGGCACGAACACCGCCGAGAGCACCAGGGCAATCCCCACCAGGGCGCCGGTGATCTGGGTCATCGATTTGCGGGTCGCCTCGAGTGGAGAGAGATCCTCTTCGCTCATCAGACGCTCCACGTTCTCCACCACCACGATGGCGTCATCCACCAACAGGCCGATAGCCAGCACCAGACCGAACATGGTCAGGGTGTTGATGGAGAAGCCAAACGCCGACATGACCCCGAAGGTCCCCAGCAGCACCACGGGCACCGCAATGGTCGGGATCAGGGTGGCGCGGAAGTTCTGCAGAAACAGATACATCACGCAGAACACCAGGAAGATCGCCTCCACCAGGGTCTGTACCACCTCCTCGATGGAGATCTTCACGAACGGCGTGGTGTCGTACGGGTAGACGATCTCCATGTTGGCCGGGAAGTAGGTGGAGAGCTCATTCAGCTTGCCACGCACCTTCTCGGCTGTATCCAGCGCGTTGGCACCGGTCGCCAGCTTGATGGCCACCGCCGCGGTGGACTGACCGTTGTAGAGCGCCTCGGCATCGTAGCTTTCGCCGGCCAGTTCGACCCGGGCCACGTCTTTGAGCCGCACCTTGGAACCGTCCTGATTCACCCGCAACAGGATGTCGTTGAACTCCTCCACGGTGGAGAGCCGGGTCTGCCCCATGATGGTGGCGGTGAACTGCTGATCGGTCACCGCCGGGGTGCCCCCCAGTTTGCCGAAGGCCACCTGGGTATTTTGCGCCTTAATGGCGGCCTGTACATCACCCGGGGTCATTTGCACCCGGTTGAGCTTGTTGGGATCAAGCCAGACCCGCATGGAGTACTGGCTGCCGAACAGGGTGATGTCCCCTACCCCGTCCAGACGACTGAGCGGCTCCTTGATGTTGGCCACCACGTAGTCGGCCAGGTCATCGTTGGTCATGGCGCCATCTTTGGAGATGAAAGCGGCCACCATCAGGAAGCTGCTGGAGGTCTTCTGGACCCGGATCCCCTGCTGCTGCACCTCTTGCGGCAACAGCGACATGGCTTGCTGCAACTTGTTCTGCACCTGCACCTGGGCGATGTCGGGGTCGGTCCCCGGCTGGAAGGTGAGGGTGACCGATACCCGGCCGGAGGAGTCCGACTGGGAGGACATGTAGAGCAGGTGATCCAGCCCGGTCATGTTCTGCTCGATGATCTGGGTCACCGAGTCTTCCACCGTCTTGGCGGAGGCCCCCGGGTAGCTGGCGGAAATGCCCACCGCCGGCGGCGCAATGCTCGGGTACTGGGCGACCGGCAATTTGATGATGGCCAGGCTCCCCGCCAGCATGATCACCAGGGCGATCACCCAGGCGAAAATGGGTCTGTCTATGAAAAATCGTGCCATGAGGCGACTACTCCATCCTACTTGTTGGCCGGGGCATTGGCCGGCGCCTGGGCAGACTGCGCAGCGGCACTCTGTTCAGCAGGTGCCACGACGACCCCGGGTTTTACCTTTTGCAGGCCGGCGACGATCACCCGTTCGCCCGCCTTTAGACCGGATTCCACCACCCAGTCACTGCCGACGATGCGGCCCAGCTGCACTTCACGCAGCTCCACCTTGTTGTCCGCCGTCACCACCATCACGGTGGCGCCGCCTTTCGGGGTACGGGTCACCGCGGTCTGCGGCACCAACAACCCTTCGGCGCGCTCGCCCTCCTGCAGGGTGGCACGCATGAACATGCCCGGCAGCAGCAGCTGATGAGGGTTGGGGACGATCACTCGCAGGGTCACCATGCCGGTGGTCTCATCCACGGTCACGTCGGAGAACTGCAGCGAGCCCTCTTCGCCGTAGGTGGAGCCATCTTCCAGCTGGAAGCTCACCCGGGCGCTTTTCTGCTCGTCCTGGGTCAGCTTGCCAGCCGCCACCTGGCGCTTGAGGCGCAGCAGATCGGCGGTGGACTGGCGCACGTCCACATACATGGGATCGAGCTGCTGAATAGAGGTGAGACTGTCGGCCTGCTGGGCCGTCACCAGTGCACCTTCGGTCACCGCAGACTTGCCGATGCGGCCGCTGATGGGGGCCGTGATGCGGGTGTAGGCCAGGTTGATATTGGCGGTCTGCAGCGCCGCCTTGGCGGCACCGATTTCGGCCAGCTGCTGCTTCCAGGCCGCGTCGGCGTCGTCATACTCCTGGCTGCTGATGGCCTTCACCTTCACCAGCTCGGCATAGCGCTTGGCCTTGAGGCGGGCGCTCTGCTCGTTGGCCTGCGCCTTGGCCAGGTTGGCCTTGGCACTGGCCACCGCGGCCTGATAGACGGCGGGGTCGATCTGGTACAGCAGTTGACCGGCCTTGACGTCGCTGCCCTCGGTAAAGAGACGCTTGAGAATGATGCCGCTCACCTGGGGGCGCACCTCGGCGACCCGCAGCGGGGCGCTGCGACCGGTCAGCTCGGTGGTGAGCTGCAGCGGCGCCGTGTGCAGGGTGACGACATCCACCGCGGCCGGCGGCATCGCACCGGGCCCCTGCTGGGCACTGCCCTGTTCGCCGCAAGCGGTCAGCAGACCGCTCGCCAGCAGCGCAAGGCCGACTGAACGTGCGAGAATATGTTTATGCATGGAGAACCTGAGCCTCTGTCTATCAATGAATAACCACAGGGTTTATAGGACCCGGTTGGTAAAATCGGAAAGATGAGGCAATATACATACATTCATAAATGTATGTAAGTGACTTTTTTTACTTTTACAAGGTGCGCGCAGAGATGGCCAGAAGAACCAAAGAAGAGGCGCAGCAGACCCGCTGCCACATCATGAGTACGGCCCTGGATCTGTTCTGCTCACAAGGCCTGGCCAAGACCAGCCTGACCGACATCGCCAGGGCCGCCGAGCTGACCCGGGGCGCCATTTACTGGCATTTCAAAAACAAGGAAGAGCTGTTCGTCTCCCTCTGGGAGGAGCTGTGCCAACCCCTCTCCCACCAGCTCGATGCCTGCGTCTCCGAGCTGGAACCCGATCCCCTCGGCAAGCTGCGCACCTTCCTCAAGGGAGTGATCATCAAGATAAGCAGCGAGCCAGCCCATCAGCAGATGTTCACCATACTGTTCAACCTGGAGTCGCTGGAAGGGGAAGCCATCTCCTTGCGCGAGCACATGCGCAGCCAGTCCAACAACTTCTTCCGGGATCTGGAAGCCACCCTGGCCAATGCGGTGCGCCTCGGCCAGCTGCCGCAGGGGCTGGATCTGCAGCGGGCCGCCACCCTGCTGCACTGCACCCTGGATGGCTACATCATCAACTGGCTGCACTTTCCGGAGCGCATCGATCTGCGCCAGGAAGCCGACTTCCTGCTGGACAGCCTGTTCGCCCTGATCGCCCTGCCAACCGGCCCGGCCGCCCGTCGCCCCTGAACCAGCAAGGCCGAACACTGGCGGCCCTGGCCCGGCGCAGACAACCCCTCACTCCCTTCCATCTCCTTTCATTCCTTTGGCGCCCCGGCGCCAAATTGGCTCAAGTTTGCTATAGTCACGCCCCCGAAATTGAGTTGCGCCCCAGAGCAAAGGTGCCCGCCATGTCCCGTCCGTCTCCCTCCTGCCCTCCGGCCTCCATTGCCACGCCCTCAGCCGATCCATGGTCAGCGGCGCGCCAATCGTTTCTGGCGCTGCTGCCAACGGGAGCCCACCTGCTGGAGGCGGGCTGCGGCGAAGGCGACGATCTCTGTTTCTTTCGCCAGCAGGGGCTGGTGGTGACGGCCTTCGATGCCCGCCTGGCACAAGCCAGGATCGCCTCGCGGCGCAGCGGCCAGCCGGTGCGGGTCTGCCGCGTCGAGCAGCTGCGCAGCGTGGTGCCCTATGACGGTATTTGGGCGCGCGGGGCCTTGCCAGCGATCGCGCCAGACGAGCTCAGCGACGCGCTGGCCCATCTGGCTGGGCTGCTCAAGCCCGCCGGGCCGCTCTATTGTGCCTTTCCCCACCCCAGTGGCCAGCCCGTTGCCACCGGCAGCACTCCTGCCGAGGAGCACCTCTCCCAGACCCGGCTCGATGAAGACGGCCTGCGCCGGCTCATCGCCCCGCTGCCGCTGCAACTGCAGCAGTGCTGGGAGAGCGAGCAGACGGATAGCCGCTGGCTGCACGCCCTGCTGATCCGCGCCTGAAAGGGCGCGCAAAATTAATCACCCACCGCACCTCGCGATCAGGTCGCCAGTGGCTATCACCACCATGATCACATTTAACAATATTTAACTCGACATTAACGCACCCACGACAGACATGATGCGGATTTTGTGTTAGAAAGCGGCATTAAAATCAAAATTAAATAACAAATCAGACACTAACACCTGGATTTACTTATGAAACTTGTCCTCAAACTGGTTGCCGGCATCCTCGCCGGTCTCTTGCTCGGTCTCTACGCCCCTGAATGGGTCGCACGCGTGCTGTTTACGGCCAAGACAGTCATAGGTCAGCTGATCACCTTTACCATTCCGCTCATCATCCTGTTCTTCATCATGAGCGGCATCGCCAGCCTGCCAAAGAACTCCGGCAAGCTGCTGGGCAAAACGGTCGCCCTCTCCTACTGCTCCACCATACTGGCGGGCCTGTTCGCCTTTACCGTGGCCAGCAACCTGATCCCGCGCCTGACCACCGCCGCCGAGTCCACCGCCGAGAGCGCCATCAAGCTCGCCTCCTACATCAACCTGGAGATCCCGCCACTGTTCGGGGTGATGTCGGCGCTGGCCGCCGCCTTCGTGTTCGGCATCGGCATCAGCGCCACCCAGGCCACCGATCTACGTCGGGTCGCCGATCAGGGCCGTGACATCATCGACCGCCTGCTGGCCAAGGTGATCATCCCGCTGCTGCCCTTCTACATCGCCGGCGTCTTCGTCGAGATGACGGTGGAAGGCACCGTATTCGCCACCCTGAAGACCTTCGGCGTGGTACTGGTAATGGCCATCGTCATGCACTGGCTCTGGCTCTCCGTGCTGTTCATCGGTACCGGTCTGGCCCTGGGCCGCTCCCCGGCCCAGCTCATCAAGAACATGCTGCCGGCCTACTTCACCGCGCTGGGTACCATGTCCAGCGCCGCCACCATCCCGGTCGCCCTGCAGGCCAGCAAGAACAACGGCGTGAGCGATGGCATCGCCAACTTCACCGTGCCGCTGTGCGCCACCATTCACCTGTGTGGCTCCACCATCACCCTGGTGACCTGCGCCACCGCGGTGATGTTCCTCTCCGAGCATCTGGCCATTCCGGGCATAGGCACCATGCTGCCCTTCATCATGATGCTGGGTGTCATCATGATTGCCGCGCCGGGTGCTCCGGGTGGTGGCGTCATGTCCGCACTGGGCCTGCTCACCTCCATGCTGGGGTTCGGTGAGGCCTCCATCGCCCTGATGATCGCCCTCTATCTGGCGCAGGACAGCTTCGGTACCGCCTGCAACGTCACCGGCGACGGCGTCATCGCCCTGTGGGCCGACCGTTTCGCCCAGAGCGGCGAGCCAGCGCTCAGCGCCGAGCAAGACGCCGCCTGATAGCGCAAGCGCATAAAAAAACGGGAGCCATCGGCTCCCGTTTTTTGTTGGCGCTCAGCGCTGCTCAACCGCGACGGCGGATCACCCCTTCCTGCGCCGTGCTCGCCACCAGCACACCATCGCGGGTGAAGAACTGGCCGCGCACCAGGCCACGACCGGCGCTGGCGCTCGGGCTGTCCACCACGTAGAGCAGCCAGTCGTCCAGCCGGAAGTCCCGGTGGAACCACATGGAGTGATCGATGGTGGCCACCTGCATGTCCGGCTCCCAGTACGACACGCCGTGGGGCTGCAGGGCGGTGAACAGGAAGTGGAAGTCGGAGGCATAGGCCAGCAGGTACTTGTGCACCCGCTGATCGTCCGGCATCTGGCCATTGGCCTTGAACCAGACGTGGCGCAGCGGCTCGTGCACGTCGGGGCGGATCGGATCGACCAGGGTCACCGGGCGAATTTCGATGGGCTTCTCGCACATGATCTTGTCGCGCAGGGCGGGCGGGATCTGCTGCTCGTAGGGGCGCACCAGCTCCAGCTCGCTCTTGAGCTGCTCGGGCGGCGTGATCCCCGCCGGCATGGCGATCTGGTGTTCAAAGCCGTCCGCCTCGACCTGGAAGGAGGCGTTGAGATAGAAGATGGGCTTGCCGCCCTGAATGGCCTTGACCCGGCGGGTGGAGACGGTCTGACCGTCACGGATGTTCTCCACGTCGTAGACGATGGGACGGTTGGCATCGCCGGGGCGCAGAAAGTAGGAGTGGAAGCTGTGCACCTGGCGATCGCTTGCCACCGTCTGCTTGGCGGCTGACAAGGCCTGCCCCATTACCTGTCCGCCAAACACGGCCCGCAGACCGAGATCCTGGCTCTGGCCCCGAAACAGGCCCTCCTCGATTTTTTCGAGCGCCAGCAACGCCAGCAGCTCATCAAGTACCTTGCTCATTATTATCTCCTGTGTCAGTGCGGGAAGGCTAACAAGCCCGCCCGTACCGAGCAACCACCCCCGCCCCTGCCAGTCACCTGCCCAGCCCCATTAATTCAGCATTACGCTCGCTCGAACAATAAAAAACTCAAAAGACGCCAACAAAAAGGCCCGCCGAAGAGGCGGGCCTGTTGCAATGCGGCCTTTCGGCCACGCAGCACTTACTTGCTGCCGGTACCCGAGTTGCGGGTGGAGGAGGTCGGCTTGCGACGGGCCGTGGTGGCACGGGCGCGCGGCTCCTTGCCCTGCATCTCCTTGTGGCGCTTGACGGCGCGACGGATCTGGGCGGCCTGCTTGTGACGACTGGTTTTGCCATCCTGCTGCAGATCGACCTTGGATTCGGTCTCGTTGGGCAGGTTGACCAGGCCACGCAGGTAGTTCACCTCGGGCAGTTTCAGCTCCTGCCAGCCACCGCGCGGGATGCCGCGGTCCAGCTGCACGTCGCCGTAGCGGATGCGCATCAAGCGGCTCACCTGCACTTCCTGGGATTCCCACAGGCGGCGCACTTCACGGTTGCGACCCTCGGTCAGGGTGACGTTGAACCACTGGTTCAGACCCTCGCCACCGGCCGGCTTGATCTTGTTGAACTTGGCCATGCCGTCTTCCAGCTGCACGCCCTTGCGCAGGCGCTGCAGCATGGCTTCGGTGATCTCGCCAAACACCCGCACCGCGTATTCCCGCTCCACTTCGTGGCTCGGGTGCATCAGCCGGTTGGCCAGTTCACCGTCGGTGGTGAACAGCAAGAGACCGGAGGTGTTGACGTCGAGGCGGCCGACCGCAATCCAGCGGGCCCCTTCCATCTTGGGCAGACGATCAAACACGGTGGGGCGACCTTCCGGATCGTGACGGGTACACATCTCCCCTTCCGGCTTGTGGTAAGCCAGCACGCGGCAGATCACTTCCTCTGCGGCACGGGTCTTGACCTGGTGACCATCCACCCGGATCACGGCGTTAACTTCGACGCGATCTCCCAGTGTGGCAACCTTGCCATCCACACTGACCCGACCTGCGGTGATCAGGGCCTCCATCTCACGACGGGAGCCGTGACCCGCGCGGGCCAACACTTTTTGCAGTTTTTCACTCATCGGGGTTACCTGATTGTTGATCGCTGCCCGCAGCTGCCAATGTCAGCGTGGACAACGAGGGTTGCAGTTCGGGATCCAGCTCGGGGAGCTGCTCCAGACTCTGCAGATTAAAATAATCCAGAAATTCTCGGGTGGTGGCGAGCAGCTCCGGGCGGCCCACCACCTCCTTGTGACCGATGCTGCGCACCCAGCCACGTTCTTTCAGGGTATTCACTATCTGGCTCGAGACCGCCACCCCGCGGATGGCTTCGATCTCGGCCCGGGTGATGGGCTGACGATAGGCGATCAGCGTCAGCGTCTCCATCACGGCGCGCGAATAACGGGGCGCCCGCTCACTCCAGAGCCTGGAGAGCTCCTCGGCGTACTCCTGGCGAGCCTGAAAGCGCCAGCCGGAGGCAACCTCCTTGAGCTCCACCCCCCGTTCGCTGTAATCCTGTCTGAGCTCCGCCAGCAACAGCTGGACGTAGCGGCTGGTGACCGGGTAGTCCGCCAGTACGCTGCTCTTGAGCTCGCTGACGTTGAGCGGGCGTCCGGCGACGAACAGTGCCGCCTCGATCAGCGTCTTGAGTCGTTCAGCCGGCAGCGCCATGGTCCGCTCCTCGCAACATCGGCCTTCAACCGTTCAGTGGGCAGCGCCACGCTCGCTCTCCTCGTGCTGGCCGGCCAGGGCAAAGTGGATCGGCCCCAGCGGTTCCGCCTGCAGGATCCAGATCAACTGCTCTTTGCACAGCTCCAGCAGCGCCAGAAAGGTCACCAACACCCCCATGCGCCCCTCTTCGGCGCGCAGCACCCGATCCAGGCGCAGGGTCTGGCCCAGCGAGAGCATGGCAAGGATCTCCGCCATGCGCACCCGGGTCGGGATCTGCTCACGGCGGATCTGGTGATGTTCAAAATGAGTCGCGCGTTTTACCACACTTTGCATGTAAAGGGCGAGCTCAACCAGCGAAACATCGGGCGTCAATGGTTTGAGATCGCCAAAATCCGGCGGCAGCGCGGTGGCGATGAAAATCTCCCGCTCCAGCCGCGGCAACTCGTTGACCCGCTCCGCCCCCACCTTGTAGCGCTCGTACTCCTGCAGCCGGCGAATGAGGGTGACGCGGGGGTCTTCCCCCTCCTCCTCATCTTCCAGCTCCGGCGCCTTGGGCAGCAGCAGACGGGATTTTATCTCCGCCAGCCAGGCCGCCATCAGCAGGTATTCGGCCGCCAGCTCCAGATTGAGGCCCTGCATCAGCTCCACGTACTCCATGTACTGGGCGGTGATCTGCAGGATCGGCAGGTTGAGGATGTCGAGCTGCTGGCGCCGGATGAGGTAGAGCAAGAGATCGAGCGGCCCCTCGAAGGTATCGAGAAACACCTCCAGCGCATCGGGCGGGATGAACAAATCCTGGGGCAGCTCGTGATAGGGCTGCCCCAGCACCCGGGCGATGGGAGACGGGACGGCCTGGGGGGGAGCTGCCTCCCCCGCCGGGCTCGCCGCCCTCTCGCCCGCCGTGGGCGTGGTCGTCACCGGCACAGGATCGGCAGTATCACTCAAACGGAGTCGGGTCCCCGGCACCACGCCGACGCAGCACAGGCTCGTCGTCGGAGAAGTCCACCACGGTAGTGGGCTGCTCGCCCAGATAACCGCCGTTGACCACCAGATCCAGCTGTTTGCCCAGCTTGTCGAAGATCTCCTCCGGGTCGAACTCCGCCATGTCCGATTCCGGCAGGATCAATGTGGTGGAGAGCAGCGGCTCGCCGAGCGCTTCCAGCAGCGCCTGGGCAATCTTGTTGTCCGGTACCCGGATGCCGATGGTCTTCTTCTTCTCGTTCATCAGGCGACGCGGTACTTCCTTGGTGGCCTTGAAGATGAAGGTGTAGGGGCCGGGGGTGTTGTTCTTGATCAGGCGAAACGCCGTGTTGTCCACCTTGGCATAGGTGGAGATCTCGGAGAGATCGCGGCACACCAGGGTGAAGTCGTGGTTGGGATCGATGCGGCGGATACGGCAGATGCGCTCCAGCGCGCCCTTGTCGCCCATCTGGCAACCCAGCGCATAGCCCGAGTCGGTGGGATAGACGATGACGCCGCCGTTCTGAATGATCTGTACCGCCTGGCTGATCAGACGGGCCTGGGGGTTTTCCGGATGTACGTAAAAGTGCTGACTCATGACTCGTTCTCGCAATGGGGGCGGCAATGCCTGCCCGCTTGATGGCCGTGGAGCCGGGCTCCACGACACTACCTTAATCTGTTTGACGCCTGCAGACGCCTCTTAACGGCTGGCCAGCAGAGCGGCGTGCTGTTCGGTGGTGAGCCCGAAGTGACCGGGATGGGCCAGCCAGAGCGGCATCCCTTCCTTGGGCAACCAGAGGTGGCGCCCCAGCTCGGTCCAGTTGGAGGGGAAGTGAAAATCCGATCCCACCGAGATGTAGAGGTCGTGCTCCTTGGCCCACTGGCCGAGATTCGCCCGCTCCTGCGGGCTCTGCTGGGGCAGCGAAACCTCCATGGCATCGCCACCGTCCGCCTTGAAGGCCACCAGCAGCCGCTTGATCCACTTGGCGGTGAGGTCGTAACGGCTCGGGTGGGCCAGCACCGCCAGACCGCCAGCAGCGTGAATGGCGCTGATCGCCTCGCCCATCTCCGGCCACTCGGCCGGAGCATAGCCCTTGTTGCCCCGGCTCAGGTACTTTTTGAAGACCTTCTGCATGGTATCGGCCACCCCGCGCGCCATCAGCACCCGGGCGAAGTGGGCCCGGGTCACGGCGGCGTCGCCAGCCAGCTGCTTGGCCTCTTCATAGGTGCCGGGGAGCTGGCACTTCTCCAGACGACGCCCTATTTCCTGGGCGCGTGCCTCCCGACGGGCCAGCTGACCGGCCAGAAACGCCACCAGCTGCGGATTTTTTTCATCCACCCCCAGCGCCACGATATGAATTTCGTGATGCTCCCAGCCGGTGGAGATCTCGACCCCGCTCACCAGCCGCAGCGGCAACTGCTCGGCGTCGATGGTACGGCGCACCTCATCAAGCCCGGCAAGGGTATCGTGGTCAGTGACTGCTAACACTTCGACCCCTTGTGCGGCGGCGCGGCGCACCAGTTCGGCGGGGCTCAGCACGCCATCCGAGGCCGTGGTATGGCAGTGTAGATCGAATCTCATCAGATTATTCCGCTCTCGTGGTCAGGTCACCATGGGTACACATTCGGTGAAAGAAGGCTAAAAAGCGACTTGACTTGGCCGCGGCTTTATCGTTTTCTGTAGGCACTTCATTGCAAACATCTTTTTACAGGACTTTATCATGCAAACGACTTCCATCCTGACCATCTGGTGGTGGCACACTCCCTGACATGCGGGCGTGTGGTCGTTGCTGTACCTGTAAGTCTGACAGCAAATAAAGAACCCAAAGAAAAAGCCCGCTGACCCCAGCGGGCTTTTTTATTATCCGGCAAATGGACCTGTGATGAAACCGAGAATTCAGACAAGCAAGCTGACCTGGCGATGGCGCCCCTGAACCTGCCACCCCGGACCCATTAAATTTTCAAGGAATTCAACGTCATGAACATCGGTAAACAGCATCACACGCAAGGGAACGCACTATGACAGCCAGCCATCGCCTTCCTCTGGGTGAATTCGATACCCTCACCCTCAACGCCCCCTATGTGGCCGATCCGCTGGCACTCTACAGCGAGCTCTGCCAGGGTCGCCCCAACAACCTGCTGCTGGAATCGGTGGAGATCGACTCCAAGGCCGGCAAACAGAGCCTGCTGCTGGTGGACGCCTGCCTGCGCATCGAGTGCCGTGGCCGCACCGTGCGGGTGCGCAGCCTCAACGACAACGGCGCCCAGCTGCAGAGCCTGCTGGCCGAGCGCCTGCCCGCCGCCGTTGCCCAGAGCATGGTGGCCGGCGAGCTGCAGCTCGACTTCCCGGCCTCCGATCGGGAGCAGGACGAAGACAGCCGCCTCAAGGGGGTCAGCGTACTGGACGTGCTGCGCACCCTGCAGCGAGAGCTCGATTGCCAGCTCGGCAAAGAGGCCCTGTTTATGGCCGGCAGCTTCGCCTACGACCTCATCGCCTCCTTTGAAGATCTGCCCGACGTGCCACAGGGGAGCAACGACTGCCCCGACTACTGCTTCTACGTGGCCGAGACCCTGATCACCATCGACCACATCGCGCGCTCCACTGCGCTGCTTGCCTGCATCTTTGGCGGTGACAGCGACGAGAGCCGGGTGGAAGACAGATACCACCGCCTGAGCGAGCGCCTCGCCCAGTTCAAGCACGCCTGCCAGCAAGCCCCCGCGCAGGCTCCGGCCACCCCGGCCCTCACCGGCGGCATGAGCGTGGACAAGAGCGACAAGCAGTTCTGCGCCGAGGTGGAGAAGCTCAAGGGCTTCATTCGCCGCGGTGACATCTTCCAGGTGGTGCCGTCCCGCTGCTTCTCCCTGCCCTGCCCCAGCCCCATCGCCGCCTATCGCCGCCTCAAACAGACCAACCCCAGCCCCTACATGTTCTACGTGCAGGATGAGGGCTTCACCCTGTTTGGCGCCTCCCCCGAGAGCGCGGTGAAGTTCTGCGCCACCAGCCGCGACGTGGAGATGTACCCCATCGCCGGTACCCGCCGCCGTGGCTTCAACCCCGATGGCAGCATCAACCGGGATCTCGACGGCCGCATCGAGCTGGAGCTGCGTCAGGACGAGAAAGAGGTGGCCGAACACCTGATGCTGGTGGATCTGGGCCGCAACGATATTGCCCGCATCTCGGAGCCCGGCACCCGCTACGTCAAGGAGCTGCTGAAAGTGGATCGCTACAGCCACGTGATGCATCTGGTCTCCAAGGTGGTCGGCACCTTGCGTTCCGATCTTGACGCCCTGCACGCCTATCAGGCCTGCATGAACATGGGCACCCTGACCGGCGCGCCGAAGATCCGCGCCAGCGAGCTGATTCGCATGGTGGAAGGCAAGCGCCGCGGCAGCTACGGCGGCGCGGTCGGCTACATCAACGGCGCCGGCGAGATGGATACCTGCATCGTCATTCGCTCGGCTTTCGTGAAAGATGGCGTAGCCCACGTACAGGCCGGTGCCGGGGTGGTCTATGACTCCAAACCCCAGGCCGAAGCGGACGAAACCCGCGCCAAGGCGGCCGCCGTGCTGGCCGCCATCGCCGCCAGCCATGGCACCTCCCTGCAAGCCCTGAGCGCCCAGCAGGAGCAACATAAGGACGTGAGCCATGACTAACATCTTCCTGCTCGACAACTTCGACTCCTTTACCTACAACCTCGTCGACCAGTTCCGCGCCCTCGGTTATCCGGTGCGGATCTACCGCAACAGCCTGCCGGCGAGCCGCATCATGAGCGAGATAGCCGCCTGTGAAGGAGACGCCGTGCTGGTGCTCTCGCCGGGCCCGGGAGCCCCCCATGAAGCGGGTTGCCTGATCGACCTCATCAAGCTGGCACGTGGTCAGGTGCCCATCCTCGGCATCTGTCTCGGCCATCAGGCCCTGTGCGAAGCCTACGGCGGCACCGTCGGCGCAGCGGGCGAGATTGTCCACGGCAAGCGTTCGCTGATTGAGCACAACGGCCACGGCGCCTTCGCGGGGCTGCAAAGCCCCTTGCCGGTGGCCCGCTACCACTCGCTGGTCGCCACCTATGTACCGGAAGAGCTGACGGTGATTGCCCACTATCAGGGCATGCCCATGGCCATCGAGCAGCAGGATGAGCGGGTGCTGGGCTTCCAGTTCCACCCGGAATCCATCATGACCTCGGAAGGGGCCCGTCTGCTGACCCAGGCGCTCGCCCATATCACCCGTCCAGAAAGCAGTGTGCGGTAAGGAGACCAACATGCATCATCATCTCAACACCCTCTATCAGGGTCAGTCTCTGAGCCGTGAAAGTACCCGCGACGCCTTCGGCCAGGTGGTACGTGGCGAAGTGGATCCCATCGTGCTCGCCAGTCTCTTGACCGCTCTCAAGATCAAGGGGGAGACCCCGGAGGAGATCGCCGGCGCCGCCGAAGCCTTGCTGGCGGAAGCGCGCAACTTCCCGCGCCCGGACTATGAGTTCTGCGACATCGTCGGCACCGGTGGCGATGGCCTCAACACCATCAACGTCTCCACCACTTCGGCGCTGGTCGCTGCCGCCTGCGGCCTGAAAGTGGCCAAGCACGGCAACCGCTCGGTCTCGAGCAAGTCGGGTTCGAGCGATCTGCTCGACAAGATGGGCATCAAGCTCGACATGAGCCCGGCGCAGGCGCGCCGCTGTCTGGATGAGCTCGGCATCTGCTTCCTGTTCGCCCCCCAGTATCACGCTGGCGTGCGCCACGCCATGCCGGTACGTCAGGCCCTCAAGACCCGTACCCTGTTCAATGTGCTGGGGCCGCTTATCAACCCCGCTCGCCCCACCTATCAGCTGATGGGGGTCTATGCCCCCGAGCTGGTACGCCCCATCGCCGAAACCCTGCTGGCACTGGGGCTGAAAACCGGTATGGTGGTGCACGGCGCCGGGCTCGACGAGATTGCCATCCACGGCCCGACCCAGGTGGCCCAGATCCGTGACGGCGAGATCCGCGAATTTATGATCACCCCGGCTGACTTTGGCCTCGAGACCTATCCGGTCAGCGCCATTCAGGGTGGGGAACCGGAAGAGAACCGCGCCATCACTGCCGCCATTCTGGAGGGGCGTGGCACCCCGGCCCACAACGCCGCCATCGCCGCCAACGTGGCGCCACTGCTGCTGATGGCAGGCAAGGCGAAGGATCTCAAGAGCGCGGCGGCCGAGGTGCTGGCGGTGCTGGCGAGCGGTAAAGCGGCTGAGCTCGCCGCCCGGCTCGCCACTTTGAGCCATCAGGAAGCGGGTCATCAGGAGGCATGATGTCAGCCACCATGTCGCACAGCAGTCATTCAGAACGCCCACAGGGCAAGAGCCAGTTTCACAAGGATAACGAGATGTCAGACCTTATTGCCCCCCATGCTTTTCTGAACATGGCCTCCATCAGCCAGACCATTCTCGGCAAAATCGTGGCGGCCAAACAGGAGTGGGTTGCCGCCCGCAAGCTGGCCCAGCCGCTGGAGAGCTTCCAGAGCGCACTGACCCCAAGCGATCGGGATTTCGTCGGGGCGCTCAAGGCGGGCTCCACCCGCTTTATTCTGGAGTGCAAGAAGGCCTCCCCCTCCAAGGGGTTGATCCGCGACGATTTCAGCCCGGAGGCGATCGCCGACATCTATGGCAAATACGCCACCGCCATCTCGGTGCTGACCGACGAGAAGTTCTTTCAGGGGGATTTCGCCTTTTTGCCGCGGGTGCGCAGCCGTGTTCAGCAGCCGGTGCTCTGCAAGGATTTCATGATTGACCCCTATCAGGTCTATCTGGCCCGCCACTATCAGGCGGACGCCATCCTGCTGATGCTCTCGGTGCTCACCGACGAGGGCTATCGCGCCCTGTTCGCGGTGGCCAAGGAGCTGGGCCTTGGCGTGCTGACCGAGGTGAGCAACGAGGAGGAGCTGACCCGCGCCATCGCGCTAGGGGCGCCGGTGATCGGTATCAACAACCGGGATCTGCGCGACTTGAGCGTCGATCTCGCCCGCACCAAACAGCTGGCCGCAGACATTCCAAGCGATCGGGTAGTGATCAGCGAGTCCGGCATCAACCACCGCGCTCAGGTAGCGGATCTGCGCCACCACGCCAAGGGCTTTCTGGTGGGCTCATCCCTGATGGCCGAGCCGGATCTGGAGGCTGCGGTGCGCAAGCTGGTACTGGGCCAGAACAAGGTGTGCGGCCTCACCCGCGCCGAGGATGCCGCCGCCGCCCATCAGGCGGGCGCGGTATTCGGGGGTCTTATCTTTGTGGCCAAAAGCCCGCGTTATGTGGACATCCCCGCCGCCCGCGCCGTGATGGCGGGCGCGCCGCTCTCTTACGTCGGGGTATTTCGCAACGCCCAGCCCGCCACCATCGTCAAGACGGTGGAGGCTCTGAACTTGGCGGCAGTCCAGCTGCACGGGGATGAAGATGCCGCCTATATCGAGGGGCTGCGCGCACTGCTGCCAGCTGGCTGCCAGATCTGGAAGGCGGTAGGAATAACGAGCGGCGAGCCGCTGCCCGCCCTCGACTACCCAGCCGATCGGCTGCTGCTCGATACAAAAGTGGGCAGCCAGAGCGGCGGCACCGGTCAGGCGTTCGACTGGGCCATGCTGGCCACCCTCGACAAGAGCAAACTGATGCTGGCGGGCGGCCTTAACCCCGACAACGCCCTGCAAGCCGCGCAAGTGGGCTGCCTCGGCCTTGATTTCAACTCCGGGGTAGAGAGTGCCCCGGGCCAGAAGGATGCGCACAAGATTGCAGCCGCGTTTGCCGCCCTGCGCGACCTGTAACGCAACCCTTTTCGATGTTTCGATTTAGCTAATACAAGGAAGAAGCCATGACCCTGCTCAACCCGTTTTTTGGTGAATTTGGCGGCATGTACGTGCCCCAGATCCTCATCCCCGCCCTGCTCCAGCTGGAGAAGGCCTTCGTCGATGCCAAGGATGATCCGGCTTTCGTCGCCGAGTTTCAGGCACTCCTGACCGAGTACGCCGGTCGCCCGACACCGCTCACCCTCACCCGCAATTTGACCAAGGGCACCAAGACCCGCCTCTACCTCAAGCGTGAAGATCTGCTGCACGGCGGCGCCCACAAGACCAACCAAGTGCTGGGTCAGGCCCTGCTTGCCAAGCGCATGGGCAAGCACGAGATCATCGCCGAGACCGGCGCCGGTCAGCACGGTGTGGCCACTGCGCTGGCCTGCGCCCTGCTCGGCCTCAAGTGCCGGGTCTATATGGGCGCCAAGGATTGCGAGCGCCAGAAGCCCAACGTGTTTCGCATGAAGCTGATGGGTGCCACCGTGATCCCGGTGCACTCCGGCTCCAGCACCCTCAAAGATGCCTGCAACGAGGCGCTGCGGGACTGGGCTGCCAACTATGAAACCGCCCACTACCTGCTCGGTACCGCCGCTGGCCCCCACCCCTTCCCCACCATCGTGCGGGAGTTCCAGAAGATGATCGGGGAAGAGGCCAAGGCCCAGTGCTTCGAAAAAGAAGAGCGCCTGCCCGATGCGGTGATCGCCTGCGTCGGCGGCGGCTCCAATGCCATCGGCATGTTTGCGGACTTTATCGATGAGCCTTCCGTGCGCCTTATCGGGGTCGAACCCGGTGGTCACGGCATCGAAAGCGGCGAGCACGGCGCGCCGCTGGGTCACGGCAGCAAGGGGGTCTTCTTTGGCATGCACTCCTTCCTGATGCAGGACAACCAGGGCCAGATCCAGGAGTCCTACTCCGTCTCGGCGGGGCTGGACTTCCCCTCCGTCGGCCCCCAGCACGCCCACCTGGCCGCCATCGGCCGCGCCGAGTACCCCTCGGTGACCGACAAGGAGGCGCTGGACGCCTTCCAGGAGCTGGCCAAATCCGAAGGCATCATACCGGCGCTGGAGTCCTCCCACGCCCTGGCTCATGCCCTCAAGATGGCCCGCAGTGAACCGGAAAAAGAGCAGGTGCTCATCGTCAACCTCTCCGGCCGTGGCGACAAAGACATCTTCACCGTTGCCGACATCTTTGAAAAAGAAGGAACCTTGTCATGAACCGTTACGCACAACTCTTCTCCCGTCTGGACAAGGCCAATCAGGGCGCCTTCGTGCCCTTCGTGATGCTGGGTGACCCCACCCCCGAATTGTCCCTGGCCATCGTCGATGCCCTGGTCGAAGGGGGCGCCGACGCCCTCGAACTCGGCATTCCCTTCTCCGATCCGGTGGCAGACGGCCCCACCATTCAGGGCGCCGCCCTGCGTGCCTTTGCCAGCCACACCACCCCAGACGACTGCTTCGGCCTGCTCGCCCGCATCCGCGCCAAGTACCCGCAGCTGCCCATTGGCCTCCTGGTCTACGCGAACCTGGTCTATGTGCGCCACATCGACGGCTTCTACGAGAAGTGCCAGCAGGCAGGGGTGGACTCCGTGCTGGTGGCGGACGTGCCGGTGCAGATGTGCGAACCCTACAAGGCGGCCGCCGACAAGTTCGGCATCGACAGCATCTTTATTGCCCCGCCCAACGGCGATGCCGAGACGCTCAAGGCCGTTGCCGAGCTCGGCTCCGGTTACACCTATCTGGTGAGCCGCGCCGGCGTGACCGGTGCCGAGACCAAGGCCGGCATGCCGGTGGAGGGCCTCATCAACACCCTGCGCGAGTTCAATGCCCCCCCCGCCCTGCTCGGCTTTGGCATCAGCGAACCGGCCCAGGTACGTGAAGCCATCGCCGCTGGCGCCGCCGGTGCCATCTCCGGCTCCGCCGTGGTGAAGATCATCGAGACCCACCACCAGAACCCGGAACACATGCTGACCCGCCTGAAGGAGTTTGTGGAAGGGATGAAGGCCGCGACCAATCGGTAAGGTACTGCATTGGCCAAATGCCATTGACCGTGAGTGCGGAAAGGGAGCCTGATAGGCTCCCTTTCTATTTCCTGCTTGTTGCCGCTCCCAGCGTCTTTGTCCCCTCTCCCCTTGGGAGAGGGCTGGGGTGAGGGGATGGTGCATTTCCAGCCAAGCAAGATGCTCACTCAGCGCACGCCTTAATGACTAATTTATTGATCCAACACAGATTCCTGCCAAAACACGCTTCTCAACGCAGCCCCCGCCCCCTTAAGATACCCGAATGACAATCAACCTCTCGGAAGAACGCCATGACAGCGATTGTTGCTTTCTCGCAGGTTAAAAGCAGCGAACTGGGGGCTGTAACTCAGGGGCGGTAGCCTTGCTGGGATTTGCCGTAGCCGGCTCCTGAACTGTGTCTTTATAAAAGGGCAATGGAAGCATTAAACAAGGAGGTCAAGCGAATGCATTCAAATATCAAAGGCAGACTGGTAATGTTTTTATTTAATTTTATTTTTCGTGGCAACTATCAGGGCGGAGCGGAGTTATATGAAGGCTCTGCTATCGGATTAGTGCCGCCTTCTATCTAATCACTGTTATGTAGCAAAGGAGGTTCAGTGAATACCACCATATTTTCTCTTGTCGGTTTAGTAGTTGGTGCAGTATTAAAATTTCTGTTCTCCCGGCATCTTGAAAACAAAAAACATCAACGCGACTTAAGAGCAAAAGCATACGCCAATTACCTACTGTGCGTGAGCGAGCATGCAAATCTCGGGCACCAAAGAAATTCAAATGGGGGTCGCCAACTCGGCGCCAAAACCGCTGATTCTAAGTGCATAATTTCCCTATACGGTGCCCCAGCTGTTATTTCTGCATTTGCATACTTCGAGCTGCTCGGCGCAGCAATGAATACAAACGAACAATGCAGTGTCTTCACTAACATGATGGCTGCCATGCGTAAAGATGCTCTTGGAAGCTCATCAGTAGCTCAGGCCAATCTCGAAGCTGTATTACTGGGTTCGCGTCGTGCAATATGACAATTGGTTCAAACCGTTCGCTTCGCTCACTGGGATGGACTAAAGCCCGCCTTTTAACCAAACGTTATGATTATGGATTAAACAATGTACGAATTTCATTCCGATCCCCGTAAATATACACATGATGAAACTGTTAGTGAGTTGGGTAAAGCTCTGACTTGGCTAGAGCAAGACTTAGGCCTTCGTATAGTAAATACCCGAATCCAAAATTATCAAAATATTTTAAATGAAAGAGAAACGTTAAAAGAGCCTGAAGAATACAAAAATTATCTGCTAACAAAGAAAGAAGTAGATGAGTTTTTAATAATTTATCGTGCTTTCGAGAGCGAACCAAAAGAAAACATTCTAAAGCAGATTAAGTTTGTCATTTCAGGTTTGCCTTACCGCCAAGATAGCGCCCCTGAAAAACCTGATCCCGCAAGAGATTATCTTCATGAGCTCTCTATTGCAGCAAGGTTGAAACTTGCAGGGATCAGTGTAGAAACAAGTGAGGACTGCGATGTTGTCGCTAGATACGATCATAAAATAATATATATAGAGTGCAAAAGAGTTCGGAGTAAGAGCAAAATTTTGCCTAGGGTCAAAGATGCGAACAAGCAAATTATTAATAGAATGGGGCTAAGGAAAAGTGCTGCATACGGCTATATTACTGTTGATGTGACAGACCTGTTAGATATTGGAAAAAAAATCGAGGAATATAATAGCATTGAACATTTTCGTGCTTACTCAAAGCTGCGTCTGGCCGCTTTTAGCAAAGATTATGGAGCAAGTATCAGGTCTTCAGTTCATAAGAAAGTGTGTGCGGTTGTTTTTTACGCACATATTTTAGGTGTGATTGTAAGCCCCAATAGGCAACTTTATAATGTTGGGGTGTTCTATTCATTGGGGGCTGAGGGAGATAGTCAAGAAAAGATGTTGCTGAATATGAAGTTTCAACCGCACTTGTGCTCATAATCACAACAAGCGCATCAACGTATGGACTAATAAAGCCTGGCTTTATTTCGTACCTCACTATGTTTAGCCAAACTTTATTATCCCGTTATGCTGACGTTATATTAACAAGAGAGGGTTTCACATTGTCAGATAATTCAAATATAGTTGATAAGGCCACTTTATGGGATTGGGTAAAAGCTATTTGCACACTTGTTTCTGTTGGTGTGGCTTGCTACAAAATATACTTAACACCAATTGCGTTGACAGTTGACTTCCCAACTTTACTATCTTTGCTTTTAGCATTGTTTTCAGTAGGACTTGCGGCTCTTTTTTATTTTAAAGCTACAGAGACTAGTAATACTTTTTATGATAATACCTATAATTTCACTAAAGATATTGCGCAGCTTCTAGCAAAAATTGAAAGTGGTTTTGGGGAAAAGTTAAGAAACTTAGATGAAGGATATTCATCAGTTCGAGATTATATACAAAACAACTCTTCTACTTCTAAGGGTATTGATGATACCAAGAAAAAAATTGAAGGAGAAAAACAAGAAATAGAAAAAGTGCTAGAAGAGAGAAATAAAATTGTCCGTAAACTTCTTGAGCAATCTCAATTACAAGAGGAAGAAAAGGAGGCTGTAGCACAACAGCTAGCAGAAAAAGAGCAGGAGCTTGAAGCTTCACAGAAAGAACTTTCCAGAATGAATAAAAAGTTATTTTTTGAACGAATGAGAAAGAGGGAAGAGCGTGACATAGACCCAGGAATGGAAGGTTTCACAAAAGACTTTATAATTCGTGAATTAGATCCCGAGCGAATCGCTAGATTACCCCTTAGTCGAATACGAAGAATGGTAGATGAAGTTTTATCCAAAGCTCCACGCCAATATATAGAAGACTTGGAAAGGCATGGTTTCTTCGATAATGGAATAAATAATGACGGCATTCAGTTCATTCGTCAACTGGCAAGACAACTCATATAACAAGCAACTACAGCGGATCAAATTTCGCTGCGCTTATTTTCTCCGCTGAGTTGGGCATTAGTCATTATCGAGAATAATATTAAAGTTCATTTATTGAAATGATAGAGCTGACTTGAGGTCAGTTGCTGAAGCATTACTGATACTTCATCCTTAATTTTTTGGGCTCTTTGTCTGTACAGATCTAGTTATCACCTGACACCCACCATTCTGAGCAAGACGTTGCATCGCCAACATTCAAAAAGATGGGCGTCCTAGCTCTGCTGCATCTCAGCCCCAAAAGTTAGCGTTGGAAGATTTTAGAAGTTGCATGACAGAAATCAGCCGTAAAACAAAGCAACTGGCCATCCTCTGCTTTTCCCTGTTTCTGCTCAGACTCGGATTTCGCGCCTTTGGCTATGACCTGCTTTATCACAATCCGAATGCTCCCTACGGTATATCGGATTTGATTGAAGTGGCATTAACCCTCATATATCTGGTGAGCTTGGGTCTCTGCATACTGCATGCCCTGTGGATATTGCTCCGGCACTGGGAACAAGGCGCCTTGGAGGCATCAGCCCTGCTCGCCCTCTGTGCCATACAGTGGCACAGTTATGACTATCTTCATTACTTGGCCGCCAGTCTCAGCATCCCCTAGGGCCCCTTCCCCACACCCGCCACCCCATCAATATCAGCATCAATACAGCCCCCGGCAGCCAGACCCAGTAGAGCTCGGAGAGGAGCACCGCTTCGCCTCGGGCGGTGAGATAGGCTTCCAGCTTGAAGGGGGCGACCCGGATCACCTGCCAGGGGGCGAAGAAGCGCTCGTCACGCCACGGCCAGAGCCAGCCAACCCCCTTGCCGCCGGTGGTGAGGGAATCGAGCAGGCTGTGGGAGAGCAGAGAGACCAGCAGAAACGACCAGACGGTGGCGGCGCCTGCCCGAAATTGGCGGTGAAACAGCATGGCCAATGTGGGCAGGGCAAAGGCGAACAGTAGTGAGTGGGTAAAGCCGCGATGGCCAAAGACATGGCCGTAGGCAACCCCCAGTTTAAAGGCGAGCACGTCGGCATCGGGCAGCATGGCGATGGCAATCCCTGCCAGCAGCAGGCGTGGCGGAATCATCCGGCTGCCAAGCCCGAGCCCAATGCAGAGAGGGACGGCGGCGTGAGTGACTATGGTGGGCATAGGGTGAAGCTCCAACTGAAAACGTGAGCCTACCTTATCCCCGCTCGGTGAAGTGAAGGTGAAGTTGCGGGTCGCCAGCCTTGAGCCCATGGCGGGCATTGCCTACAATGACCCACTTTTTATCACACTCAGGTAAATAAAATGAGCGACAACAAACCGGCCCTGCCCGACCGTCTGGCGGCCAACCCGCGCAGCCCGCACCACGTGGCTGAGTGCTTCCAGCACGAGATCGGCATTCGCGTGAACGGCAAGGAGCGCACCAATGTCGAGGAGTACTGCATCAGCGAAGGTTGGGTGAAGATCCCCTCCCCCAAGGCCAAGGATCGCTACGGCAACCCCATGCTGATCACCGTCAAGGGCACCGTCGAGGCCTTCTACGCCTAAGCCGCCCTGACCGCGCGCCCGCCGGGCCCGCCGCCATGCTGTTCAGAACACCGGCCTTGCGCCGGTGTTCTGCTTTGGGCCCTGCATCTTTGCGTCGATGGCGGGCAAAGAGTGTCGCAGCGGGCGCCGCTCTCTCTTGCATCAAGGCTGCGTCTCGGCAATCCTTGCCGCCCCTTGAACTGGCAAGATCTCATCCATGAACAAGCTATTTGTCCTGCTGGCGCTGTTGACCCTGAGCACAGCGGCCTGCGCCGATATCCTTATCAATCCCCAGATCGTGGTGAACGGCCAGAGCCAGGGTGGCGGGCGTATCCATATCTGTACCCTGACCCCCTTCAACAGCGTCTATGCCGATGCGGGGCGCAGCGAGTGGCTGGCGCGCCAGAAGGTGAGCCGCCGCTGCCAGCAGGGCCAAGGCAACAACAGCCTGTTCTGCGAGGCGGCCAAGGCGAGCTGTCTGACAACCCGATTGGACGAAGGGGACGACGCCAGCACCCTGCTGGTGTTCGACGGCGCCCACCAGAGCGGCGACTCCCTGCGCATCGACCGGGATATTGCGGATCTAGGCCGCTACGGCTTTGCCAACCGCATCTCCTCCTTCACCGTGCCGGCTGGCTGGGTGGTGCGTTTCTTCGAGGAGTCCGACTTTCGCGGTGGCTACTACACCCGCAAGGGCGGCGAGCAGGAGGCAACCGACTTCAACAATCGCATCCGCTCGGTGCGGATCCTGAGCCGCTAGCGCCCTGACACATCACCTCTTCGCCATAAAAAAACCTCTGCCAAGGCAGAGGTTTTTGCTTTTCGATGCTTACTGCCAGTTGGGGTCGGCCTCAACCTGCTTCATCAGGGCGGCCTGCATCCCCTTGTCCGGCTGGCCAAGCCAGGTGTAGCGGGCAAATTTGGACGGGGTTTCGCGGGCAGCGTCGCTATCTGGCAGGTCGATCAGCACGCCCCACACCCGCTTGGCCTTGGTATCCACCAGCAGTTGCATGTAGTGGCTGGCGCAGTCGTGGGGCTTGCAGACCGAGCCGCTCTGATAGGGGGTGCCGGCCACGGCTTCGAGCGGGGAGCTGGTGCCATTGCCGCTGCGCACCCACTTGGGCAGGTTCTTGATGCCCTGGGTCGCCTTGGCCCAGGGGGCCTTGAAGTCCGCCGACAGCAGCAGATCCGAGGTATAGGTAGCGGCGGCAAACGCCGGCGCGGCGCCGACCAGCAGCAGGGAGAGCGCCAATGCGCGAGAGAAACGGGTCATGATGTGATTCCTTGTTATATGAATGCCTGAACGGACGCGGGCTGGCCGCGCGCCATCACGCTACCGCCTGCGCCCGCCCCTGTCGAGCCCAGGTCGTGCCGAGGCGTCAGTGGTTGGCGCCAGATGGACGACACCCCGCCGCGCCAGTGGCGAGACGGGGTGTGCATGGGGTAAAGGTCGCTTAGCCGAGGGAGGCGAACAGCCCCGCCAGGGTGGCGCTCATCAGGTTGGCCAGGGTCGCCGCCAGCACCGCCTTGAAGCCGAGGCTCGCCACGTCGTGGCGGCGCTCAGGCGCCATGGTGCCGATGGAGCCAAGCTGCACCGCAATGGAGCCCAGGTTGGCAAAACCGCACAGCGCGAAGGTGATGATGATCTGAGTGTGGGCGCTGAGATCCTGCTTGATGTTGGCAAAGTCCAGGTAGGCGACAAACTCGTTCATGATCACCTTCTGGCCGATCAAGGATCCTGCCGCCATCATCTCGCTGGCCGGCACGCCGATGAGCCAGGCCACCGGCGCAAACAGATAGCCCAGCAGCTGCTGCAGGGAGAGATCGGCCCAGCCGAACCACTCGCCCACCGTGGTGAGACCGGCGTTGATCATGGTGATCACGCTGACAAAGGCCAGCAGTATGGTGCCGATGGCCACCGCGATCTTCATGCCGCTCATGGCGCCGCCCGCCAGGGCGTCGATGGCGTTGCTGTAGTCGCTCTTGTCGAGGGTGATCTCGGCCTGCTCGCGCACCTGCTGCTGCTCCGGCACCAGCAGTTTGGCCATCAAGAGGCCACCCGGCGCCGCCATGAAGGAGGCGGCGATCAGGTATTTCAGATCCACACCCAGCCCGGCGTAACCACCGAGCACTGAGCCTGCCACCGAGGCCATGCCGCAGGTCATCACCGCAAACAGCTCGGAGCGGGTCATGCCGGCGAGGAAGGGGCGAATAAGCAGCGGCGATTCCCCTTGCGAGAGGAAGATGTTGCCGGTGGCCACCAGGGATTCAGCGCGGCTGGTGCCGAGCAGGCGGTGAATGCCGCCCCCCAACACCCTGATCACCCACTGCATGATGCCGAAGTGATAGAGCACCGCGATCAGCGCGCTGATGAAGATCACCAGCGGCAGCACCCGCACGGCGAAGATGAAGCCGTTGCTGGCCAGATCGCCAAACACGAAGCGGATGCCGCTGTCGGCAAAGCCGAGCAGGGCGGAGACGCCGTTGCTCATGGCGCCGAGCATGATTTGACCGGGGGGGAAGTAGAGCACCAGGGCGGCAAAGCCGGTTTGCAGGGCGAGGGCACCCAGCACGGTCCGCCAGCGGATGGCACGGCGGTTTTCACTGGCCAGCCAGGCGATAAACATCAGGGCCAGCATACCGACCAGACTCAATAACAGCGTCATCTTGCACCTATGAAGAGAGAAGTTTCATACGGCAAGTCTGCAGACAGGCATCGCAGGGAGCGGGCGGGAGAGGTGCCGACCCCGCGACACGCAGACCACAAACCTACAGGTTAGTGGCGGGTCCCATCCTGGGGTCATTCACGTTCCGGGTGACGGCGAGTATCGGGTGACGCCAGCGCCGTCGCAGGGAAGCTGCGGCCGGGTGGCAGGTCGGGCGGCGATGGTACAGTGATCGCCGTCACAGAAAAAGTTGTAAAACGATTGGCCCCGCCAACTTTTTCACGGCAGCGCTGAGCTTTACCCAAACGCGGCAAGATTGCGCCACAACTGAGCAAACCCACAGGGAAATCAGGTCTCACTCCCCCCGAATAGGGCAGGCACTACCCCCTTCCCCGGATAACCGAAGCGGTTCACGTTTTTTCACGCCACGACGCGGTACACTGACCAATCACCAAGTTTATGTTTTTATTGAAAAAGCCCCATGGTCCTGGAATGGCCTGGTGCCATCAACCTTCGGTGGAACGCCATCATGATGAAAAGAACCGCGATTGCCCTGACGCTGGCCGGCCTGCTGACACTGCCTGCCGTGCTCCCTTCCGCAGCCTGGGCTGCCCCGGTACGCTCCCTGCAAAAGGAGCAGAATTACGACCAGTACATCAGCAAGCGCCAGGTGGTGGATCAGCTGCTGGCGGACGCCTGGCAGATTTTCAAGTCGCCCGCCCGCATCTCCACCGCCGGCTTCACTGCCAAGATGCCGAGCAACATGGAGCAGGTGACCGAGCTGCTGCTAGAGGCCTACCAGCTCGAGCCCTATCGCACCGACCTGCTCATCTCGGCGGCCAATGCCCAGATCTACAACGGCAACGTGGACAAGGCAATCGGCCTGTTCGAGCAGGCCCTCAGCACGGCGCCCGATGACATCGACCTGCTGAGCTACCTCGCCACCTGGCAAACCTTCAAGCACAACGAGGCCGCCGCCAAGGGGTATCAGAGCAAGCTGGCGACCCTCAATCCCGGCCGGGCCGCCGATCTGCAGCGCATCTTCGACACGGTCGAGCGCGTCGTCGCCACTCCGCTCAAGGAGCAAGGAGAGCGCTCACCCAAGCCGGGCAACCGGGCCATCGTCACCCTGGGTTATGCCCTCAATCCCGACGGCTCCATGCACGACATCCTGCTGGGCCGGCTGGAAACCACCCGGGCGCTGGCCAAGGCCAACCCGGCGGCCCTCATCATCCTGACCGGCGGCGTGCCCCAAAACCGTCAAACCGAGGGCAAGCTGATGGCGGACTGGCTGGTGAAAAAGGGGATCGATCGCTCGCGCATCATCGAGGAGAACTACGCCACCAGCACGGTGGAGAACGCCCTCTACAGCGGCTATGCCCTCGCCCGCCACCAGATCGAGTACGCCACCCTGGTGAGCTCTGCCAGCCATGTGCGCCGGGGCCAGACATTGCTTGAGATCGCCTGCTGGCAGAGCGGGCCGGCCGGTATCCGGATAGACAGCGTCAGCTACCCCGACAAGCCACTCTCCGAGCTTGCCAAGGTGAGCGACAGCGAGCTGCTCGGCATCTACCGGGACGCCTTGCGCACCTACGGGCTCTGGAGCTACCGCTCCGCCCCCCTGCTGGAGCGTTGAGCCCAGGCACGCCACGCTCGCCCGGCCCGTTGCCTGCGTGCTCCTTGCAGCACCGCCGTCCCCCCCCCAAACCAACCCGCCCAACCGGCGGGTTTTATTTTATCCGCCCAATAAGCCAAACCGGTTCGATATTCAATAACTGGGCAAGCATTGCCATATCCAAATAGGCTTGCCGATATTTTCAGCACTCATTGCCAGCCATCAAATATCGACTTGCCATATTGAGATATATGAATAAACGGATTTAATTGCCGTTCTTTTTCTAAGAACCATATCTCATCAGCCATATATTTTCGGTCTTTCCTCAGCGCCCCGATAAATGGGAAAACTGCCGCTTCATTCCCCCGATGGAGCAATATCATGACAGGAAAAGGACATTCCCTCTGGCTGGCGGCGCTCGCCCTGCTCAGCCTGCAAGCCAAGGCCGTGGAAGTCACGGTGGCCTACCAGACATCTGCTGAACCGGCCAAGGTGGCCCAGGCCGATGACACCTTTGCCCGCACCAGCGGCGCCACGGTGAAGTGGCTCAAGTTTGACAGCGGCGCCAGCGTGGTGCGGGCGCTCGCCTCCGGCGACGTGCAGATCGGCAACATCGGTTCCAGCCCGCTGGCGGTGGCCGCCAACCAGCAGGTGCCCATCGAGGTGTTCCTGCTCGCCTCCAAGCTCGGCAACTCGGAAGCGCTGGTGGTCAAGCCCGAGCTCACCTCCGCCACGGCGCTTAGCGGCAAGCGCATCGCCGTGCCCTTTACCTCCACCGCCCACTACAGCCTGCTGGCCGCGCTGCGGCACTGGGGAGTGGATCCGGCCAGCCTGCAGATCGTCAACCTGCAGCCGCCGGCCATCATCGCCGCCTGGCAGCGGGGTGACATCGATGGCGCCTATGTCTGGGCGCCAGCCCTCAACGAGCTGACCAAGGGCGGCAAGGTACTGACCGACTCGGCCCAGGTGGGCGAGTGGGGAGCCCCCACCCTGGATGTCTGGGTGGTGCGCAAGGAGTTCGCCAAGGCCCATCCCGAGCTGGTGCAGGCCTTCGTCGACAGCACCCTAGCGGCCCAGCGCGACTACCTGGCCAACCCGGACGGCTGGCTGACCAAGCCGGACAACCTCGCCAAGCTGGCCAAACTGAGCGGCGTGCCCGCCAGCGACGTGCCCGCGCTGGTCAGGGGCAACACCTACCTGAGCGCCAGCCAGCAGAGCACCGAGCTGGGGGAACTGGTGAACCAGACCCTGGTGGACACCAGCCGCTTTCTCAAGGAGCAAGGCAAGGTGCAGAGTGCCGGCAGCGATTATCGCGCCTACGTGACCGACCGCTTCGTCAAGGCTCACGCCCGCTGACCCCGCATCACAAGGAGGCATGCATGCTGCAGCTCACTCACCTTTGTGCCGATTACGCCGGGCGCAGAGTCCTCGACAACATCAACCTGACCCTGGATGCAGGCGAGCTGATGGTGGTGCTCGGCCCCTCCGGCTGCGGCAAGACCACCTTGCTCAACCTCATCGCCGGTTTTCAGAGCGCCCAGCAAGGCACCATCACTCTGCAGGGGCGGCCGGTGAGCGGCCCCGGCGCCGAGCGAGGGGTGGTGTTTCAGCACGATGGTCTGCTGCCCTGGCGCAACGTACTGGACAACGTTGCCTTCGGCCTGCAGCTGGCCGGCGTGCCGCGCCGCGAACGCGAGGCCAGCGCGCTGGCCATGCTGCGCAAGGTGGGGCTGGAGGAGGCCCACGCCAAGCCGGTCTGGCAGCTCTCCGGCGGTCAACGCCAGCGGGTCGGCATCGCCCGGGCGCTGGCCACCCAGCCGCAACTGCTGCTGCTCGACGAGCCCTTCGGCGCCCTCGACGCCTTTACTCGCGAGCAGATGCAGACCCTATTGCTGCGTCTGTGGCACGAGCAGCGCCGGCAGGTGCTGCTCATCACCCACGACATCGAGGAGGCGGTGTTCATGGCCACCGAGCTGGTGCTGCTCTCCCCGGCGCCGGGGCGAGTCATGGAGCGGCTGACCCTGGATTTTGGCCGCCGCTTCGCCGCCGGCGAGCCCTGCCGCAGCATCAAGTCGGATCCCGCCTTCATCGCGCGGCGCGAGTATGTGCTGGAGCGGGTCTTCGCCGAGCGGGAGGTGTTTGCATGAGCCTCACTCTCTCCCGCCCGCTCGACCCTGCCCGCCGGATACGCCTGCGCTGGTCGCTGCCACGCCGGCTTGGGGTGAGCCTGCTGACCCTCTGTGCCCTCCTGGCGCTCTGGTGGCTGGTGGCCAGGCTCGGGCTGATAAGCCCGCTGTTTCTGCCCCCTCCTGCCCAGGTGCTGAAGCAATTTGCCACCCTCGCCGGGCCGCAAGGCTTCATGGATGCCACCCTGTGGCAGCATCTCGCGGCCAGCTTGCAGCGCATCCTGATCGCCCTGATAGCTGCGGCCTTTTTCGGGGTAACGGTGGGGATTGCCATGGGGCTCAGCCCCACCCTGCGCGGCATGCTCGACCCGCTGATCGAGCTCTACCGGCCGGTGCCGCCCCTTGCGTATCTGCCACTCATGGTGATCTGGTTTGGCATCGGCGAAACGTCGAAGGTGCTGCTCATCTATCTGGCCATCTTCGCGCCGGTCGCCATGGCCACCCTGGCGGGGGTGCAGGGCGCCAAGCAGGTGCGGCTGCGGGCCGCCCGGGCGCTCGGCGCCAACCGCTGGCAGGTGCTGTGGTACGTCATCGTGCCCGGCGCCCTGCCGGACATTCTCACCGGGCTGCGCATCGGGCTCGGGGTCGGCTGGTCCACCCTGGTGGCGGCCGAGCTCATCGCCGCCACCCGCGGCGTGGGCTTCATGGTACAAGCCGCCGGCGAGTTTCTCGCCACCGACGTGGTGCTGGCGGGCATTCTGGTGATCGCCCTGATCGCCTTCACTCTGGAACTTGGTTTACGTGCGCTGCAGCGTCGCCTGACGCCGTGGCATGGAGAAGGACTATGAGCAATTCCCTGCATATCACCCCCCTCGGTCCCCACATCGGCGCCGAGATCAGCGGCATCAGCCTGGCCGGGCCGCTCGATGAGGGCCAGTTCACGCAGGTGCAGCAGGCCCTGCTGACCCATCAGGTGCTGTTCTTTCGGGATCAGCCCATCACCCCCCGCCAGCAGCGGGCGCTGGCCAACCGCTTCGGCGATCTGCACATTCACCCTGTCTATCCCCACGCGCCGGAGGCCAAGGAGATCATCGTGCTCGACACCCACGACGACAACCCACCGGACAACGACAACTGGCACACCGACGTCACCTTCATCAAGACGCCGCCGGCGCTGGCCATTCTGGCCGCCAAGCAGCTGCCGCCAGTGGGGGGCGATACCCTGTGGGCCAGCGGCATCGCCGCCTTCGAGGGGCTCTCCCCCCGTCTGCAGCAGTTGCTGACGGGGCTGGAAGCCGAACACGACTTCACCAAATCGTTCCCGGCCCACCGCCACAACGCCAGCCCGGCCGAGTACCAGCGCTGGCAGGAGGCGGCGGCCCGTCACCCGCCGCTGCGCCACCCTGTGGTTCGCACCCACCCCTTGAGCGGCCGGCAGGCGCTGTTCGTCAATGAAGGCTTCACCACCCGCCTGCCCGACTTGCCGGCGCAAGAGAGCGAGGCGCTGCTCGCCTTCCTGTTTCGCCATGTCACCAAACCCGAGTATCAGGTGCGCTGGCGCTGGCGGGAGCACGACATCGCCATCTGGGACAACCGGGTCACCCAGCATTACGCCAACGCCGACTATCTGCCGGCCCGGCGAGTGATGCACAGGGCCACCGTGCTGGGGGACAAGCCGTTCTGGCGCGCGCCCGCGTAACGCCAACATCTGCCCAGCACCGACCGGTTGCACCGCCGTTATTGATCCGAAATAAAATAACGGTGCGCGTTGCCGGTCATTATTTTCAAATAGATCAATGAGACCATCAAATATCACCAGAAATATGTAAATCGACACACCTTGCAATATTTCCATACAACTTCCGGCTGCCATCCGGTCGGCCCGTCCCCGTACTATTTCGGGGTTCAGGCTAGATAAATGGAAATAGACAATGAAATACACGCTGCTCATGACCCTGCTGGCACCGGCATTGCTGGCAGGTTGCAATCTGGAAAAAAAAGAAGAGCCCTTCCAGGCCCGCCATATTCGCGCCGGCTATGACGCCGGCCAGGTCTGCCAACAGCTGCGCCAGGGCTGGCAGGAGGACGGCATCGCCATTCCCGCCAGTCAGGTTAGTTGCCACTATCTGACGGTGCCGCTCGATTACGACAAAGAGTGGGTCCAGATCAAGGATACCAAGTGGGAGAAGCGCTCCGCTGCACGCGCCGACAGCGCCCTCTTCGCCGACAACAGCCCCCGCTTCTCCTCCTGGTCGGACAAGCCCGTCCGACCCCATGTCAAACAGGAGACCCGCACGGTCAAGGGCGACACCCTGGATATCTTCTATCTGCACTATCGCGCCAGCGGCGACTATCGCGGCACTCTGTTCTACAACCCAGGCGGCCCCACCTCAGCCACCCCGGATCTCGGCCTTCTGCTCGACCTGCTGCGCAGCGCCAATCCCGCCATCCTTGAGCACTACGACATCGTCACCCTGGATCCCCGCGGGGCCGGTTACAGCGCCCTCGGCCACGAACTGCGCAGCTGCCTGCTGACCGACAAGCAGGGGGTGCGGCCAGACATGAGCCCGGCGCAGCTCGCCCAGCTGTTCGCCAGCCGGGACAAGGGCGCCCTGCCGGCGCTCCAGAGCGGGGCGGATCAGGGCAAGGCCTTCAGCACGGCCCTCTTGGAGCGTTGCGACGAGCCGTTGCGGCTGCATGCGCCGCACCTGGGCTCGCGGGCCGTGGTCGAGGACATGGAGCGCCTGCGCCAGCACCTGGGGCGCGAGCGGATCACCCCCATCACCTTCTCCTACGGCACTCGCCTGGCCGCCCTCTATGCCGCCCGCTACCCGAGCCACGTGGCCAATCTGGTGGTCGACTCGCCGATGTCCCCCACCGAGAGCCGCTACCCGGCCATCTTCCGTGGCGATGCCGAAAATGCCAATCGCATCCTGGCCTGGCGCTTCGGGGATCAGGCGCTGCAGCGCAGCATGGCGGTGACCCAGCAGGTTCGCGACAACGACCGCTATGTGGACAACCAGGGCAATGTGCTCGACCGCGACCGCTGGGAGGCGGTGATGAGCGATGCCATCAGCGGCAGCCGGCGCGACGATCAGCTCGCCTTCTGGCAGCAGGACGATGCCGGACCCCTGCTGGCCCGCCTCGCCAAGGAGCAGGCTGACGAAAATCCCTATTCAACGCTGCTGGAGATGCCCTTCTTCAGCGCCATCCACTGCACCGACAACAGCGAGCCCTATGGCTGGCAAACACTGGACCCGGAAGATGCCGTCTTCCAGGGGGCCGGCGCCCTGCTGCTGGCCAACAGCTTCAACACCTGCGCCGACTGGCCTTATCCGCGCCAGCCCATCGCCAACTATGGCGCCGGCGAGATAAGGCTGCCGGATGATGCCAGGGCCCTGGTGCTCGGCGCCGAGTACGATCCCAATACCCCCTTCGCCGGTGCCCGCCAGATGCAGGCCGCCTTTGGCAGCGCCGCCCGCCTGGTACAGGTGGCGCAGAGCAACCAGCATGGCCAGCTCAGCAGCTCCCGCTGCGCCCAGGCGGCCCTCAGCACCCTGCTGCTGGGAGATGGCGCGAGCCTGCCCGCCGAGCAGCGCTGCCAGGCAGACTGAGCTCACCCCTACTGAACACAGTCCCGCTGAGCACAATCCAGCTGAATACTGCCCAACAAAAAGCCCGCCGAATTGGCGGGCTTTTTCATGCCGGCAGGCGTCCTCAGGCGGCGACCAGCGACTCCAGATCGCGCCGGCTCAGGCGCTTGCTGTCCACCTTCACATAGACGGAGCGCTCGGAAGCTGCCAGCAGCACGTCGCTCACCCCCTCGCAGGCGCGGATCTTCTGCTCGAGCGCAGTGTCGGCCTCCACCCCTTCCGGCAACACGATGCGCAGGCTGCTCACATAGGGGGGCTCGGCCATGGTCAGGCTGACCCCGAGCCAGACGAGGGCCAGCGCGGCGCAACCGCCAAACACCAGGGGGCCGCCGCCCAGGCTGTAGAGCAGGCCGCCGAGGCTGCCGCCGATGGCCACCCCGATGAACTGGCTGGTGGAGTAGATCCCCATGGCGGTGCCCTTGTAGCCGGGGGGCGACTCCTTGCTGATAAGAGAGGGCAACAGCGCCTCCATCACGTTGAAACCGATGAAGAAGATCTGCAGGCCGGCGAGCAGGCCCCACAGCTGCAGGCCGCTTTGCCAGAGCACCAGCTCGGCGATAAACATCACCAGCACGCAGATCTGGAACACCCGCTTCATCTTTCTGCGCTTCTCGGCATAGATGATGAACGGCACCACGCTGACGAAGGCGATAAGCATGGTGACCAGATAGGCCTGCCACTGGCTGTCGCGGGGCAAACCGGCGCGCTCCAGCAACGGCGGCAGCGCCACGAAACTCGACATCAGCAGGGTGTGCACGCAGAGGATGCCGAAGTTGAGCTTGAGCAGGCGCGGGTTGGTCAGCACGGTGCGCATCCCCCCTTTCACCATGCCGGACTCGCGATTGAGCAGGTGGCCGCTCGGGGTCGGCACCAGCCAGAGGGTGACGGCGATGCCCCCCAGCGCCAGCAGCGCGATCAGCCAGAACAGGCCGGAGAGCCCCAGCGCATGGGTGATGAGGGGGCCGGTCACCATGGCGATGGCGAAGGTGATGCCAAAGCTCACCCCGATGAAGGCCATCGCCTTGGTGCGGTTCTGCTCGCGGGTGAGATCCGACAAGAGCGCCATCACGGCGGCGGAGATGGCGCCGCTACCCTGCAGGGCACGGCCGAGGATCACCCCCCAGATGGAGTGGGTGAGCGCCGCGATCACGCTGCCGAGGGCAAACATCAGCAGGCCGCCGACGATGAGGGGCTTGCGGCCCACCTTGTCGGAGAGCAGGCCGAACGGGATCTGGAACAGCGCCTGGGTCATGCCGTAGATGCCGATGGCCAGGCCGATGAGCGCCTCGGAGGCACCGGCCAGCGACATGCCGTAGGTGGTCAGCACCGGCAGCACCATAAACATGCCGAGCATGCGCAACGAGAAGACGGAGCCGAGCGCCCAGGTGGCACGGCGCTCGCCCCTCGTCATGGTGAAATCATTCATGATGGCCTCGATAGGTCAGGGAAAAGGGAGACTCAAGGGGTGGCCGACACGCGCCATGCCACACCCGACACAAGGGAAAAGTGCCCGACGGGGCGGCCCCATAATAACAGAGCCGGGAAGGTTCCCGGCTCTGGATTCTACTGATTTTCCCGCGTCGCATCACAACACGGAACATGACAGGTATGCACCTTAGGGTAGCATGCTCACCAGCACCGCAGGCTCGGCCTCCGGCTGGAAGTCCACCGACATCATCACGCTCAGGCAAGTGATGGTGACGATGGAGAACATGAACAGCTTGCGGGCCCAGAGGGAGTCATCCACCGCCGCCTTGTAGCCAGACAGCGCCATTCCCAGCCACCAGACGCTGACCGCGGTGGCCACCACCAGATACTTGTAGCCGGCGTAACCGCCGAGGAACAGCATCAGGGTCGGCACCATGAAGGCCAGGATGTAGAGGGTGATATGGAGCTTGGCCACCGGGATCCCCTTCACCACCGGCAGTACCGGGATGTTGGCCGCCTGGTAATCCTTGAAGCGGAAGATGGCGATCGCATAGGAGTGCGGCATCTGCCACAGGCTGAAGATCGCCAGCAGGATCAAGGCGCCCGAGTCGAACTGACCGCTCACCGCGCAGTAGCCGATGACCGGCGGCGCGGCGCCGGAGAGGCTGCCGACCAGGGTGCCGTAGACCGAATGACGCTTCATGTAGAGGCTGTAGACCCCCACATAGACAATGAAGCCCAGCACCGCCAGCAAGGCGGCCAACGGATTGGCCGCAAAGTAGAGCAGTGCAATGCCCGCAATGCCGAGCGCGGTGGCGTACCAGAGCGATACGCCGGGGGCGATCAGACCCTTCACCAGAGCACGGTTCTTGGTGCGCTCCATGATGCAGTCGATGTCCCGGTCGATGTAGTTGTTGAACACGCAACCGGAGGCGACCACCAGTGATACACCAGCCATGGTCAGAATGAACAGGGGCACATCCAGGCTCCCCTTGGAGGCCAGCAGGAATCCTCCGATAACCGAGATGAGGTTACCGAAGATGATGCCCGGCTTGGTCACTTGCAGGTATTGCTTCATCATCATTGCCAACCTGCTCAGTGAACCATCATGTTGATGTTGAGGTTGTACATGATCCACAGGGAACCCACGACCACGATGGCGATGATGAGCACGGTAAAGATCAGTGCCACCAGGTTCCAGCGCTCCTCGGACGAGGTGTTCATGTGCAGGAAGTAGACCAGATGCACGAAGATCTGCACCACCGCCATGCCGACCACGGTGGCCAGCACGGTAGTGTGGGAGGCGGAACCGTCCATCACCATCCAGAACGGCACCGCGGTCAGGATCAGGGACAGCACGAAGCCGATCAGGTAGCTCTTGGCGCTGCCGTGGCTGGCGCCGTGATTGTCAACGGAATGACTCATTTACATGACCCCCATCAGATAGACCACGGTGAAGACGCAGATCCACACCACGTCGAGGAAGTGCCAGAACAGGCTCAGGCACATCAGACGGGTACGGTTGCGATCGGTCAGCCCCTTCTTGGCTACCAGCACCATCATCACGATGATCCAGACAAGACCGCTGGTCACGTGGATCCCGTGGGTGCCCACCAGGGTGAAGAAGGCAGAGAGGAAGCCACTGCGATCCGGACCGTAGCCCTCGGCAATCAGGTGATGGAATTCATAGATCTCCATCGCGATGAAGCCGGCGCCGAACAGGAAGGTGATGAACAGCCAGGTGTTGACCGCCGCGACCTTGTTCTTGTTCATGGCCAGCATGCCGAAGCCGAAGGTGATGGAACTCAGCAGCAGCATCATGGTTTCGGTAAACACGAACGGCAGTTCGAAGATGTCCTTGCCGCTCGGCCCCCCGGCAGTGCCGTTGACCAGGACCGCATAGGTCGCGAACAGGGTCGCGAACAGGATGCAGTCACTCATCAGGTAGATCCAGAAGCCGAATACCTTGTTGGCACCGGCATCATGGTGCCCATCCTCATGGGCACCCTGGGTGTGATGTAGAACGTCAGTCGCCATGGAATTAAGCCACCTTGTTGATATTTTCAAAATGCTGACGCTCGATCCGCTCGATCTCGTCAACCTGCACGTAGTAGTCCACGTCGTCGTTGAAGCTGTGGATGATCCAGGTGGCGATCATGCCGACGAAGCCGGCGATGGCAATCCACCAGATGTGCCAGATCATGGCAAAGCCGAACAGGGTGCTGAAGGCGGCGATGATCACGCCGGCACCGGAATTTTTCGGCATGTGGATCGGGTCATAGTGCTTGGGCTGCTGATAAGCGGAACCGTCCTGCTTGGCTTCCCAGAACGCATCCAGTCCCTTGATCTTCGGCTCGATGGCGAAGTTGTAGAAAGGAGGCGGTGAGGAAGTGGACCACTCCAGGGTACGACCGCCCCAGGGATCGCCGGTCAGGTCGCGGTTCTTCTCGCGGTCGCGGATGCTGACCACGATCTGGATCACCTGGCACAGCACGCCCAGGGCAATCAGACCGGCGCCGCAGGCAGCCACCACCAGCCAGCCGTGGAACTCGGGATCGATGTTCTGGCTGACGCGACGGGTCATGCCCATGAAGCCCAGTACGTAGAGCGGCATGAAGGCGACGAAGAAGCCGGTGATCCAGCACCAGAAGGCACGCTTGCCCCAGGTGTCATCCAGCTTGAAGCCGAACGCTTTCGGGAACCAGTAGGTGATGCCGGCGAAGCAACCGAACACCACGCCGCCGATGATGACGTTGTGGAAGTGGGCGATCAGGAACAGGCTGTTGTGCAGCACGAAGTTGGCGGCCGGCACGGAGAGCAGTACCCCGGTCATGCCACCCACGGTGAAGGTGATGATGAAACCAACGGTCCACAGCATGGGTGAGGTGAACTCGATGCGACCGCGGTACATGGTGAACAGCCAGTTGAAGATCTTCACCCCGGTCGGGATGGAGATGATCATGGTGGTAATGCCGAAGAAGGCATTCACGTTGGCGCCCGACCCCATGGTAAAGAAGTGGTGCAGCCAGACGATGAAGGAGAGCACGGTAATGGCGATGGTCGCCCACACCAGCGAGGTGTAGCCGAACAGCTTCTTCTTGCAGAAGGTCGCCACCACTTCGGAGAAGATCCCGAATACCGGCAGCACCAGGATGTACACCTCGGGGTGACCCCAGGCCCAGATCAGGTTGATGTACATCATCATGTTGCCACCCATGTCATTGGTAAAGAAATGGGTACCCAGGTAACGGTCTGCGGTGAGCAGGGCGATGGTGACAGTCAGGATCGGGAAGGAGGCGATGATCAGCACGTTGGCGCACAGGGCGGTCCAGGTGAACACCGGCAGGCGCATCATGGTCATGCCAGGGGCGCGCATCTTGATGATGGTGGCGAAGAAGTTCACGCCGGTCAGCAGGGTCCCCAGACCCGAGATCTGCAGACTCCAGATCCAGTAATCGACCCCGACCCCCGGACTGAACTCCAGCCCCGACAAGGGCGGATAGGCCAGCCAGCCGGTCTGGGCGAATTCACCGACCCCGAGGGAGACGTTGATCAGCACCACGGCCGCGGCGGTGAACCAGAAGCTCAGGTTGTTCAGGAAGGGGAAGGCGACGTCACGGGCACCGATCTGCAGCGGCACCACGATGTTCATCAGACCGATCACCAGCGGCATGGCCACGAAGAAGATCATGATGACGCCGTGGGCGGTGAAGATCTGGTCGTAGTGGTGCGGTGGCAGTATGCCCTCGCCACCGGCCGAGGCCATGACCTGCTGGGTACGCATCATCACCGCATCGGCGAAGCCGCGCAGCAACATGACCATGCCGAGGATGAGATACATGATACCGAGGCGTTTGTGGTCCACCGAGGTGAGCCACTCTTTCCACAGATATTGCCACTTGCCGAAATAGGTGATGAGCCCGGCGACGGCCAGGCCCCCCAGAATGATACCGGCTATCGTGACCATGATGATGGGTTCATGGTACGGAATAGCGTCGAGTGTTAATTTTCCAAACATCAGTTAGTACCCGCTTTCACAGTCTTGTCGGCCGGCATGTGGCCGGCGTGGTCCATCTGCTCGCCCTGGGCCTCATGGTGCATGGCGTCGCCGTGCTCCATGCCTGCGTGGTTCATGGAGGCATCATGCTCCATCCCCTCGTGGCTCATGGACTCGTCATGGGACATCGCGGCCTGCTTTTCGCCGTGTTGCATGGCGGCGTGCTCGCCGTGCTTCATGTCGCCCATGAACTTGTTGATGATGTTGACGAACAGCTTGGGATCGGCGCTGGCGAAATACTCCACCGGGTGGTTTTCGCTCTTCTTGGCCAGGGCATTGAACTCATCCATGGTGTTGAGCGCCTTGGAGGAGGCCTTCACCTTGGCAACCCAGGCGTCGAAGCCGGCTTGATCCTGCGTCGCGATGGCATTGAACTTCATGCCGGAGAAACCGGCGCCGCTGTAGCCGCCCGAGATGCCCTTGTATTGGCCTGCCTCGTTGGCGATCAGGTGCAGTTTGGTCTGCATGCCCGCCATGGCGTATATCTGGCCGCCCAGCTGGGGAATGAAGAAGGAGTTCATCACGGTGTCGGACGTCACCCGGAAATTGACCGGGGTGTTGACCGGGAATGCCAGCTCGTTGACCGAGGCGATGCCCAGTTCCGGATAGACAAACAACCATTTCCAGTCAAGGGAGATGACATCGACCTGGATCGGTTTCACCTCGGATTCCAACGGTTTGTAGGGATCCAGAGAATGGGAGGTTTTCCAGGTGATCACCGCCAGGATGGCGATAATGATGACGGGTACGGTCCAGACGACCGCTTCAATCTTGTTGGAGTGGGCCCAGTCCGGTGCATAGGTGGCCTTGGTGTTGGACGCTCGGTATTTGTAAGCGAACGCCACCGCCATCACAATCACCGGTATCACCACAATCAGCATCAAGCCGAGTGCGGTCAGTATCAGTGACTTCTGCTCCAGACCAACTTGTCCCTTGGGGCTCATCAGAGCCATGTCGCAGCCGCTCAGCAAGCCGGCAGTCGCGAGCAACAGCAAAGCGCCCAAGCCCCTCTTTACATCAAAAGGTCTCATGCAATGTCCTCATCTTCGCAGGGCTAAAGTTGTAAGAAAAACGCGGCATTCTATTTCAACCGGGGGGTATGTGAACAACATGAAAAATTAATCCCTCACTTGTGTTTGGATTGCGATTTCTGTGTGTTGCATGTTAATGCCTTGACGTCATGGAATTTATCAAAACCGACTCGACACAAATCAATCACCAGCTGGCTTTATTTCACCCTGCATCTGTTTATTAAACAGACAATCAGCGATTTAACCCTTTATTTGGCAAGGATAAATGACACCCCTTTGTGGCTAGCCGGCGAAATTTCAGGCTGATATCCGTGCACATTGGTCGCTCATGACCGGACAACGCAGGGACTCGAAATTAACCATAATTAATCAAATTAAGTTTCAATTAATTCCATGATGTTGGTGCGGCTTTGCCTGCAAACATGCATATTCTACGCATCTCATCATTCCCATCGATCACATGACCCATCATTTTGTTTAATAAGTTATTATCAAACCCATGGACTCCATCCGGATATGGCGGTAGGTTGCGCCCCTTCGTTACTCGCCAGTCACGAATTCAACCCTATCCCATTTCTCATTCAACTCTTCATACACAGGGATTGCCATGAGCATCACACGCAGAGACTTTCTCAACGGCGTCGCCATCACCATTGCAGCCGGGGTCGCCCCCATCAAGCTGCTGCAAGCGGCCGAAGGCGGCACGGCACTGGCTGAAAAAACGCTGGTCTACCCGCCCGCCCTCACCGGGCTGCGCGGCAACCACCCGGGCTCCTTCGAACCGGCCCACAGCATCGCCCGCGACGGCAAACAGTATGACTTCGCCAACATTCCCCTCGAGGGCGAATATGACCTGGTGATCGTCGGCGCCGGCATCAGCGGTCTGGCGGCCGCCTGCTTCTATCAACAACTGCTCGGCGCGGACAAAAAGATCCTGCTGCTCGACAACCACGACGACTTCGGTGGCCACGCCAAGCGCAACGAGTTCACCACCCCCGACGGCCTGCGGCTGGGTTACGGCGGCAGCGAATCCCTGCAATCGCCGCGCTCTGTCTACAGCCCGGTGGCACTGGGGCTGCTCAAGGCACTCGAGGTCAACATCGACGAGCTGGCAAAAGGCTTCCAGCAGACCTTCTACCCGGATCTGGGCCTGAGCCGCGGCGTCTACTTCGATGAGAAGCACTTTGGCGTCAACAAGGTGGTGAGCGGTGACCCGGGCCACAACGTGGCCGACGACATCCCGCGCGATCGCCTGAACGGCCGGCCGCTGACAGAGTTTATCGGCGACTTCCCGCTCGATGATGCCGACAAGGCGGCCCTGCTGGCGCTGCACGAGGAGAAGACCGACTACCTGAGCGGCATGACCCAGGCGGAAAAAGACCTCTGGATGACCCGCAACAGCTACACCACCTTCCTGCGCGACAAGGTGGGCCTGAGCGAGCGGGCCATCACCTACTTCCAGCAACGCACCAACGACTTCCAGGCGGTCGGCATCGACGCCACTGCCTGCGCCGATGCACGTCTGTGCGCCCTGCCCGGTTTTGGCGGCATGAACCTGACCCCGCTCGATGCCGAGGAGCAGGCGGAGCTGGACGATCCCTACATCTTCCACTTCCCGGACGGCAACGCCGGCCTGACCCGCTTGATGGTGCGCAAGCTCATCCCGCAGGTGGCCCCCGGCCACACCATGCAGGACGTGGTGCTGGCCAAGTTTGACTACAGCAAGCTCGACCTGCCCGAGCACAAGGTGCAGCTGCGCCTTGGCAGCACGGCGCTGCAGGCCAAAAACGTGCCGCTCAAAGACGGCAAACAGGGAGTGGACGTCACTTACATCAAGGAGGGGAAACTGCACCGGGTGCGAGCCAGGCAGTCCATCATGGCCGGCTACAACATGATGATCCCCTACATGGTGCCCGAGATGCCGGAGCCCCAGAAGGAGGCGCTGCGCCAGAACGTCAAGGCGCCGCTGGTCTACACCAAGGTGGTGATCAAGAACTGGCAGTCCTTCGTCAAGCTGGGGGTGCACGAGGTCTACTCCCCCGCTGCCCCCTACAGCCGGGTCAAGCTCGACTACCCGGTCAACCTCGGTGGCTACGAGCATCCCAAGAACCCGGATCAGCCCATGTGTCTGCACATGGTCTACGTGCCGACCCTGCCGGGCAGCGGCCTCTCGGCCCGCGAGCAGTCCCGCAAGGGGCGCGCCATGATCCTCGGCATGCCGTTCGAGCAGCACGAGCAGATGATCCGCGAACAGCTGCAGGGGATGCTGGGCGGCGCCGGTTTCAACCATGAGCAGGATATCCTCGCCATCACGGTCAACCGCTGGTCCCACGGCTACTCCTACATCACCAACACCCTGTTTGATGACGAGGAGCAATGCGACAAGTGGATCGAGCTGGGCCGCCAGCCGGTCGGCAACATCACCATCGCCAACTCTGACTCGGACTGGAGCCCCTACGCCCACTCCGCCATCGATCAAGCCTGGCGCGCCGTCAACGAGCTGGTTGCCATGCACAAGGGAGGTGCCAAATGATCCGTACCCTGACCCTGACAGCCAGCGCCGTGCTGCTGGCCCTGCCCGCCTTCACCCTGCAGGCCGCGCCTGCCATGTCGGCCGGCGAATACGTAGCCAAGCTGGGGGACTGCGCCGCCTGCCACACCAGCGAGGCGAGCAAGCCGCTGGCCGGCGGCAAGGGCTTCCCCACCCCCATCGGCACCGTCTATGCCACCAACATCACCCCCGACAAGACCCACGGCATCGGCAACTACAGCCTGCCCGAGTTCATCAAGGTGATGCGCGAAGGGATCACCCGCAGCGGCGATCCCCTCTACCCGGCCATGCCCTACACCGCCTACGCCAAGATGAGCGATGAGGATCTCACCGCCCTCTACCACTACCTGATGCAGGATGTGCAGCCGCAGGCTGTTGCCAACAAGGAGAGCGACATCCCCTGGCCGCTCAACATGCGCTGGCCTCTCAACGGCTGGAACTGGGTCTATCACGATGACAGTCGCTTTACCCCGGTGGCCGGCAAGAGCGAGGCGTGGAATCGCGGCGCCTATCTGGTGCAGGGGGCGGGCCACTGTGGCAGCTGCCACACCCCGCGCGGGCTCGGCATGCAGGAAAAAGCCCTGACCGAGGCGGATCCCCTCTATCTGAGCGGCGCCACCCTGGATGGCTGGTATGCCCCCAACATTCGCGGCACCCGCTACGACAAGCAGGCGCTGATCGACCTGCTGAAGACCGGGCGCAGCCAGCATCAGGCCGTCAGCGGCCCCATGGCGGAAGTGATCACGCACAGCAGCCAGTATTTCAGCGACGCGGATCTGGCCAGTATCGCCACCTACCTGACCGAACTCGACGACGACGCGGCGGTCAGCAAGGGCAACCGGGCCTACGCCAGCGCCGGTGGCAAGGCGGACTACGCCATGTACTGCTCCACCTGCCACGGGGTCAACGGTCAGGGCAATGACCACGTCATCCCCTCGCTGGTGGGCAACCAGACCGTGCTGGCCGAGGATCCGAGCAGCCTGCTCAACGTGCTGCTGCACGGCGCCGAGACCCCGGTCACCCAGGGCAACATCGGCTACCACATGCCGGGTTATGGCTGGACCCTCAACGATCAACAGATCGCCGAGCTGGTCAACACCCTGCGCGCCTCCTGGGGCAATGAAGGGGTGGCCATCAAGCCGGAGACGGTCAAGGCCCAGCGCGCCCTGCACCAATAAGTCACGCCGACCATAACGAAACGGGCCTCCAGTGGAGGCCCGTTTGCTATGTGAGTGATGACTCACCCCTTGCGCGGTTTGGAGCCGGAGAGCGGCACCGCCCCCAGCCGGTAATCGCCATAGGGGAAGATGTTGCGAAAGCGCTGGGCCACCGGTTCGGGGATGGAGCGGGAGAAGACCAGCTTGACCCCATCGCCATCGCGCTGACCCAGGATGCGCCCGCGCACCGTCTCGTGGCGCAGGATCTGCCTGGCATGCTCGATGAACGCCGGCGACACCTTGCCCCGCTTGACCTGCACCTTGCCGGGCGCAAGCCGGATCTCGAACAGGGGGCCACGCCCCAGCTTCATCAACCACCAGATGAGGGCGATCGCCACCAGCAACGACAACCAGGCCATCCTGTTTCTCCTTCTTCACACGGTTGCGGACAGTATAAGCCGCAACTGGCCCCCGATTGTTTGGCGCGGATCACAGCCGCGCCTCAATCCCGGCCGCAAGGCCCCCGCTCGCCGAGCCCACTAACGGCTGCGGCCCCAGGCCACCAGCGTCTCCCGATAGAGCGCCAGCAGCGCCTGATCCCGCACCGCCACCCCGACCTGCTGGGCACGGTAATCGGCCCAGCCGTCGTGGGGGTGGGACTTGCCGTCAAATTTCTGCAGGGTGTGACCGATGGCGGGCCCCTCGCTGATGACCCGTACCGGCCCCTCGCGCAGGGTGAACAGGGTTGGATCGATCACGTAGGCGATGGCAGATGGATCGTGTACGTGGCAGCCGTCGAGCCCGATCCGTTCCGAGTAGAAGCGCAGGTAGAAGCGGCTCACATCCCACAGGAAGCGCCCCGGCTCCCCCGCATCGTCGCGCAGTGCATCCAGATAGGCGCTGCTGAAGAAGCTCTGCTGGGTCACGTCCAGCCCGATGATCACCACCGGCCAGTCGGCGGTGAACACCCGGTCGGCGGCATCCGGATCGTCGTGGATGTTGGCCTCGGCATAGGGAGTCACGTTGCCGCGATGGCCGTTGACGCCAAAAGCGCCCCCCATCACCACCACCTGCTTCACCAGGCCGGTGATCTCGGGGGCCTCTTGCAGCGCCAGCGCCAGGTTGGTGAGCGGACCTATGGTGACCAAGGTGATCTCGCCGGGCGCGGCCTTCACCGCCTCGACGATATACTGCCAGGCCGGCCGGGGATCCAGCGCCAGGGTCACCTCCCCCGCCGTCACGTCACCAAATCCGCTCGGCCCGTGCACCACGGTCGTCGGGCCCACAGGTTCGCGCCGCAGCGGGGCCGCCGCCCCCTGCGCCACGTCCGCCTTCATGCCGTATTGCTGCTTGAGCCAGAGGGCGTTACGGGTGCCGTTCTCGATGGTGGCATTGCCAAATACGGTGGTGATGGCGAGCAGCTCGATGGCGGGGTGGGCTTCGGCAAACAGAATTGCCATGGCGTCATCGATACCGGGATCGGTATCCAGAATGATCTTGTGAGTCATGGGGCCTCCTTGGGCAACAGAGCAGCCAGTGTAGCGAGCCGCCGCCGCTTTAACAGCGCCGGGATCACAGCCCGAGGCTTTGCCCTTGCCCGCCTTGCCCAAGTGGCGGCATTTCATACAGGGCTGACGACGCGGCAGGGGACCAGGAGGGGCGAAGCGGGTGGCATCGGCGAAATAGTGGGCAAGCGGATGGCCAGCGACGGCGGCAACCTTGTGGAGCGGCGGGTTGGGTGGTATCACTGGCCACACGATTAACCCCGCTCACCACCTGCCGAGGCGCCATTGATCACCCTGATAAAAGAGTCCGACCAGCTGAAGATGCCCTGGAAGAACAAGCAGGGCACCACAGCCCAGATCCTCATCTCCCCTGCCGGCGCCAGCCTCGACAAGCTCGATTTTGCCTACCGGCTGAGCTCGGCGCCCATCAAGGGGGCCGGCCCCTTCTCGAAATTCCCCGGCTATCAGCGCATCCTGCTGCCCATCAGCGGGGCCGGCTTCGTGCTCAACGGCCACCCCTACGCTACCTTCGAGGCGGCCCACTTCTGCGGGGATGACGACACCCACTGCGAACTGCTGAAAAAAGAGGTGACGGATCTGGGGCTCATCTATGATCCGGCCCGCCTCAGCGCCAATGTGCGGGTGCTCAACCTGCCCTTCCCGCTCACCCTCACTCTGGAAGCGGACAAGACCTATCTCTGTTACCTGTTGAGCGGCCAGCTCGCGGCGGCGGGCCACCCCATGGCGGTCAACGAGACCCTGCTGATCAGCGGCGAGCAGAGCATCCACTTCGACTGCCAGAAGAAGAGCGCCATCGCCTTCTTTACCCTGCAGCCCAAGTAGGCGGCAGGAGCAGGCCTGACACCGGTCAGCGTTTGGGCGCCCGTCCGCCGCTGTCGAGGCAGGCCTGCATGGAGTTGTAGGGGGTGTAGTGCTTGGTACGGCTGTAATAGGTACCGCCCTGGGGATGGCAGATGCCGTTTCTGCTCTTCTTGACCGGCGGCTCCGCTGCCAGCGCGATGGCGCACACCAGCAGCAGGCAACCGCTGATCACCCATTTCATGGTTTTCATGACGACCTGCTTCCTCTCGAGCGGGCCCAGCAGGCCCGAAAGGCGCCTATTTTACCCTCTCACTCCCCCGCTCACCCGGCGCCGGATCATAAAACGGCGCGCCATAGCGCCCGCACTGACATCCAACTGACGCCGCAAGCGGCCACAAAAAAGCCGGGCAGTGCCCGGCTTCTGGCTCGACAAGCGGTGTTTAGCCGACCTTGAAGGTGCCCTTCATCATGGCGAAGTGGCCGGGGAAGGAGCAGAAGAAGGTGAGATCTTTGCCGGCCAGGCCGTCGGTCTTGAAGGTGACGCTGGTGCTCTCGCCGCCGCCCACCAGTTTGGTGTGGGCCAGCACGCGCGGGTCATCCTTGGGCAGGTAGTTGTTGTCAGCACCGGCACTCATGCCGGCAGTGGCCACGGCCTGATAGTCGGCGGTGTTGGCCAGCGCCCAGTTGTGGCCCATGGCGGTCACCGGCATCTTGCCGGTATGGTTCAGGGTCACGGTTACCTCTTTGCAGGTGGCCGGGACGCTCATCTCCTTGAGGTTGTACTGCATGGCATCATTGCCTTCGATGACCAACGCGCACTCATCGGCCAGAGCCGGGGCCGCCAGGGTGCTCAGAAACAGCAGGGTAATCGCCTTTTTCATCATCCTCTCCTTTGATTGGCAATAGATGGCAACACAATTGCCTGCGGGCTCGCACCATGGCTGGCAAACATGCTGTCAAAATCGACCTTATTCTACTCAAGTGTCGTCATTCGGCTATGTCTTTAGCGCAAAGCTGCGGGTCAGGTCACCAGATTATCCCCATTTTTTGTCTGGACGAACCGCCCGCGCCACGCACTAATCACTCTTTGTTTAATTATCCCCCGCACTTTTGTCCAGCCGCGACTCGCCCGCCGCCGCCCCCTTGGCTAAGCTGGCGACCCCGGCACGCTTGCGCCCCGTGCCATCCGTTTCAGCCAAAGAGATCCGTCATGTCGCTTTTTGCTCGCCCGGCCCACCGTGGCCTGTTGTTGACCCTGCTGCTGATGCTGACCGCCTGTCAGCCAGCCCCGACCCAGACCCGCATTGAGGGCAAGACCATGGGCACCTTTTACGCGGTGACCCTGAGCGACCCCTTCCCGGGCGGCGAGCCGGCGCTGCAGCAAGAGGTCGATGCCCTGCTGCTGCGCATGAATCACGAGATCTCCACCTACGACCCAAACTCCCTCATCTCCCGCTTCAATCAGGGCCGCGGCCAGCCCCCCATGGTCATTCCCGCCACCATGGCCAACATCGTGCAGCAGGGCATCGACGCCGGCCATCTCACCGCAGGCAAGCTCGACGTCACCGTGGGGCCGCTGGTCAACCTGTGGGGATTCGGGCCGGACAAGCGGCCCGTCAAACGGCCCAGCGCCGAGCAGATCGCCAGCGCCCGCCACAAGGTGGGCATCGACCGGCTGACATTGGTGCCCGAGGGGGATCACTTCCTGCTCGGCAAGCGCATCCCCGATCTATACCTCGATCTCTCCACCCTGGGCGAAGGGGCGGCCTCTGACGAGATTGCCGGCCTGCTGGAGCAAAAAGGGGTGCACAACTACCTCATCGAGGTGGCCGGCGCCGTGCGCAGCAAGGGCAACAACGCCAAGGGCAAGCCCTGGCGAGTGGCCATCGTCGAGCCGTCCGACCAGCCCGGCGCCTTCTCGGACGTGGTGATCCCCAACGGCATGGCCCTCAGCACCGCCGGCAGCTATCGCAACTACTACGAGCTCGACGGCAAGCGCTACTCCCACATCATCGACCCCGCCACCGGCCAGCCCATCAGCCACAAGCTGGTCTCCGCCAGCGTCATCACCCCGACCGCGCTCGAGGCCGACGCCCTCGACACCGCCCTCATGGTGATGGGGCCGGAGCAGGCGATGGCCTTTGCCAAAGCGCACGGTCTTGCGGTCTATCTCATCGTCAAGACCGAGCAGGGCTTCGCCGCCAGCCATACACCCCAGTTCGCCCCCTACCTGGTGGCCAAAAAACCATAAATCAGCAGCTATAAACCAGCCGTCATAAAAAGAGGCCCCGCACTGCGGGGCCTCGTTCTCTTCATGTCGGCGCGAGTCGATGGGAATGCACCAAGGCGCCGGGGCCACCGGCGGCTTGGCATCAGGCCAGTGACCACAGCCAAGCTACTTCCGTATTACTCCCCGCAGCCGGCCGAGTCGGCAGACGGACGCGCCACCCGGTTGCCCGCCCCATAGAGGAAAAACACCAGCACGCAAATCGCGGTCATCAGGGCGAACAGGGCCGGGCCGCCCCACATCTGCAACAGCCAGCCCCCCACCAGGGGCGAGAGCGCCCAGCCGAGCCCGGCCAGTGCGCTGGCCCCAAAGTAGCTCCCCTTGAGGTGGGCCGGTGCCATCTCGTCGATCAGCACGTTGAAGAGCGGGAACAGCACCGCCTCCCCCACGCTCAGCAAGAACACCGCCACCAGCCAGGGCCACAGCAGGGCTGGGCTCGACAGAGCGAACAGCACCTGGGCAGACGCCATCAGCAGGATGGAGAACTGCAGCCGCAGGCTCACCCGCCAGCGCCGGGTCAGGTGCAGCAGCGGAAACTGCAGGGTGATGATGGTCAACGCATTGGTGGCCACCAGCAGGGCCACCAGGGTTTCCACCTCGGGGGAACCGGCGCGGGTCAGGTACTGGATCAGCGGCGACTCCACCTGGGCGTAGACCAGCATCATCAGCAGGTTGGCGAGGATGAACAGCATGAAGGCCCGATCCCGCCCCACCACCCTGAGCATGGCCCCCAGGGTGAGACCCGCATCCGGCCGGCCAGCGCACTCGCGGCGAAAACCGAGCAGGAAGGCGATGCCGAGCAGGCCATAGCTGGCGGCCGTCACCACGAAGGTCTCCTGGCGCGCACCCAGCCCCACCATGACGCCGATGAGCGGACCCACTCCCGCCCCCACGTTGAGCAGGAAGTAGCGCAGGTGCTGAGCCAGCTCCCGCTGCGCCTTCTCGGGCAGCAGATCCCCCATCAGCGCCTTGCCCGGCGTGTCGATGAAGGCGTAGGAGAGACCTGAGCCAAACACCCCGAGGGCGATGAGCCAGAGGGAGTGGCCGAACCCGAGCAGCAGGTAGGCGCCGCACGACAGGGCGCAGCCGAGCAGCAGTATGGTGCGCCGGCCGAGCCGGTCGGAGAGCCAGCCGACGTAGAAGCCGATGAGGCAGGAGAGCACGGCCGCGCCGCCCAGCAGCATCCCGATGCCGGACGCCGAGAGATCATACTCCCGGTAGAGCAAGATGGAGAGAAAGGGCCAGACCATGAAAAAACTGGTGCGTACCATGAAGGTGCCCAGGATCACGATCCAGACCAGCGGAGGAAAGGGGGGCAGGCGCATGGGAACTCCTTGTCGCGCAATGGCAGCTGATCCGCAGGGGAAAGCGTTCAGTGGTATCAAAAGACACCTGAGCGCACAATCCCCGTCCGGAAAAAAAACCACCCGAAGGGGCGATCTCAGCGCCGGGCGGTGGGCGGCTTCGCCGTTCAAGTCAGGCAGGAGTCCGCCGCCTCCCCTCCCCCAATCCGCCCCCCTATTTGGTCCGGCAGAAGCCATGAATGGCGGGGCTTGGCGGAAAAACCGCGGCAGCGCCCCATGTTCAATTGCCTGTCTGCGCGCTTTGGTGGCACACTTCTGTTATCCGCCCGTAGCGCCCTGACCAGACAGATGCAGACACCGGAATCCGAGCCAGAGAAAAAAGCCCCACCCAAACCGAAGCGCATCCTGCTGGTCAACGAACAGCGCTCCTTTCAGGTGATGATGAAGGCGATGCTGATCAACATCGGCATCAACCGCATCACCTATGTCAACTCGGCCGAAGAGGCGAGACGGCGCTGCCAGAAAGAGACCTTTGACATCTACCTGCTCGATTACGAGCTAGGGGTCGGCGAGAACGGCCGCCAGCTGCTGGAGAGCCTGCGGGATCAGAAACTCATTCCGCCCCAGAGCGTGGTGATCATGGTAAGCGGTGACAGCTCCCGCGCCATGGTGCTGAGCGCGCTGGAGGCCGAGCCCGACGAATACCTGATGAAGCCCTTCTCCCAGGAGCAGTTTTCGTTTCGTCTCAAACGCGCCCTCGCCCGCCGTCAGGCGCTGGAGAGCGTGTTCAGCGCCCTTGCCAAAGAGGATCTGCCCACCCTGCTCGCCGCCTGCGCCGAGCGGGCCGACGCGGTGCCGCGCTTTGCCAACTTCTGCCGCTGCCTGCAAGCCGACACCCAGCTCAAGCTGGGCCAGGCCAAGGAGGCCCGCAGCCTGATGCGCCAGCTGCTGGCCGGCCAGGAGAACAGCTGGGCCCGGCTCACTCTCGGCAAGGCGTGCCACACCCTGGGGCTGAACGAAGAGGCAGTGAGCCACCTGCAGGCGACCCTCAAGAACACCCCGCTGATGGTGGAGGCCCACCTCTGGCTGGCAGAGTCCCAGCTCGCGCTCGGCAACGACGAGCAGGCCCAGCAGGAGCTCAAGCGGGCGGTCGACATCTCGCCCCAGTCGGTGCAGCTCTCCCGCCGGCTGGCAGAGGTGTGCCTGCTGCGCCACGACTACGCCCAGGCCAAGGACGTGCTGCTCTCCCTCATCGACCTGTCGCGCAACTCCATTCATCGCACCCCCCACTACCTGGGGGCCTATATCCAGTCGCTGACCCTCTACGCCCTCAACAGCAACGACATCTACCACATCGCCAACCTGCAAAAGCAGGTCAACTCGGCCCTGTCGCGCATCCGCGATTCGCTGATGATGTCGGAGTTCAACTACCCAGTGTTCGAGCAGATCTGCCAGGCCCGGGTGCAGATCGCCCTGGGCGAGCTGCTCAAGGGCAAGAAGATGCTCTACCGCGCCAACCAGAACTGGCTCGATCAGCCGGCCACCATGCCCCCCAGCCTGCTGGGCGAGACCATCCTCGCCCTCTATCAGCTCGGTGAATTCGAATATGCCGAAAGCCTGCAGGCGCTGTTGGCCGAAGACGAAGATCGGCTGCTCACCACCTGCATCCAGGCCACCCGCGACGACAAAACGGTGCTCGAGCGTCGCCAGCGCTACCAGCAGCTCAACGAGCTGGGCATCAAGGCCTATCAGAGCGGCGAGCTGGAGCAGGCGCTCGGCCACTTTCGCGAGGCGCTGCGCCGGGCCCCGGCCAATACCGGCGCCGCCCTCAACAAGATCCAGGTGCTGCTGCAGCTGATGCAAAAAAACCGCAAGAGCCCGGAGTTTGGCGCCGAGTGCAAGGAGACCCTGGAGGTGCTGGACGGCATCCCCCTCAATCCGGCCCAGCAGGATCGTTTTCGCAAGCTGCGTCAGGAGTTTACCCAGCTCAGCTGACCAGAGCCCGCTCGCCTATGCTGATACTGACTCGGCAAAGGGAGGAAAGTGGCGATGGCCATGTGTCGATATCTGGTGGCGGACGGTCGCCACTGCAGCGAAGAGGCGGGGGACCATGATCTGTGCCGCTGGCACGATCCCCACGCCAATCATCAGGATCCCCACACCGCCCGCGAGCTGGAGCACTACATCCAGCAGGGCGGGCTGTGCCACGGCCTGCAGCTGGCCCGCGCCAATCTGGCGGGCCTCAACCTGGTGAAAAAAGGGGCCCCGCAGGGGTTCCTGCTGGAGCAGTGCAACCTCTACCGTGCCAATCTGCAGGGAGCCCACCTCTACGGCATTCGCATCAAGGGCGGCAGCCTGATGAAGGCGGATCTCAGCGAAGCGAACCTGCACTGCGCCACCCTCGACGACGTCAACCTGCTCGGCATTCGCTGGCACAACACCCGCCTCGACAACCTGGATACTGGCAAGCGGCTGATGCAGGAGCGGCGCGGCCGCAAGGAGCGCGACCCGGTGCAGGCCCGCATCTGGCTCAAAGAGGCCGAAGAGACCTATCGCGATCTGCGCAAAGCCTCGGAAGCGCAAGGCATCTTCACCATGTCCGGCCGCTACATCCAGCAGGAGCTCACCATGCGCCGGCTGCAGCTGCCGTTCTGGTCGAGCCAGCGCTTCACCTCCTGGATCGTCGATCTGTTCTGCGGCTACGGCGAGGCCCCCATGCGGGTGGTGCTCTTCTCCCTGCTGCTCATCTTCATCTGCAGCATCTTCTACTTCTTCTTTGGCCTGAGCTTCAACGGCAACCACCTCATCTACCGGCCCGGCGCCCCTTTTGAGCAGAACGCCATCTTTCTGCTGGAGTGCCTCTACTACAGCGTGGTGACCTTCACCACCCTGGGTTATGGCGACTTCACCCCCATCGGCCTCTCAAGGCTCTTCGCCGCCTTCGAGGCCTTTACCGGCAGCTTCACGCTGGCGCTGTTTGTGGTGGTGTTTGTCAAGAAGATGACCCGCTGACAACCTGCCCACGATCTTGCTGCGAGGCCGTGATCAAGGCTCATGTGCAGCTCGGAATCCTCACGTATATTTATACGCTCCGGTTCCTGCGCTGCGCTTCACCTTGCTGACAGCCTCTCGCGACAGCTCGTGAACAGGTTACCGAGCAGCTACGCCTGTCACAGCCCCCGAACTTGCATCCACGGCGGATTCCTAGTCCAATAGCCAATTATAAAAATGACATGAGCATCCCGGACATGAAGATCATCTCTTTCAATATCAATGGCCTGCGCGCCCGCCTGCACCAGCTGCAAGCCATCATCGACAAGCATCAGCCGGATGTGATCGGCCTGCAGGAGATCAAGGTGCACGACGAGGCCTTCCCGCTGGCCGACGTGGAGGCCATGGGCTATCACGTGGCGTTTCACGGCCAGAAGGCCCACTACGGGGTGGCCATCATGAGCAAGCAGAAGCCGATCAAGGTGGAGAAAGGCTTCCCCACCGACGATGAAGAGGCCCAGCGCCGGATGATCATGGCCACCTTCGAGCGCGAAGACGGCTCCCTCATCAAGGTGATGAACGGCTACTTCCCGCAGGGTGAAAGCCAGGATCACGAGACCAAGTTCCCGGCCAAGCAGAAGTTCTACGAGGATCTGCAACACTATCTGGAGACCCACCACACCCCGGGCGATCAGTTGGTGCTGATCGGGGATATGAATATCTCCCCCACCGATCTCGACATCGGCATCGGCGAGGCCAATCGCAAGCGCTGGCTGCGGGATGGCAAGTGCTCATTCCTGCCCATCGAGCGTGAATGGATGGAGCGCCTGAAAGGGTTCGGCCTGACCGACACCTTCCGCGCCGCCAACCCCACCGAGTGCGAGCGCTTCTCCTGGTTTGACTACCGCTCCAAAGGCTTTGACGAGAACCGGGGCCTGCGCATCGACCTCATCATGGCCTCCGACGCCCTCAAGGACACCGTGACCGAGACCGGCATCGACTACGAGCTGCGCGGTATCGACAAACCTTCGGATCACGCCCCCATCTGGGCCTGCTTCGCCTGACAACCACAACAGAGGGGGCATTTGAAGCCCCCTCTGTGACCAAGCCCCCACTTCCCCCGCTTTTTCCTTCTTATAATTCCCTCCGGGTCTCCTGCTCCCCAGCAAGGTCACGATGCAGGGTCTGCCTGCCTGACACAAATTGTCGCGGCCCCCTCCGCCACTGCGCGATCGACACCGACAACTTTCAGTGTCGAGCAGCCTGGGTTCAATATTCGTGCTCTATCATTAGAAAACTGTCAGTAATCCAATGAGTTAAATTTGTAACCATGCAGTTAACCATGTTCATGAAGAAAAAGGCTGGGCGCGGCAATCGCGCACCATCCCACAGGAGTGTGATGATGAAGGTGCAATACGTCAGGGAAGAGATGTTCAAGCACGGCTGTATCGCCCTGGCACTGGCCAGCGCACTGACCGCCTGTGGTGATGAACCGGCCTCCGGGGCCCAGGCACTGCCGCCGGTGCCCGTGGTGGTAGCCGAGGTCAAGCTGACCGACGTGCCGATGACCACCGAAATGGTGGGCGAGACCGCCGGCTTTCGCGAAATTGACGTGCGTTCCCGGGTGAGCGGCATCCTGCTCAAGCGTACCTACATCGAGGGGCAGCCGGTCACCGCCGGTCAGGCGCTGTTCCTGATCGACCCCGAGCCCTACAAGGTGGCGCTGGAGCAGGCCAAGGGCACCCTGGCCCAGGAGCAGGCCCGCCTCAACAAGGCGCGCGCCGACCGGGATCGCATCATCCCGCTGTTCAAGCGCCAGGTGGTGAGCCGCAAGGACTATGATGACACCATCGCCAACTACGAGGCCGCCATCGCCAGCCATCAGGCCGCCCAGGCCAAGGTGAAAGAGGCCGAACTGAACCTCAGCTACACCCAGGTCACCGCCCCCATCAACGGCATGGCGAGCAAGAGCTCCCAGTCCGAGGGCAGCCTCATCTCCACCAGCGGCGAAAACGGCCTGCTCACCACCATCACCCAGTTCGATCCCCTCTACGTCAACTTCTCCTACTCGGAGCAGGATCGCCTCAACTTCGAGAACTCGGTGAAAAAGGGATTGATTGAGGCCAAGGATGCCACCAACTGGCGCACCCACATCCGGCTGGCGGACGGCTCAGTCTACCCCGAAGCGGGCAAGCTCAACTTCTCCGACAGCCGGGTCGACCCGCAGACCGGCACCATCCGGGCCCGTGCCATCTTCGACAACAAGGACGGCGTGCTGCTGCCAGGCCAGTTCGTGCGCATGACCATCGATCTGGGCACCCGCAAAAATGCCATCCTGGTGCCGCCGCGCGCCATCGTCCAGTCCCAGGCCGACCGCATGGTGATGGTGGTGGACAAAGAGAACAAGGTAGTGCCCCGCCCGGTCAAGCTCGGTTCCGTGGTCGACAGCGGCGTGCTGATCGACAGCGGCCTCGAGCCCGGTGAGCGCTACATCGTCGAGGGGCTGATGAAGGCCCGCCCCGGCGCCGTGGTCAAGCCCGTCACGGCCTCCGAGATGAAGGCGATCACCGGCAAGATGGTCGGCCAGAACGCGGCCAAGTAAGGAGTTCGTATGTTTTCCAAGTTCTTCATCGAACGCCCCATCTTCGCCAGCGTGATTTCGATCATCATAGTGCTGGGCGGGTTGGCGGCGATGCGATCGCTCCCCATCGAGCAGTACCCGCAGATCACCCCGCCGGTGGTGTCGGTCACCGCCTTCTATCCGGGCGCCACCCCCGAGGTGATCTCCCAGACGGTGGCTGCACCGCTCGAGCAGCAGATCAACGGCGTGGAGCGGATGCTCTACATGCAGTCGGGTTCGGCCTCAAACGGCCAGATGAACCTCAACGTCTACTTCGAGATCGGCACCGATCCGGATCAGGCCACCATCAACGTCAACAACCGGGTCTCGGCCGCCATGGCCCAGCTGCCGGAAGAGGTGAAGAAGCAGGGGGTCACGGTCAAGAAGAAATCGACCTCGATCCTGCAGGTGGTCACCCTACAATCGCCTAATGGCACCTTCGACACCACCTACCTGTCGAACTACGCCCTGCTCAACATCATCGACGAGCTCAAGCGGATTCCCGGGGTCGGCGACACCACCCTGTTCGGCGGCACCGACTACGCCATGCGCATCTGGCTCAGACCGGATCGACTGGCCCAGCTCGAGCTCACCCCGAGCGACGTGATCGGCGCCATCCGCGAGCAGAACACCCAGTTTGCGGCCGGCAAGATCGGCGCCCAGCCCACCACGGCCCCCATCGACTTCACCTACACGGTGCAGACCAAGGGACGGCTGGAGGATGTACGCGAGTTCCAGAACATCATCATCCGCTCCATGCCGGACGGCTCGAAGATCCGGGTCAAGGACGTGGCCAGGGTCGAGCTCGGTGGCAAGGACTACGACCTGCTGGCCAAGGCCAACGGCAAGCCGGCCATCGGTATCGCCACCTATCTGCAACCGGGCGCCAACGCCGTGGCAGTGGCCGATCAGGTGCACGCCACCATGCTGCGCCTCAAGGAGCGCTTCCCGCAGGACATCGAATACCAGATCCCCTACGACACCACCGAGTTCGTGAAGATCTCCATCGAGGAGGTGGTACACACCCTGTTCGAGGCGATCGTGCTGGTGTTCGTGGTGGTCTATCTGTTCCTGCAGAACTTCCGCGCTACCCTGATCCCCTGCATCGCGGTGCCGGTGTCGCTCATCGGCACCTTCGCCGGCATGCTGGTGCTGGGCTTCTCCATCAACCTGCTGACCCTGTTCGGCATGGTGCTCGCCATCGGTATCGTGGTGGATGACGCCATCGTGGTGCTGGAGAACGTCGAGCGGATTATGCAGGAGAAAAAGTGCTCGCCCAAAGAGGCGGCCATCCTCGCCATGCAGGAGGTCTCCGGCCCGGTGGTCGCCATCGTGCTGGTGCTGTGCGCCGTGTTCCTGCCAGTCGCCTTCATGGGCGGCATGACCGGGGTGATGTACAAGCAGTTCGCCATCACGGTGGCGGTGTCGGTAGCCATCTCCGGTCTGGTGGCGCTGACCCTGTCGCCGGCCCTCTGTGCCGTGTTGCTCAAAGAGGGCCACCACAAGCCGGCCCGCTTCTTCGTCTGGTTCAACAACGCCTTCGACGGCCTCACCCGCCGTTACGTGCGCGGGGTGGCCTTCCTCAACCGCCGGGTCGGGGTGGCGTTCACCATCATCGCCTTCATCCTGGTCTCCATCTACGGCCTGCTGATGAAGGTGCCAGGCGAGCTGGTGCCGAACGAAGATCAGGGCTACCTGCTCTCCGCCGTCATGCTGCCGGATGCGGCCTCCCTCACCCGCACCCAGGCGGTGGCGAACGACTTCGACCAGATGGCGATGGCCAACCCCAACGTCAAGGACGTCATCACCTTCTCGGGCTTTGACATCCTCTCCAACGCCATCATCAGCAACAGCGGCATTAGCTTCATCACCCTGAAGGACTGGAGCGAGCGGCAAGGTGCCGGGCAGGACTCCTTCTCCCTGGCCAAGACCTTCCAGGGCATGAGCCTGATGGGGCTGGCGGACGGCTTCGTCGCCTCCTTCAACCCGCCCCCCATCACCGGCATGTCCACCACCGGCGGGCTGGAGGCCTACCTGCAAAACCGCAGCACCGGCAATGCCCAGTCCTTCTCGGCCGAAGTGCAGCGCTTCCTCGAGGCGGCCAAGCAGCGCCCCGAGTTCGCTAGCGTGACCAGCACCTACCGCGCTAACGTGCCCCAGGTCTATCTCGATCTGGATCGCGAGAAGGCCAAGGCGCTGGGGCTGCCCATCAACGCCGTGTTCGACACCATGCAGGCCACCTTCGGCCAGGTCTATGTCAACGACTTCAACCAGTTCGGCCGTACCTACCGGGTGCAGTTGCAGTCAGAGGCGGACTACCGCGCCAAGAAGAGCGACATCCGCAACGTCTATGTGCGCTCCGACAAGGGGGAGATGATCCCGCTCAGCAGCCTGGTGACGGTGCGTGATGCCACCGGCCCCGAACTGGTGGAGCGCTTCAACATCTTCCAGGCGGCCAAGATCATGGCCCAGCCGGCGCCGGGCTATAGCTCCGGTCAAGCCATCGCCGCGCTGGAAGCCGTGGCCAACGAGTCCCTCGGCAACGACGCCAAGCTAGAGTGGACCGGCTCCGCCTATCAGGAGAAAGCGGCCGCCGGCAGTGCCGGCACCGCCTTCGGCTTCGGCATAGTGATGATCTTCCTCATCCTGGCCGCCCAGTACGAACGCTGGAGCCTGCCGTTTGCGGTGATCACCGCAGTGCCGTTCGCCCTGTTCGGCGCCCTGCTTGCCACCTGGCTGGTGGGTCTGACCAACAACGTCTACTTCCAGATAGGGTTGGTGACCCTGGTAGGTCTGGCGGCCAAGAACGCCATTCTGATCGTGGAGTTCGCGGTGATGAAGCACGAAGAGGGCATGAGCCTCATCGAGTCGGCGCTGGAGGCGGCGCGGCTGCGTTTTCGCCCCATCGTGATGACCTCCCTCGCCTTCATCCTTGGCTGTGTGCCGCTGGTCACCTCCAGCGGCGCCGGGGCGGCGAGCCGCCATGCCCTCGGCTGGCCGGTCATCGGCGGCATGCTGGCGGCGACCTTCATCGCCATCTTCTTCATCCCGCTGTTCTTCCGCCTCATCATGCGGCGCTCGGAACGCGCCGGCGGCAAACCCAAGTCGTAAGTCGTGAGTCACAGCCCCCGCCATGCGGGGGCTTTTTTTATCCGCCAGAGGGGACAACACCTCGCAGCCGGGCCCGAGCCGCGAGCGGGATCACGCGGCCGCCATCCCGCTGCCCACATACCTTGACCTTGCTCTCAAGGTAAGGTTTACAGTGCCCCCAGTCATTGTCAGGATTTTCCCATGCTCGTAGCGAGATTGCCCATCGAACGCATTGCCCGGCTGTTGCTGGGGCTAATGCTCGTCTGCAATCTCACCCTCTGCATCGGCTGGCACGGGGTGGATGCCCTCAACGCCGCCATGACTCACGGCAATCAGGCCATGAGCGACAACGCCATGCAGGGGCTCTCCTGCCACGGGGCAAGCCCGGATGCGGGAGCGCAAGATGCCGCCAGCCAGGAGTGCCAGATGCACGGCGGGCTCACCTCGACCGGTACTCCCGGCCTGCCGCTGCTGGCTGCCCTGCTGACCCTGCTCGCTCTGCCGCTGTTGCTGCTGCCCCTCGGGACGGCGAGCAGCGTGCTGGACAACTGGCTACGCGACCCCTTTTTGCGATCCCGCGGTACTCACCCTCCCTCCTGGCCGCGCCGACACCTGATGTTGTCGGTGCTGCGCCACTAGAAAGATCTTCTCTCGCGGCAACAGCAAGTCTCGGCTTGCCCGTTACCTACCGCCTTGCCTGACCCTGCGCCCCGGCCAAACAGACCTGCTCGCAGGGAGCCGTGCGCGCTGACACAGCTGCGCCCCGTTTGCCGCCTCGTGGTGATGCCCTGCCCGCGCACACCACCACACTGGCGGCCTGACAGAAGAGAAGAGATACCATGTCATTCCCCCCCGTTATCCGGTCTGCCTGCTCGCAGCCGTGCCCGCCGTCCCTTCGCCTCCCGCGCGCCGGAGGCTTGTCATGAACAAGACACTGTTGATGTCCGCCCTGCTGCTGGCCCTCGGCGCCGGTGGCGGCTACTGGGCCGCCAAGCAGACCACAACTGGCACTGCAGCCAAGGAGAAGACGCCGCTCTACTGGGTCAACCCCATGGATCCGCGCGACAAGCGCGATGCCCCCGCCAAGGACAACATGGGGATGGACTTCATCCCCGTCTATGAGGAAAAACAGGGCGGTTCGCCGGGCACCGTCACCATCAGCCCCGAGATCCAGCAGAACCTGGGGGTGCGGCTCGCCAAGGTGGAGAAGCTCCCCATCCACCAGCATATCGAGACGGTGGGCTACGTCGGCTATGACGAGGACAGGCTGGAAGCCGTCAACGCCCGCATGGCAGGCTGGATCCGCACCCTCGCAATCAAGAGCGAGGGGCAGCAGGTGAGCAAGGGGAGCCTGATTTACGAGCTCTACGCTCCGGACCTGGTCAATGCCCAGCACGAATACCTGCTCGCCCTCAACACAGCCAACCCCCTGCTGCTGCGCGCCGCCGAGGGCAAGCTCAAGTCCCTGCAGGTGCCGGCGGATCAGATTGCGGCCCTCAAGGGCAGCCGTCAGGTGCAGGAGACGGTGCGCATCTATGCCCCGAGCAGTGGTTATGTCTCCGAGCTGAAAGTGCGCGAGGGCCAGTATGTGGAGCCCGCCGCAGCGCTCTTTAACATCAGCACCCTCAAGCAGGTGTGGGTCAGTGCCGAGGTGTTCGAGCGTCAGGCGGCCCAGCTGAAGGTGGGGGATCCGGTCACCATGACCCTCGACTACGCCCCCGGTCGCAGTTGGCAAGGTAAGGTGGATTACCTCTACCCGACCCTGGATGCCGCCACCCGCACCCTCAAGGTTCGACTGCGCTTTGACAACCAGGACGAGTTTTTGAAACCCAATATGTTCGCCAAGGTGAGCATTCGCACCGGACAGGGCAAACCCCGGCTGGTGGTACCGAGCGAAGCGGTGATCCGCACCGGTAGCCAGGACAGGTTGGTATTGGCACTGGGGGATGGCAGCTTCAAGTCGGTGGCCGTCACCCTGGGCCCCCAGTTTGGCGACAAGGTTGCCATCAAGGCAGGGGTAGAGGCTGGGGATAACATCGTCAGCTCGGCCCAGTTCCTGCTCGACTCCGAGTCGGCCATCGATTCAGACTTCCAGCGCATGACGGCGGTGCGACCTGCCCAGGTGTGGACCCAGGGTGAGATTGAAAGCATCGATCTGGCCAACCGCACCCTGATGGTCTCCCACCAGCCCATCCCCGAATGGCAGTGGCCCGCCATGGAGATGGAGTTCAGCGTTGCCGAGGGGGTCGACATCAGCAAGCTGGCCGAGGGGCAGACCCTGCACCTGCAGGTAATGCAGGAGGGGGAGGAGTACCGCATCACCACCATCCATCAGGAGAAGGCACCAGCAACTGACGACACCGCCAAGCCTGCGGCAGATGAGATGGGCAAGATGGAAGGCATGGACCATAGCCAGCATCAGATGACGATGCCCGAGATGGAGAAGAAATCATGATCCCTTCCATCATTCGCTACGTTGCCAACAAACAGGCTCAGCTCTCTGCACAAAATGAGCAAGGAGCAAAACCATGATCCCCTCGATTATTCGCTGGTCAGTGGGCAACCGCTTTCTGGTGCTGCTGTTGACCCTCATGCTCACCGCCTGGGGGCTCTGGTCGGTCAAACAGACCCCGGTGGATGCCCTGCCAGATCTCTCCGACGTGCAGGTGATCATCAAGACGGCCTATCCGGGCCAGGCTCCGCAGGTGGTGGAGGATCAGGTGACCTACCCGCTCACCACCGCCATGCTGGCGGTGCCGGGGGCCACCACGGTGCGCGGCTACTCCTTCTTCGGCGACTCCTTCGTCTATGTGCTGTTTGACGACAACACCGACCTCTACTGGGCCCGCGCCCGGGTGCTGGAGTATTTGAGCCAGGTTGCGCCCAACCTGCCCGCCTCTGCCCGTCCCCAGCTCGGCCCCGATGCCACCGGGGTGGGCTGGGTCTACCAGTACGCGCTGGTGGACAGAACCGGCAAGCATGACCTCAGCCAGCTCACCTCCCTGCAAAACTGGTTCCTCAAGTACGAGTTGCAGACGGTGGAGGGGGTCTCCGAGGTCGCCACCGTAGGCGGCATGGTGCGCCAGTATCAGGTGCGGGTCGACCCGGACAAACTGCGCGCCTACGGCATCCCGCTCTCCCTTATCGAGACCGCCATCAAGCAGGGCAACCAGGAGACCGGCGCGTCCGTCATCGAGATGGCGGAAGCGGAGTACATGGTGCGCTCCAACGGCTACCTCAAGAGCGTCGAGGATCTGAAGCAGATCCCGCTAGGTACCACTGTGCGCGGCGCCCCGCTGCTGCTGGGCGATGTAGCGGACGTGGTCACCGGGCCCCAGAGCCGGCGTGGTCTGGCCGAGCTCAACGGTGAAGGAGAAGTGGTGGGCGGCATCATCGTCATGCGCTATGGCGAGAATGCCCAGCACACCATAGACGGGGTCAAGGCACGGCTAGCGGAGCTGAAGAGCAGCCTGCCAGAGGGGGTGGAGGTGGTCACCGTCTACGACCGCTCCGACCTTATCCAGCGCGCCATCGACAACCTCTCCGGCAAGCTGGTGGAGGAGTTTGCAGTGGTGGTGCTGGTCTGCCTCGCCTTCCTGTTCCACCTGCGCTCATCCCTGGTGGTGGTCATCTCCTTGCCCATCGCCATCCTGACCGCCTTTATCGTGATGCACCTGCAGGGGATCAACGCCAACATCATGTCGCTCGGCGGCATCGCCATCGCCATCGGTGCCATGGTGGATGGCGCCATCGTGATGATCGAGAACGTCCACAAGCACATGGAGCGGGAGGCGCTCACCGACAAGAACCGCTGGCGCATCATCACAGAGGCGAGCATAGAAGTGGGGCCCCCCATCTTCTTCTCCCTGCTGATCATCACCATCAGCTTCCTGCCGGTGTTCGCGCTGGAGGCGCAGGAGGGGCGGATGTTCCACCCGCTCGCCTACACCAAGACCTACGCCATGGCGGCCGCGGCCGGGCTCGCCATCACGCTGGTGCCGGTGATCATGGGCTACTTTATCCGTGGCAAGGTGCTGGCGGAGCAGGCCAACCCGCTGAACCGCTGGCTAAGCCAAGGCTATGTGCCACTGCTGAAAGCCGTCTTGGCTCGTCCGAAAACCACTCTGGCCATCGCCGCCGTGGTCACAGTGGCGGGATTCTGGCCGCTCAAGTACCTGGGCTCCGAGTTTATTCCGCCGCTGGACGAGGGGGACATCATGTATATGCCCACCACCGCGGCCAATATCTCGGTGGGCAAGGCGCGGGAGATTTTGCAGCAGACCGACAAGCTGATCCGTACCGTGCCCGAGGTGCAGAACGTGTTCGGCAAGGCAGGGCGCGCCGAATCGGCCACCGACCCCGCCGATCTGGTGATGATGGAGACCAGCATCCAGCTCAAGCCCCGCGACCAGTGGCGCCCCGGCATGACCCCGGAAAAGCTCAAAGAGGAGCTCGACTCCCTCATCCGCTTCCCCGGCCTCACCAACGCCTGGGTGCCCCCCATCAAGACCCGCATCGACATGCTGGCCACCGGCATCAAGACCCCGGTGGGCATCAAGATTGCGGGGCCGGACCTCAAGGTGATCCAGCAGCTCGGCCAGCAACTTGAGCAGATCGTCGGCAAGGTGGAGGGCGCCTCATCGGTCTACGCCGAGCGGGTGGCCGGTGGCCGCTACGTCAAGGTGGATATCGACCGGCTGAAAGCGGCCCGCTACGGCCTCAGCATTGCCGACGTACAGGCGGTGCTCGCCACCGCGGTGGGCGGCATGGAGGTGGGCCAGACCATCGAAGGGCGCGAGCGTTACCCCATCAACCTGCGCTACCCCCAAAGCTATCGCGATTCGATAGCCAGCCTGGAGCTGCTGCCGCTGGTGACCCCGAGCGGTGCCCGCATCGCCCTGGCGGACGTGGCCCGAGTCCATATCAGCGACGAGGCCCCCATGCTGCGCAGTGAAAACGCGCGCCTCAACGGCTGGGTCTACGTGGACATTCGCGGCCGCGATATCGGCTCCTTTGTGGCAGAGGCCAAGTCCGAGGTGGACAAGCAGCTGGTGCTGCCGGCGGGCTACGCCCTCACCTGGTCCGGTCAGTTCGAATACATGGAGCGGGCCAAGGCGCGCCTCGCCTACGTGGTGCCGCTCACGGTCGCCATTATCGTGCTGCTGCTCTATCTGGCGTTTCGCCGCTTCCAGGAGGTGCTGCTCATTCTCACCACCTTGCCGCTGGCGGTGGTGGGCGGGATCTGGACCCTCTGGCTGCTCGACTTCAACCTGTCAGTCGCCGTAGGGGTGGGCTTTATCGCCTTGGCGGGGGTGGCGGTGGAGACCGGCGTCTTGATGCTGGTCTACCTCAACCACGCCTGGGATGACCTGGTGGCCAGCGGCAAGCCGGACCAGGCGGGCCTGCACCGGGCGGTGATCCACGGCGCCGCCCTGCGCCTGCGCCCCAAGATGATGACGGTGGTGACCATCATCGCCGGCCTGCTGCCCATCATGTGGAGCCACGGCACCGGCTCCGAAGTGATGCAGCGCATCGCCGCCCCCATGATTGGCGGCATGGTGAGCGCGCTGGTGCTGACCCTGCTGGTGCTGCCTGCGGCCTACTACCTGTGGCGCAGCCGGCACCTGGGCGCGACCGAGCACCACCCCGCCGGCTAACCCGGTGGCAGCGCCCTTTTTGACAACCAAGAATCTAAATCAACGACGAGGAAACACCATGAACTACAAGACGCTGACCCTGACCCTGCTGCTTGGCCTTGCCACCCATACCGGCCTGCAGGCCGAGGAGATGATGAACCATGCCGGCCACGACATGGGCCAGATGAGCCAGATGGAAGGCATGAACGAGATGGGCGACATGATGATGACCAAGGGAGTCATCACTCGCATCGATACGGCCAACGGCAAGGTCGGCATCAAGCACGAGGCGATCGACAACCTCAAAATGCCCGCCATGACCATGGTGTTTCGGGTAGCCGAACCGGCTCTGCTCCAGGATCTGAAAGTGGGGGATGCGGTGCGCTTTCACGCCGAGAACCCGGCCGGCAAGCTCACCGTGACCGCCATCCAGAAACAGTAAGCAGGGTTATTTCAATAAAAGACGGCGGGATGATCCCGCCGTTTTCTTTTACTGCGCTATCTACGGCACCATCCGCTACTGCACCATCCGCCGAGCGGCGTCCTCAGCCGTTCGGATAAGCCTGAGCGATATTCACCTGAGCTATCCCGAGCAACTGAACAGACATGTCCTGCAATACATAGAGGTCGCGGCGACGGGTCCAGGGTTGATCGGATTGCTCGTCATACCAGACGGGCAGTTCGATCCCCTCCGGGGCATGGCTCGCCACCTTGCGGGCACGGCAGGTGATGATGCAGCGTTTGACGTGGTCGCGGTGACCGATGACGGCCGCCGTGCCGAGGGCGGCAGCCTCTCCACCGGCATAATCCCTGACGATGGCCTCCACCACTCCGTCCGTACTGAGGTAGACCAGCTTGCCTTCATTATCCCAGTAAGGCTCGATGGAGATGACATCCCGGGCCGGGATATCGGGATAGCGGGCCGAGTCGAGGTAGCGGGCGATCTCCCACTGCACGTACATGGGCACCGGCTTTTGCCGATAGAGGGCCGCGCAGCAGGCGGCCAGCGCCTCGTTCATGGGGCCGGGCTCGGCCAGTTCATCCGGGTTGCCCGAGGCGTTGGGGCGATTGCCAAAGGCAAAGGCGATGACGCAGTGGACCTGGTCGATGGCGACCCGTGACGGGGTCATGTTGAAGCAGGCCTCCTCGATGAAGGGGGCCAGCTGGCGGGCCGTCTGCTCGTCGTGCAGTTCGGCGCTCAGCCGGTCGGTCAGGGTGGTGCGAAAATCCGCCGCACTCCCCTGGCTGTCATTGCTGCTGTTGCAACCGGCGAGGGTAGCGATCAGGGGGGTACTCAACAGCCCCAGGGTCACTCTGCGTCTGTGCTTGTCCATAACGACTCCTTTGTTGATGTCCACGGCTAAAAATCAACCCGTTGGAGTCCATACCGTACGGAAAAAACAGGAGGATAAAAGTCAGAAAGGGAGACAGAGGGGAGGAACGTGCAGCGCCTCACACTTCCCGGGCCATTCGCAAGCAAGTCCTTTTGATTCAATTGCTTGGCGTATAAAAAAGCAGGGCGCAGGGGGAAACCCGCCTGCACCCCGTCACTGCTGCACCATCAACCGCGGATATGGTCGATAAAGGCGTCGATCTGTTCGCGGCCGCAGGCCGGGTTCATGAAGACCGCCTTCTCCCCGGCGATGTAGGAGTACTTGCCACGAGCGTCATAGTCGGAGTGAGCGATGGCCTCCACCCAGTTGGTGTAGAGCCCAACCTTGCCGCGCCCGGTAAACAGGCTGCGGTGGTAGTCGGTGTTGCGCTGCAAGCGCGCCTTGTAGGCCGCATCCGGGCTGCGCGCCAGCTCGAAGGCGAACTCGGCCTCGGGGTCCTGCACCCACTCGGGGTTGTAGATCTTGAAGCCCACGCTCGGCCCCTGGTTCTCCTGGGCCACCAGCTTGACGTTGCCGAGCTGGCTTAACCGGAAGCGGAAGTAGTTGGCGTTTTGCAGGCAGTGGGCCAGCACGGTGCGATAGCCCTCCACCCCCAGGTAGTTGAGCGCCGCATAGGCACCGAACAGGCCGCTCGCCCCGCGGGAGCACTCGATGGTGGACTGCAGGTGGGTCTGGCCCTGAATGTCCCGCTCAAAATAGGAGAAGTTCTCCGGGTCATTCTCCATCGCCTTGAGGTCATCCTGCTCCTTGATCATCACCAGGCTGGAGGTGTAGGGCACATAGCCCCACTTCTGGAAGTCGACGGTGAAGGAGTCGGCGTATTTGAGCTCGGCGAAGCGGCTCACGTTGCGCTCGATCCCCGCCAGGGTAGCGCTGTTGATGGCCAGCGGGTTGGCGGCAAAGTCGTAGTCCAGGAAGAAGATCATCGACCAGCCGATGGCGGCGTCGACGTGGATGTGCGGCTTGACCGACACCTCGAACCGCTCGCAGAGGCGATCCCGCAGCTCGACCACGGGTTTCACCTGGTCCACCCCGAAGGTGTCGGTGGTGCCCATGGTGAGCATAATGGTGGGCACCACGTGCTTGAGAGCGAAGCAGGCGGTCAGGGTGCGTTCCAGGTGGTCGAGATCGATGTCGTTGTTCTCGCCGACCTGGATGCGGATGGTCTTGTTCTCGATGTCGACACCGAGCAGGGAGAGGTTGGTGATGTTGGAGTAGTGGCCGCCCTGGGAGTTGATGATGCGGTAATCCTGATAGTGGCCGAGCCCCTTGTGCTTGGCCTGTGGCAGGCTCTTGCGGATGCCGAGCAGGTAGCCGTAGAGGTTACAGAAGGTCCCCCCCTGGGTGAAGATGCCGGTGGCACGGGCCGGATCGTAACCCGCCAGCAGTGCTATCTGGCGCACCACTTTCTTCTCCAGCTCCTCGGCCACCCCGGCATACTCGGAGTAGACCAGGTTGGGGTTGGCAAGGATCCCCATCTGGGCGCCGTAGATGGCGGGATCCGCCGACATGGTGATGACGTTCTCGACGCTGGAGGGGTTCTCCCAGTCTTTGGACAGTGCGCCGGCAAACAGCAGCTCGGCCATGGGCTCGCCCGGCGTGCGCATGGTGGCTGGCACCGGCATGGTCTCGCACAAATCGGCGAGGCGGGCGCGGCCATCGGGCCAGGCATTGAGCCGCGCCGCCGGGGCCAGGCCGCGGGCGCGAAACTCGTTGAGGGTGGCAAAACCGGGCTCGCGAAAGACCGGCCAGAGATCGGGGTTGCGCGAGAAGAAATTGGCTTTGACTGTGGCAAAACGACGTTTGAATTCGGGGTGGATGGCGTTGACGCCTTCATCTTTCAAATAGACCAAGTCACTCATTTTTATACCATTAGTACAGCAAATGTGCAGTCCTTATACGCCCGGGTCACCGTTTGAAACAGCGACAATATCTAATGGCCTCCCCTACTTTTTGTCATGCATGAGGGTGGACGGCGGCTGGCAAAAAGGCGCCTTTCGGGCGCCTCTTTTGATTTTGTGATCCACCCGCCCCATCGGCGAGAAAAACGTCAGCGCAGCGCCGCCAGCAACCAGCGAGAGAGCTCCTCCAGCTCGCTCTGGCGGGCCGCAAACTCGCTGCGCCACTGGCCCAGCAGGTCGTCGAGGGCATCGGCGCGGTAGGCCGTGCCGGGCAGCCGCGCGGCCAGCGCATCGAGCGGCGCCGGATCCAGGCTGTCGCTGAAGATCTGCGCCCGCCCTATCACCCCCTTCTCCACGTCGAAGTGCAGCTCCACCCCGCCCCAGCCGAAGCGCTCGTCCAGCTGATGGCTGAAGGCCGGCGCATGGCCGAAGTTCCACTCCCAGCTGCGCTGGCGGGTGAAGGTGTCGGCAAAGCCCGGCAGATCGGGCATCTGCTCAGGGGAGATATGCTCGGGCTGCACACGCTCGACATAGTGGCTGAAGAAGGCCTCCTGCAACGCCTCGCTCACCTGTTGGTGATCGATGCCCGGCAGCAGCTCGCAAAGGTTGGCCACCCGGCTGCGCACCGAGCTGATACCCTTGGCCGCCAGCTTCTTGGGGTCGGGATTGAGGTAGTTGGCGAGCCGGCCGAGGTCTGCGTCCAGCAGCAAGGTACCGTGGTGAAAACCGCGATCATGGGTCTCCCGATAGGCCGAGCCCGACACCTTGCGCTCACCGTCCGGGGTCGCCACCAGCAGATCGTTGCGCCCGGAGGCGAAAGCTTCGACCCCGAGCCGCTTGAGCGCGTCCAGCACGATGGCGGTGGAGATGCTCTTGTCGTACTCCGGCTTGCCCGCCATGAAGGTGAAGCAGCTGTTGCCAAGGTCGTGAAACACGGCGCCGCCGCCGCTGCTGCGCCTGGCCAGCGTCACCCCGTCCTCCTCCATGCGGCGGGTGTTGCACTCCTTCCAGGGGTTCTGGGCCCGGCCGATCACCACGGTATTGGCGTTGCGCCACAGGAACAGCACCCGCTGGTTCGGATCCATCTGACGGAAGATGCACTCCTCCACCGCCAGGTTGAACAGGGGGTCGTGAGAGTCGGACAGCAACAGACGCAATCGGGACATGAGAAGGCCTCATCGAGATGGAAGAGTCGCTATCATAGCACCGGGGTCGACAGGATCCGGCCCCCTTCTGCCTGTTTCGGCCCGTTACTGACTGATAACGCAACAATTGAAAATTCGACACAATCTGACAGCAACATGAATGTATCCGTTGATACGGCGACACAGGCTGACGCATTGCGCTGAAAATTAAGTAATCACTCACTGATATTGAGGTAAACGGCTGGCAAATACGATTAAAATGCGACCGTTTTTATTGGTCATATGGCTCCGTAATTATTCGCATAATTGCCAAAAATACCGAGCATGAAAGCCAAATGTGATGAGTGACACAGAAATCTTTTTTTCTGTCACGTATCCCCCATTCCAGCGCCCTTTCGCCCCCTTGCGGGCAACAAGGAATTGTTTGACTCTAGGACTGACCCCCGTCTCCCGAGAGGAATGAGTATGAGTGTCGTAAATTCCTCCCTTCATCGCCTGCTCCGGTATATGCCCATGCTTGGTTCAGCGATGTTTTGCACCCTTTTCTCCCTGCCATCCAAGGCGGTGGACAAGATAGTGGTGCAACTGCCCTGGCAACATCAGTTCCAGTTTGCCGGTTATTACGCGGCCCAGGCCAGAGGCTTCTATCGAGATGCCGGGCTGGATGTCACCTTGCGACCCGCCGTCACCGGCACCAATGTGGTCAACGAGGTGATGTCGGGCAATGCCCAGTACGGGGTCAGCGGCAGCGATCTGCTGCTGGCGCGCGCCAGTGGCCAGCAGGTCGTGGTGCTGGCCTCCATGCTGCAGCATTCCCCGCTGGTGCTGCTCACCCTGGAGCGGCCCGACATTCGCCAACCGGCGGATCTGGCGGGCAAACGGCTGATGCTGGAGCCCGGCTCCCAGGAGCTGCAGATCTACCTCAATCGCCATGCCCCGCCGGGCAGCTGGAGCACGCTGCCTTATGAACAGGGGCTGAAGGCGTTGCTCGCCGGTCAGGTGGATGCCATCAGTGCCTACAGCACCACAGAGCCCTTCTATCTGGCCAGGATGGGGATCCCCTACCGGGTGTTCTCCCCCCGCAGCATCGACTTCGATTTCTACGGTGACAACCTGTTCACCTCGGAACGCGAGCTGAACAACCGGCCGGAACGGGTCTACGCCTTTCAGCAGGCGAGCCTCAAGGGGTGGCGCTACGCCATGGAAAATCCGGCGGAGATGATCAACTGGATCATGGAGCAGTACCCGAGCGGTTATGGCCGCGAGCAATTGGAGTTCGAAGCCAGTGCCACCCGGGAGCTGATGCAGCCAGATCTGGTCGAGCCTGGCTACATGCAGCCCGAGCGCTGGCAGCAGATCGCCAAAAGCTACCTCGAGGCCGGCATGCTCTCGGCCCTGCCTGATCTGGAACACTTTCTCTACAACCCGGATCGGGAGCGGATCCGCCAGCAGCGCCAACTGCTCGACAAGAGCGTGGCGGTGGCCATGCTGGTGACCTTCTCCCTGCTGACCCTGCTCGGCATCTTCTGCTACCTCTACCTGCGCCTGCGACAGGAGGCGCGAGACCGCCAGCGACTCACCCGCGAGCTGGCCCAGAGCGAGCAGCACTACCGCTTCGTGGCGGAAAACAGCGCTGACGTCATCTGGACCATGGACACCGCCACCCTGCGCTTTCGCTACGTCAGCCCGGCCATTTTGCCGCTCAGCGGTTACGAGGCGATCGACGTGCTGAGCCTCCCCATCAGGCAGCTTATTCCGGAGACATCCAGAAAGCAGCTGCGCGCCGAGCTGAGCGGTTCCCTCGCCGCCTGGCAACGCGGCGACCACGAGCAGACCCGCTGCGTCATTCGTACCCAGCTGCGTCACAAAGAGGGGCATCTGGTGGCCACCGAAACGGTCACCACCCTGCACGGCAACGAGCAGGGGGAGCCGGAGGCGATTCTGGGGGTGACCCGTGACATCACGGAGCGGGCCGCCCGCGAGGAGATGATGCGCCGGCTCGCCTTCTACGATCCCCTCACCAACCTGCCCAACCGCCGGCTGCTGCAGCAACGCTTGAAAGAGGCCATGGAGGGCGAAGCGCAGCTGGCCCTGCTGTTCATCGACCTCGACCACTTCAAGCCGATCAACGACACCTTCGGCCACGAGACCGGCGACGTGCTGCTCAACATGGTGGCCGAACGGATGCGCCATTGCGTGCGGGAGCAGGATCTGGTGGCGCGGCTGGGAGGGGACGAATTCGTGATCCTGCTGCCCGACACAGGGGACGAGGCGCTAGCGGTGGCCGACCATCTGCACAAGAGCCTGCGCCATCCGTTTCGCATCGACGAGGAGCAGGAGCTGCGCATCTCCAGCAGCATAGGGGTGGCGCTCTATCCGGAGCACGGCACCGACCCCAAGACCCTGATGCACCACGCCGATCAGGCCATGTACCAGGCCAAGGGCAGAGGGCGGGGCCGGGTCTGTCTGTTCACCGCCGGACTGGATCCGGAGCAGGGCTCGCTGGTGTGGCAGAGCAGCCACGAATGCGGCCATCCCCGCATCGATGCCGAGCATCGTCAGCTGTTCGTGCTGACCAACCGGCTGCTGGAACACATGAAGGATCACCAGGAACACCCGGCCCTGTTCCTGGAGTGCATGGAGAGTCTGTTCGACGTGGCCCGCCACCACTTCGCCTTTGAAGAGCAGATGCTGGCCGAACTCGGCTATCCGGAGCTGGCCAGCCACCAGCAAGACCACCAGCTGTTGCTGCAAAAAGCCAGCCAGCTGATGACCGCCGCCAGGGCGGGCACCCTGGGCAACGACGAGTTGCTCAACTTCATCATTCAGGAGCTGGTTGTCGGCCACATGAGCCAGGCCGACCGGCGCTACTTCCCGCTGATGAAAGGACGCTGACCCAGCCACCTGAACGTGTGAAACGAGAAGGGCCACCGAGATGGCCCTTCTGTCATTGTGCGCCCGGTTCGTTTGCCGTGATCGCGACTTCACGGCGCGACATCAGGCTGTAGTAGAGCAACGGGATCACCACCAGAGTGAGCAAGGTGGAGACCAGGATCCCGAAGATCAGGCTGATGGCCAGCCCGTTGAAGATGGGATCATCGAGGATGAACAGGGCCCCGATCATCGCCGCCAGCGCCGTCAGCATGATGGGTTTGGCCCGCACCTGCGCCGCCGCAATCACCGCCTGCTCGAACGCCACGCCACTCGCCCGCTGCTGTTCGATAAAGTCCACCAGCAGGATGCTATTGCGCACTATGATCCCGGCCAGGGCGATCATCCCGATCATCGAGGTGGCGGTAAACTGGGCCCCCAGCAGGGCGTGGCCCGGCATCACCCCGATGAGGGTGAGCGGAATGGGCGCCATGATGATGAGCGGCACCAGATAGGAGCGGAACTGGGCCACCACCAGCAGGTAGATGAGGATCATCCCCACCCCGTAGGCAATCCCCATGTCGCGGAAGGTCTCGTAGGTTATCTTCCACTCCCCGTCCCACAACAGCGCCACCTCCCCAAGCTTGCCGGGCTGCTGCACGTAATACTGTGGCAGCGAGATGTCGGCACCGGCGGCAAACATGCCATAGAGCGGGCTGTCGGTATGGCCGCCCATGTCGGCCACCACCATCACCATGGGCTGCATGTTCTTGTGCATGATATAGCTGGGTGCCACCTCATCGCGGCGACTCACCAGCTCGGAGACCCGCACCAGCTGGCCGCTCAGGCTGCGCACCTTGAGGGCCAGCACACCCGCTAGATCCCGTTTGTCACCGGGGGCCAGCTCGATGCGGATCGGCACCGGATACTTGGCGCCATGCCCCTGCAGCCAGCTGGCATCCTGATAACCCCCCCCGCCATTGAGGGTGTTCACCAGATCGCCGAGATCGACCCCGAGCAGGGCCGCCTTGCTGCGATCCACCACCAGCCGCCACTTGGGCTGCGGGTCGGTCAGATAGATATCCACGTCCACCAGATCCAGCGTCGCCACAAAACGGGCCTGTACGGCGCGCGCGGCCGCTTCGCGAGCGGCCGGTGTCGGGCCATACACCTCGGCGACGATGGGGGACCAGACCGGCGGGCCGGGCGGCACCTCCACCACTTTCAGGTTGCCCCCCACCGCGCTGGCGATGGCCTGCAGCGGTGCCCGTACCGACTGGGCAATCTGGTGGCTGCTGCGATGGCGCTCATGCTTGTCCACCAGATTGACCTGAATATCCCCCACGTTGGCACCGCTGCGAATGAAGTAGTGGCGCACCAGCCCGTTGAAGTTGATAGGGGCGGCGGTGCCGGTGTAAATCTGGTAATCCTTCACCTCGGGCACCTTGGCAAGCTCCCGCCCGACCGCCAGCAGGGTGCGCTCGGTCTGCTCAAGCGTGGCCCCCTCCGGCATATCGAGCACCAGCTGGAATTCCGACTTGTTGTCGAAGGGGAGCATCTTGAGCACCACCCACTGCACCATGGGCATGGTGGCGGCTCCCGCTACCAACAGCAGGATGGCCAGCCAGAGCTTGTGTCTCGCTCTCCTGGCGCCAGCGCCCATCAGGAAAGGGGTCATCAACCGCTGGAAGAGGCCGGCCTTGGCCTCGCCGTCGGTACCGTGCACCGAATCCTTGAGCAAATGGCTCGCCAGCCAGGGGGAGAAGATAAAGGCAACCAGCAGGGAGATAAGCATCCCCATGCTGGCATTGATGGGGATGGGGCTCATGTAGGGGCCCATCAGGCCGCTGACAAAGGCCATCGGCAGCAGTGCCGCGATGACGGTCAGGGTCGCCAGTATGGTCGGCCCCCCCACCTCGTCCACCGCCCCCGGAATAAGATCCTTGAGTGCCCCCTTGCCCAAACCTCGATGGCGGTGGATGTTCTCCACCACGACGATGGCGTCATCCACCAAGATGCCGATGGAGAAGATCAGCGCAAACAGCGATACCCGGTTGAGGGTAAAGCCCCATGACCAAGAGGCGAACAGGGTCAGCGCCAGGGTGATGACGATGGCCACCCCCACCACCAGCGCCTCGCGCCACCCCATGCTCACCAGCACCAGCACCACCACCGCCGTGGTGGCAAAAATCAGCTTGCCGATGAGGGTATTGGATTTGGTCTCGGCGGTGACGCCGTAGTCCCGGGTCACCGTCACCTCGACCCCGGCCGGGATAAGCCGGTTCTGCAAACTCTCGACCCGCGCCTCCACCCGCTTGGCCACCTCGACCGCGTTCTGACCCGGCTGCTTGCCGATGGCCAGCGTCACCGCCGGATAACTGCGATCCCCCAGCCCCATCCAACTGCGCTTGGTCGGGGTCTCCTGACCCAGAGAGACCCTGGCCACCTCCCCCAGATAGACCGGCTTGCCATCGTGCAGACCTACAACCAGCTCGCGGGCCTCCTGCTCGCTTTGCAGGAACTGCCCCACCTGTACCTTGATCTCCCGGTTATCTTGCTCGATGGCCTGTGTCGGGCCCACCTGATTGGCGGTCGCCAGTCGCTGGCTCAGCTCGCCCCAGCTGATGCCGTGGGCGCTGAGGGCTGCCGGATCCGGCATCACCCGCAACACGGCGCTCTGGCCGCCCAGCGTGTAGATATCGCGGGTACCGGGAATGCGCTTGAGTTCGGTCTCCAGCTCATGGGCAACCCGGGTCAACTCGGGTGCCCCCGGCTGCTTGCTCCCCTCTTTGCTCCAATCTTTGCTCCATAAGGTCAAACTGACGATGGGGACATCGTCGATCCCCCGGGGTTTCACCAGCGGCTGGCCGACCCCGATCCCCTGTGGCAACCAGTCACGATTGGAGTCGAGCTGGTTGTTGAGATCGACGATGGCCTGCTCGCGGCTCACCCCCACCTTGAACACCACCACCAACAGGGCGCCATCAGGGCGAGAGAAAGAGTAGAGGGTATCTATCCCCTTTATCTGGGAGACCACCTGCTCGGCAGGGGTGGTGACGAGAGACTCCACCTCTGCCGGCGTGGCGCCCGGGAAAGGGATATAGACATCGGCGAAGGTGACATCGATCTGCGGCTCCTCCTCCTTGGGGGTCACCAGCACAGCAAACAGGCCGAGCAAGAGCCCCACCAGCGCCAGCAGCGGGGTAATGGCCGAGTCCTGAAACAGCGCAGCCAGCCGACCGGCAGGCCCCAGCCTCTCCTTGTTGCCGTTCAGCTCGCTACTCATGGGCCACCTCCTGCTGCTGCGCCCAGCCATCGGGGGCCAGCTTGTCACCGGCTTGCAGCCCGGCCAGGATCTCGCACTGCCCTTCAAAGCAATGGCCTACCCGCACCGGCGTCAGGGCCCAGCCAGCGGGCTGCTGCAGATAGACGCCGTTGAACTCCCCTTGCCGCAGCAGAGCGTGATCCGGCACTTGCAGCACCTGACGTTCACCCTGCTTGAGCTGCACCTTGAGCCACATGCCGGGCAATACCCCGGTAGTTTGCGACGGCAAGTCGAGGCGCAGCCTGAAGGCGTGGCTCTGGCTGTCGGCATAGTTGAAGCGGGTCAATTTGACCGGGATAACGGCCCTGCCATCCGGCAGCAGCACCTGCACATCAGCAGGCGACCGAGCGAGCGTCAGGGCGGATTGAGGCAACTCCACCTCCACCCGCAGTGTGTCTAGAGAGAAGCCGGAGAGCAGCGGGGTACCGGGGGCGACAGTCTCCCCCAACTCCACCAGCCGTTTGGTCACTACCCCGGCGTAGGGAGCCAGAATACGGGTATAACCGTAAGCCTCGCGGGCCTGAGTGAGGGCCGCATCGGCCGCATTCACCTCGGCGCGGGCGGCGCGATCGGTCGCCTGGGCATTGTCGAGCTGGGCGCGGGTGATCACCCCTTTGGCGATCAGCGCCTGAAAGCGGGCGAGCTGGCGCTCGGCTTCCACTTGCTGGGCCTGCGCCCGCGCCAGCCGTGCCTGCGCCCCCGTGACGGCGGCAAACTGCTCCTTGCCGCTGATCTCCAGCAGCGGTTGCCCCGCCTGCACCTGATCGTTCACATCCACCAGCATGCGGGAGACCCGGCCACTGGTCTGGGCCGCCACCGTCCCCTGATGGATGGCACTGACGGTGCCATCCAGCGTCAGCCAGTCAGTCACCGGCAGTGGCGCCACTGTCAGCAAGGGCTCTGGCTCCCCTTCCGCGGCCAGGGCGGATGTCATGGTCTGCGATGTCATCACCATCAAGGTGATCCCCAGCAACCGGATCTTTTCCATCATTACTCTCCTTCCCTGGCATCATCAGTCACTTCACGGGATCAGGCGGTATGGGACTGGCGCACCTTATCCTTTCCCCGAGCTGGCGCCTTGGTCAGCACCCTGGCCAGCCCTCTGTCAAACAGCAAGATCCCGGCCACCATGGCCGCGATAAACAACATTATCATGGGCTGCCCGCTGGAAATGAGACTCAGAGCAGGCCCAGGACAGATGCCCACCAATCCCCAGCCGATACCAAACAGCGCAGCCCCGCCAATCAGGCGACGATCCAGCACGGGAGCGGGAACCCGGGCCATTGTTTCCCCCAGCAGGCTCAGGGGGCGGGGTTTCACCAGCAGAAAATATCCCGGCATAAAGACCAGCAGGGCCCCCCCCATCACGAAGGCGAGGCTGGGATCCCAGGCCCCGGCAAGATCGAGAAAACCGGTGACCCGGGCGGGATCCACCATGCCGGAGATGGCCATCCCCAGCCCGAACAACACCCCCGCAAACAAACTTGTCAGCAACTTCATGGCAATGAGCCCCTTACAGCAGATGATGAGTGACGAAGACGGTCATAAAGCCTGCCGCCATAAAGGTGAGGGTGGCGACAATGGAGCGCAGGGAGAGCCGCCCCATGCCACAGATGCCGTGGCCGCTGGTACAGCCATTGCCAAGACGGGTACCGATGCCGACCAGCAAACCGGCCAGCAGCACCACTGGCCAACCGGGCAAGGTGGTAAATGCGGGCATGGTGGCCCAACCCAGAGTCAGCGCCAGCCAGGCCCCCGCCCCGAGCCCCAGCAGAAACAGCACACGCCACGGCGCGCGGTGTTGCAAGGCACCGGCCAGAATGCCGCTGATCCCGGCCACCCGGCCGTTGAACAACATCAGGATCAGGGCCGCGAGCCCCGCCAGCATGCCGCCGCCCAGAGAGAGCAGCCATTGGCTTTCCATCATCAAGATTCCTTATTTTCTGAGTGACAAAAGTGGGTTTGCAGCGCCGCCAGCACATCGGCGGCGGCCTCGCTCACCAACGAGTAGTAGATCTGCTGGGAGACCTTGCGCGAGCGGATAAGGCCGTAGCGCTTCAACACCGACAATTGCTGGGAGAAGGCCGACTGGCCGAGTTGGCTGTGAGCCAGCAACTCCCCGACTCCCTTCTCCCCCTCCACCAGCTGGCAGAGCACCATCAGGCGTTCGGGATGAGCCAACGCCTTGAGCAGGGAGGCGGCGGCTGTCGCATGTCTGTTCATCTCGTCGAATTGGCTCATAAGAGTAAATTAGCAATTGCTGATATTTGTTCTATTGTATAAAACAACACTAAATTAGCAATACCTAAAGTAAGCAAGGAGAAAGAGCATGACGGTAGATAACGGAGTCAGAATCGTCGCGGGTTGCATGTTGCTGCTCTCGCTGATCCTTACCACCTGGGTTCATCCGGGCTTTGTCTGGTTGAGTGCCTTTGTCGGGGTCAACCTGATCCAGAGCGCGTTCACCGGTTTCTGTCCGGCCGCGATAATCCTCAAACGGATAGGGTTTAAATAACCGGGTCGGATGACCCAGCTCACATGAGCGTGTAATAAACGCAGGAGGCTGAACATGGCAACGGTCATCGTCATCGGCGCGGGTCTGGGGGGCATGTCTGCCGCCTACGAACTCAAGGCCGAACTCGGCAAGCAGCATGAGGTGATCCTCATCAACGACAAGCCGGACTTTGAATTCACCCCCTCCAACCCCTGGATTGCCGTCCAGTGGCGGGAGCGCAAGGAGACCTCGATCCCCATCGAACCCTATGTGAAGAAGAAGGGGATCCGCTTTATCCATGCCGCCCTGACCGAGCTGCAACCGGCGGCGCAGCAGCTCACCCTCTCCGATGGTCAGACCCTGCGTTACGACTTTCTGGCGATCTGCACCGGCCCGGCCCTCGCCTTTGACGAGGTAGCAGGGGCCGGCCCCGAATCCGGTGGCACCACCAGCGTCTGTACCCTCTCCCACGCCGAAGAGTGCCGTCACAGCGTCAGCGCGCTGGTCGACGAGCCAGGCCCGGTGATTGTCGGCTCCATGCCGGGAGCCTCCTGCTTCGGACCCGCCTACGAGTACGCGTTCATCCTCGATCGCCACCTGCGCGACAAGAAGGTGAGAAAAAATGTGCCCATGACCTTTGTCACCAGCGAGCCCTATATCGGCCATCTGGGTCTCAATGGCGTGGGCGACTCCAAGGGGATGCTGGAGAGTGAACTGCGGATGCGCGACGTGCAGTGGATCTGCAATGCCCGTACCGTGGCGACCCAGAATGGTCAGATGACGGTAGAGGAGCTGGATGAAGACGGCAACGTCAAACGCACCCACACCCTGCCCTACAAACATGCCATGATGCTGCCCGCCTTTGTCGGCATTGCGCCACTGCGAGGCATCGCGGGACTGGTCAACCCCCGCGGCTTTGTCATCGTCGACGAGCACCAGCGCAACCCCACCTTCCCGCAGATCTATGCCGCCGGGGTCTGCATCGCCATTGCGCCCCAGCACAAGACGCCGGTGCCGACCGGCGTACCCAAGACCGGCTACATGATTGAGGCGATGGTGCGCACCCTGAGCCACAACATCAAGGCGGAGCTCAATGGCCAGCCGCCGGTGACCAAGGCGGTGTGGAATGCCATCTGTCTGGCGGACATGGGGGACACCGGCGCCGCCTTCGTCGCCATGCCGCAGATCCCGCCGCGCAACGTTGCCTGGTTCAAGAAAGGGAAGTGGGTCCATCTGGCCAAAATCGCCTTCGAGAAGTACTTCCTGCACAAGATGCAGGTGGGTGATACCGAGCCCATCTACGAAAAACTGATGCTCAAATACCTCGGTATCGACAAGACCGAATGACCCCGCAGACCCGGCACTCGCCGGGTCTGCTTTTGGTCATGCGGCACAGCAAAACTGGGCTTTCGATTATGTTTCAAGATGTTGCTGCGGGCGGCACGGGGTTTACCCAGGCTGCCACCTAGGCTATCATTCGAGCCTCTTATCAATAGCGGAGACCATCAGTGGGCAACTCATCAAGTGACAGTTGTAGACCGACTCTCGTCGTCGGTACCCGGGTCGCGAGCTAGCCGCAGGTCTTCCTCTGCCGCATGCTCGCAGCCTTGCGAGAAGCGGAAATCCACTCCCCTCTTCTCTTTTTTACACTTGACGTCAGGTGACCTGGCTTTGCCATGACACCTTGCCTGCATAGTTTCTGCTTCCCACAAGGAGGCTGCTATGCGTTTTATTTCAACTCTGTCCGTATCCAACCGGACTCACCCCCTGCTGAGCAGACTGGGCCGCGGCTTGCTGCCGCTCTGGCTGCGTGGTAAACCGCGCCAGCACCACTACCGGCTGCAGATCCGTTGCGAGGATCGGGCCGACATGGAGCAGGTGCTGGATCTGGTGAACCACACCCTGCAGCCGGCGGGCCTGCAACCCCTGCAGTCCCTGCGACCCGGTCGCAGCGGCGGGCGGGAGCTGGTGCTCAACCTGCACTGCACCCCGCCCCAGCGTCGCTATCTGGTGCAGTTCGTGCATCAGGTGGGGGTACATCACCCGGTTCGCTGGGAGCTACATCCCCGCCGCGACCCCGAACTCGTGCTCAATTGATCGTGCACGACTGATATCCGGGGCCAGCCATGCTGGCCCCTTTCAATCCGTTTCACCGCCCTGCCCGCCATCCTGGATGGACGGGCCGGGCGCCTCGTGCGTGTTTTTCGTCAATTCATGGCCTGCACGCACGGGGCAGTTGGCGGGGAACCATCCCCTCGCCCGCCTTCAGAAAGGCCATCTGCAACAGAAGGAGTACGCCATGAGAATGTGGCAGCAATTCGACATGATCTCTCTGCTCGACACCCTGGCCAGCCTGCTGCTGGCCTTCGTGCTGGGCAGCCTGGTAGGGCTGGAGCGCCAGTACCGCCAGCGCACCGCGGGCCTGCGCACCAACGTGCTGGTGGCGGTGGGCGCGGCCCTGTTCGTCAACCTGGCCCAGCGCATCTATGACCTGCACGGCGGCACCTATGGGGTGGTGCACGTGGTGGCCTACATCGTCTCCGGTATCGGCTTTCTCGGCGCCGGCGTCATCATGCGTGAATCCGGCAACATCCGCGGCATCAACACCGCGGCCACCCTGTGGGGCGTGGCGGCGGTCGGCGCCGCCAGCGGGGCCGGGCTGGCCATGGAGGCGATCCTCGGCGCCCTGTTCGTGCTGGCCGCCAACACCCTGCTGCGCCCGCTGGTCAACCAGATCAACCGCCGTCCGGTGGACAACACCGACACCGAGGTGACCTACCGGGTGACCGCCCTCACCCAGCGCGAGTACCAGAAGGAGGTGCTGCACTGGCTGGAAGAGATGCTGGAGCAGGCCAACTACCCGTTGAGCGAGCTCGACATCGAGCCCTTCGGCGAGCGGGATCTGGAAATTTCGGCGGTGCTGCTGGCCACCTCCATCGATGGCGACGAGCTCGACGCCCTGATGGTGAAGCTCGGCATCCACCCCCACATCAAGCAGGTGTTCTGGCGCGCCAGTACCACCGACTGACACCAGACTCCGCCATTGAAAATGCAAAAGCCCCGCCATTGCCGGCGGGGCTTTTGCTTTTCAGGAGGCGGGGAAATCAGGCGCCCCGGGCAGCCCGCTGACTGCGCCAGCGGATGCGCGGATTGATCACCTGGGCGGTCTGGGGCGGCGGGTTGCCCGCGATAAGCTTTTGCATCAGCTCGAAGGTCGCCCGGGCCAGGGCCGGACAATCCTGGGCCACCGAGTCGATGCGCATGGGGATGCAGTCGAGCAGGTCGTGATCGTCGAAGGTGCACAGCCGCATGCCCGTCTCCATCAGCCCCGCCTCGTTGAGGTAGCGCAGCACCCCCTCCAGCAGGGTGAAGGAGGCAGTGAAGAGCCCCTTGGGCGGCGAGCCGAGCTCGGCCACCAGCTCGGCCATCAACTGATAGCCCGAGCTTGGCTGGTAGTCGCGGTGGCGCACCCGGGCCGGGTCCGCCTCCAGACCGGCGCGGTGCAGCCCCAGCTCGTAGCCTGCCAGCCGGTGACGGCTGGGGGAGAGATCCAGCAAGCCGCCGAAGTAGTAGATCTCCTCGCCGCACTGGCCGGCCATCTCCTGCACCAGCTCGGCGGTGGCCTTGCAGGCATCGGAGATCACCATGGGCAGGCGCGATTCGCCGATGTGTCGGTCGAGCTGCACCACCGGCAGGCGGTCGTGAATGCGGGCATAGATATCGTCGCTATGGCCACTGGAGGCGACAATCAGCCCGTCCACCTGGCGGCTGATGAGGTTGTCCACCACCCGCTGTTCCAGAGTGGGATCATCCTCGGAGCAGGCGATGAGCAGCTGGATGCCCGCCTCCCGGCAGTGGGCCTCGAGGGCGCGGGCGATGCTGGCAAAACCGAAGTTGGTGAGATCGGGGATCACCAGCCCCCAGGTGTAACTGCGGGTCTCGCGCAGGGCGCGGGCATGGAAGCTCGGCTGGTAGTGGCACTCGTCCGCCACCGCCTGGATCCGCTTGCGGGTGTCGTCGGCGATGCGGTACTCCGCACTCTTGCCGTTGAGCACCAGACTGGCGGTCGCCTTGGACACCCCCGCCAACTCGGCTATCTGGGCAATCGTGATCCGTTTCTTCTTCTCCACCTGGCCTCCCGGCAAACTGACACCGGGCTATTGTACTAGGCAGGCCGCCAGCGGCCAGTGATCGAGGCAAATTTTGCCGCCCGCGACCTGTTTACCCGGCGCAAGCTGCGGCCCTGGCCCAGGGAAGTAGCGCGCCGACAGGGTATGGCGGCCGCCATCGACGAAACACTCCAGACTGGATCGATCGCACAAGACGGTGATGCCGCCGCCCAGCCAGGTGCAGCATCGCTCCTCCCACTCTCCGCTCTGCCAGTTCAGGCGGCGCAGCACCAGGCGCCCAGGCTGCCAGCACAGCTCGGCCACGGCGCCAAACCAGAGACTCCCCTCGCCGCACAGCGCCAGATCGAGCCAGGCCGAGTCGATGGCCAGCCCCGGAAATTCGCCGAGCGCCCCCTCGAAGCGGGTCTGCTCCCCCTTCAGTGCCGCCAGCTCTGCCACCGGCCGCTGGCAGAGCCAGTCGCCTTGCCAGAACAGCTCCCGCGGGCAGCTCATCTGGTGCAGCCAGCCATAGGGGATGGTGGGCTGACTCATCTCGTTCTCTTCGGGCAGTCCCAGCCAGCCAAACAAGAGGCGCCGCCCCTGGTTGTCCTGAGTGGTCTGGGGGGCATAGAACTCGAAGCCCCTGTCCAGCTCGTGGAAATCCCCGTGCGCGAAGCGCTCGCCGTCGAAGTCACCCGCCAGCCAGCCGCACTGGTAGAGGTTGCGATAATCCTCTCCCTGCGGGGCAATCCCCTGCGGGCAGCTGATCAGCACATGGCGATCACCCAGGGGGAAGAGGTCCGGGCACTCCCACATATAGCCAAACTCACCCAGCCCCCCTCGCCCGCTGCCGGCGATGGGGCCCACCCGCTGCCAGCTTTGCAGGGTGTCGCCGCGATAGAGCAGCACTTCGCCCTTGTCATCCAGGGTGCGGGCCCCCAGCACCATCAGCCACTGCTGGCCGTCGTGCCACACCTTGGGGTCGCGCACGTGGCCGCTGTAGCCTGCGGGCAGATCCAGCACAGGCCCCAGCTTGGCAAAACCGCCCTCACCATCGGCCCGGGCCAGACACTGATAGGCGGTGCGGCTGCCATCCGGGTATTTGACATTGCCGGTGTAGATAAGGGTCAGACGCCCCTGCTCGTCGCTCACCGCAGAGCCCGAATAGCAGCCGTGACTCTCATAGGCTTCGGTGGGCAGCAGCGCCACCGGCTCGTGCTGCCAATGCAGCAGATCGGTGGAGGTGACATGCCCCCAGCCCTTGTTGCGGTGCTCGCAACCGAGCGGGTTCCACTGGTAGAAGAGGTGGTAGCGCCCGCCGTGCTCGATGAAGCCGTTGGGGTCGTTGAGCAGCCCCACCGGGGCCGCCAGGTGCCAGCGGGGCCGATGGGGATCGGCCGCAGCCTTGAGCTGTCCGGCCAGCAGCGACCGGACAATTTGGTTGAGCAATGCGACGTCTTTCATCACTCCACCTTGTACTTGAGCAGGTAGGAGGCGACGAAGGCGGCGCCAAAGGCGATCACCAACCCGACGATGTAGTGAATGAGGCTCATGGGCTGGACAATGGCCATGCCGGGAATACCGGTCAGCCCCACCGCCGTCATGCCGACCTTGGCCGCCACCACGTAGGCGCCGCCGCAGGCCCCGCCGAACAGACCGGCCAGGAAGGGCTTGATGTAGCGCAGGTTGACACCAAAGATGGCCGCTTCGGTGATGCCGAGCAGGCAGGACATGGCTGCTGGCACGGTAATGGCCTTGATCTTGACGTCGCGAGTCTTGAAGTAGACCGCGAGACAAGCCCCCCCCTGGGCCACGTTGGCCATGGCCCAGATGGGCAGCAGGAAGTTGACGCCAATTTGCGGATTGGCCAGCAGCCCCGCCTCGATGGCGTGGAAGCTGTGGTGGATGCCGGTGATGACGATCAGTGAATAGGTGCCGCCGAACACCAGCCCCGCCAGCCAGCCTGCCTGCTCATAAAGCGCGCTCAGACCGAACGAGATGCCATCCCCCAGCACCCGCCCGGCGGGGCCGATGAAGAGCAGTGCCACGAAGCCGGTGATGATGACGGTCAAAAACGGGGTGAGGATCAAATCCAGGGCGTCCGGAATGCGCCTTCTCAGCTGCTTCTCCAGATGGGACATGAACCAGACCGCCAGCAGCACCGGGAAGACGGTGCCCTGATAGCCGATCATGGCCACGTCCAGCCCGAAGAAGTCCATGGTCTTGAAGCCACCGGCCACCCCCCAGGCGTTGGTCAGCGCCGGGTGGGTGAGAATGCCGCCGAGGGTTGCCCCGAGGTACGGATTGCCGCCAAACTCCCGCGCCGCCGTAAAGCCGATGAGGATCGGCAGTATGATGAAGGCCGCCGAGCTGAACATGTCGAGCATCACAAACAGGGCGCTGTCGGCATTGACCCAGCCGTAGGTGCGCACCATGCCGAGCAGACCCATCAGCAAGCCCGAGGCGACGATGGCCGGAATGATCGGCACGAAGATGTTGGAGAGGGTCCGCGCCAGCCGCTGGGCCACATTGAGCTTGGCCGTCGCCATGTCGGTCAGCTCTGCCTTGCTGGCGGTTCCGGTACCGGTCAGCGCCACGAACTCCGCATAGACCTTGTTGACCAGGCCGGTGCCGAAGATCACCTGGATCTGGCCGGCGTTGCTGAAGCACCCCTTGACCCCCTCCAGCTTGTCGATGGCGGCCTTGTTCACCTTGCTGTCGTCCGCCAGCACCAGCCGCAGCCGGGTGGCGCAGTGGGCGGCGCTGACGATGTTCTCCCTGCCCCCGAGCAGGGGCACCAGATCCTTGGCTATCGCACTGATATTCATATTCTTCCTCTTATGACCCGCCACGCTGGCGGGCCCTTGTCACATGAGAGTAGGGGCTGTCGAGCCGGGCTTCTAGCCGCGGATCAACAGCCGCTTGCGCCTGATCGCAAAAAGACATCCAGTTCGGAGCGGGTCGGCAGTGCCGTCATCGCCCCCTTGGCCGTGGTGGCGAGCGCCCCGCAGCCGTGGGCCTGGGCCAGGATGGCGGGCAGCTCGGCCAGCGTCGGCAGCGAGGTCCGTTCGGCCAAGGCCGCCAGCAGCCCGGCGACGAAGGCGTCCCCCGCCCCCGTGGTATCGAGTGGCGTCACTTTGGGACCCACCCACTCCAGCAACTCGCCACCCAGACGGGCCACCACGCCCCCCGCCCCCCGGGTCACCAGCACCAGTGTCGGGCCTGAAAGAGTGGCAAGCCCCGCGGCCAGATCGTCCAGACAGCTCAGCAGTTGCAGCTCCTCCACCGAGAGCTTGACCACGTCTGCGAGGGCCATGGCTTCGCGCACCAGCGGCAGCATCTCGGCCGGGTTGCCCCATACCTCGGGCCTCAGGTTGGGGTCGAAGCAGACCCGTCCCCCGGCCGCCTTGATGGTTGCCATGGCTTGCAGGCAGCTGGTGCGCACCGGCTCGTTGGCGAGCGCAATGGAGCAGGTCAGCAACCACTGACCGGCGTCGAAGCGGGGCAACTCATTTGGGGTGAGGAACTGGTCGGCGCTGGGACGCACCATGAAGGTGAAGCTGCGCTCCCCCTCTTCATCCAGTGCCACCAGCACGGTAGAGGTGCGATGGTCTGGATCGAGCCGCAGCGCGGCGATATCCACCCCCTCCCAGCTCAGGGTGTCGGCCATAAAGCGGCCAAACGGGTCGGCACCAACCCGGCCGATAAAGGCCGCATCGCCGCCAAGCCGTGCCACACCAACCGCCACATTGGCGGGTGCGCCACCCGGACACTGGAGGTAGTGCCTCTCCCCTTCCGGGATCAAGTCCACCACCGCATCCCCCATTACCCACACACGATTCATCACCTTGCTACTCCACTGCTGCATCGGATCGACTGCCAAACCCGGACTCTGTTTTGTTGGTTGGCATTATCAGCTAAACCGTTTTAGCCAACCAACAGATCCCGGCATCGGCTGCCATTTTTGTGATCGGGATAACGAACTAGAACCAGGTTTCCATCTGCACGCCAAAGTTCCACTCGCCGCCGGCGGTGAAGTTGCTCTGGCCCATGGCATCGTTGCTGGCGTAGTGGTCGAGCTCGGAAGACCAGTCCATCCAGGTGGCAAACACCCGAAGCTCGGGCCGCTCGAAGAAACCGGCGGTCTGCGCCTTGAAGGTGGGGGCGAATGTGAGCTTGGTGAAGTCACCGCTCACCGCCTGGCGACCCTTGTAACCCTTGGGATCGAGATCCATGTACTGCCAGGTGGCCTCGTAGACCAGCTCGACGTTCTGGCTCAGCACCTGGGCCAGCCGGCCATTGAGGGTAACCCAGCGGTATTCGTCCCCCTTCACGTAACGATCCTTGCTCTGCTCGGCCAGCAGGGCCGGGGCGATACGCCAGCGCGGGGCAAGATCGGTGGCGCCAAACACGGCGACCCGCACCGCATCGGCGTCCGGCAGCAGCTCGCTGTCGGAGCCCAGCCCCTTGAGCTCGGCACCCAGGCCATGGCCATACAGCACCGCCGCCTTGGAGAAACCGGGGTTGATGCCAAAGAAGCTGTCGGCGTGGTAGGCCAGCAGGGTGTGGGCCCCCTTGTTCGCCGCTTCGCTGCCGGCGCCGCCGTCGTTGATGCGGGTCTCGTTGTCCTTGGCGGAGAGGCCGTTCACCATCCACTGCCAGTTGCCAACGCGGTTGTTCATGGTGAGGATGTAGCTCTCGATGTCGGAGAGACCGCTGGCGCTGATGTCGCCGTAGTCGCGCCCATAGAGAGAGAAGTTGGCCTTCCAGCTGTCGGCCAGCTGCACGTCGTAGACACCGCCGCCGGTGCCTGCCAGGAACACCACGTCCGAGTCGAGCCAGTGGATGTCGAAGTTGTCGCGGTCAAAGCGCTTGCCCGCCCACAGCACCGCATTCTTGAAGGGGCCGTCGAAGCTCGCCAGATTGCCGAGCTCGGCAAACACCTGACGGGTGTTGAGGCTCGAATCGCTGGCGGTCCAGTCGTTGCTGGTCTCCACCCCGTCCGCCAGCATCAGCTTGTAGCGGGCCCAGCTGCCATCGTCGAAGGTCTGGGTCTTCAGCAGGTTGGCCTCCATGTAGGTGTCATCCTCGTTGCCAAGGCGACCCACGGCGCCGCCCACCGAGCCGGCCGGGGTGATGTAGGGGCCGCCGCGGCCACCGTTGCCGTTGCCGTTGACCAGCAGGCCCGAGCGGGCATAGCCGTGGAACTCGAAGCCCTGGGCCCCGGCGGTCTGCTTGTCCACCTTCTCGCTCTGGGCCTTGGCCACCACGGCCGTTTCGCGGGCTTCGTTTGCCTTGCTCTGGGCCTCATCGGCCCGTGCTTCGGCGGCGGTGGCGCGCGCCTCGGCTGCCTGTACCCGCGCCTCCAGCGCCGCCAGACGGGCCTCGATACCGCCATCCGCCGCCCACAGCGGGCTGCTCATTCCCAATCCCAGCGCTACCGCCAGCGCCAACTTGTTCTTGCACATCGTCATCGTCCTCACCTGTCATCTGCTGCCCGGTCGGGCCTGTTGTTATCGACGACGAGAGCATAGCTAAACCAATTTAGCCAACTCAATATGCCAGCTAAACCGTTTCAGCAACAATGTGAGCGGGATAACATTCGTACAGCAGGAATTGGCGGAAGTTGTGAGGAAGATCCCTCATCGGGATCCACTCAATAAGCGGGGAGCTTGCTAAAACAGAGGCAAAAAAAGAGCCGGCACAGGGCCGGCTCTTTATATCTGGGTCGCGAAAATCAGCTGGTCAGATCGTCGAAGAAGCGTTTCACCCCTTCGAAGAAGCCTTCCGATTTCGGCTTGTGGGTCTTGGCGGCAGCGCCGCTGAAGGACTCGTCCAGCTGGCGCAGCAGCTCTTTCTGGGACTCGGTCAGCTTGACCGGGGTCTCCACCACCACCTTGCACATCAGATCCCCCACCTGGCCGGAGCGCACGGACTTGACGCCCTTGCCGCGCATGCGGAACATCTTGCCGGTCTGGGTCTCCGGGGTGACCTTGAGCTTGACCCGGCCATCCAGGGTCGGCACTTCGATCTCGCCACCGAGGGCCGCCGCAGTAAAGCTGATGGGCACTTCGCAGTAGAGGTTGTTGCCGTCACGCACGAAGATCTCGTGCTCCTTGACGTGCACCTGTACGTACAGATCGCCCGCCGGTGCGCCGGCTTCCCCCGCTTCCCCTTCGCCGGAGAGACGGATGCGATCGCCAGTGTCGACGCCAGCCGGGATCTTGACCGACAGGGTCTTGGTCTTCTGGTAGCGACCCTCGCCATGGCACTTGCGGCACGGATCCTTGATGATCTTGCCGCGACCGTGGCAGTGCGGACACGCCTGCTGCACCGCGAAGAAGCCCTGACGCATCTGCACCTGGCCGGAGCCGTGGCAGGTCGGGCAGGTCTGGGCCGAGCTGCCGGTGTGGGCACCGGAGCCGTTACAGACTTCACAGTGGACCAGGGTCGGCACCTTAATCTCCTTGGAGACCCCGCGTACCGCCTCTTCCAGCGTCAGCTCCATGGTGTAGCGCAGGTCGGAGCCACGGGCCGGGCCACGACGGCCACCGCCACGGCTGCCACCAAAAATATCGCCAAACACGTCGCCGAAGATGTCGCCGAAATCGGCGCCGCCGCCAAAGCCGCCGTGACCACCGCCACCCTGGCTCTGATCCACGCCGGCGTGACCGTACTGGTCATAGCGGGCACGCAGATTGGCATCGGTCAGGATCTCGTAGGCTTCCTTGACCTCTTTGAACTTCTCTTCGGCCCCGGCATCGCCCTGATTGCGGTCAGGGTGATACTTCATGGCCAGACGCTTGTACGCCTTCTTGATCTCGCGTTCGTCGGCATCCTTGGATACCCCGAGCACTTCGTAGAAATCGCGCTTCGACATACTTATCCTGTTGCTATATCAGCAGTTACGCAGACGGGCGTTGGTCACCCAACGCCCGTAAATTCATTGACGAATCTGCTCACACTCTTACTACGAAGCCGTGATCAAGGCTCATGTGCTGCTCAGAAGCCTCATGTATTCACATACACTCCGGTTCTTGCGCTGCTCTTTACCTTGCTGACGGCCTCTCGCGACAGACCGTGAACAGATTCTGAGCCGATGGGCGAAGCCTGCTTCGCCCATCTGGGTCGGGCTTACTTCTTGTCGTCTTTCACTTCTTCGAACTCGGCGTCGACCACGTCGTCGTCAGCCTTGGCGGAAGAAGAGGACTGACCGGCATCAGCACCGGCGGCGCCTTGTGCCTGAGCCTGCTGCTGGGCAATTTCCATCAGCTTCTGGGACGCTTCCAGCAGAGCCTGCTGTTTGGCTTCGATGGCAGCCTTGTCGTCACCCTTGATGGCGCTTTCCAGCTCGCTCAGTGCGGCTTCGATCTTGGTCTTGTCGTCGGCAGGCAGGGCTTCACCGGCTTCGGTGATCTGCTTGCGGACGGAGTGGACCAGACCATCAGCCTGGTTGCGGGTCTGCACCAGCTCTTCGAACTTCTTGTCCTCGGCCGCGTTGGCTTCGGCTTCGCGTACCATGCGCTCGATCTCGTCATCAGACAGACCAGAGGAGGCCTGGATGGTGATCTTCTGCTCCTTGTTGGTCTCCTTGTCTTTGGCGGAGACGTGCAGGATGCCGTTGGCGTCGATGTCGAAGGTTACTTCGATCTGCGGCAGACCACGCGGTGCCGGACGGATGCCTTCCAGGTTGAACTGGCCCAGAGACTTGTTGTCGCTGGCGCGCTTGCGCTCACCCTGCAGCACGTGAATGGTCACGGCAGACTGGTTGTCTTCAGCAGTGGAGAACACCTGGGACTTCTTGGTCGGGATGGTGGTGTTCTTCTCGATCAACGCAGTCATCACGCTGCCCATGGTTTCGATACCCAGGGAGAGCGGGGTCACGTCCAGCAGCAGTACGTCGGTCTTGTCACCGGACAGTACGGCACCCTGGATGGCAGCACCCATGGCCACGGCTTCGTCCGGGTTGACGTCTTTGCGCGGCTCTTTGCCGAAGAAGTCGGCAACGGCCTTCTGCACCATCGGCATGCGGGTCTGACCGCCTACCAAGATGACGTCGTCGATCTCGCCAACGGCCAGACCGGAGTCTTTCAGGGCGACACGGACCGGCTCCAGGGAGTCTTTCACCATGTCTTCCACCAGGGATTCCAGCTTGGCGCGGGTCACCTTGATGTTCATGTGCTTCGGACCGGTGGCATCTGCAGTGATGTACGGCAGGTTGACGTCGGTCTGCTGAGCGGAAGAGAGCTCGATCTTGGCTTTCTCGGCCGCATCTTTCAGACGTTGCAGGGCCAGCTGATCCTTGCGCAGGTCGATGCCCTGCTCGCGCTTGAACTCTTCAACCAGGTAGTTGATGACGCGGTTGTCGAAGTCTTCACCACCCAGGTGGGTGTTACCGTTGGTCGCCAGTACTTCGAAGGTGGTCTCGCCTTCGACTTCGTCGATCTCGATGATGGAGATGTCGAAGGTACCGCCACCCAGGTCATACACGGCAACCTTGCGCTCGCCCTTGACCTTGTTCACGCCGTAGGCGAAAGCCGCGGCAGTCGGTTCGTTGATGATGCGTTTTACATCCAGACCGGCGATGCGACCAGCATCCTTGGTAGCCTGACGCTGGGCATCGTTGAAGTAGGCCGGCACTGTGATGACCGCTTCGGTCACCGGCTCGCCCAGATAATCTTCGGCGGTCTTCTTCATTTTCTTCAGCACTTCGGCAGAGATCTGCGGCGGTGCCATTTTCTTGCCTTTGACTTCTACCCAAGCGTCACCATTGTCAGCCTTGGCGATGGCGTACGGCATGATCTCCAGATCGCGCTGTACTTCGTCATCTTCGAAACGACGGCCGATCAGACGCTTGATAGCGAACAGCGTGTTCTTCGGGTTGGTGATGGCTTGGCGCTTGGCCGGCTGACCAACCAGGATTTCGCCGTCATCGGCATAGGCAATGATGGACGGAGTAGTACGGTCGCCTTCCGCGTTCTCGATCACGCGAGCATGGTCGCCATCCAGAATAGCGACGCAGGAGTTGGTAGTACCCAGGTCAATACCGATGATTTTACCCATTTGACGAATCTCCAAATACTTTGAATAAACTGGCGAGGGGCTCGCCTTAATGCGTTAACGGCTAGGTGGGGGCTGCCAATCTGGCTTTCAAGCTCCCGGCATCAAATTTTTTGTGCCGCCGTGGCCTTGCATCCTATATGGGGTCGCAAGCCGCCGCTTCAAGCCCCGCCCTGAAAAAACCTGTCTTCATTCATTGCCATTGGCAGGATGAAGACCGGCTATCTGTGCACCCGGCGACCACGCTGCCAGGGCACTTGCCAATAAAAAGCCCGCCGAGCGGCGGGCTCAGCACTGCAATGGGGCTCAGGCCGGGGCCTTGGAGACCATCACCATGGCCGGACGAATGACGCGGCCGTTGAGCTCGTAACCCTTCTGCATCACCGCAATGACGGTGTTGGGGGCAAGCTCGGCGTTCTCGATCATGCTCATCGCCTGATGGGCATTGGGGTCGAACGGCTGATTGAGCGGGTCCAGCGGGTTGAGGCCGAACTTGCCGACCGAGCTCTGCATGGATTTCAGGGTCAGCTCGACCCCTTCGATCATCGGCTTGAGCGCCTCGTTTTCCTTGTCGGCCAGCTCGATGGCACGCTCCAGGTTATCCAGTACCGGCAAGAGCTCGGCGGCAAACTTCTCCAGCGCGAACTTGTGGGCCTTCTCCACGTCCTGGGCCGCACGGCGACGCAGGTTTTCCATCTCGGCGACGGCACGAATGGCACGCTCGCGCTCTTCGGCAGAGGCTTGCTGGGCGGCATCCAGTTGTGCCTCAAGCTCGGCAATGCGGGCCTGCTCGGCTGTCACTTCACTGTCTACATCGGTCGGCTCGACTGGCTGGGCTTCCACTTGCTCCATCGTTTCAACCTTTTGTTCTTCGTGGTTCATGACATCTCCAATTCCGGGGTTACTTATTGAGGGCCCGACCACCCGGTTGAGCGACCGGACGGCAATGGGCCGACTATGTTGGCGCTATTATGGGGATGGATCCCCGGCTTTCAAGGGGAAAAGGGCGCCATTCTCACCAAGAGCGTGCAGCGGCGGGCAATTTGGGGCTTTTTCCCGGCATCCGCTGCGGCCGGACCAGCCGGTGGCAGACAAATCCCCCCCAAAGCGCGGTATACTCCCCCCAATACTCATCCCAGACCCGACAGACTATGGATTCTCCGTTCAAAACCATCGCCCTGATTGGCAAACCCCACCACGAAGGGGCCAACCAGACCCTGACCGGCCTGCATCAATACCTGACCACCCGCGGCTTTCGGGTACTGGTGGAGAGCAGGGTGGCCCATGCCCTCGGCATCATGGACGAGAACGTGATGGACCTGGTGCAGCTGGGCCAGCAGGCGGATCTCGCCATCGTGGTCGGCGGTGACGGCAACATGCTGGGGGCGGCGCGGGTGCTATCGCGATTCGACGTGGCGGTGATCGGGGTGAACCGGGGCAATCTCGGTTTTCTGACCGATCTCTCGCCGCAGGATTACCTGCTGCCGCTGGAGCAGGTGCTGTGCGGCCACTACAAGAGCGAGCACCGCTTCCTGCTGGAGGCGGCGGTTTATCGCCATGGCGAGCGCAAGTCCAACAATCTGGCGGTCAACGAGGCGGTGCTGCACCCAGGCAAGATTGCCCACATGATCGAGTTCGAGGTCTATATCGATGGCAGCTTCATGTACAGCCAGCGCTCGGACGGCATCATAGTGGCCACCCCTACCGGCTCCACCGCCTACTCATTGTCGGCGGGGGGCGCCATCCTCACCCCCAAGCTCAACGCCATCACGCTGGTGCCCATGTTCCCGCACACCCTGAGCAGTCGCCCCATCGTGCTGGACGCCGACAGCGAAGTGCGGCTGCTGGTCTCACCGGACAATCAGGACGACGCCATGCAGGTGAGCTGCGACGGTCAGGTGACCCTGGCGGTCCACCCGGGGGACGAGATCCTCATCAAGAAGAGCAGCCACAAGCTGCATCTGGTGCATCCGCTCGACTACAGCTACTTCCACGTGCTGCGCAACAAGCTCGGCTGGGGCAGCAAGCTGTTCTGACCCACGCTTGACGTTCCTGCACATCCTGTTGCGGGCCGACTCTTTACTGTATGGAAAACCAGTATATACTGGATACATACACAGTAATGTTGGCCCATACAGGATGAGACCATGCTGACCCAGCTGACCGTCAACAACTTCGCCATCGTCAAGTTTCTCGAACTCGATCTGCAACCGGGCATGACCTGCATCACGGGTGAGACCGGGGCCGGTAAATCCATCGCCATCGACGCCCTGGGCCTGTGCCTGGGGGAACGGGCCGAGGCCGGCATGGTGCGACCGGACAGCGACAAGAGCGAGGTCAGCGCCCGCTTCCTGCTGGACGGCAACCCGGCCGCCCGCGCCTGGCTCGCCACCAACGAGCTGGAAAACGAAGGGGAGTGCATCGTGCGGCGGGTCATCTCCGCCGAAGGGCGCTCGCGCAGCTACATCAACGGCGTGCCCGTCCCCCTCACCCAGCTCAAGAACCTGGGCCAGCTGCTGGTCAACGTCCATGGCCAGCATGCCCACCAGATGTTGCTCAAACCCGACTACCAGCTCGCCCTGCTCGATGGCTACGCCGGCCACCACCTGCTGCTCGATGAGGTACGCCGCCACTACCAGCAGTGGCGCCAGCTGCAGAACGAACTCAACCGGCTCAAGGCCGAGCAGCAGCAGCGGGAGGCCCGTCGCCAGCTCATCGAATATCAGGTGCAGGAGCTGGACGAGTTCGCCCTGCAGCCGGGGGAATTTGAAGAGATTGAAGAGGAGCACCAGCGCCTGGCCAACGGCACCGAGCTGATGCAGGAGTGCGGCGCCTGTCTCGACCTGCTCTATGACAACGAAGAGACCACCATCGCCGGCCTGCTGCAGACCGTTGTCGATCGGGCCGAAAGCCTGGTCGCCATGGATAGCCGGCTTGGCGACGTGCTCGGCATGCTCAACGAAGCGCTGATCGGTGTGCAGGAGAGCCACAGCGAGCTGCGCAATTATCTGGACCGACTGGAGCTGGACCCCGAGCGTTTCAACGAGCTGGAAGCCCGCCTCTCCAAGGCCATCAACCTGGCCCGCAAGCACCACGTCAAACCGGCCGAACTGGCCCTGCACCACCAGGAGCTGGCCGCCGATCTGGCACGCCTCAACTCCGACGAGGAGCGCCTGGAGGGGATGGAAGACGAGCTGGCCGAGGCCCGCATGGCCTTCGTACAAGCCGCCGAGGCCCTGAGCCAGAGTCGCCAGCGCTACGCCGAGGAGCTTGGCGCCAAGGTGAGTGCCAGCATGCACGAACTGGCGATGCCGGATGGCCGCTTTGCCATCGAGGTACGCCCCGATGCCCAGAGCAGCCTCTCGCCCCTTGGCATCGATCGGGTGGAGTTCATGGTCACCACCAACCCGGGCCAGCCCATCCAGCCGCTCGGCAAGGTGGCCTCCGGCGGTGAACTGTCGCGCATCAGCTTGGCCATCGTGGTCATCAGCGCCCGCAAGGTCTCCACCCCCACCCTGATCTTCGACGAAGTGGACGTGGGCATCAGCGGACCGACTGCCGCCGTGGTGGGGCGCCTGCTGCGCCAGCTGGGTGAATCCACCCAGGTGATGGTGGTCACCCACCTGCCACAGGTGGCGGGCAAGGGCCATCAGCACATGGTGGTCAGCAAGCACACCGACGGCAAGACCACGGAAACCCAGATGCAGGCACTGGATCAAGGGGCCCGTCTCAACGAGCTGGCCCGTCTGCTGGGGGGAGATCAGATCACCGACAATACCCTGGCCAACGCCCGCGAACTGCTGGCCTGCTGAGGCAACTGCACGCGGGGCCCACTGTGAGCATCGGGTACCTCGTGTCACCTCGCCAGCTGGTGACGACGGTTTGTGGCTTAGCAACTGGTGCATCATCATGCCGCCGTTGCCGCATACTGGAGAGGTCACTCCCGAGAGATCACTCCTTGGCGGTTTGCATGGTTACGGTCTCCCTGGCCGGGTTGGAGCATCCTTGTCGCTAACCAACCCGAGCCACAGTCTCATCTCTTTGCTTGCCCGCATCTCCTCTTCAACGTCTGCGGCGTGAACCTTGCGGCGATGGGCGAGCCCGCCGGCGCTTGCCACGCGGCCATCTCCTCCCGCTTGTCTCTCTGTCCGGGCTTGCCTCCCTCCCAGCCCTCATCTGCAGCCTTGGTCTGCCTCCCTGTCCTGCCCTAAGACGCTTCAGCAGCAGGAGTGTGCGCCCCTTTGACCACTGGATTTCGCCCGCCGCAGGGTGACCGGCGCCGGTTGCCATGAGCGGGGACGGCGCATAGAGTGAAACCAGAGCGGGGGCCAGCCCCTGTTTTCCCATTTGCCCCGCATACCTGATCTTGCCTCAGGTACGTCATCAACCGCAGGAATGGCACCATGCTCCACGTGTTTGGTCACAAGAATCCCGACAGCGACAGTATCTGTACCGCTCTGGTTGCCACCGACTGGCTCAATCGTCAGGGCCGCGCGGCCCAGGCCTATGCCCTCGGTGAGCCCATTGCGGAAACCCGCTTCATTCTGGAAACCGCCGGCGTTGCCGCCCCGCCTCTGCTGCAGGGCAGCGTGGCCAACAAGGAGGTGTTCCTGGTGGATTTCAGCGAGCTGGAGCAGGGCCCTGAAGGGCTGGCCGAGGCAGACGTGCAGGGTCTCATCGATCACCATCGCATCGGTACCCTCATCACCCGGGGCCCGCTCGATGCCTGGATCAGGGCCGTCGGGTGCAGCGCCACCGTGCTGCTGGAGCTGATGGGCTATGACACACTCTCCCGCGCCCAGGCTCGCCTGCTGCTGGGGGCCATCATCAGCGATACCTTCAGCCTCACCTCGCCCACCACCACGGCCCGCGACCGCGCCGCTGTCCATGCTCTGTTGCCGCTGGCCGATCTGGCGCTGGAGCCCTTTGCCCAGACCCTGCTGGAACGCCGCACCCAGCTCGGTGACGCTCCCATGACCGAGCTGCTTGCCGCCGACGAGAAGGCCTACCAGATCGCCGGCTACCAGCTCTATGTCAGCCAGATCTGCGTGATGGATCCCGCCCAGCTGCACAGCCGCCAGGCCGAGCTGGAACAAGCCATGCAAGAGCGGCTGATGCAGGACGAGCTGGATGCCTATGTGTTGATGCTGACCGACCTGGCCAAGGGGGGTAGCCAGCTCTACTTCGCCAGCAACGGCATTCTGCCCGAGCAGCCGACGCATCTGGTTGGCGCCGTCAGCCGCAAGAAGGAGGGATTGCCCTGGCTGACCCGCTATCTCTCCGGCGAACAGATCTGACCCCAGGCGGCGGGCCGGCAGATGCTGGCTCGCCGCAAACTCCTCTTTTCAGCCCCCTCACCACCCGCCTCACCGGCCCATTCACGGCGCTTCCCGGCCAGATAACTCATGCTTTGCTCACACTTTTAACGCCTCGTACCCCATTTTTCCGCCAAAACCCGGTTTTCCTTCATTTTCCATTCAACTCAGTCTGTTATGATGATGTAAACGAACATGGCCTGGCGATGCATCACCGACACGAGGTGACGCCTGCCGCACAGAGAGCCAGGTTCGTGCTATGCAACACATAGCGGGCACACTGTGGTATGGGACAGGCCGTTTGTCCCTAGTGACCCGCGCCATGCCAAGGGAGAACTGCTTATGACCTCAACCAATATTGTGCTGTTGCTGGAAGGCAAGGATTACGAGCAGGAGACGCTGGCCAAAGCGAGTCAATTGGTACAAGCCATGGGAGGCGAGCTGACCCTGCTGCACCTGACCCACAGCAGCAAGATGCGCCGCAAGAGCCTGTCGCTGTCGGAAGAGGAGCGCAGCGCCCAGGGCACGCTGGATGCCAAGGCCATCATCAGCGAACTCATCACCACCCTGCAGCACCCGGTGGATTACCAGTGTCTGGTGGTCGATGACGTGGTGCCCGACCTGAAACGCTGGCTGGCCGCCAACCCGACCGATCTGCTGCTGGTCGGCAGCCGCCACCACTGGATGGAAGGCTCCCTGGCCCGCCTGCTCATCTACAAGCTGCCGATCGACATCCAGATCTGCCACGAGCCCTACAGCGAGCAGCTCAAAGCCGTCGGTTGATGACCGGGGTGCCCACCCGGAGGTGGGCACCCTGTTGCCAGCTCCCTTGCGGGGTCCTTTTTACCCCGCCACCCCCTGCTTGCCCTCCTCATTGCCCCGGCCTAATGACAAGGCTATCTACATGTTTCCTTACATATTCATCGCTGTTTTTTAAGCCTCGTTTGCTGCAGGATATTGCCCTTGCACGCCTTCGTTCGCTTCTTTCAGGTGAAACATGAACATAACTCCCAAGCAGAGAAAAATTGCCCTGCTCGCCCTCGTCCCCCTGCTCGCCATCGGCTGGCTGATCTGGCCGAACAAGACGCCAGAGCCGGTGCTGACCGCTCAGGTGACCCGTCAGGATGTGGAGCAGACCGTGCTGGCCAGCGGGGTACTGCAGGCCATCGAGCAGGTGGATGTCGGTGCTCAGGTCTCCGGCCAGGTCACCTATCTCGCGGTAGAAGCGGGCCAGAAGGTCAAGCAAGGGGATTTGCTGGCCGAGATCGACCCGCTCATCGCCCAGAACAACCTCAAAACCGCCGAGGCGGATCTCGCCAGCCGCCGCGCCCAGCTCAAGATCAAGCAGGCCCAGCTCAAGCAGAACGAGCTGAGCTGGCGCCGTCAGCAGCAGATGTTCAGGCAGGAGGCGAGCTCGCGCGCCGATCTGGAGAGCGCCGAAGCCCTCCTGGCCGTGACCAAAGCCGAGCTGCAAAGCGCCCAGGCCGAGGTCGAGAATGCCCAGATCAAGGTGGAGCGAACCAAGACCGAGCTCGGCTACAACCGCATTCAGGCCCCCATGGATGGCACCGTCGTCAGCATTGTGACCCGTCAGGGCCAGACCCTGGCCGCCAGCCAGACGGTACCGACCCTGCTCAAGCTCGCCAACCTGGAGACCATGACGGTCAAGGCGCAAATCTCGGAAGCAGACGTCACCCGGGTCAAGGCCGGCATGCCGGTCTACTTCACCCTGATGGGAGACCCGGATACCCGCTACCACGGCACCCTGCGCACCGTCGAGCTGGCCCCCACCAACATCAACGAGCAAGCCACCAGCGCCACGGCTACCAGCAACGCCGCCGTCTACTACTACGCCCTGTTCGACGTGCCAAACCCGGATCACACCCTGCGGGTCGCCATGACCACTCAGGTCACTATCGTGCTCGGCGAGCGCAAGCAGGTGCTGACCATTCCGCAGACTGCCCTTGGCAAGAAGCTCGGGGAGAACGAGTACGAGGTCACCCTGCTCAAGGAGGACGATCAGAAGGAGACCCGTCGCATCAAGACCGGCATGAAGGACGACATCAAGATAGAAGTGGTCAGCGGCCTGAGCGAGCAGGAGAAGGTCACCCTGGGCCAGGGCAAGCCGGCCAGCAACAATGACGTGGAGATCATGCTGTGAGCGAGCCGCTGATCCAGCTCAAAGGGATAGAGCGCCGCTATCAGAGCGGGGAGCAGGAAGTGACCGTGCTCCATCCGCTCGACCTCACCATCGAGGCGGGGGAAATGATCGCCATCGTCGGCGCCTCCGGCTCCGGCAAGTCGACCCTGATGAACCTGCTGGGCTGCCTCGATCGGCCGAGCAGTGGCCAGTACCTGTTCCGCGGTCAGGATACCGCGACCCTGGATGCCCTCTCCCTCGCCCGGTTGCGCTGCCACCACTTCGGCTTCATCTTTCAGCGCTACCACCTGCTGCCGCACCTCAATGCCGCCGCCAACGTGGAGATCCCGGCCGTCTACGCCGGTACGCCACGGGCCGAGCGCCAGGCCCGCTCCCAGGCGCTGCTCACGCGGCTGGGGCTCAGCGATCGCAGCCATCACACCCCGAGCCAGCTCTCCGGCGGCCAACAGCAGCGGGTCAGTATCGCCCGGGCGCTGGCCAACGGTGGCGAAGTGATCCTGGCAGACGAACCGACCGGGGCCCTCGACAGCCAGAGCGGCAAGGAGGTGATGGCCATCCTCAAGGAGCTCCATGCCCAGGGCCACACCATCATACTGGTGACCCACGACATGGAGGTGGCCAACCACGCCGACCGGATCATCACCCTGAAAGATGGCCGGGTGCAGGAGGACAGCGGCCGCAAGCCAGCGGCCATCCCCGTGACTCCGACCGCCGTACCTGCCGGCAAGGAAGGGGCAGGCCACGGCTGGGATCGCTACCGGGAAGCGGCGCGCATGGCACTGCACGCCATGCTGGCCCACCGCATGCGCACCTTCCTCACCATGCTTGGCATCATCATCGGCATCGCCGCCGTGGTCAGCGTGGTGGCACTCGGCCAGGGTGCCCGCGCCAAGGTGATCGATCAGATCAATGCCATGGGCACCAACACCATCGATATCTTCCCCGGCAAGGATTGGGGGGACGAGAAGGCAGCCAGCATCCAGACCCTCAACAAGAGTGATCTCGACGCCCTGCTCGGTCAGCCCTATCTGGAAGGGGCCAGCCCCCAGATAGCCGCCTCCGGCCAGCTGCGCTATCGCAACAAGACCAGCAGCGGCAGCATAGTGGGAGTGGGCAGCGACTTCTTCCGGGTCAAAGGGATGAAGCTCACCAACGGTCGGCTGTTCGACAAGCGCGACATCCAGAACCGGACCGCGGTGGCAGTGGTGGATGGCAAGACCATCGAGAGCCTGCTCGGCAAGCAGGATCCGGTTGGCCAGGTGGTATTGGTCGGCACCCTGCCGGTGCGCATCATTGGCGTGGTGGAAGAGGAGACCGGGTTTGGCCGCAGCAGCCAGTCGGTGAACGTCTGGCTGCCCTACAGCGCCGTGATGAGCCGCCTCATCTCCCAGAACCACTTCAGCCAGCTCACCATCCGGGTCAAGGATGGGGTGCAACCGGCGCTGGCCGAGCAGGCCGCCATCGAGCTGCTGACCCAGCGCCACGGAGTGAAGGACTTCTTCACTTTCAGCAGCGACAGCATCATCAAGTCGGTGGAGAAAACCACCGCCACCATGACGCTCTTGGTCTCCGCCATCGCGGTGATCTCCCTCATCGTCGGCGGCGTCGGGGTGATGAACATCATGCTGGTGTCGGTGGTGGAGCGTACCCGCGAGATCGGCATCCGCATCGCGGTCGGCGCACGCCAGTCGGACATACTGCAGCAGTTTCTGATCGAGGCGGTGATGGTGAGCCTGCTGGGCGGCATGCTCGGGGTCGGCGTCTCCCTCTTCATCGGCCTGCTCTTCTCCCTTTTTGTGGAGAGCATCCAGATGCACTTCTCGCTCTTTTCCATCCTGATGGCGTTTGGCTGTTCCTCGCTCATCGGGATCCTGTTTGGCTATCTGCCCGCCCGCAATGCCGCCCGGCTCGATCCGGTCGAGGCGCTGGCGAGGGAATGACGATGTACCACTTATCCAAACTGGGGCTCTGCCTCACCCTGGCACTCGGTCTCGGCGCCTGCAGTCAGCAGAGCAGCTATCAGCGGCAAGAGCTGGCGCTGGCCGACCACTGGCAACAACCGGACGACGGCCTCACCCGGCAGCAGGCCGGCCCCTGGTGGCAAGGCTTCCACGATCCCGAGCTGGATCGGCTGATCGAAGCCGTGCTGGCTGCCAACCCGGACATGCAGGTCGCCGGCCTGCGCCTGCGCAGCGCCCTGCTCAGTGCCGATCTGGCCGACACCAACCTGACCCCCTCAGTCGATGCCAGCCTCGGCGGCAATGGCACCAAGAATCTGAAGAGCGGCAAGAGTGAAGGCAGCATGGGCCCCTCCCTGACCCTCGGCTACGAGGTGGATCTGTGGGGCAGGCTCGCCTCGGTGCGGGATCAGGCGAGCTGGGAGGCAGAGGCGTCCGCCCAGGATCTGGCCGCCACCCGCCTGATGCTGATCGGCAAGGCGCTCGAGCAATATTGGCAGCTGGCCTACCTCGGCTCGGCCATCACCCTGGGTCAGCAGCAGCTCGCCAACTATGAGCGCGCCGAGCAGCTGACCCAGACCAAGTACCGGGCCGGCGCCGTGACCCGGCTCGATCTGGTGCAGGCCAGCCAGCAGAAGGCCGGCAAGCAGGCGGAGCTCAGCTCGCTCCTGATGCAGCAGGAGCAGGCCCGCAACGCCCTGCGGCTGTTGCTCGGTCGCAGCAGCGGTCCGCTGGCATTCGAGCCCAAGGCGCTGCCGACGACCGCCATCCCCACCCTGGCGGTCGGCATTCCGGCCGATGTACTGGCGCGGCGCCCCGACGTGCGCGCCGCCGAGCTGCGCCTGCGCAAGACCCTGGCGAAGGGGGACGAAATCCGCACCGGTCTCTACCCCACATTGAAGCTGACCGGCGGCGCCAGTAGTAGCTCGGGTACCCTGACCCAGGTGCTGCAAAACCCGGTGGGCACCCTGGGCGCCTCGTTGGCGCTGCCCTTCCTCGAGTACAACAAGACACGGCTCGCCATCGCCGGTTCCAAGCTCGATTACCAGATCGCCGAAGCGGAGTTTCGCAAGCAGCTTTATGGCGCGCTGGTGGAGGTGGAAGATGGTCTGGCCGCCCGCCACCACGGCGAGCAGCGCCTGAACTACCTGGCCGAACAGCTGGACTTTGCCAAAGAGGCGGAACGGCTGGCCAGAGCCCGCTACCAGGCCGGTGCCACCGGGGTACAACCCTGGCTAGATGAACAGAACCGGTTGTGGGATGCCGAGCTTGCCCTGCTCGGCCAGCAGAAGGAGCAGCTCAACACCATGGCGAAGATCTACAAGGCGTTGGGGGGGAGCGACCGCAGCTGACCGGCCTTGTCTCATGCCCTCGCACCGCGCGAGGGCATCAGGCATCTCCCTTATTTTTCCCCTTGTGTTCCTTTCCCCTCGGCCAGGGTCTGACCGCTGGCACACAAAGCAATTGATAATAATTTTCATTTAATGAAAAATGGGCGCCATTATCAGTCAGGAGTATGCCCATGTCCCAGTCCGCCCCGGTCAATCGTCCCCGTCTGCTCACGGTCAAGCACATTCAGGATGTGAGCCCGCACCTGCGCCGGATCTGCCTGACCAGCCCGGAGCTCGCTGACTATCCCTTCACCTGTGGTGGCGCCCATATCAAGATCATGCTGCCCCAGCCGGGCCAGGCCCACGCCGTGCTGCCCACCCCTACCCCGCAGGGGCCGCGCTGGGAAGATCCAAGCCAGCGCCCCATCATGCGCACCTTCACCATTCGCGCATTTCGCCGCGAGGCGCTGGAGCTGGATATCGACTTTGCCCTGCACGGCGATGGCGGCCCCGCCAGCCGCTTTGCCAACGAGGTCAAACCAGGAGACCTGCTGGCCATCTCGGGCCCAGGTGGTCCGGATCCCATGCTGCAGCCCGCCAGCCACTACTACATGGTGGGGGATCTCACCGCCCTGCCCGCCATCAGCGCCATGGCCGAGGTGATGCCCGCCGATGCCCGCGGCCACATCGCCCTGCTGGTGCCCTATCAGGAAGATGTGCAGGATCTGTCGCTGCCCGCTGGGGTAACCCTGCGCTGGTTTATCGGCTCCCCCGAAGAGACGGCGCCGCTGGTAGAGTATTTCACCGCCCTGCCACTGGAGGAGCAACAGAGCTACTTCTGGTTCGGTGGAGAAGAGGGATTGGTGGTCCCCATGCGCCGCCACGTACGGCGCACGCTCGAGGTGGATCGCACCCGGGTCTACGCCGTGCCCTACTGGCGCCACGGCAAGGACGAAGAGGCCTATCACCACGCTCGTCACGACGTGATGGATAGCTAAATCAGCTGATTTTGTCCTTAAATATCAAGCCCATGGTCTGCCGGCCATGGGCTTGATTGCCATTGGTGCAATGCCACCCGTCTGCTCTCCCCCCATTCTGGTATGCCGCTCGGTTGTGCTTGCATTTGTGGCCGACAGCAAGATAATGATAATCACTCTCAACAATAACAGGTGATGACGCCCCATTGCAGCTCCCTCGCCCGGGTCCCGGTGTGGAGTGCACGTCATTCACTCCATTTGCACAGCAAGGTAATCCAGATGGCAGTCTTGAACTCGGTAATGCGCGCCTTCGCGGTGGAGGCTCTCCCCACTCCTGCCGACCTGTTGGCACTTCACCCCTGTCCCGCCGACCTGGCAACCCGGATCGATCAGCACCGTCAGCAGGTTCGCCAGATCCTGAGCGGGGAAGATGATCGCCTGCTGGTGGTCATCGGCCCCTGCTCCATTCACGATCCCCTCGCCGCCCTCGATTACGCCCGGCGGCTGGCGGTGCTGGCCCACGACTATCGGGATCGGCTGCAGATAGTGATGCGCACCTATTTCGAGAAGCCCCGCACCACAGTGGGCTGGAAAGGGCTGGTGTTCGATCCCCATCTGGACGGCAGCAACGACATCGGTCATGGCCTGCAGCTGGCACGCCAGCTGCTGCTCGACATCAATCAACTGGGGCTGGCCACCGCCACCGAGTTTCTCGACACCACCAGCTTCCTCTACCTGGCCGATCTCATCAGCTGGGGAGCGATCGGCGCCCGGACCACGGAGTCACAGGTGCACCGGCAGCTGGCCTCGGCCCTGCCCTGTCCCATCGGTTTCAAGAACGGTACCGATGGCAACATCCGGGTGGCCATCGATGCCATCCAGGCCAGTGAAGCCTCCCACCTGTTTACCGCCCCCGGCAGCCAGGGCGGCATGGTGGTGATCAAGAGTGAGGGCAACCCGGCCGGCCACATCATCTTGCGTGGCGGCACCCGCCCCAATTATCACCAAAGCGACGTGGAAGAGGCGGCCGAGCGACTGGCACGGCAGGGACTCACGCCCCGACTGATGGTGGATTGCAGCCACGGCAACAGCCAGAAACTGCACAAAAACCAGATCCGGGTAGCAGGAGAGCTCTGCCGCCAGCTGGGGGAAGGCAGCGACGCCATCGCCGCCGTCATGGTCGAGAGCTTCCTGCAGGGGGGCAGCCAGAAACCGGCGCCGCTGGCCGAGCTGGTGTATGGCCAGTCGGTCACCGATGCCTGCCTGTGCTGGGACGATACCCAGACGCTGCTCGCCATGCTGGCAGAGGCTGTCGAGACACGGCGCCAGCATCCTGGTCGGGCACAACCGGACATCACCCGCTGGCATGCCCAGCTGGCCAGTTGAACGACCATCAGCAATAAGGCTCCCGCTACGGGAGCCTTATTATTTTGCCGATATTCCTGCCCTGTCGACCGCTCGGGTCTACCGATTAAATGACCAGCTCACTCTTTTTCCATGCAAAGTACACTGACATTCGGATCCGGCTGGAATTAATAATATGTTGGCTCAGGTATTACCCACTGCTGACAACAGACAAGCCGTTCCCCCCGGTCAGGGTGGATAACCACACCGTAAAATCCAGCAGGTTGCGGAGCAAAAAAGAGACACGTCTTGCGGCTGACTTAATGCTTTTCCCATTGCCACATCATCAGCCAGCTAATACCCGACGGGCTATATGAGTCCAGATATGGCTAACATTCCGGTGATCACGATGACAACAAAAGCGTGCACAGGGAACAATGGGTACGACCATTTCCAATTAATCATTCCATCATGGGGCGACCAATTGACGTGCAGAGTGCCGGTCTGAATGCGACACAGCAAGGTCGTATCAGAGGCGTTGGGGAATTGACAGAAGGTATTTTTGGTGAGCACAAATAATAATGCCGCCTCATGGGCGGCATTATTCATGACTAATCCTGTGGATCAGATCAGGAAATCATTCAGATCCTTGCCCAGTGCCACTTGTTCGGCAATGGCTTTCGGCATGCGGCCCTGACCGGTCCAGGTTTTCTCCTGGCCATCTTCCTGGTACTTGTACTTGGCAGGACGCGGAGCGCGCTTGCTCTTGGTCGCACCAGCAGCGGCAGCCGGGGCGGCGGCGCTGTTCAGCAGCTCACGGGGATCGATACCGGCCTGCTGCAGCATTTCAGTGAACTCGCTCAGCTTGCGCTGACGCTCTTCCTGTTCGGCACGCTCTTGTTCAACAGACTCGGCACGCTCGTTATATACCAGCTCGAACTTTTCTTTTGCTTCTTGCAGCTGTTCAAACGGCAATTCACGGATGGCAGCGCGCAGGCTGCGAATGTTCAGCAGAACTTTCAGAAACTCGTTCATTACTTCCTCACAGAATTATTTTTGTTTGTCACAGGGATAACACAGCTTGAGAATAGCACGGCTGTTTGATGACAACATAATGATTTTATAGCCGCTGTCACTTTCTTAACAAAAAAGTGGCTGAATATACCGCTGACTTTATTCAGCCATTCCCCATTACGTCACACCAGCTCCACTTTTGCCATGCATTTCCCCATTCCGAGCATGGCAAATAGCGCAGATATGCCTCGCTATATTTTCTATCACAGTTGCACGCGCTATTTTCACAATTGGCTACGGTTGTTAAAACCTGACTCATCCACATGAGACTCAAGGTAGACGATTGACACTATATATTGCCGGCAGCTCGCCACTGCCGGAGATCCCTCTCTGACCCCCTGATGGAATAGATGCTGGGATTTGACGCACTATTCCAGGATCAACCGCCGCCAGGGGCCGGTGATCTCGCAGTGGCCGGTTTCTGCCGTATTCTGCCACCCCAGCCGATGATAAAAGGCCAGCGCCGCCGTGTTGTGGGTCGCCACCTTGAGCGAAGCAGGCTTTTGAAAAGAGGCCAACCCGTGATCCAGCAGGGCCCGTCCCACCCCCTGCCCATGCCAGTCGGCCGAGACATACAGGTGGTGAACGAAGCTGTCCTCTCCCCAGATGGAGACAAACCCGCAAGGCGCCCCACCCTGCTCGGCTACCCAGATTTGCTCGCCCCGGGTCTGCTCGTCAAAATCTTCCAGCCGAAAATGAGCGGGATCGACCCAGTGAAAAGTCTGCCGCCGCCCTTTGAGAAACAGCTGTGCCAACTGGGGAATATCCGTCTCTTGCATGACTCTGATCATCAAAGCGTCCTTGTCATTGTGACTGCCTGACCCCACTCTCGATGGAACACAGGCACTGTGTCAAATCGCACGGGCATAATAGTCTCTCGGCGATGGCAGGGGTGTGACACACCTCTGTCCATTTCATAAGCCATGGGACTATACTGCCTGAGTCCCATGTATGGATGGTTTGAGGCTCGCTGATTTATGGATAACAAGCAGATAGAAGGCAACATCTTTGTTCCGGCCCATATCGACGATGTCTGGCGCGCCTGGACAACCGAGAGTGGCCTGCGCAGTTTTCTTGCACCGGAGTGCCTGATGGTGCCCGAACCGAATGGTCCCTTCGAAATCTATTTCAGACCCGATGCCCCGCTGGGTGAACGTGGCAGCGAAGGTTGCCGGGTGATGGCCGTCATGCCCCACGACCTGCTCAGCTTCAGCTGGAATTTCCCACCTTCCCTGCCCCACATCCGCCTGCAGAAGACCCAGGTCAGCCTGCGCTTCGTGCCGGAAGGCCAGGGTACCCGGCTCTACTTCCTGCAAACCGGCTGGGCCAACGACCCGGACTGGGATCAGGGCTACGCCTATTTTCGCGAAGAGTGGCTGGAAGTCAGCCTGCCGCGTCTGCAATACCGCTTCACCCACGGCCCCATCGACTGGAACAACCCGCCGGACAAGCAGCAACTGAAATCCTTGGCTCAGTAAGAGCCCATATAAAGAAGAACACCGCCAGCAGGCGGTGTTCTTCTTTATGCAAGGTCGATGCAAGCGGACTTACAGCAGAGCGGCGGCACGGTCAATTACTGTGCTGGCCAGAGCACCGACACTCTCTTCGCGGGTCGCTTCAGTGGCTATGGCACCTTGCTCGGCATGCATGCAGCTCGTTGATTCGTGCCATCCTGCCACGGGGTGAGCGCCTGTCATCCAGTGCCCGCCCCTTGCCTCTCTCCCCCGTGGGGAGCCAGCCTCGGCGGCCCCATCTCCCCCTTGACAAGGGGGGACGCCCCCGTCAGATTTCACCTTCTACCTATTAATAAGCAACATCATCTGCGAGACGATCACCGCGCCATGGATCCGGATCACGCCCCTCACCTGCATACCTTCGGTCGCTTTGTTCTGGATTCGAAACAGCTCACCCTGACCCGCTCTCAGGATGGAAACCCAACCAGCGTGCGCGTATCTGCCGCGGAGGCGCGTCTGCTGCACTTCTTTCTGACCCATGCCGGCAGCCTGCACAGCAAGGAGACCCTGCTCGCCATCGGTTGGGACGGGCGACCGGTGAGTGCCAGCTCCCTGCCCGTGGCCATTGCCAACCTGCGCCGCTATCTGGATACCCCGGAGCAGGAGGCGGTGATCCGCACCTTGCCCCGCCAGGGCTATCTGTTGATGTTGTCGTCCGCCGCCATGCAGGCCATCCCCACAGCCAGCACGCCCTCCCTCCGTGAACCTGCCAATCTCTCTGCCAACCCAGCGCCCCTGCCGGAGGTGGACGAGCCTGTCGCCGCCCTGCCCGTTGCCGCTTCCCGGGATGCTGCCCCCATCCTTTTGCCACGCTGGCAACAATGGCTGCTGCTCGGGGTGATGGGGTTGTTTCTCGCCTTGCTGCTGCTCACCGGCCTCTATCTGAGCGCAACCTGGGTCTCGGTGCGCTGCGAACCGGCCGGTCAGGGCACGCTCTGCCGAACCCAGAAAGCGGCATCCCGTCTGCCCACTCCAGCTGCAGGCGAGATCTGGCTGATGGTCGGGGAAGAACAGGCCAAATTCGAGGAGAAGAAGCCATGAAACGCGCCGCCCTGACCCACCTGCTCTTCGGGCTCAGCGCCACCGGCATGATGCTGGTGGGCCTGGTGCTCATCAACAGCCTGGGCTGCAACTACGAGATGCACCTAGCCTCCAAGGAGGCGGATTACTACGCCGTCTGCCGAGCCGGGAAGTTCACCGTCATCGAGCGCGACCGCTACACCAAGGCGAAGTGGATGGTGAGCGCCTATCAGGCGGTGCTCGGCAACCAGCTCATCTTCCTGGTGACGGATCGCACCCTCATCGAGCGGCCCGACAAGCAATCGGCGCTGAGCGACATCAATCAGGTGGAGGGCACCTTCAGCATGCCCCTCAACTACGGCTGGCAGATGATCACACCAGAGCAGATCGCCATCTTCCAGCACTCGCCCCACCCCGAGCTATTGCAGGGCCACTTCGAGGGCTGGCTCGACTTCTACCACAAGTTCTGGCCGGCCACCCCGCTGCGAGCGCAGTAACCACTGACTCGCCGCCAGGGCTCACAAATCTCTCAGTTGCCAAACAACAAGGCCACCCCAGGGTGGCCTTGTTGTTGCTATGGACTGCCTGGCAATCACACCCCCAGCCGGTCGCGCAGGGTGTACCAGGCGGCGCCGGCGGCGGTGAAGGGGATCCGGAACAGACGGCCACCCGGGAAGGGGTAGTGCGGCAGTTTGGCGAACGCATCGAAGCGCTCCGCCTGACCGCTCAACACCTCGGAGAGCAACTTGCCCGCCAGATGGGTACAGGTAACACCATGGCCGCTGTAGCCCTGCATGTAGTAGATGTTGGGGCCGATACGACCAAACTGCGGCAGGCGCGACAGGGTGAGCAGGAAGTTGCCGGTCCAGGTGTATTCCACCTTGACGTCCGCCAGCTGGGGGAAGGTTTTCAGCATCTTGGGGATGATCAGCCGCTCGATGTCCGCCGGATCTCGCGCCCCATAAACCACGCCACCGCCATAGATCAGCCGGTGATCACCGGAGGTACGGTAGTAGTCGAGCAGATAGTTGCAATCTTCCAGGCAGTAGTTTTGCGGCAGCAGCGAGCGGGCCCGCTCCTCTCCCAGCACCTCGGTGGCGATCACCTGGGTGCCGCAGGGCATGCTCTTGCTGGCGAGCTCGGGCACCAGATTGCCGAGGTAGGCGTTGCCGGCCACCACCACGAAGCGCGCCTTTACCGCCCCCTTGGCGGTCTTGACCAGCGCAGGCGTGCCCGGGGTGATGCTGGTGACGGCGGACTGCTCAAAGATCTTGCCACCCTGCAAGCGGATAGCCTCCGCCTCCCCCAACGCCAGGTTGAGGGGGTGGATGTGGCCGCCGCTCTTGTCGAGCAGGGCGCCGACGTAGCGATCGCTCGCCACCACCTCGCGCACGCCGTCGGCATCGAGCAGCTCCAGCTTGTCGTTGCCCCACTTCTCCCAGCGCGCCTTCTGCGCCTTGAGCTCGTGCAGCTGCTTCTCGGTCTCGGCGGCGAACACCCCGCCCTCCTGCAGATCACACTGGATGTTGTAGCGTTTGATCCGCTCACGGATAATCTGGCCCCCCTCAAACAGCATGGAACCGAGCAGCCTGGCCTGATCCGGCGGGCAGTTCGCTTCTATGGTGTCGATGTCGCGGCTGTAGGAGTTGACGATCTGGCCGCCGTTGCGACCGCTGGCGCCAAAACCCACCCGGGCCGCCTCCAGCACCACCACCGAATAGCCCTTTTCCACCAGGTGCAGCGCGCTGGAGAGGCCGGTATACCCCGCCCCGATGACGCAGACGTCGCACTCCAGCTGTTCCGTCAGCGTCGGATAGGGCGCGTGTTTATTGGCACTGGCTGCGTAGTAACTGTTTACATGTTCGGTCATGATCCCTGTTTCCTTACCGGTTCTTTTCCCAAACGAGACGATGTCTCGGCACTAGAAGTTGGCCGGGGTGTGAGCGCTGACGATGCGACACACCTGCCCCGACGGATTGCTGAAACTGTGGGGCTCGCCCGTGTCGATCACGTAGCTGTCCCCGGCGCTGAGCGGATAGGCCTGGCCCGCCACCGTCAAGATCACCGATCCCTCCAGCACGGTGCCCACCTCCTCCCCCAGATGCGTGACCTGGCCGCCGGTGTCGGTACCGGGGGCGTAGGTCTCCAGCATGAAGCCGAGCTGGCGGCGGTTGTTGCCGTTGTGTACCAGCTTCATGGAGACCCCCTGGCTGCCCAGCTCGATCAGCTGCTCGGCCTTGATCACCACGCTCGGCGTACCGCCCTCCTCTTCCGCGAAAAAACGCGACAGCGGCAGTTCATAGACACTGAGCAGCTTTTGCAAAGAGGCCACCGAGGGGCTCACCTTGTCCTGCTCTATCATGCAGATGGCGCCATGGGTCAGCCCACTCAGCTCGGCGACCCGCCGCTGGGAGAGCCCAAGCCGCCGCCGGGTCGCCGCCAGACGCTCACCCATGCTCTGCGCCACCCCTTTGCCCGTCATGGGATTGTCGGTCATGGACTGCCAGCGCGTCTCGCCCTGTGATTGCTGCATTCGGCCACCTCCCTGTGTGCCTGTCAGGTGCCAGCTGGGCACCCGGTTAAAATAGCGAGTCAACCTGACCGGCCTGTTTGTTATCCTGCACAGCACATGCCGTTCATTATTTTGCACACCCTGCACCGCAAAAACCGGTAAAATCGCTCCAACAGCTCCATTTCTAGCACGCGAGACACAGTTTACTCAAATATATTTAACACTTGAAAAACATTTCAGCTCAATTTATGGTCTTCCTGTGCTTATTATTCTATACGGTGGCGGCACAGGATGAGCCGGCCCCCTGACCCACAATCGAGGCTTGCTATCTATGTCAGCATCACAACCCGCACTCTCCCTGATCAAATCCCTTGCCTATATAGATGGCCGCTGGTGTGAAGCCGGCGGCGGACGCCGGTTCGAGGTGCACAACCCGGCCACCGGTCAGGTCATTACCCAGGTGCCCGACATGGACGAGGGTGACACCCGCCGCGCCATCGCCGCCGCCCACGCGGCCCAGCCCGGCTGGGCCGCGCTCACCGCCAAGGAGCGCAGCAACCGGCTCTACGCCTGGTTCGAGCTCATCATGGCCAACCAGGAGGAGCTGGCCCGCATCATGACCTGCGAGCAGGGCAAGCCGCTGGCCGAGGCCAAGGGGGAAGTGGCCTACGGCGCCAGCTTCATCCAGTGGTTCGCGGAAGAGGGCAAACGCGCCTACGGCCGCACCATTCCGGGCTTCTCCAGCGATCGCCGGCTGGCCACCATCAAGCAGCCGGTGGGGGTGGTCGCCGCCATCACTCCCTGGAACTTCCCCATCGCCATGATCACCCGCAAGGCGGGCCCGGCGCTGGCAGCCGGTTGCACCATCGTCATCAAGCCGGCCGCCGAGACCCCGCTCTGTGCCTTGGCGCTGGCGGCACTGGCGGAGCAGGCAGGCATCCCGGCCGGAGTCATCAACATCGTCACAAGCCATCAGGCCGCAGCGGTGGGCAACGAGCTGTGCAACAACAAGACGGTGCGCAAGCTCTCCTTCACCGGCTCTACCCGCATCGGCAAGCTGTTGATGCGCCAGTGCGCCGACACCATGAAGAAGCTGTCGCTGGAGCTTGGCGGCAACGCCCCCTTCATCGTGTTTGACGACGCCGACCTCGACGCCGCCGTTGCCGGCGCACTCGCCTCCAAATACCGCAACGCCGGCCAGACCTGTGTCTGTGCCAACCGCATCCTGGTGCAAGCCGGCATCTACGACGCCTTCGTCGAGAAGCTCACCGCCGCAGTCAAAGCCTTCAAGGTGGGCGATGGCATGAGCGAGGGCACCCAGATAGGCCCGCTCATCAACCCGGCCGCCGCCAGCAAGGTGGCCGAGCTGGTCAAACAGGCCACCGCCGCCGGCGCCGAGCTGCTGCAGGGGGGCGAAGCCCACCCCGCCGGCCCGCTCTTCTACCAGCCCACCATTCTGGGCAAGGTCGATAAAGCCAACCCCATCCTGCAGGAGGAGATATTCGGCCCGGTGGCGCCGCTGGTGCGCTTCGAGACCGAAGCCGAGGCCATCGCCCTGGCCAACGACACCCCCTATGGTCTGGCCGCCTACTTCTATGGCCGCGACATCGCCCGCGTCTGGCGGGTGGCCGAGCAGCTTGAATACGGCATGGTCGGCATCAACGAGGGGATCATCTCGACCGAATTGGCCCCCTTTGGCGGCATCAAGGAATCGGGCCTCGGTCGTGAAGGGGCGGCCGAGGGGCTGGAGGAGTACCTCGAGACCAAATACCTCTGCTTCGGCGGCATCCGCTAGGCAGTCACATCTTGCGCCGGCGGCCGGGCCTGCAACAGGGGCCCGCTACCCGCCGGCGCAGCCATATCAGTTCACAAGGACGAAGTGAGTGCTCCCAAGGGGCCTCGCCACATTGAGACAGGGGCCCCCGGCCCCTCAGGGAGGAAAGATGAGTCAGTCAGCATCAAACAAGGCGTGGCAAGCGCGCCGTGAAGCGGCCGTGGTCAACGGCGTCGGCACCCTGCTGCCGGTGTTTATCGACCGGGCGCAAAATGCCGAGCTGTGGGATGTGGAGGGCAACCGCTACATCGATTTTGCTTCCGGCATCGCCGTGCTCAACACCGGCCACAACCACCCGAAAGTGGTGGCCGCGGTGCGCGCACAGCTGGAAAAATTCAGCCACACCTGCTTCCAGGTCACCCCCTACCCCGGCTATATCGAGCTGGCGGAAAAGTTGAATGCCCTGGTGCCCGGCCCTACCCCGAAGCGTACCCTGTTTCTCTCCACCGGCGCCGAGGCGGTGGAGAACGCCATCAAGATCGCCCGCGCCCACACCGGTCGCAGCGGCACCATCGCCTTCAAGGGGGGCTTTCACGGCCGCACCATGATGGGGATGGCGCTCACCGGCAAGGTGGTGCCCTACAAGACCGGCTTCGGCCCCTTCCCGGGAGAGGTCTATCACCTGCCCTTCCCGAGCGACTACCTGGGGGTGAGCGAGGCCGATGCGTTGGCCGCGCTGGATCTCTGCTTCAGCTCGGATATCGAACCGACCCGGGTGGCCGCCATCATCATCGAGCCGGTGCAGGGTGAAGGGGGCTTCTACCCCGCCTCCGCCAGCTTCATGCAGCGCCTGCGCCAGCTGTGCGATCAGCACGGCATCCTGCTCATCTGCGACGAGATCCAGAGCGGTTTCTGTCGCACCGGCAAGACCTTCGCCACCGAATATGCCGGCATCGAGCCGGACATCATGACCCTGGCCAAGAGCCTGGCCGGCGGCTTCCCGCTCTCCGCCGTGGTGGGCAAGGCGGAGGTGATGAACGCCGCCAAACCGGGTGGTCTGGGCGGTACCTATGCCGGCTCCCCCATCGCCTGCGCCGCTGCCCTGGCGGTGCTGGAGGTGATCGAAGAGGAGCAGCTCAACCAACGTGCCAACGCTCAGGGCGAGCAGATCAAGGCCCGCCTGCAGCAGCTGGCGGAGCGTTTTGACTGCATCGGCGACATCCGCGGCCCCGGCGCCATGGTGGCCATGGAGCTGGTCAAGCAGCGCGATGCGGCCAGACCGGATGCCGACCTCACCAAGCGGCTGGTGGCCGAGGCGGGCAAGCGTGGGCTGGTGCTGCTGGCCTGCGGCGTGCGCGCCAACGTCATCCGCTTCCTGGCGCCGCTGACGGCCTCTCCGGCCCTCATCGACGAGGGGCTGGATCTGCTCGAGCAGGCCCTGCTGGCAGCCCAGGGCTGATCAGAACCGCAACATCCGCTCATCAGTGCAAAAAAATGCGTTTTTGCCCCCTTGATATGCTTGTCAAGGGGGCAACACGAATGCACAATGCGCCGCCGCAACAAAGGACCGACCACTTGCTGAGTCAGGTTCTTTTTTTACGGCAAACAAATCCACAACGAGGCCGGAACCGACCGGAAATGATAGCGAGATGGGTTGCCATCTCACGACACCCGCTTCTCTAGTGAGGAACACCATGGGGTATTTCACTGCTTTCCTGCCGGCCCACGCCGGTCTGCGCCGCCTCTCTGGCGCCCCCTATGCCCAGGTTGATACCGTCAGCCTGATCCCTTCGGCCCGGATTGAGGGGAAAGCACAATGAATGCCCAACCCGTCGGCCTGAAAAAAAGCCTCAAACTGTGGCACGTGGTCATCATGGGGCTGGCTTACCTGACCCCCATGGCTGTGTTTGACACCTTCGGCATCGTCACCGAGATCACCGAAGGCCATGTGCCCACCGCCTACCTGTTCGCCCTCATCGGCATGCTGTTCACCGCCATGAGTTACGGCCACCTGGTACGCAAGTTTCCCTCGGCAGGCTCCGCCTATACCTATGCCCAGAAGGTGTTTCACCCTTACGTGGGTTTCATGGTGGGCTGGGTCTCCCTGCTCGACTACATGTTCATGCCGATGATCAACATGTTGCTGGCCAAGATCTACATGGAGGCCCTGTTCCCGAGCGTGGAACCCTGGACCTACATTCTCGGTCTGGCCACCGTCATGACCCTGCTCAACCTGCGCGGCATCAAGCTGGTGGCCAACTTCAACAGCCTTATCGTCATCATGCAGTTCAGCATCATCGCCGTCTTCATCGGCCTCATCGCCTGGGGTGTCTACCATGGCGAGGGGCTCGGCACGGTGGCGAGCAGCCGTCCCTTCTTCTCCGAGCACATGAATATGGCCCCCCTGCTCACCGGCGCCTCCATTCTCTGCCTGTCGTTCCTCGGCTTTGACGCCATCACCACATTGAGCGAAGAGACCCCGGACGCCTCCCGGGTGATCCCCCGCGCCATCGTGCTGACGGCGCTGATCGGCGGCGTGCTGTTCATCTCCGTCTCCTACTTCCTGCAGCTGTTCTTCCCGGACATCTCCCGCTTCCAGCAGCCGGATGCGGTGCTGCCGGAGATCGCCCTCTATGTGGGCGGCAAGCTGTTCCAGGCGGTGGTGCTGGTCTGCACCACGGTGGCGGTGCTGGCCTCCGGACTCGCCTCCCACGCCGGCGTGTCACGCCTGCTTTACGTGATGGGGCGGGATCGCGCCCTGCCGAGCCGCTTCTTCGCCTACGTTCACCCGACCTGGCAGACCCCGGCCCTGAACGTGCTGCTGGTGGGGGTACTGGCCCTCTCGGCGGTGTCATTCGACCTGGAGATGGCGCTGGCGCTGATCAACTTCGGTGCCCTGGTGGCCTTCACCTTCGTCAACCTGGCGGTGATCGCCCACTTCTACGTCAAGCTCGGTCACAACAAGACGCTGCGGGACCATCTGGTGTTCCTGCTGCTGCCCCTGTGCGGAGCCGCCTGCATCGGCGTGCTCTGGCTCAACCTGGAGCCGGCCTCCTTCGAGCTGGGGCTGATTTGGGCCGCTCTCGGCGCCCTCTATCTGCTGCTGCGGCTCACCGTGTTCCGGGTCCAGCTGCGCCGGCCCGAAACCGACGCTTCTTAAGCCTCCTTTGCATTCACCGCGCCCGCCCTCTGCGGGCGCTTTTTTTTACCCCTGTCAGCCCTGCGCAACAGCCATTTTCGCGCTGGGCCTGCGTCGCTGCAGCCCCCGTCAACACTGGCTGCCAGCCAGATGGCACAGCCCAACCTGACCCAGGTCAACAAAATCCCCCGACCGGGGCTTTTTTGCTTGTTTCCTCCCCCCCCTGAGGGCACAATACGCCGCCCCTGAGAGCCGATGTTTTTTGCAGCATCGGTTCTTCGTTTTTTAGGGGAAAACCACATTCACCAAGAGGCCGGACTTTGTACCGGAATTGATATCGAGATTGCCAGGCAATCTCCCGACGTTGTGAGGAAAAACATGGGGCATTTCACTGCTTTCCTGCCGGTGCCCGCCGGCGTACGCCACCCGTCTGTGCTGCAGACCGGCGTCCCCTGTGTCCAGCGACGCGCTGCGTCCCTGATCCCGTCCCCCTTCGCCGACCTGGCGATCGCAGAGGAGAAAGCGTGATGGCCGGTGCCAAGCTGCTCAAGACGCTCACCCTCTTCCAGGTAGTGGTGATGGGTCTGGCTTACCTCACACCCATGGCGGTATTCGATACCTTTGCCATCGTCGGTGACATTACCGAAGGCCGCGTCGCCACAGCCTATCTGCTGGCGCTCGGCGGCATCCTGCTGACCGCCTTCAGCTACGGCCATCTGGTGCGCCGCTTCCCCTCCGCGGGCTCGGCTTATACCTATGCCCAGAAGGTGTTCAACCCCTACATCGGTTTCATGGTCGGCTGGTCCTCCCTGCTCGACTACATGTTCATGCCGATGATCAACATCCTGCTGGCCAAGATCTACCTGACCGCCATGTTCCCCGGCGTCGAGCCCTGGATCTTCATCTTCGGTCTGGTGACCGTGATGACCTTCCTCAACCTGCGCGGCATCAACCTGGTGGCCAACTTCAACGGCGTCATCGTCTTCATCCAGCTCGCCATCATCACCGTCTTCCTCGGCCTGATGGGCTGGGGCATCTATCACGGTGAAGGGGCGGCGACCCTGCTGAGCAGCCGGCCGTTCCACTTCGAGTCGGCCGGCATGGTGCCGCTGTTTACCGGCGCCACCATCCTCTGCTTCTCGTTCCTGGGCTTTGACGGCTTGAGCTCGCTCTCCGAAGAGACCCCCAACGCCGGCAAGGTGATCCCGCGCGCCATCGTGCTGACCGCGCTGATCGGCGGCATCATCTTCGTGGCCGTCTCCTACTTCCTGCAGCTCTACTTCCCGGATCTGGCCCGCTTCAAGGAGCCGGACGCCGTGCTGCCGGAGATCGCCCTCTACGTCGGCGGCACCCTGTTCCAGAGCGTGGTGCTGGTGTGCACCACGGTAGCCGTACTGGCCTCCGGCATGGCTGCCCACGCCGGCGTGTCGCGCATCCTCTACGTGATGGGGCGCGATCGGATGATCCCGGAGCGGGTATTCGGCTACATCCACCCGAAATTCCGCACCCCGGCCATCAACGTGCTGATGGTGGGCGCCCTGGCGCTCTCCGCGGTATCGTTCGATCTGGACATGGCGCTGGCGCTGGTGAACTTCGGTGCCCTGGTGGCTTTCACCTTCGTCAACCTGTCGGTCATCGGCCAGTTCTGGGTACGCGAGAAGCGCAACAAGAGCCTCAAGGAACACCTGCTGTTCCTGGTGCTGCCACTGCTGGGCGCCGCCACCATAGGCGCGCTCTGGATCAACCTGGAGCAGAGCTCGCTGGAGCTGGGCCTGATCTGGGCCGGCCTTGGCGTCACCTACCTGTTCCTGCGCCTCGCGGTGTTCCGCATCCCCTTCCGTCAGTACGAAGAGGCGGCCGACTCCCAGTAAGGGCGACGAGCAGACGCACAAATGCAGAAGGGGAGCCATGGCTCCCCTTCTTGCTGTGCACGCCGCGCTCGCGGCCCCGCCCAAAGCAGGCTGGCAAATCAGCCCTGATTGATCACCGCGGTGGCGGCCGCCTTGAGCGGATCCTTGGCCACCGCCTTCACATCCTGCTGGGTCTGCTTGAGCTGCTGACCGGCCTGATTGACCTTCTGCTGGGTCCCCTGCAGCTGGCTCTTGCCCTCTTTGAGGCCGGCAGTTTTCTGGTCCAGCGCATCCGTGGTGTGCTTCTTCACCTCGGCCTTGGCCTTCTCTTTCTGCTGGCGCACCAGCTTGTCGGTATCGCAGTTGCCCTTGACCCCCAGGGTCGCGTTGAGCGCCTCGTTCTTCACCGCCTTGTCGAGGTTGCACTCGGATTTGAACACGCTCGCCTGCGCACCGGCAGACAGCAGACCCAGGGACAGACACAGCACCCATGCACGCATAACAACATCACTCTCGTTGAGGGAAGGAAAGGGGGCAGCATAGCCCCCTGACTCCCGGCTGCAAGCCGCGCGGGGGATCTGCGGCCAAACCGGCCGGGATCCCGGCCAGCTCCGACACCTCCTGTCCAATGAGCCCCGCCATCCATGTCATCAAAGCATCACAAAAGTGTCACTTTGTCATATTTCTGTCATGGAGCCTTGGTCTAATGCGCCCGTCCATTTTCACGCAGACTGTCCCAAGAGGCTTCATGCACAGCACACCATCTTTTGCACAACAGCAGACCCGTCGTACCGGCCCACTGTTCAACTGGCTCGCTGTCATCACTCTGATCTACCTGATCCTGGTTGCCGTCGGCGCCGTCTCCCACGGCTTCAAGGGCTTCTCCGGCGGCGCCGAGGGCGCGGCCCAGATCTTCGCCTTCGCCAACAACCCCTTCGTCGCTCTGCTGCTCGGCATCCTGGCCACCGCCCTGGTGCAATCCTCCAGCACGGTGACCTCGGTCATCGTCGGCCTGGTGGCCGGCGGCCTGCCTATCGGCATGGCCATCCCCATGGTGATGGGCGCCAACCTTGGCACCACCATCACCAACACCATTGTCTCCCTCGGTCATATCCGGGATCGGGGCGAGTTTCGCCGCGCCTTTGCCGCCGCTACCGTGCACGACTTCTTCAACCTGCTGGCGGTGTTCATCTTCCTGCCGCTGGAACTGATGTTCGGCCTGCTGCAAAAGAGTGCCGAGGCGCTGGCCGACCTGCTGGCGGGCTCCGCCGACATGTCGATGCAGGGGATGGACTTCATGAAGCCGCTGCTCTCTCCGGCCCTCACGTTCATCGACGGCCTGGTGGCCTTCCTGCCGGGCAAAGGGCCCGCCATCGCCACCATCTGCATCGGCATCCTGCTGATCCTCGGCTGCGTCACCTGGCTCGGCAAGGTGCTGCAGCGGGTGCTGGTAGGCCGTGCCAGGGATCTGTTGCACCGGGCGCTGGGCCGCGGCCCGCTGACCGGCATCGCCTCCGGCACCCTGGTCACCGTGATGGTGCAGTCCTCCTCCACCACCACCAGCCTGATGATCCCGCTGGCCGGCGGCGGCGTGTTCAGCACCCGTCAGCTCTACCCCTTCACCCTGGGCGCCAACATCGGCACCACCATCACCGCCCTGCTGGCCGCCACCGCCATCAGCGGCGCCGGGGCCAAGCTGGCGCTGACCATCGCCCTGGTGCACGTGCTGTTCAACCTGTTCGCCGTGGTGCTCATCTACGGGGTGCCCTTCCTGCGCGAGCTGCCGGTCAAGGCGGCCGAGGGGCTGGCCCGGGTCGGCAGCGAGAACAAGCTGCTGGCGCTCGGTTACGTGGCAGGCCTCTTCTTCGCCCTGCCCGCCCTGATGATGGTGGCCGCCAAGTAACGATGGGGGCCGGGGGATGCGCTGCGTCCCTCGGCTCTGGCTCTAACTCTGGCTTTGCCCGTCCAGTCACATCTTGCCGCCCGCCGGCTCGCCCTCGCCCCCCGGCTGGGATAAGATGCCGCTCTCACTGCCCTCTCGGCATTTCACGACATAGGGATACCCGATGAAATTCGTTTTGATCGCGCTGCTGGTTGCTGGCGTCGCCTACTACTTCTACTCGAGCAGCAACAACAAGAAGCAGGCCGTGGAAAACGTGCGCAAGGGCGCCGAGTTCCTCGCCGCCAACAAGGAAAAACCCCTGGTGACCACCACCGCCTCCGGCCTGCAGTATGAAGTGCTGACCCCGGGCACCGGCACAATTCACCCCACCGCCACCAGCAAGGTGAAGGTGCACTACGAGGGCAAGCTGCTGGATGGCACCGTCTTCGACAGCTCGGTCGCCCGCGGCGAGCCCATCGAGTTTGGCCTCAATCAGGTGATCGCCGGCTGGACCGAAGGGGTGCAGCTGATGGTGGAAGGGGAGAAGACCCGCTTCTACATCCCCGCCAACCTTGCCTACGGCGATCGCGCCGCCGGCAAGATCCCGCCGGGCTCTGTATTGATCTTCGACGTGGAACTGCTGGGTATTCAGTAAACCGGTCAGATCCCACCCAGCGCCCGTGCTGATCTTTGACGTGGAACTGCTGGGTATTCAGTAAGTTGTTGATAGCAGGCCTGTCGCCTGTTTGATCCCCCAAGGCCGGCCACTGCGCCGGCCTTGTCATAGGTAAACCTCCCCTCCTTCCCCCCCTTCACTATCAACCAATAGTGAACAGTGCTTATCCATAAAGCTAGATTGTTAACTAACATTTCGGGGCAGATAATGACCATATCGTCAGTGGCATGTCGCCCTGGCCCACAGTTTTCGGTGCGCCGCGCACCAATACAACGCATATGGAGTCTGTCATGTCTATCGCCCCCGTCTGGTTCATCTCCCATGGCGCCCCGGATCTGGTTCTGCGCGACCAGCCGGCGACCCATTTCCTCAAAAATCTGCGCCTTGGCGATCTCAAGGGGCTGGTGGTCATCTCGGCCCACTGGTTTACTCGCAGCGAGCTGCAGATCAACGTCGAGCCCAATCCGGCTTTGATGTACGACTTCTACGGCTTCCCCGAGCCGCTCTACCACATCCGCTGGCCGGCCAGCAGCCCGCTCTGGCTGCAGGAGGCGGTGAGCGATCAGCTGCTGCTGGCGGGCCTGCCCGCCGAGCCGGTGCGCCGCGAGCTGGATCACGGGGTCTGGTCGCCGCTCTCGCTGATGGATCCCGCCAGCAGCGTCCCGCTGGTGCAGCTCTCCATCCCGGCCAGCTTCACCCCGCGCCAGCTGTGGCAACTGGGGGAGGCGCTGCAGCAGCTGCGCGCCCAGGGGATCGGCATCCTGGCCTCCGGTGCCATCACCCACAATCTGCGGGCACTGGGACCGGAAAACTCGCCGGTGCCGGGCTGGGCCCGCAGCTTCGTCAACTGGCTGGAGCTGACCATGAGCGAGGGCGATCGGACCGCGCTGGAAGATTACCGGGCACGGGCGCCGGGGGCGGTGGAATCCCATCCCCACGACGATCACCTGCGCCCGCTGTTTGTGGCACTCGGTGCCGCCGGCCAGGACAAGCCGGTCAAGCTGCACGACAGCTGGGATGGCGGCAGCCTCTACATGGGTTCCTACCGCTTCGGTTGAGCCCTGGCAGTGCCAGACAGCGCAAGATGGCGGGTCGCTTCCCGCCATTTTTTATGGCGTCGACACTGACAAACTGCTGAATAGAGGTTCATTGTCCGCCGCTCTTCGGTAGAATCGCCGCTTTCGATCACCATCTGACCAGCGGGAGGGGCACAAGCCGGCAATGAACCTTATTCGACCCCTGCTGCTGCTCTGCCTGCTGTTCCCCCTCTGCGCCCAGGCGCTCACCCTGCACAGCCGTCACTACCTGCAGAGCAGCCCGGCCCCCACACAGGCGGCCGAACAGCAGTGGCTGGCCCGGCACCAGCTGCTGCGCGTCGGCGTGCTGCGCCACGACTACCGCCCGTTCGCCATGACCGGGCCGGACGAGCACTTCGAGGGGATCTCCGCCGACTATCTCGACATCGTCGCCAAGACCCTGCAAAAGCCGGTCGAACTGCGGGTGTTCGACGACAAGCGCAGCGCACTGGCGGCGCTGCGGGCGGGGGAGCTTGACCTCGTCAATCTCGGCAACCTCAGCCTGAGCGGCCCCGACCAGACGGGCATTGCCCTCAGCCAGCGCTATTTCAGCAGTGCCCCCGTCTTCTCGGCGCTCGCCGCCGAACAGGGCCCGCTGCTGCTGCCGGGCCAGCGGGTCGCCACCGTGCAGGGCTATGTGGACGAGGCCGCCTTCAAGCGCTACTACCCGGATCTGGTGCTGGTCAACTACCCCTCCAACGTGGCGGCCTTCGATGCGGTCTTCTTCGGTCGCGAGCCGCTGCTGCTAAGCGACCCCCACTCCCTGCACTACCTCAACAGCGAGCGCTTCGACAAGATCCGGCAGCGCAGCCAGGCGCAACCCGCCATCGCGGCAGACGGCTTTCGCTTTGCGGTTTCGTCCGACAGCCCCCGGCTGCTGGCACTGCTCAATCACGCCCTGGCGGGGGTGAGCGACATTACCCACAGCCTCATCTTCAGCCAGTGGAACGGCCCCATCCGCGACATCGTCGAGCGCCCCAGCGAGCTCTACAGCGCAGAGGAGCGCGCCTGGCTGGCAACGGCCGGCCCAGTCAGGGTGTGGTTGATGGACGATCTCTACCCCTACGGGGTGCGCGACTACGACAACCAGCTCACCGGCATGTCGGTGGAGATGCTGGAGAAGATCAGCCGGCGCTCCGGCCTGCGCTTCGAGTTCGTCAGTTATGGCTCGGAGCTCGCGCGCAACGAGGCCCTGCTCAGGGGCGAGCTGGATCTCATCGGTGCCATCTCCCGCCCGGTGGCCGAGAGCTACCGGCTGCGCCCCTCCCTGCCCTATGCCACCGACGACATCTATGTGCTGGTGGCCCGCAAGGGGGATGCCTTGAGCGGCAATCTGGCACAGCTCGCCGGCAAGCGGGTGGGCAGCACCCACTACAACCCCATCGCCCGGCGCCTCGACAACAGCCGGGTGAGCTATCTGGAGAGCGCCGACGAGGCGATGGCGGCGGTCGACGACGGCCGGCTCGACGCCGCCATCGTGCCGCTCTATTTTGCCCAGCATGCGGTGGAGTGCGGCCAGCTCAGCCAGATCCGCATCGCCGGCCCCGCCGACAACCAGCCCATCCGGATGGGCTTTGCCAGCCTGCCCGGCAACCGGATGCTGATCGATGTCATCGACAAGACCATCCTCTCCATCGCCCCCAACGAGCTGGCCACCATGAGCTACCAGTGGCGCAACCGCAAACTGCCAGCGCCCACTTTCATGGAGCGCAACGCCCCCTACTTCTACCTGCTGCTGGCCGGCCTGTTCGCCATCGCCCTGCTGCTGCTCTATCGCAACCGCATGCTCAACCGGCTGGCCCGCTCGGAGCAGGCCTCCCGCCGCCAGCTGGAGGAGCACGTGCGCTTCATCGAGGCGCTCGGCGAGAGCCTGCCCCACCCCATCGTCGTGCGCGACAAGCGCGGCAAGGTGATCCTCTGCAACAGCAAGTACCTGGCCATCCTCAACGCCCCCATCGAGCGGGTGCTCGGCACCTCGTTTGCCGAGGGGCTCAAGGGGCTGCTGGGCGCCGAGGCCATCACCACCCTGGAGCAGGATTTTCAGCAGGTGCTGCAAAGCGGCAGCCCCATCTTGTCGGATCGCATCTTCAGCCAGCGCGGCCCGCGCCAGTTCGTCTACCACTGGATGGTGCCCTACTTTGACTACCGCGGCGCCATCAGCGGGGTGATCAACGGCTGGATCGACATCACCGAGCGCAAGACCATGGAGGAGGCACTGCGCCGCGCCAAGGAGCAGGCCGACCGCGCCAGCCGCGCCAAGAGCGACTTTCTGGCCACCATGAGCCACGAGATACGCACCCCCATGAACGCCATCCTCGGCATGCTGGAGCTGGCGAGCCAGGATCCCGCCCTCGCCCCCTATACCGGCGAGCAGCTGCGCATCGCCTCCGAATCCGCCAACGGCCTGCTGGATCTCATCGGCGACGTGCTGGACATCTCCAGCATCGAGTCGGGCCAGCTGACCCTGGCCCCCGAGCCGTGCGAGCTGGCGCCGCTGCTGCAATCTGTGGCCCGCGCCTTTGCAGGCATGGCCGAGCAGAAGGGGCTCAGCTACCGGGTCGAGCTGGATCCCCTGCCGCGGGTGCTGATCGACGGGCCGCGCCTGCGCCAGATCGTCTTCAACCTGCTCGGCAACGCCATCAAGTTCACCGAGCGGGGGGAAGTGAGCCTGCAGGCCAGCCTAGTGGGGAGTGCGGAGCAACCCCAGTTGCACCTGCTTATCCGCGACAGCGGGGTGGGCATCGCCCCCGACAAGCTGCCCGGGCTGTTCAACCCCTTCTACCGCGCCCACGACCCGTACCAGTTCGCCGGCACGGGTCTTGGCCTCAACATCGCCCGCATGCTGTGCCAGCTGATGGGGGGCAAGATAGCGGTCAGCAGCGAGCTTGGTGCCGGTACCGAGCTCAGGATCCGACTGCCACTCACCCCGCTGGCGCCAGCGCCAGAGCTAGAGCCTGCGTGCGAACCCTTGCCTGCGCCGCTCGATGCCACGTCGGCCACGGTGCCCTCGCCCAAGCGGCCATCCCCCCCTGCCGCCTCCGGCCGGCTGCGGGTGCTGGTGGTGGATGACAACCACGCCAACCAGGTGCTGCTGCGCCAGCAGCTCAAGCACCTGGGCCACGAGGTGAGCGTGCGCGGCAACGGCGCCGAGGCGCTGCGGGCCATCCAGAATCAGGACTTCGAGCTCATCATCACCGACTGCCAGATGCCGCTGATGGATGGCTTCGAGCTGACCCGCCGCCTGCGAGCCCGCGGCCACACCCTGCCAATCTGGGGCTTTACCGCCCACGCCACCGCGCGCGAGCGGGAGCGCTGTCTGGCCGCCGGCATGGACGAGTGCCTCTACAAGCCCATCGGCCTGACCCGGCTGCGCACGGCTCTGGCCAGCCTTGAGCAAAACGGCGCCGGCGCGCTGAGCCCGGCCTGATTATCTGGGCCGGATGGCGCGGGGCTGTGCTCCCGCCCTATCCGCTCCAGCTGCATCCCCCCAGTCCTGCCAGCCCGATCTCCGTCACACCCTCGCATCCTCACGCCGGCCCTCAGCGCCTTCGGGCTGGAGTCTGCCAGCGGCAGGGTGTGTAATAGCCGTTTGTGTTTGGCGACGACCCGGAACCCCATGCAACTCAAACCCCTTCTCAAGGGGCGCTTTCAGCCCCACTGGCAAGCCGGCCACGATCTCATCGAACAGGTGGTCAGCTCCTGCATCACGGAGCGGCGCCTGATCCCCGAGGGGGAGCCCCTGATGCGCCAGGGCGAACCGCTGCGGGATCTGGTGCTGGTCAAGAGCGGCCGTATCGCCATGGGCCACACCGCCATGAATGGCCGCCGCTTTCAGCTCGGCACCCTGGAGTGCGACAACCAGCTGTTTGGCGAGATGGAGTTCTTCACCGGCTACCGCTGCCAGCTCGACATCATCGCCGAGGAGCCGCTGGAAGTGGCCCGCATCGACGGCGAGCAGCTGGAGCAGGCGCTGGTCGCCCATCCCAAGGTGGCGCTCTTCTTTGCCACCGCCATTGCCATCGACTATCAGGACACGGTGGATATCTTCACCTGCCGCATGCTCTACCCCATCAGCTACAACATCGCCCTCGACCTCTATCACAGCCACTGCCACCACAACCCGGTGAGCGGCTTTCGCAAGGGGTATCAGGAGGCGGAACGTTTCGGCACCACGGATCGGGTCTACCGGCGGGCGGTGAAAGAGCTGATGGATAAAGGATGGGTGGAGCGCGGCGAAGAGGGATTGCAGATCCGCGATCTGGTGGGGCTCAAGGCCTTTCTGGAACAGCCATAAGTCGCAGGTATCAGTTGTCGGTTAAAGACAAAAAAGAGGGGCGGTTTATACCGCCCCTCTTGCTGTTTACTCCCCCGCTCAGGCCAGACAAGGCTGCGGCCGGGCCATACGCAGCGAGGCCACCAGCATGGCGAGGATCACGCCGTAGATAAGCGGGATGGCGTACATCACCGCCTGCAAGCCGATCACCTGCTCGAGCATGGCGCTGATGGCCGGGCTGAACATGGCCCCCGCGCTGCCGCTGATAAGGATATAGGAGACGTTCTTGCTCGATGCCTGCCGTACAAACGACACCCCGTAGGCGATAAAGGCGTTGTAGAGGGCCGCACAGACAAAACCGTAACCGTAGGTGAGGTAAGGCAGCTGGCTCAGGCTGTCGGTGGTGACGATAAGCGCCGTCATCCCCATCGCCAATGTGATGATCACCAACAGGAAGGTGCGGATCGCAATGCGGGTCACGATGGCGGTCGAAACCAGCGCGCCGAGCAGGGCCGCCGTCCAGTACTGGGTGATGATATTGCCCGCCTCCTCGAAGGGGATGCCGAACTTGTTCTTCACAAACATGGGCGCCCAGGTGAGGAAGGTGTAGAGCGCCAGCATGCCAAGAAAAAGCCCCAACCCGCCGCTGATGATGCCAAGGTTCCACTCCGAGTGCTCGTTGCCGGCGCTCTCGCCGCCCGCCTCGCAGCTGCGGAAGTTGGTCAGCACCGCCACCAGCATGGTGGCCAGCGCCACTACGCCCACCGCCAGATAGCTCCAGCTCCACGCCATGGCGTGAGTCAGGGTGTAGGTAGTGATAAGCGGGAAGACCACCCCGGCCACGTTGAAGGTGGCATCCTGCACCACCAGCATGGTGCTCTGCATCCGCGCCTGCCAGACGCTCACCACCAGGGTCCCCGCAATGCAGAGCCCCACCCCGCCGCACAGGCCGATCACCGTCATGGCCACCATCACCACATAGAGCGAGCCGGTCAGATGGAGCGAAGCCGCCGCCAGCGCGATCAGGCCGTAGCAGATCAGCGTCATCCGCTTGAGCCCCACCTTCTCGATGAGGAAGAAGGCGGCAATGGTGCCCGCCAGCGCCCCGCCGTTGAGCAGGGAGAAGATGGAGGCCACCTGATTGACGTCGGCGCCAAACTTAGCGGCGATAGGGTCGATCAGCATGCCGAACTGGGTCGCAAAACCGGCCATCACGAAGTTGGCCAGGAAGCTGATGGCAGTGAGGGAGAGCTTATTGTTCATATTGGATCTCTCATAAGGGTCAGGGTGCGTGCAGGGTTGGGCGGGACAGTGGCGCTTACAGCGCGGTGTGCAGCGCCAGCTCGATCATCTGGTTGAAGGAGAGCTGCCGCTCGGAGGCACTAGTCTCTTCACCGGTCAGGCAGTGGTCGGAGACCGTCAGGATGGCGAGCGCCTCGATCCCCTGCTGATGGGCCAGCCCGTAGAGACCGGCCACCTCCATGTCGATGCCGAGCACGCCGAACTTCTCCAGCGCCGGAATGAGGTTTTCGTCCGGATCGTAATAGAGATCGCCGGTGAAGATATTGCCCACCTTGACCGGAATCGCCTTCTCCTGCGCCTTGGTGAACGCCTTGTGCAGCAGGGCGAAGTCGGCCGAGGTGGCCATCTGGTAGCCGGCGCTGCGCTTGGCGTTGGTGGGGGAGTCGGTGCCCGCCGCCTGCGCCAGAATGACGTCACGCATCTGCACATGGCGCTGGGTCGCCCCCAGACTGCCGATGCGGATGATCCGCTTGACCCCGAAGTCGTTCACCAGCTCGTGGGCGTAGAGCACCATGGAGGGGATCCCCATGCCGTGGCCCATCACCGAGATACGCTGGCCGTGGTAGTAGCCGGTGTAGCCCAGCATATTGCGCACATTGGTTACCTCGCGCGCATCGGTCAGAAAGGTCTCGGCGATATAGCGGGCCCGCAGCGGATCACCCGGCATGATGACGGTCTCGGCGAAATCGCCCGGGTTGGCATTGATATGAGCGGTCATTATTGTTGTGCTCCAGTTTGACTCGTGTGGATGAGGGCATCCTAGCCCCCGCCTAGCCTCCCCTTGCAGGACAAAAGTCCTGTTGCCCCGATCGAGATCCCAGTTCCGGCAACTTCTCCGGGGCCACCCCGCGTGCCCCCCTTCGCCGCCGCTTATCTGCCCCCGCACACCCCAACCCAGCCCTGCCCCTGCCGCCAGCACCCAGCCACTCGCTCAGCGATAACGCCCCTGCGCCCAAAAAGCGCGGGGGGCCTGATGGCCCCCCGCAAACACACCCGACAAGAAAATGCCTTACTTGGCGGCGCTATCCTTCACGCACTTCTGGACAAAGCTGTTCTTGGCCGCGCCAGCCAGCTTCTTGTCGGCCGCCGCCTTCTCGCACTTGGCCGCCGGATCCACCGCCGCGCCCGTCTTCACGCACTTCTGGATAAAGCTGTTCTTGGCCGCGCCGGCCAGCTTCTTGTCAGCCGCCGCCTTCTCGCACTCGCCGGTCGCGGCGCCAGCGGCATCTTTCACGCACTTGCCGACAAAGCTGGTCTTGGCGGCGCCGTTAAGCTTTTTGGCTGCGGCCTGCGCCTCGCACTGCAACTGGGCTGCATCGTTGGCAAAGACCGGATTGGCCAGCAGCACGCTGCCGCAGAGCAAGCCGAACAGAATGGTACGCTTCATGGGAGATCTCCTCTCTATCTGGTGATGTGTTTGCATGGTCATATTTGCATGACGATGTGTTGCAAATGGCTGTGATTGCAACAGCTGATTGTTGCCGCAGATCCCCCACCTCGCCAGCTAGGGCCACGGAGCACAGGGCACCATAGCCGCACTATAGCGCCGATTGGCTAAGCGGGATCCTCCCCGGCCAGCTCCGCCTCAACAGCAAGCCAACCCCATCGGCCCCGCGATGCTCGCCGACCCCAATCAAATCAAGGGCCATAGGAATCCCGCTATCTGTCTCTGCCATTTTTTGAGCTGGCGCATAAAACGCAGATATTCCTGATAGTTACGTCAATTTTTGACTGGTGAGACCAGATTCGATTGGCTTAACATATCCATCCGGTGCCTATTCATCAGTGATGGGCCTCAGCCCTCGCTGGTCAATGGAGCATATTGGAAGCTGTAATCCACGGGCGGTAGCGTAGAATTTTATAAATTCTATCCTCCTCAAGAATTACAAGTATCAGCACCCTATATTTTCGACCATTAATAGTAAATTAATATTTTCATTTTTTAATATAGAGCCCACTATGATAGAGTCAAAACCACAAGGACATTTAATAAACATCTTAAAATCCACAAAAAATCATCACCCTAACTTCACTCTTTTTCTAGGTGCTGGTGCAAGTATTACAAGTGGAATTAAAAGTGCGGGCGATATGATCAATGAGTGGCGTGAAACCTATAGCCAAATGTACACCAGAGATATATTGAGGTCTCGCCCATGGCATGAAAAAAACAATGAGTATTCTGAGTTATTTGAAGCACTCTATGATCAACCAACACAAAGACGTGAATATATCGAAAATTGTATTGTTGATGCAAAACCATCTTGGGGATACATATATCTCGCCAACTTATTACAAAAGACACACTTCAATACAATATTCACAACAAATTTTGATGATTTAGTGAATGAATCTTGCTACGCATTCTCCAGCAAATTAAGGCCCGTTGTGTGTGCACATGACTCAAGTATAAAAAACATACGGTTGACATCAAGCAGGCCTAAGATAATAAAACTCCATGGAGATTTTCTTTTCGACAATATTAAAAATACTGCGCGAGAACTAGAATCTCTTGAAGATAACATGCGCTCAAAATTTAGACAGTATGCTTCTGAGTTTGGCATGATCGTTATCGGATATGCTGGTAATGACCGCTCAATTATGGATACTCTAAATACACTATTACACTCAGGCAATGCCTTTCCTCATGGGATATATTGGTGTATTCGTGATGAACAAGGTATTTCTGAAGAAGTAAAAAATCTAGCTAGATTTCCAAGATTCCATCTAATTAAAATCAGTGGGTTTGATGAATTTATGGCAGAACTTCATCAGGCTCTCGACTGTACGCTACAAGAGGAGGTGGCAAACCCTTATGTAGCACTAGCCCAGAAGCTAGATGAAAGCCCGTTAATTAGCGATGAAGAGGAAGAAGAGGATATTCATGATATAATAAAGAAAGACATTAACATATTAAAAAGCAATGTAAAGAAAATCCACTCAGCTCATGAGGTAGTAAATAAATTAGAGCGACTTCTACAAGAAAGTGACACTGATGGAAATATTGAAACAGGCCTATCAAACACATTAAAAGATATTCTTGAGGATATACAACTCATAGACTACAACTCATCCTACAAGCCATATTTATTCCCTAAAGCTATGCTAGCGGAGATAGCATACCAAGAGCAAGATTATAAGAAATCCCTTGAGCTAAGCAAAATGTCATTAGCTAAAGACAGTAAGAACACCTCCTCAATATTAATATATCTTCGCTCAGCCATAAATTTAAAATCAAATGATGAAATATTCGATGCCATATCTAAGTTGAAATTAGTAAAAAACTTTAATGCTAACGAAGCAAAACGCGCGATCTCTACCGTTGTTGATGCTATGAGCAGTGATGAACTAAATCTTGCTGGAGATATTCTAAAAATATTGATGGAGTCGACAATAAGTGAAGAACATAAGAAATTTATTTATCTTAATGATGCTTTACTTTCTCGGTTAAAAGGCGAAAAGACTAGTACTATACAAAACGAACGCTTAACCAATATTGTTGAAGCTGCAACATCTGAGGATAACTGGTGGCTTGCTCTTGGTTGTGCCATATTACTTGAGAATGATAATGCAATACTAGAAGCGGTAGCGCATCTCAATAATGAGGACTTAATGCAAGTTGTAGCTGCGTCCATGCCGATCTTTCAGTTTATTCCAGAGGATGTAGAACAAAAAATTGTAGAAATAGCCATTTCACGAGAAGTAATAGAAAATGTACCTGACTCCAACGATGACATTGATGAGGAAATGGAAATCCAAGCAGAATTATCAACTTCCGTCGCCGTAAATGATGATCCTGCAGAGCAGGATGTTTCGCTAAAAAATAAAGATTTTGAAGATGAATACTCTATCGGTGCGATTGACAAAAAATCAGATTTGAGTGATATTCCAGACGGTGTTGTCAATGCAGAATGATATTGCATTATCATTTGATAGCCCATATGAGTATTGGTATAGTCTGGACAGAGAACAACAATGGCGGAGGTCTTTAAGATGAAAGAAAAATTTCAGAAACCACGCGTTATTACATCTCAAGAAGTCAAAGACAAAATGGTTGAGTTGATCAAAAAAAACAAGAAAAAACAATAACTTAATTTAATGGGGCGCCATCTTGCGCCCTTTGTTTTTCTAACATACTGATCCAACTTTCAACCCCCACCACAAACTCGGGACAGTGAGAGTGCAGCAGCAAGGTGACCAGATAGTCTGGCAAGCACCTAAACAAAACAGCCGCTCGAATTTGAATCATTTTTCCCAATACAGAAAACAAGAATCCCCCGTTGCCGGGGGATTTTTGTTTCTATCGGTTAGCTTGCAGCCAAGGCTCAAGTCAGCAGGCAGGCTCTTAACTAGCCAAACTCCGCCGGCAGGTTGTGGGAGAGCAGCGGCAGCACGGCGTGCCGGGCAGCGACACATCCAGCCCCAGGCTCTCATCCACCGGCCCCTTGAACTTGTGCAGAGGCTCATACGCTTTTCAGCGTCAGCTTCTCCCCTCCCTCCAACCAATACTCCCTTTCAACCCCCACCCCGGCTACAAAGTCGGGATCGTGGGAGACCAGCAGCAGAGTGCCCGGATAGTCGGCCAGCACCTGAATAAGCAGCTGGCGCGAGGGGTGATCCAGATGGTTGTCCGGCTCGTCCAGCAGCAACAGGTCGGGCAGTTGTGCCAGCACCATCAAGAGGCCCAGTTTTAGCCGCTCGCCACCGCTCAGACCATGACAAGGCATCAGGGCGCGATCGCCGCGCAGTGCTATGCCCGCCAGCCGGGTTCTTGCCTCGCTCTCGGAAAGTATCGGCGCCACTGCCAGCAGGTTGGCGAGCGGGCTGAGGTCTCGCGCAATCAGGCTGAGCCCCTGATCAAGACACGCCAGCCGACCATTGATGCGAAAGCTGCCCGCCTCGGGAGCCAGCTCACCGCGCAGCATCTGCAGCAGGCTCGACTTGCCGCTGCCGTTGCCACCGGCCAGCAAACAGCGAGCCCCCCGCTGCAGCACCAGATCGACCTGCTGACCATGCCAGCGCCTGTGGCGCGCTGCCGTGATCACCAGTGGCTGGGCCGCCCCCTTGCGATCGCTTTCCGCCGGCCACTGCATGACAAGCGGCTGCACTGCCGCCAGTGCGGCTGCCGCCTCGGCGCGCGCCTCCAGCTGGGCACTGTGGCCCCGCTGGTGGCGATCCAGCACCTTGCCAAGGGATTTGCCCGCCTGTTCCGCTTTGAAATCGAGCAAGATCTTGGCCTGGGAGCCGCGCTCGCGCCGCCCCTGGCTGGCTCGTCTGGCCGCCTGTTCGCGCACCTTTTGCACGCTGCACGCCGCCGCTTTTTCACGGCGCTCCGCCTGCGCCAGCCGGGCGCTGCGGGCAGCCTGCAACTCGGTCTGCTGCGCCAAAAACGCCTCAAACGAGAGGCTGGTGCTCTGTAGCCCCTGCTCGCTCAGCTCCAGTATCTGGCTCCCCTGATTGAGCAGGCGCCGGTCGTGACTTACCAGCAGATAGCCACCACTGTGGCTGGCCAATCGCTGGCTCAGCCACGCGATGCCGCTGGCATCCAGATGGTTGTCCGGCTCATCGAGCAGCAGAAAGTGAGCAGATCTCGCAAACAGCGCCAGCAGGCGCAAACGGGTGAGCTGGCCGCCGCTCAGGGTGCTGACCGGGGTATGGGCATCGAGTCTGAGACCCGCCTCTGCCAGCAGGTCGGCAAGATCGCTGCGCAGGTTCCAGCGATCAGCCAGCCGCTCGAAATCGTCCAGGGCGCAGCTCCCCTGCTCGATGCGCTCAAGGGCCCGCAGCGGCTCGCCCCAGCCGATAAGGTCGGCCACGCTGGCTACGCCATCATGATCTTGAGCCGGCGCAAACTGGGACAACCAGCTGATGGGGGTCAACCACTCAATCTTGCCAGAAGCCGCGCGGCGCTGGCCCGCCAGCAATTCCAGCAGCAGGCTCTTGCCGATGCCGTTGCGGCCGATCAGGGTGCAGCCCGCAGCGGGCAAAGTGAAGGTAAGGGGCACAGTGCAGGCGCCGAAGGGCAGTTGCAAGGCGTTGATATGACATGCGATATGGGTCATCTGAACTCCTGTGGGCCAATGCGGGAGCCGCAGGCCAAGAGCCAAGCCAAATGACAGGGACACGTGTCCACAAATGGGAAAACAAACAAGGAGTCAGCATCAACCTGTCACGGTAAGACGCACCCGATCTCCCTGGCGGGAGAGGAATCAAAAAGCGGGGTGCGGACAGGTTAAATGCGCATCGGAGGAAGTACTCATATATCAGAAGAGCCAAGAGGCTAACCCGACGTATGCGGGCAGGTCAACACACATCATCTGGATCAGATCCTGTTGTCGGCCAATCCCGGCCGACATAAAGGCTCGTACGAAAACCACCTCTAGAGAGATAGTTCAATACCCATATGGAGCACAACTCACGAATGACATGATCTAGAATGTGCGCTCTTTTTTCATTCGGGATTCGATTATATGAAACGCGCTTTCTTCGCCGCTCTGACCATGCTGACTGCACCCGCCATGGCCGAGCAGACTGTTGCCCACCACTTCGCCACACTGACATACCAGCAGATCATCGATGGCTGCCAGATGTATCGCCTCAATACCCCGCAAGGCGCCACCCTGCTGTTCGGGCACAACTTCAATGACACCGGCGTCAATGCGGAAGGAGGTGCCTCTGCCGGTACCATGGATCTCTACTCCTACATGTATTCGGACCCGAAATATCGCAGCTACTCCCTGCGGGGCACCAATAATCTCTATCAGCCCTCCACCAGCGACTCTTATACCTTTATGACCCTCTCCGTCGGGGCCAGCAGCTCACCCGACAACTTCATGTTGTCCCAGCGCAAGAACATCGAGCGGGCGACCTCTTACTCCAGCGGCGATACCCAGCTCTCGATGCATTTCTACGATGGGCAGGATCAGCCGAAATATGACAAGGCGATGCCGAAATATCTCTCGCTGTGCGGCAACAACATTGCCTCCTTCGACTCATTGACCAGCCTTAGACTGCGCATTGCCAACTCCACCATCAAGGTGCAGTACCCAAGATTCAACCAGCCTGCCGGGATCAAGGCCAGCAATGATCTGGTCAGCGAAGTCCAGCTCGCCTGGAGCAATGCCGACAACAGCGCCATCACGACCCGTCAGCTTAAATACACCCGAATCTCCCGCGCCGAGAAACTCGACAAGCCGCAAGATCAGAAGTTTGTCGAACTGGCCAAACTAGGCATCAACGACGACCGCTATATCGACATCAATGGCGACCAGAATCCTCTGATCCCCGGCAAAGAGTATGTCTATCAGGTGCAGTACTGCGACGGTTACGACTTCTGCGAAGCGAGCCCTCAGGTGATTGGCAAAGCCAATTAAGCAGCCCGTTATCGAAGCAATAAAAATCCCCCGCAATCGGGGGATTTTTGTTTCCTGTTTGGTGAGTCACTCTCTGCGCCGTGCTCGCTATCAGCGGTTCTTGAGCGCCTCCACCCTGGCGATCAGGATGGCCATAAAACCGGAGATGATGATCAGCCCTATGCTGACAGGCAGCACAGAGACAGCGTAAGGAACAAAAATTGCGCCGCCGACCAGGGAACCCGAAAAGATGATCAAGGGCAGCGGCAGCAAGAGTAACAGTGCGATATAAACCAGCACCCTGGCGATGACCAGAGGGGTTTTGAGGGATTGCGTTACGACTTTTCGGTACGGCCACATGATGGTTTTCTCCCTGATTCGTTATTATCCAGCCATCGGCCGCGCCCCCGGAAAGGAGTTTCGGCCTTGTTCGTCCATGATGGCTTCATGCAGCACCCTGATTAACAGCCACCGACCGGCTGGTCAAGGGACTCTCCATTACCGGCTTTTTCCCATGTTTTTTATTCTTCTGCACGCTGCAATGATGGCGGGGAAAACCTGCATCAAATCGGTGCCGCACGACAGCAATGTCTAACAAGTATTTCTATATCAGCAGTTTATTGATTGCCTGCCATTCGGGGGCTTGTAGCAGCCCCCACTCTGGGATAGCCCCAGGGAGCGTTCAGGCAGAAGGCGCAGGGCCCACCGCTGCCAGCAGCGCAGTGCCATAGGAGTTGTCTATGGTGCAGCGCCACTGCCCATCGGCTTCTTTGCGAAACACATAGGTGGCGCGGCGGGTTTCATCAGTCAGGCCCCCCTGACCATCCGGGTAATTGAGCCGGGTCTCCATGATCACCAGCGCATTGTCGGCCCCCTCGATCACCTCCATTACCCCCTGCTCCACCTTGAGCTGCCCCTGAAAGTAATCCGAGATGGCAGTGAAGGCACGGCGGATGTCGGGAATGCCGCGCACCACCATGCCGGGCTTGACCACCAGGGCGGCGTCCTCGGCGTAGAAGGCCATCAGGGCGTCGAAATCGCGCCGGGAGATGGCGGCGTCGCAGGTCTCGATAAGAGCACGAAGGGGATGCTGACTCATCTTCACTCCTTATGGGGCGGCCTGCCCGCCCTGTCACGGATAAAAAGCAACGGATAGAAAAATCCCCCGAGGTCGGGGGATTGGCAGTCAACTTAACCGAGCAGGAAGGCCCTTAGCGGGGCAAACTCCGCCGGCAGGTTATGGGACAAGAGCGGCAGCACGGCGTGCTTGGCGAGCGGACCGGGCAGCGGTACGTCCAGCCCCAGGATCTCGTCTACCGACTCCTTGAACTTGGCCGGATGAGCGGTACAGAGGAACACCCCCACTTCGTCCTCGGCCAGCTGTTCGCCCAGCAGATCCCAGGCAATGGCGCCATGGGGTTCGCACAGGTAGTCCAGCTCGTGCAGCCGTTTCAGCGCATCACGGGTTTCGGCATCACTGCGCATGCCTGAGCCCAAGGTCTCCAGCGCCCAGCCGTTGCGACGGCACAGCTCTTCCACCCTAGGCCAGTTGTTGGGGCGGCTCACATCCATGGCATTCGACAGGGTTGCGACAGTCTGGTGCGGATCCCACTGGCCGGTTTTCAGGTAGCGCGGCACGGTGTCGTTGGCGTTGGTGGCGGCGATAAAGCGCTTCACCGGTAGCCCCAGCGCCTTGGCGATAAGACCTGCGGTGAGGTTGCCAAAGTTGCCGGACGGCACGCTGATGACCGCCTTGGCGCGATCGGCTTTCGGCAGCTGGGCCAGCGCCTCGAAGTAGTAGCAAACCTGGGCCAGCAAGCGGCTGATGTTGATGGAGTTGGCAGAGTTCAGGCCAATCGCCTTTTTCAGCTCTTCATCATCGAAGGATTGCTTCACCAGCGCCTGGCAGGCATCGAAGTCGCCGTCGATGGCGATGGTGCGGATGTTGCCACCTAAGGTGCAGAACAGCGCCTCCTGCAGCGGGCTTATCTTGCCCTTCGGGTAGAGGATCACCACCTCGATCCCCTCCAGCCCGTAGAAGGCGTGGGCCACGGCGGCGCCGGTGTCGCCGGAGGTGGCGGTGAGTATGGTGATCTTGTCGTTGGTACGGAACGCCGCGAGGCACTGAGCCATAAAGCGGCCGCCGAAATCCTTGAACGCCAGGGTCGGGCCGTGGAACAGTTCGAGGGCATAGGTGCCATCTTTGAGCTTGACCAGCGGCGCCGGGAAGGTAAAAGCGGCCTTGACCAGCTCGTGCACCTGAGGCGCGGCCACTTCGTCCCCCAGCAGGTGGCTGAGGATGCGGGCGGAGCGCTCCACCAGCGGCAGATCCAGCAGGGCATCCACATCGGCCAGCGGCTCAAGTCGCTCGGGAAAGAACAGACCCTGTTCGCGGCCCAGACCCTGACGCACCGCCTGGGCGAAGCTCACCTGTTCACTCTTGTCCTTGATATTGTAAAGATTCATAGCTCGCTTCCTGTTACCCGTGCCCCGGCCATGTCGAGTTTGCAAACCCGGGCAAATCCATCTTCGTTCTGCACGAAATGTGCGTCCATCCAATCTTTCATCCGCTCGGCCTGAGCCAGATCCTTCATCACCACGAACACGCTGGGGCCGGAGCCCGAGATGCCGGTGGCCAGCGCCCCGTTCTGGGCGGCCTGGGCCCGTACCTCGTTGAAGCCTTCAATGAGCGCCGCACGGTAGGGCTCGGCAATCACGTCTTTCAATACGCTCGCCGCCAACCCCTCCTGCCCGGTGTAGCTGGCGTGCACGAAGGCGGCCAGCCGACGGCCATAGGTGAGGCAATCCTGGCGGCGATACTGGGCCGGCAAAATGGCGCGGGCGGCGGCGGTGGAGACCACTGTGCCCGGGTAGCAGACCACCCAGTACCACTGCTCAAACACCGGAATGCCCTGGCTGATGACGCCGTGCTCTTCCAGCACCAGCTGCATGCCGCCCAGATAGCAGGGGGCGACGTTGTCGTAGTGGACGGAGCCGGAGATCTTGCCTTCCATCTCCCCCATCAGCAGCAGCAGGTCGTGTTCATTGAGGGGGGCGCCGTGAAAGGCGTTGAGCCCTTCCAGTGCCGCCACCACGCTGCAGGCGCTGGAGCCCAGGCCCGAGCCCACCGGCAGGTTCTTCTCCAGCACCATCTCGAGCGGCTTGAGACCCAGGCCGCGCTTCTCCAGCGCCTCGCCATAGGCGAGCCAGCAGTCATGGAGGATGTTCTTTTTCGGGTCAGCCGGCAACTTGTGGGCGTAACAGCCCACGGAGGAGAGGGCAAACGGCACATCGGCTGCCTTGACCTGGACGCGATCCCCGAGCAGAGAACCATCCACGGGGGCGAGCGCCGCCCCCAATACATCGAATCCCACGCTCAGGTTGGCGCTGGAGGCGGGGGCATAGGCCACCACGCTGCTGCTCTGGTACATGTCTGAACTCATACTTACAACTCCTGCTTCCAGTTCTGGGTGCGCAGCACGTCGGCAAAGACGCCCGCGGCGGTCACTTCGGTGCCGGCGCCATAGCCGCGCAGCACCAGCGGGATCGGCTGGTAGTAGGTAGAGAAGAAGGCGAGCGCGTTCTCCCCGTCTTTGACCTTGAACAGCGGCTCGTCGGCGCCGACCGCCTTGATGGCGACCTTGCACTTGCCACCCTCGATGGAACCCACGTAGCGCAGCACCTTGCCGTCACGCTGGGCCGCCGCGAACTGGTCGCGGAACCAGCCGTCAGCCTCCGGCAGGCGAGCCATGAAGGCTTCCACATCGCCACTCACATCAAAGCCCGGCGGCAGGGCCTGCTCTACCTCGACATCGGAGAGCTCCAGAGCCATGCCGGCCTCGCGGGCCAGAATGAGCAGCTTGCGGGCCACGTCCATGCCGTTGAGATCGTCGCGCGGATCCGGCTCGGTAAAGCCGTTGCTGCGGGCAATCTTGGTGGCATCGGAGAAGGCCATCCCTTCGTCCAGCTTGCCAAAGATAAAGGAGAGCGAACCGGACAGCACGCCGTCGAAGGCGCGCAGCTTGTCGCCAGCCTTGATCAGGTTCTGCAGGTTCTCGATGACCGGCAGGCCGGCGCCCACGTTGGTTTCGTACAGGAACTTGCGGCGGGTCTGGCGGGCGGTGCGACGCAGCGCCTTGTAGTAATCGAGCGACCCGGTATTGGCCTTCTTGTTCGGGGTGACCACGTGGAAACCAGCGGCGAGGAAGTCGGCATACTGGACGGCGATGGCCTCGCTGGAAGTGCAATCGACGATCACCGGGTTGATGAGGTGGCTCTCTTCCACCAGCTTTTGCACCGCTTCCAGGCTGAAGCTGTCACGGGCTTCCACCAGCTGTTCACGCCAATTGGCGAGGTTCAGCCCATCCTTGTTGACCGCCATCTGGCGGCTGTTGGCGATGCCCACCACCCGCAGGCCGGTGCCCTGCTCGGCCAATACCGGCTGCTGGCGGGCAATCTGGTCCACCAGGGCCGCGCCGACACCGCCGACGCCGACCACGAACAAGTCGATGAACTGCTGGCTGCCGAAGAAGTTCTGGTGGCAGGCCTTGATGGCTTCCGCCACTTTGCGATCCCGCACTACCGCCGAGATGGAGCGCTCGCTCGAACCCTGGGCGATGGCGACGATGTTGATGGAGGCTTGCGCCAGCGAGGTGAAGAAGCGGGCTGCCATCCCCTTGGAGGTGCGCATGCCGTCACCGATCAGGGAGATGATCGCCAGATCCTGCATGATCTCCAGCGGATCCAGCAGCTGGTTCTTGAATTCGAGCTCGAACTCGCGCTCCAGCACCTTGCGGGTCTTGTCGCAGTCATAGCTGTGGATACAGAAGCTGACGCTGTACTCGGAGGATGACTGGGTGATGAGGACGATGCTGACCCCGGCGCGGGAGACGGCGGAGAAGATGCGGCCGGCCATGCCCACCATGCCCTTCATGCCGGGGCCGGAGACGTTGAACATGCACATGCCGGAGAGATCCGAGATGGCCTTCACCTTCAGGTCATCATCCCCCTGCTCGACGCCGATAAGGGTGCCTGGCCCTTGCGGGTTGAAGCTGTTCTTGATGAGGCAGGGAATGTGGAACTGGGCCACCGGCGCTATGGTTTTCGGGTGCAGTACCTTGGCACCGAAGTAGGAGAGCTCCATCGCCTCCTTGTAGGAGAGGGTCTTCAGCAGATAGGCATCCGGCACAAGGCGCGGGTCGCAGTTGTAGCAGCCCTCGACGTCGGTCCAGATCTCGCAACACTCGGCATCGACACAGGCGGCCAGCACGGCGGCGGAGTAATCCGACCCATTACGGCCGAGCAGCACGGTTTCGCCCTTGTCGCTGCCACCGGTGAAGCCCGGCATCAGGTAGAGACAGTCGGAACGCAGGCCCCTGGCGGCAAAGCGCAGGCGGGAGGCTTCGATGTCGACGTGAGCCTCCAGATAGCCGCCGTCGGTCACCAGCAGCTGCTCCGGTACTATGATGTCCAGCTCAAGGCCGCGCACCCGCAACAGCTCGTGCATGAAGGCGATGGAGAGGTTCTCGCCCCGGCTCAAGATGCGGGCCTGCACGTTGTCCGGACAGAGCCCCAGCAGGCGGACGCCCTGCATCAGCCGCTCCACCTGATCCAGTTCGCTGGTGAGACGAGCCTGCAGCGCCTTGTCATCCAGCGCCGGATAGGCAGCCTTCAAGCCGGCCAAGAGGCGGGAGAAGATACCGTTGATCTCGAACAAGGTGCTGCTGGCATCCATGCCGCGGCTGGTCTGTTCCACCAGCGCCACCAGGTGGTTGGTCACCTTGGCCGGTGCCGACAGCACCAGGGCAACCTGGGATTGGCCGTGGGTATTCACCGCGATATCGGCGACCCGTAAAAAACGCTCTGCATCGGCCAGTGACGACCCGCCAAACTTCAACACTCTCATCGCTTTCTCTCCCTGTGATCCTTGCAAATTTGCCCGAAAATGGTTCTGAAAATCATCCAACAAAAAGGCCCGTACTGGGTGGGTACGGGCCTTTTCTGATTTCTGTGCTTGTTCGTCAGCGCATCAACCGGCCCCAGTGCCACCTGTGGTGGTACCGGTAATAATGGTGGTGGTGATGACGTTGGTGAATAACTGCATGACGAACACTCGTTGACGAAGCTGGCTTTTAGCAATACCGCGCCGGGCGCAGCGCTGTCAACTTAAACCTCTTTGCCAAGTTTGCGCGCAAGGTCTTTGCAGAGCAGGTGGAGCATATTCAAATCCCGCTGCGGCAGCATGGGCACTCGGTCCATCACCCATTGATGCAGTTTTTCATCCTGCGAAACTCCGATTTCACCGAGAATTTCTGCTGTTTTGTTTTTAAGCACCCGAACCTGTCCGGCGTTATCAACATTTTCTGCTACCACCTCGGGCTCATCGAGCAACTGGCTCAGCTCGTAGGCGTACAGCATGATCGCCTGCCCCAGATTCAGGGACGGGTAGCTCACCTTGAGCGGCAGATAGCTGATGAGGTCGACCTGGGCCAGCTGCTCGTTGGAGAGCCCCGACTCCTCGCAGCCAAACACGATGGCGACCTTGTCCAGCGAGGGCTTGGCCTTGATCTGGTCGCGGATCTCGGCCGGCGTGAGGTAGTGCTGATAACGACCGCGCTGGCGGGCGGTGGTGGCCACCACCAGATCCATGTCGGCCAGCGCCTCTTCCAGGGTGTCGAACGCCTCGGCCTGGGTCAGGACCTCCTGCGCACCATGGGCCACCCAGCTCGCCTCCTCCTCTTCGTGCACCCGGCTTGCCACCAGTCGCATGGCATCAAAGCCCATGGTTTTCATGGCGCGGGCGGCAGCGCCCACGTTGGCCGGGCGAGCGGGGGCCACCAGCACAAAATAGAGTTTCATCGGGTTTTCTCCTGGGCAGGGCCGAATGCGCAAACAACAGCGGATCATCGGCAAAACAGGGGCGCAATCTACCGTTTTCACCCGAAAATTGCCACTTGAACAGACGTTTGAATGTTGCCATAGTGGCCGGGAATATGAACAAATTGCAGCCAATCCCAGGCACCATCGGCCCGACAGATCACAAGGAAGAGAGAGATGCAGCAGCCATTGGAACAGGCCGTCGCCGAGACGATTCTGCAACGCTTCGAGTCGTTTTACAGCCGGTTTCTCGAAATCACCCAGGGCAGCAAGAGTCGCTTCGAGAACAGCGACTGGCTGGGGGTGCAGCTCGCCGGGCGCGAGCGCATTCGCCTCTACGATCACCACGTCGGCGCCACCACGGCGCTGATCAAGCAGATGATGGGGGCGACCCTGCCGAGCCAGGCCCTGCTCAAGCAGGTGAAGGGGGCATTCAGCGATCTGCTGCCCAAGTGCGAGAACTTCGAGGTGGCGGAGTCCTTCTTCAACTCCGTCTATCGCCGTATCTTCCGCCATCGCAACATTCGCGACGAGAACCTCTATATCCACCCGTTTCGCAGCCGGGGGGAGCACCCCGACCTGAGCGCCCTGCTGCGCATCTATCGCACCGATCTCGCCCACCTGCCGCAGACCCTGAGCCAGCTGCTGGGGGATTACAGCTTCACCCTGCCCTATGAGGACAAACAGCGGGATATTGTCGACATCCAGCGCCATCTTGCCGAGAACGGGCCGGCCATCCTGCACGATGAGCCGTTCGCCATCGAGCTGCTCAAGGAGGTGTTCTACCGCAACAAGGGGGCCTATCTGGTGGGGCTGATCCGGGTCAAGGGGCAGGTGTTTCCCTTCATCCTGCCGCTGCTCAGTACCGGCCAGAGCATCTATGTGGATACCGTCATCTTCGAGCCTGAGCTCGCCTCCATCGTGTTCGGCTTCGCCCGCGCCTACTTCATGGTTTATGCCCCCGTGCCGGCGCTGTTCGTGCTGTTTCTGCGCCAGATCATGCCCCACAAGCCGGACTATGAGATCTACAACGCCATCGGTTGCCAGAAGCACGGCAAGACAGAGCTCTATCGCCACTATCAGCAGCACCTGGCCCAGAGCCGGGAGCAGTTCGTCATCGCGCCGGGCATCAAGGGGATGGTGATGAGTGTGTTTACTCTCCCCTCCTATGACGTGGTGTTCAAGGTGATCAAAGACGAGTTCACGCCCCCCAAGGACGTGAGCCACGAGCAGGTGAAGGCGAAGTACCGGTTGGTTAAACAGCACGACCGGGTTGGCCGCATGGCCGATACCCAGGAGTTCACCAACTTCGAGTTTCCCCTCGATCGCATCTCGCCGGAGCTGCTGGCCGAGCTCAAGACGGTGGCCCCGTCTGCGCTGACCCTCACCGACGACAAGCTGGTGATCAAGCACCTCTACACCGAACGCAAGATGATCCCGCTCAACCTCTATCTGGACAAGGCGGACGAGCAGCAGACCCGGCTCGCGCTGGAGGAGTACGGCAACGCCATCAAGCAGCTGGCGGCGGCCAACATCTTTCCGGGCGACATGCTGTTCAAGAACTTCGGGGTCACCCGTCACGGCCGGGTGGTGTTCTACGACTACGACGAGATCTGCTACATGACGGAGTGCAACTTCCGCCAGATCCCGCCGCCCCGCTACCCCGAGGATGAGTGGAGCGCCGAACCCTGGTACTCGGTGGCCCCCAACGACATCTTCCCCGAGGAGTTCGCCACCTTCTTGCTGCAAAAGCCGCAGGTGCGCGACATCATGATGCAGCTGCACAAGGAGCTGTTTGATGCCAACTACTGGAAGATGCTGCAGAGCAACATCAAGGAGGGGGTATTCGAGGATGTCTATCCCTATCGGCGCAAGAAGCGCTTCAAGTTTCAGCGGGGGGGCTAGCCTATCCGGGAGCCCAGTTGCAAAAGGGAGTGCAAATAGCAAAAGGGACGCCGAGGCGTCCCTTTTGCGTTGGGCCATCAGCTCGCGCTACGACAGCCCCTGACAAAACCGTCAGTTACTTGGCGGCAGGCATGGCGTCGAAGGTGAGCAGCGTCGCCTTGTTGGCGTCGCTCAATACCAGCTGCTGACCGCTGATCTGGAAGCTCGCCACTTTCTCCAGCTTTTGCAGATAGAGCATCTCCTTGCCGGCCAGATCCCCCATGCACATCATGCGGGTCGAACCCATGGGGCCCAGCGCCAGCACACCGTCACCCTGCTGGGTGATGGCGCCGAAATAGCGGTTGCAGCCTCCCTTGCCCGCTACCTTGTCACCGGCCACTTGCAGGGTGAAGGTGTCGCCGCTCGCCCCTTGCAGTTGCCAGGTGGAAGCTTGCAGTTGAGTCAGCTTGGAACCAGTTGCCATGGCGCAGCCTCCCAGGGCCAGTACGGCCAGCAGAGTCAGTTTTTTGTTCATGGGTTCACCTCTTGATATCAGCAAAATAGGGGAAGAAACATGGTGATGGGGGCCTGTGTATCATGAGAGCGGAGCAAATCAAAACTGTTTTATTGTGATCGGGGTTCCCTTTACTACCAGCTGGCATGTGCCATGCTTGTATTCCTGTTCCGGACCCAGGGAGGGGAAAAGAATGGTCAAATCATCCGTCATCGCACTCGTCTCATGCCTCAGCCTTACCGCCCAGGCCGCCGACTGGGATTTCCTCAAGAACGACGCCAACAGCCAGCTCTACGTCAAGAGTTACTCCGGCGTGCTGCTCGACAATCAGGCTCATCACAACGACAGTTTCGATCTCTGGCTCATCAATACCGGCTATCAGTATCCGCTGAACGATGGCGTCAGCCTCTACATGGAAGCAGGCCCGGCCATCGGCCCCAGCAGCGAGCAATCAGGCTACAACCTGAGCTCGGGAGTGCGCTATCAGCTCTCCCCCATGCTCAACATCGGCAGCCAGATCAAACAGCTGGAAGTGAACAAACCCAGCACCCTGCTGGAGCTCAACACCAGCCTGCTGCTGACCCCGCAACTGGCCATCACCGCCAACTACGGCGTCAGCGCCTTTAGCACCGAACAATCCCTCAGCGTCGGGGTCGGCTTCAACTTCTAGCTGGGTCAGATCAGCCGGGTGGCGCTCACCAGCACGCCGTTGAGATCGGCGTAGACGTAGTCACCCGGATGTATGGTCACCCCTGCAAACGACACCACCGCATCCAGCTCACCCAGCCCTCGCTTCTCGGTTTTGACCGGACACGGCGCCAATGCCTTGACCCCCAGCGCCAGTGTTGCCAGCGTGCCCACGTCGCGCACGGCGCCGTAGATCACGATGCCTTCCCAGCCCTGCTCCGCCGCCTTGATCGCCAGCTGATCGCCGAGCAGGGCACGGCGCAGGGAACCACCGCCATCGATCACCATCACCCGCCCCTGCCCGGGTCGGTTGACCAGCTCCCGCACCAGGCTGTTGTCCTCGTAACAAGAGAGAGTGACTGCCTGGCCGTGGAACAGCGCCTTGCCACCAAAATTTTGAAACAGCGGCTCCGCCACCTGCAGGGCATCGCCGTACTCGTCACAGAGATCGGGCAGTAGATCCAGCATCATAAGTCTCCTTCCATGGACATGAATTCGCTCATTCTTTCATCAAGCAGAGCCCCTGACAATCCAGTGGGATTCAATTCTGCCCAGATGGTGTGGCTCTCCCGCCAGCAACACCGGCAGCAGCCACAGTTCCCCCTGTTCCACCCAGTAGATGGCATTCTGGCCAAAGCGGGCCGCCAGCAGGATGGCCTCACTGCGCGTGGAGGCCAGCAGCAGCGACGACTCCTGCCAGCTTTCATCCAGCGAACTGCCGCGACAAGGCCCCATCGCCTGCCAACGAGGAACCGCCGCAATGGACCGCAACAGGGCCCGCTGACGGCGGGTATTGCGACGCATTCCCAGCTGGCGACTGGCAGGATTCCAGGCCGTCACAATGGCGTAGGCAGGCCATTTCGGCGCCGAAAAGGGTGCAATAAAGCAGATTTTTCTGTAGTTTTCCCACAAATTCATGTCAACCACATGTTACATTCCATTACATTTTATAGGGGCGAAAATGGGGGCAACCCCAAGTATCATGCTGTGAACTCAGGGTTTGACCTATATCAAACCAGAGTTAAAAAGTTGCTATCTGACGGCAAAGAGTGTTGTTATGCGCCTGTTAACTGATAAAATGCAGCCACTTTTGTAATGGACTACCTTTCCAGGCTTCTCTCGATCAGACTTATTGAGAGCCTATGTGTGGCACAGGGATGTTTGCCAACGCTGATGCCAAATTCGCGATAATCCGACCTGACATTCATACCCAGGATGACGTAATAAATTTTCAGGACCGGTCGGGTAACGCCAAAGAGTGTTAAAATTTAGATAACTAACTGATAAGAATCTGGGAATACTCATGCAAACACCACACATTCTGATCGTCGAAGACGAACTGGTCACTCGCAATACCCTGAAAAGCATCTTCGAGGCAGAGGGCTATATCGTGCTCGAAGCCAACAATGGCGACGAGATGCATCAGGCTCTGACTTCCCACACCATCAATCTGGTGATCATGGACATCAACCTGCCGGGCAAGAATGGCCTGCTGCTGGCACGCGAGCTGCGTGAGGACGACAACATCGCCCTGATGTTCCTGACCGGTCGTGACAACGAAGTGGACAAGATTCTGGGTCTGGAGATCGGTGCCGACGATTACATCACCAAGCCGTTCAACCCCCGTGAGCTGACCATCCGTGCCCGCAACCTGCTGAGCCGTACCATGAACGTGGCCGCCGGTGGCGAAGAGAAGAAGCTGGTGGAGCGTTACTTGTTCAACGGCTGGGCACTGGACATCAACAGCCGCGCCCTGGTCAGCCCGGCTGGCGACATGTTCAAGCTGCCGCGCTCCGAGTTCCGCGCCATGCTGCACTTCTGCGAAAACCCTGGCCAGATCCAGACCCGTGCCGAGCTGCTCAAGAAGATGACCGGCCGTGAGCTCAAGCCCCACGACCGTACCGTGGATGTCACCATCCGCCGTATCCGCAAGCACTTCGAGAGCGTCAACGACACTCCGGAGATCATCGCCACCATCCATGGCGAAGGCTATCGCTTCTGCGGTGAGCTGGAGCAGGAGTAATCCTCCCTCCTCCCGAGTTGAAAAGGCGCCGATGGCGCCTTTTCCATTTCTGCGCCATTCAGCTTGGTCAAGCTGGCACTCTCGCCGGCATCAAAAAACAGACAACAAAAAGCCCACTCGCAGGAGTGGGCTTTTGCATGAAGGCTGGAGCGGGCAGCGGGAATCGAACCCGCATCATCAGCTTGGAAGGCTGAGGTAATAGCCATTATACGATGCCCGCCTGGCATCAAAACTTGCTTGGTGTGATGGGGAAGCCCCACGACAGACAGCCGTTTCGGCTGAGGTGACAGCGGTCTTGACCGCTATCTGGAATTTGGAGCGGGTGATGGGAATCGAACCCACGTATGCAGCTTGGGAAGCTACCGTTCTACCATTGAACTACACCCGCGTCAGGGCCTCTACTATATGCATTTTGCCGCCGAGCGCAATCACCTCGATACGATTTTTTACCGTAAATCAATCTGTTCGACCAACTAATGAGCAGCGAGCCGCTTTTTCACTCAACCGTTTTCACAAGCCGGAATTTACAAGGTTGCCAAGCCTGGGGGGCGAGGATAGTCTTGCGCCACTCGACGCGAGGATGGTGGTAATGGATAAAAAAACGCAAAAACGACTCTACGGCTGGTTGCGCAATCAATCGAGCCACGGCCGGCGCTGGATCGGCCTCTCCATCGGCTTTGGCCTGGGTCAGGGCATCCTGATGGTGGCGCAGGCCTGGCTGCTGGCCACCCTGCTGCACGGTTTCATCATCGAAGGCTCCACGCCGGCGCAATCCATTCCCCTCTTCATCGCCCTGCTGCTGGTCACCCTTGGCAAGGCGGTGCTGGCCTATGGCCGTGAAGTCGCCAGCTTCAAGGCCGGCAGCGCGGTGCGCCAGGCCATCCGCGAGCTGGTGCTCACCCGCCTCGGCCGGCTGGGGCCAGCCTACATCCAGCGTCGACCGGCCGGCAGCTGGGCTAGTCTGCTGCTGGAGCAGATTGAAAACATGCAGGATTTCTTCTCCCGCTATCTGCCGCAGATGGCAATTGCCGTGTTCATTCCGGTGGTGATCCTGGTGGCCGTGTTCCCGGTCAACTGGGCCGCTGGCCTGATCCTGCTGGGCACGGCGCCCCTCATTCCCCTCTTCATGATCCTGGTGGGGGTCGGCGCCGCCGATGCCAACCGCCGCAACTTCCAGGCGCTGGCCCGTCTCTCCGGCCACTTCCTCGATCGCCTGAAGGGGCTGCGCACTTTGCAGCTGTTCATGCGCACCCAGGCGGAAGGGGATGCCATTCGCGATGCGTCGGAAGATTTTCGCGAACGCACCATGGAGGTGCTGCGCCTTGCCTTCCTCAGTACCGCCGTGCTGGAGTTCTTCGCCGCCCTCTCGGTGGCACTGGTGGCCGTCTACTTCGGTTTCTCCTATATCGATCACCTGAACTTCGGCCACTATGGCAGCAAAGTCACTTTGTTTACCGGCCTGTTCGTGCTGTTTCTGGCCCCCGAGTTCTATGCCCCGCTGCGCGAACTCGGCGCCCACTACCACGCCAAGGCGCAGGCCATCGGCGCCGCCGAACAGCTGCTGGAGTTTCTCGAGGCCGAGGTGACGGAACCCGCCTCAGGCCATGCGCCGTTCCATGCCGACGCCCCCATCAAGGTAGAAGCCAAAGGCCTTGAAGTGCTGAGCGCCGAGGGCAAGGTGCTGGTCGGCCCCATCGACTTCACCCTGGCGTCCGGCTCGCGCACCGCCCTCATCGGCATCAGCGGCGCCGGCAAGAGCTCGCTGGTTAATGCCCTGCTCGGCTTTGCCCCCTATCGCGGCGAGCTCAAGGTCAACGGCCAGGAGCTCGCCAGCCTCGACATGAGCCAGTGGCGCCGCCAGCTGGGCTGGCTCTCCCAGAACCCGCAGCTGTTCCATGCCTCGCTGCGCGACAACCTGCTGCTGGCCAACCCCTCCGCCAGTGACAGCGAACTGGAGGAGGCCCTGAAACGGGCTCAGGCGTGGGAGTTTGCCATGGAAAAGGGGCTCGATTATGCGGTGGGGGATCAGGCCGGTGGCCTCTCGGTCGGCCAGGCCCAGCGCCTCGCCCTGGCCCGTACCCTGCTCAAGTCCACCCAGCTGATGGTGCTGGACGAACCGACCGCCAGCCTGGATCGCCACTCCGAGCGTGCCATCATGACCACGCTGGAACAGGCCGCAGCAGGCCAGACCCTGCTGATGATCACTCACCGCATCGACCAGCTCACCAAGATGGACCAGATTCTGGTGCTAGAGCGTGGCAAGCTGGTGGAGCAGGGCAGCTTCCAGCAACTGAATACCGCACAGGGGCCGTTCGCCCGCCTGCTCTCCCAACGTAACGAGGGTTCTCTCGATGACTGATCTCTTGCCGTTTCTGCGCCTCTATCGCCAGCACTGGCTGAGCCTCTCTCTCGGCCTGCTGCTGGCCCTGGTGACACTGGTCGCCGGGATGGGACTGCTGTCGCTCTCCGGCTGGTTCCTCTCCGCCGCTGCCGTGGCGGGGATGGCGGTCGCCAGTCGCGACACCTTCAACTACATGACGCCGGCTGGCGGGGTACGCTTCTTCTCCATCATTCGCACCGCCGGCCGCTGGGGTGAGCGGGTGGTGAGCCACGATGCCACCTTCCGGGTGCTGACCCGGCTGCGGGTCTGGTTCTGGCAAAAACTCTCGCCGCTCTCCACTGGCGCCCTGGCAGGCTTTCGCCAGGCGGACCTGCTCAACCGGCTGGTGGCCGACATCGACGCCATGGACCACGTCTACCTGCGGCTGGTCACCCCCATAGGCGCGGCCCTGCTCAGCACCGCCGGCCTGGTGTTCTTCCTCTCGCTGTTCGATGCCGACCTGGCCCTGATACTGGGCGCCATCCTGCTGTTCGGCATGCTGGCCCTGCCACTGGTGTTCTACTTCCTCGGCCGCCAGCCCGGTCGCCAGCTGATCGCCGAGAAGTCCAACCTGCGTACCCGTCTGGTGGACTATCTGGACGGCCAGGCCGAACTGCAGATGTTTGCCGCCGCCCCCCGGGCGCGTGACGAGCTGCAGCAGGCCGAACAGGCGCTGATCCAGGCCCAGGCCCGCATGGCCCGGGTGAGCGGGCTGGCCAACTGCTCGGTGCAACTGCTGAGCGGCTGGACCCTCACCCTGATGCTGTGGCTGGCCGGTCACGGGGTAGCAGGCGCCGCGCCGGATCCCATCACGGCGCTGATGGTGTTCGCCACCCTGGCCAGCTTCGAGGCGCTGATGCCGCTGGCCGGAGCCTTCCAGCACCTCTCCACCAGCCTCACCTCGGCCCGCCGCCTCAACGAGATCCTGCAGGAGGCCAAGGCCCCCGAGTGGGGCCACGAAGAGCGCCACGCGCCACAGGGGGCGCTGCAGATAAACGACCTCTATTTCAGCTACCCAGGCAACCCGCAGCCGGTGCTGCGTGGCTGCACCCTGCAGTTGCAGGCCGGTGAAAAGCTGGCGCTGCTGGGCCAGACCGGCTGCGGCAAATCGACCCTGATGGGACTGCTGACCCGCGAATGGAACCCGCAGGCCGGCAAGATCCTGCTCGATGGCAAGCCGCTCACCGACTACAGCGAAGGGGCGCTGCGCGCCTCCCTCTCGGTGGTGAGCCAGCGGGTGCACCTGTTTGCCGATACCTTGCGCGGCAACCTCAAGCTGGCCGCCCCCCATGCCAGTGACGAGCAGTTGGTGCAGGTGCTGACCCAGGTCGGCCTCGCCAACCTGCTGGAAGATGACAACGGCCACAGCGACAGCGGGCTCGATGCCTGGCTGGGGGATGGCGGCCGACCACTCTCCGGTGGCGAGCGCCGCCGCGTCGGCATCGCTCGCGCCCTGCTGCACGACGCGCCGCTGTGGCTGCTGGATGAGCCGACCGAGGGGCTCGACAGCCAGACCGAGCGGGAGATCATGGATCTGTTGTTCCGGCTGGGGGCGGATCGCACCCTGCTGCTCATCTCCCACCGTTTGTTGGGGCTGGAGCAGATGGACCGGATCGCCCTGATGGAAGAGGGGCAGATCCGCCTCTGTGCCCCCCATCAGACGCTGCTGGCGGACGACTACTACCGCAGCCTGCATCAGCGGCTGGCGCCGGTCTGATGAGCAACGAGAGAGGGGTGCCCGGTGCGCCCCTCTCTCATGACACCGGGCCAGTCATCTTTGCCGGCAGCGTGAAGCTGCACGGGCAACACACGGCCGGATCCTGGTCACACCCCGTCCATACGGCTAAAAATGGGGCTGGTCGACACCGTCGACTGGCCCCTATAATGGCCCCTTCGTTATTCCACAAGATGCCGACATGGAGCGCCTGCGCCTTGCTACTGTCCTCATCACCGACACAAGATACGAGACGATGAAACGCCTGATCCTGATGATGCCCCTGATTGCCTCCGGCTGCGCCGACTTTGCCTTCAACAGCAATCTGGACAAAGAGAACTTCGACGAGTACTTCAAGCCGGGCAGCGTTCAGATCTATGAACAGGGCCAGCTGGCCGATCTCAACTACCTCTATCTCGGCACCGTCGAAGGGGAGTCCTGCCAGAGCGATGCCAAGCAGCCGATCCCCAACGCCGGCGAGGCCCGTACCCTGGCCCGCCGCCGCGTGGCCGACATGGGCGGCAACGGCGTCACCTTCGACAAGTGCGCCGAATTCAGCGACACCCCGGGCTGCCTGAAGCAGGTGATATGCTACGGCCAGGCGCTGAAAGTCGCCACCGAGAAATAAGCGTCAACTGCAAGGAGCCTGCATGGCACTGGCCATCGTTCGCCTCGGCACGCCCCGCCTGCCCGACGAGGGGCTGCGGATCGGCACCGTGCGCCGCCCACCCCGCGGCGTGCCCAAAACCGAATTTGCCAGCCAGGATTGGTACGACGTCTGGTTTCCCAATCTCGCCCCCAGCAACGACACCATGAAGCTGGGCCAGGGGGCCGAGACACCCGCCCAGTGGAACGCCTTCTGCAAACAGTACAAGGCCGAGCTGGCCACCCCGGCCGCCAGGCACGATCTGGCGCTGCTGGCCGCCCTCTCCCACACCACCAACCTGTCGGTGGGCTGCTACTGCGAGCAGGAGTCCCGCTGTCATCGCGCCATCCTGCGCGAGCAACTGACCGCTGCCGGCGCCGTCATGCGCACCGAGTAGCTGCGCTCACACCAGACAGAAAAGGGCATCTCTCGATGCCCTTTTGCTTTGCTGCGGCACTTGCCGGCCTCTAGCGGACAAGCTGACGCAGCCGCGTCTCCTGCTCGGCCGTGATGCCAGCGGCCACCACAGCGTCCGGCGCGCCGGCCAGCCACTCGGCCACATCAGCCACTGTCTCCTCCAGCGGCCGAAAATTGAGGCCCTGTACAATGGCCGCCTCGGCGCTGATACGACCATAACCGGCATATTCGGGCTGCTCATTGGGCAACAGGGTCGGATAGCTCTGCCAGGGCTCCACCCCGGCGGCCAGCAGCGCGGGCCAGGGCGCCCACTCCGGCACGAGCGGGGTCGCAGGAGCCAGCCTGGCGGCTAGGCGATCCACCCAGTCGTTCAGTGCGATACCGGGCTTGACCAGATTGAAGGTGCCGCTCAATTGCTGCTCGGCGGCCCGCAGCACGAACTCGGCGCAGTCGCGCACGTCCAGATATTGCAGCCGGTCTTCCCCCTGCCCCGGCAGCAGCCAGGGGCCGCCCTGTTGCACCCGTTTCACCCACCAGGCCAGCCGGCCGGTGGGATCATGGGGGCCGCACAAGACGCCTGGGCGCAAGATGCAGAGCCGCTCGCCCCAACGGGCCCGATACGTGGCCTCGCACAGCACCTTGAGGGGGCCGTAATCTTCCGGCATCTCCCTCTCGGCAATCTCGTGCAGCAGCGCTGACTCGTCTTGCCCGGGCTGGGCGAAGTCGCGATAGACGCTGATGGTGGAGATGAAGATCAACCGCTCGCAGCGCCCGAGCAGAGCGGCCGAAAGGCTCGCCGCCTGTTCGGGGCGATAGCAGCAGGTGTCGATGGCCAGATCCCAGCTTCCCTGATAGTGATGCAGCGGGGTCAGGTCCTGATCCCGGTCCCCCTGCAGCTGGGTGAGCTCGCGCCAGTCCGGGTGCTGGCGTCGGCCGCGATTGAACAAGGTCACCTCGTGGCCCCAGTCCAGCGCCAGCGCAGTGAGATGGCGCCCCAGAAATCCGGTGCCGCCGATGATCAGCAGTTTCATCCCTGTCTCTCCTGTGCGGCGCGGCCCCTCTCCTGCGGTCACGCCGGTTGTAGCGAGCCGCCCTGCTGGCGGACGCGCCGTTCACTCATCCTGCACCCACCCTACGCAAGTTGGCGGCGCGATACAGCCCCGAAGCGGCCGGGATGGGAGCGGGATCACGGCAAGCAGACAGCCACCGGCCGGCGGGCAAGCCTGCGTTTTGAGGGCCGCTGTGCTACATTGCCGGGGTTTTCAGTCAGGATCCGCCATGAAGTTCGAAATCGACACCCTGGGTATCATCCGCTCTCCCTACAAGGAGAAGTTCGCCATCCCGCGCCAGCCCGGTCTGGTCAAATCGGCCCGCGCCCGCCTCGAGTTGCTGCCTCCCTACGATCAGCCGGACGTGCTGCGCGGCATCGAGCAGTTCTCCCACCTCTGGCTCAGCTTCGTGTTTCACCAGACCATGGCGCAGGGCTGGCACCCGACGGTGCGCCCGCCGCGCCTGGGCGGCAACGAGCGGGTCGGGGTGTTTGCCACCCGTTCCACCTTTCGCCCCAACCCGCTCGGCCTCTCGGTGGTCGAGCTGCACGGGGTCGGTCGTGAGCGCGGCAAACTCTGGCTCGAGCTGGGGGCGGTGGACCTGCTCGATGGCACTCCCATCGTCGACATCAAGCCCTATATCCCGTATGCCGACAGCCTGCCGGATGCTCGCGGCGGGTTCGCTCCCGATGCCCCCACCCCGCCGCTGGCGGTGAATTTCAGCCCCGAGGCGGAGCAGCAGCTGCAACCCTGGCTCAAGGCCCACCCCGAGCTGCGTCTGCTGGTGAGCGAAGTGCTGGCCCAGGATCCGCGCCCCGCCTACAAGAAGGGCAAGCCGGACGACAAGGAGTACGGCGTCAGGCTGTTTGACTGCAACGTACGCTTTCGCATCAGCGAGCCCAGTTGCCTGGTGCTCGCCATCGAGCCGGCCCAGTGAGCCAGCCATAAAAAAACCACCCGTTCGGGTGGTTTTTTGTCAGTCGTGATCCTTGTGCCTGATGGCAATCTGGCGAAATTCCTCCTCGCAGGCAAGGAAGGCGTCGACGATGGCCGGATCGAAGTGGTGACCACGCCCCTCCACTATGATGGTCCTGGCCTGCTCATGGCTGAAGGCGGGCTTGTAGACCCGTTTCGAGATGAGAGCGTCGTAGACATCCGCCAGAGCCATCAGCCGCCCCGACAAGGGGATCGCCTCCCCCGCCAACCCGGCCGGATAGCCGCTGCCATCCCACTTCTCGTGGTGAGTCAGGGAGATCTCCCGCGCCAGCCGCAGGAAGGAGTTGGAGCCGAGCTGGGCTTCGGCGCTCGCCAGCGCATCGGCACCGATCTGCGGGTGACGCTTCATGATGGCGAACTCCTCGTCCGTCAGCTTGCCCGGTTTGAGCAGGATGGCATCGGGAATACCCACCTTGCCCACGTCGTGCAGCGGCGCCGATTTGAACAGCAGATCAATGGTGGCGTCGTCCAGCGGATAGCGCTCCCAGTCGCTGCGGCTCAACTGCTCCGCCAGCACCTTGACATAGCACTGGGTGCGGATGATATGGGCGCCGGTCTCGTTGTCGCGGGTCTCCGCCAGCGAGGCGAGCCCCAGGATGGCCACGTCCCGGGTCAGGTTGAGCTCGTCCTGGCGCGCCTTCAGCTCACCAATCATCTGGTTGGTGCCGGCGGCAATCAGGCCGAACTCATCGTCCCGGATCACCGGCACCCGCGCCTCCAGATCACCACACTGTACCTGCGCCATGGCGCGAGTCTGATGCATCAGTGACAAGGTAAGGTTACGGCCATAGCCGCGAATGATGAGCCAGAGATAACCGAAGGTCACCACCATCACGAAGGCGATCTCCAGCAGGATGTAGTGCTGGGCATCGAGCCGAGGCAGGCTCTTGTCCACTGTGACCAGCCACTCCAGATCCTTGTTGAACAACAGGAAGAACACAGCGCCAAGCAGAGTCAGTGTGGTGAAGGTGAACAGGGAGAATTTGCGGGAAACCGGCATGGCCAGCGGCTGGTTCAGCACCAAGCAGGCCTGATGCTCTCGCAGCTTGGCCTGCTGCCAATCCCGCTGCAGCGAGAGATCCGCCGCCACCAGAAAGCCCAGGGTGCTCATCCCCAACAGGATCTTGAGGTGGCTTTCCAGCGGAAAATCATACCGGATACCGTTGTAGCCGGAGAGCAGCAAGGCCCCCAGCAGGTAGAAGCCCACCTCCAGCCCGAAGCCTCCCAGCCCCTGACCGGACAGCATCACCTTGCGCAGCAGTTGATCACGCAGGACAAACATGATGGCGAAGGTCACCAGCACGGGCCCCAGCAGCTGGGGCAGTGTGAGGCTCTCCAGAAACGGGCAGACCTGCAGCCCATAAAAACAAAACAGTGACAGCGTCACCCCGTAGTGAAGGGCGCAGCGCCCCGTGATCCTCTGCATGATGCTACCCAAACCTTATCGTCATGATGGCGGGGAGATGACCCCGCCCCTCACAGGCGCCGCAACAGCAGGCTCCCGATCGAGTAGCCGGCGCCAAACGAGCAGAGCACGCCGCGGGCCCCCGCGGAAAGGTCGCGATTGTACAGATGGAACGCAATAATGGAACCCGCCGAGCTGGTGTTGCCGTAGCTGTCGAGAATGACCGGCGCCTCCTGCTGACTGGCATCGTGACCAAGCAGCTTGCGGGCGATGAACTGGTTCATGGTGAGGTTGGCCTGATGGAGCCAGAGCCGGCTTAGACTCTCGGCGGGCCAGCCCTGTTCATCAAGCTGGTTGGCGATCTGGTCGCACACCAGCGGCAGCACCTCCTTGAACACCTTGCGCCCCTGCTGGCGAAACAGCTTGTCGTCGCCGTAGCGGGTACGCGGGCTGAGCCGGTTCAGGAAGCCGAAGTTGTTGCGAATATTGTTGGAGTACTGGGTCACCAGCTTGCTGGCCACCAGTTGCCAGGGGTTGGCCGCCTGGCAATCGGCCTCCCGCTCCAGCAGCACGGCGGTACAGGCGTCGCCGAAGATGAAGTGACTGTCCCGATCGCGAAAGTTGAGGTGCCCCGAGCAGATCTCCGGATTGACCACCAACGCCAGTTTGGCACTGCCGGCCGCCAGCATGTCCGCCGCCGTCTTGATGCCGAAGGTGGCGGAGGAGCAGGCCACGTTCATGTCAAACGCCATGCCGCCCGCCCCCAGATAGTGCTGCAGCTCGATGGAGAGGGCCGGATAGGGGCGCGGCATGTTGGAGGCGGCGACGATCACCAGATCGATCTCGCCAGGCTCGCGACCGGCGGCGATCAGCGCCTGCTCGGCGGCGGCCACCGCCATCTCCACCATGATGGAGGGCTTGTCATCGGGCCGCTCGGGCAGCAGCGGCTGCATGATGTCAGGATCCAGCACCCCCTCCTTGCTCACCAGATAACGGCTCTTGATGCCGGAGGCCTTCTCGATGAACTCGCTGCTGGAATGCTGCTTGGCGGGGAGCTGGCCGGCGTCGATGGCGGAGGCGTTCTCCTCGTTGTAGAGATCCACATACTGGTTGAAGGCGGCCACCAGCGCTTCATTGCTGACGGCAAAGGGAGGGGTATAGAGGCCTGAGCCACTGATCACGATAGAGGTCATCTTTGCTCCTCGCCGGGTTCACTCCCGGCTTGTTGGTCTGTTCGGGTAGAGAGGGTCACAGCTGGTCGATGGCCGCAGCCAGACCCGCCAGGGTCAGCGGGTGCATGCGCCCGCCGATCAATTCATTCATTAGCTTGATGGAGGGGTGCCAGAGCCACTCCCGGCACGGGGTGGGGTTGATCCACACCAGCTTGGGAAAGTGCTGCTGCAGGCGGGCCAGCCACACCTGACCGGCCTCCTCATTCCAATACTCGACGCTGCCGCCAGGCCAGGTGATCTCGTAGGGGCCCATGGTGGCATCCCCCACCAGGATCACCTTGTAGTCGCTGCCGTAGGTGCGCAGCAGGCGCAGGGTATCGAAGCGCGCCTCGTGCCGGCGGGCGTTGTCCTGCCAGACGAAGTCGTAGAGACAGTTGTGAAAGTAGAAGTACTCCAGATGCTTGAACTCGTGGCGCAGGGCCGAGAAGAGGCGCTGCACCTCGGCCACGTGGGCATCCATGGAGCCTCCCACGTCGAAGAAGACCAGCAGCTTGACCCCGTTGTGGCGCTCGGGCCTGAGCTTCACATCGAGCCAGCCCTGTCTGGCCGTGCTCTGGATGGTGTCGTCAAGATCCAGCTCGTCGGGATTGCCCCGGCGCACCCAGCGCCTGAGCTTGCGCAGCGCCAGCTGAATGGCGCGCTGGCCGAGCGGCGAGTCGTCGCTGAAGTTGCGGTAATGCCTTGCCTCCCACACCTTGACCGCCTTGCCATGCTGGCCCTCTCCCCCCATGCGGATCCCTTCCGGGTGAAAACCGCCGTGGCCGAACGGGCTGCTGCCGCCGGTACCTACCCATTTGTTGCCGCCGGCGTGACGCTCCTTCTGCTCGTTCAAGCGCTGGTTTAGGGTCTCCAGTAGCTGGTCGAGCCCGCCGAGGGATGTGAGCAACGCCTTCTCCTCGGCGCTCAATAGCCGCTCGAACTCCTGGCGCAGCCACTCCTCGGGCAGGCTCTCCGGTAACAGGGGGATGGCGGCCAACCCTTCGTAATACTCGGCGAAGGCGCGATCGAAGCGATCATAGTGAGCCTCGTCTTTCACCAGCAGGCAGCGGGAGAGCTGGTAGAACTCGTCCATGTCGAGGCTGGCCAGCCGGGCTGCCAGCGCCGCGTGCAAGTCCAGCAATTCGCGCAGGCTGCAGGGGAGCTTGTGACGGCGCAGATGGGTAAAAAAGTCGATCAGCATGGGTCAGCTGCCGCGTCTGGCCAGAAAAGCGAGCTTCTCAAAGAGATGCAGGTCCTGCTCGGTCTTGAGCAGAGCGCCATAGAGGGCAGGCACCAGTTTGCCCGGCTCGCGGGTGCGCATCGCCTCGGGGGCGATATCGTCGGCCAACAGCAGCCGGATCCAGTCCAGCAGCTCCGAGGTGGAGGGCTTTTTGCGCAGCCCCTCTACCTCGCGCAGCTCGAAGAAGAGATCCATCGCCTCACCAAGCAGGCTCTCCTTGAGGTTTGGGTAGTGGAGCTTGACGATGGCCTGCATCTCTGCCTTGTCGGGGAAGCGGATGTAGTGGAAGAAGCAGCGGCGCAGGAAGGCATCCGGCAACTCCTTCTCGTTGTTGGAGGTGATGATGACCACGGGGCGCTGCAGGGCCTTGATGCGCTCGCCGGTCTCATAGACGTCGAACTCCATCCGATCCAGCTCTTGCAGCAGATCGTTGGGGAACTCGATGTCCGCCTTGTCGATTTCATCGATGAGCAGCACCGGGCGCTGGTCGGCGGTGAAGGCCTGCCACAGCTTGCCACGGCGGATGTAGTGGCTGATCTCCCCCACCCTGGGGTCGCCAAGCTGGGAGTCACGCAGCCTGGCCACCGCATCGTATTCATAGAGTCCCTGCTGGGCCTTGGTAGTGGATTTGATGTGCCAGGCAATCAGCTCGGTGCCCAGATGGCGAGCCACCGCTTCGGCCAGCTCGGTCTTGCCTGTGCCGGGTTCCCCTTTGATAAGCAAGGGTTTTTCCAGCACGATAGCGGCATTGACCGCCATCTTGAGCGATTCAGAGGCGAGATAGCGATCGCTTCCTGCAAATCCCATAACGTCCATTCCTTTGACGATGAGAGACCTTTTTGAGATCGAGGCCTCAATAAGAAAGAATAAGCTCTATATCTTGTAATAACATATTGTTATAACAAATCGTCACTTCTCATTCAGAAACCACAGGGTAATCTTGTTTCATCGCCGTAACAAACAGGGATAGCACCATGAGCAAAATTTTTGAGGACAACAGCCAGACCATAGGTCACACCCCGCTGGTTCGTCTCAACCGTGTTACCAAGGGCCGCGTGCTGGCCAAGATTGAGAGCCGTAACCCGAGCTTCAGCGTCAAGTGCCGCATCGGCGCCAACCTGATCTGGGATGCCGAGAAACGCGGCGTCCTGACCAAGGGCAAGGAGATCATCGAACCCACCAGCGGTAACACGGGTATTGCTCTGGCCTTCGTGGCCGCCGCCCGTGGCTATCCCATCACCCTGACCATGCCGGCCACCATGAGCCTGGAGCGCCGCAAACTGCTCAAGGCACTCGGCGCCAATCTGGTGCTGACCGAAGGGCCGCTCGGCATGAAGGGGGCCATTGCCAAGGCCAACGAGATCCTCGAGTCCGAGCCGGGCAAATATGTGTTGCTGCAGCAGTTTGAAAACCCGGCCAACCCGGAAATCCACGAGAAGACCACTGGCCCCGAGATCTGGGATGCCACCGATGGTCAGGTGGATGTGTTTGTGGCAGGCGTCGGCACCGGCGGCACCATCACGGGTGTCTCCCGCTACCTGAAACAGACCAAGGGCAAGGCGGTGGTCTCCGTCGCCGTCGAGCCGAGCGAATCGCCGGTGATCAGCCAGCGTCTGGCCGGTCTTGAAATCAAACCCGGTCCCCACAAGATCCAGGGAATCGGTGCCGGCTTTATTCCCGGCAACCTCGACCTGACCCTGCTGGACCGCGTTGAACAGGTGAGCAGCGATGATGCCATCGAGATGGCTCGCCGCCTGATGGAAGAGGAAGGGATCCTGGCCGGGATCAGCTCAGGCGCCGCCGTGGTGGCCGCAGCCCGCCTCGCCGAACTGCCGGAGTTTGCAGACAAGACAATCGTCGTCATTCTGCCGAGCGCCGCCGAACGTTACCTCTCCAGCGCTCTGTTTGCCGGGGTGTTCAGCGAGCAGGAACTGCAGCAATAAGTGATCGGATTATTTCAAAACAACGGCGCTCCCAGGAGCGCCGTTTCTTTATGGGCTAGACTGAGCACTTGGCAGCGCCAGTCGACCCCTTATTTTTCGGGGTAAAATAACAAGCAACCCAGCGACAAAAAAAGCAGACATTCTGTGATAAATCTCATATCCTGTGCCGCGTCACGAGGTGTTTGCCGACTAGGTATCACAAAGTAACAAAGTGTTATTTTTCGTTATAAAATAATTTCAAGCCAGCATTGACGCGGCTTGTAGAGCGATAACGGAAAAGAGTTGAGGCAGACACCGAATACTGCACAGAAAATTGACCTGGATTAAACCATTGCAGGTCTGATTTCGTTACTTTACAACATATCCATACTGACACGGTGCGAGAAGGAAGCTTCAAAAGCATCCCTCACACCAAAAAATATCAATAATATGGGGTGAAACCATGTACGAGAAGTCTGTTGTTATTACTGCTGAAAACGGCCTGCACACCCGTCCGGCAGCTCAGTTCGTGAAAGAAGCCAAAGAATTCCAAAGCGAGATCACTGTGGTCTCCGGTGGCAAATCCGCCAGCGCCAAGAGCCTGTTCAAGCTGCAGACCCTGGGCCTGACCAAAGGCACCAACGTGACCATCCAGGCCGACGGCCCGGACGCTCAGAAAGCCGTTGAGAAGCTGGTTGCCCTGATGGACGAGCTGGAGTAATCCAGCTTTATTCCTCCCCCACAGTCGTTTTAATAGGAAGGATTATGATATCTGGCATTCTTGCGTCCCCCGGTATCGCATTCGGCAAGGCGCTTCTTCTGAAAGAAGATGAAATCGTTATCAATCAGGGCAAAATCGCTGCCGAACAGATTGATGCCGAAATCAACCGCTTCCTCGAAGCCCGCACCAAGTCAGCCGCACAGCTGGAAGCCATCAAAGAGATGGCCGGTCGCACCTTCGGTGAAGAAAAAGAGGCCATCTTCGAAGGCCACATCATGCTGCTCGAAGATGAAGAGCTGGAAGGGGATATCAGATCCTTCATCAAAGACAACAAGGCCACCGCTGACAAGGCAATCTACGAGGTCATCGAGCAGTACGCAAAGATGATGGCCGAGCTGGATGATCCCTATCTGCGCGAGCGCGCCACCGACTTCCGTGACATCGGTACCCGTCTGGTCAAGAACGTACTGGGCATTGCCGTTGTCAACCTGAGCACCATCGACGAAGAGGTGATCCTGGTCGCCAAAGACCTGACCCCGTCCGAAACCGCTCAGATCAACCTGAAATACGTGCTGGGTTTCGTCACCGACATCGGTGGCCGTACTTCCCACACCTCCATCATGGCCCGCTCCCTGGAGCTGCCGGCCATCGTGGGTACCAACGACATCACCGAGCGCGTCAAGAATGGTGACGTGCTGGTGCTGGACGCGATCAACAACCAGATCATCATCAATCCGACTGCCGAACAGCTGAACGAGGCCAAGCAATTCCAGGCCCAGTTCCAAGCAGAGAAAGATGAACTGGCCAAGCTCAAAGATCTGCCTGCCATCACCCTCGATGGCCATCAGGTCGAAGTGTGCGCCAACATCGGTACCGTCAAGGATACCGAAGGTGCCATCCGCAACGGCGCCGAAGGCGTGGGTCTGTACCGTACCGAGTTCCTGTTCATGGACCGTGACGCGCTGCCGACCGAAGACGAGCAGTTCAAAGCCTACAAAGAAGTGGCCGAAGCGATGCCGGATCAGCCGATCATCGTGCGCACCATGGACATCGGCGGCGACAAAGAACTGCCCTACATGAATTTCCCGAAAGAGATGAACCCCTTCCTGGGCTGGCGTGCCGTGCGGATCTTCTTCGATCGCGCCGACATCATGCATGCCCAGCTGCGGGCCATCCTGCGTGCGTCTGCCTTCGGCAAACTGCGCATCATGTTCCCGATGATCATCTCTGTCGAAGAGTTCCGCAGCCTGAAGGCTACCGTAGAGACGCTGAAAGCCGAACTGCGTGCCGAAGGCAAAGCCTTTGATGAATCCATCGAAGTGGGTATCATGATCGAGACCCCGGCTGCTGCCGTGATGGCTCATCATCTGGCCAAGGAAGTGGATTTCTTCAGTATCGGTACCAACGACCTGACCCAGTACACCCTGGCTGTCGACCGTGGTAACGAGATGATTTCCGCCATGTACAACCCGCTGTCACCCTCCGTCTTGACGCTGATCAAGATGGTTATCGATGCATCCCACGCCGAAGGCAAGTGGACCGGTATGTGTGGTGAACTGGCTGGTGACGAGCGTGCCACCCTGCTGCTGCTGGGTATGGGTCTGGATGAGTTCTCCATGAGCGCCATCTCTGTACCGCGTATCAAGAAGCTTATCCGCAACACCAACTTCGAAGATGTGAAGGCCATGGCTGATCAAGCGCTGAGCTTTGCCACCGCCGCCGAAATCGAAGCCTGTGTAGATAACTTTATTAAGCAGAAGGCAGTCTGCTAAGATCGGCTGCAAACAGCGACAATCATCTCTAGGAGCTTTTACTATGGGTCTGTTTGATAAACTGAAGAAACTGGTTTCCGATGACAGTTCTGATACTGGCGGCATCGAAATTTTTGCCCCGCTGTCAGGCGAAATCGTACCGATCGAAGATGTGCCCGACGTAGTCTTCGCCGAGAAGATCGTCGGCGACGGCATCGCCATCAAGCCGGCTGGCAACAAGATGGTTGCTCCGTGCGACGGCACCATCGGCAAGATCTTCGAGACCAACCACGCGTTCTCGCTGGAATCCGACTCAGGTATCGAGCTGTTCGTTCACTTCGGTATCGACACCGTTGAACTGAAAGGCGAAGGCTTCAAGCGCATCGCCCAGGAAGGTCAACAGGTCAAGCGCGGTGACACCATCATCGAGTTCGATCTGGCCGTTCTGGAAGCCAAAGCCAAATCTACCCTGACTCCGGTGGTCATCTCCAACATGGACGAGATCAAAGAGCTGGTGAAGATGACTGGTGCCGTGACCGTGGGCGAAACCCCGGTGATCCGCATCAAGAAATAAGGCCGCATGGGCCGAGCGCCCGCCGCTGCAACAAAAAACCGAAGCCTTGGCTTCGGTTTTTTTATGGGCGTTTTCCGGCTAGGGCCTGCCAAATACCACCCGGTTGCGGCCGTTGCTCTTGGCCTGGTAGAGCGCCTTGTCCGCCACCTGCAGCAGGCTGTCGATACCCTGTCCCTCCTCCTGGGTGGCACAACCTAGGCTCACCGTCAGGGAGAAGTGCTCTCCTTGCCAGCCCACGGCATGGCCGACAAACTGCAGGCGCAACAGTTCGGCTCGCTCGACCACCTGTTCGGCGTCCACTCCTGGCAAGATCAACAGGAACTCCTCCCCGCCCCAGCGGGCCAGATGCTCTGCGGGCTGCAGTTGCCGCGTCATGATGCGGGCCACCTCGCACAACGCCGCATCCCCGGCGGGATGGCCGTAGCGATCATTGATCTGCTTGAAGTGGTCGATATCGCAGAGGATCACCGAGAAGGGCTCCCCCTGCAGCCAGAGCGCCTGCAACTGCTGCCCGGCGGCACGCCGATTGCCGAGCTCGGTCAGCGGATCGGTGCAGGAGAGCCGGCTCACCTCCTCGATCATGCAGTGCAGGTCGTGGATGTCGCGCAGCGTCACTATGTGCCAACCCGGCATAGCATCCGCCGTCAGCTGGGCCGTGATGGTAAACCAGCGCTGCTGGCCACTCTTGCAGTAGAGACAGGCGTTCATCTCGGCCACCGCCGCGCCGTTGGCCAGGCTGGTCATCACCGCCTGGTTCCAGCGCTCAATCGCCTGGGCCCTGCTCTCTTCATCGCGATAGACGGTGGCAAACCAGCTGGCCATGTCGGGCAGATCCGTCAGGTCGTAGCCCAGCTGAGTCACGAAGGCCCGGTTCACGAACCTGTGATGGCGGGCCGGGATCTCCGACAGTCGGGTGGGTATGCTGCCCAGCGTCTCGCTGCAGGCGGATTCCGAAATCAGGATCGGAAACGGGATCACGTCGAAGGAGCGAAACAGGATCTGCTGCAGCTCGGTCAGGATCACAGGATCGGTGATGTTCAAGGTAACTCCCTTACCAAGGTATCGTTCAAAGTTAAGTGAGCGCTGATCGCGGGTAAAGCGCTCATTGTGCGGCTCTGACCGCCTTGGTCGCAGCATTTTCTCCCGGTTGCCACTCCTGATAGGGGCCATGAATGCCGGAGTAGATCTTGTCGAGCTGACCGGAGGCCCTGAGCCGCTCGATGGACTGGCTCAGGAAACGGTCGACCGCATCCCCTTTCGGCCCCTTGGGGATGATGAACACATCGTCAAACTCGCCGAAATAGACCCGGTGGATATTGGTCAGCCCCATCTTGCGCAGGGTGAAATCCGCCTCCTCCTGCGCCCACAGAAAGGCATCGATGCGGCCCCGGCTCAGCTTGCCGAGGGATTGCTCGAGCGAGAGGGAGCGCTTGACCGAGAAGGGCCAGAAGTCGGTCACCCCCTCGATGAGCAGATCCCGCTTGGTGTACTCGTAGCCCAGCACCATGGCGGGAGTAATGGGCGCCGCACTGTTGCTGTAGAGCACGTGGGTCACCTTGCCAAAGCTCGCCGAGCTGAAGCGATAGGGCAGCATGGACTCGTCGATGTAGGGATTGCGCAGCGCCGGCAGATTGAAGTCCGCCTCCCCCACCACCACGCTGCGGGTGGCACGGGACATGGGGTAGACCATCACGCTCACCTCCACCCCGTCATCCAGCCCGGCGATGGCCTTGACCAGGTCGACGAAGGGGCCGGTACCGTTGGAATCGATGAGCCCTGGCAACAAACCAAGATAGGCTGAAAAATGAGTCGGTCGGCCAGGTTCTGCCGCAGCCAGCCGCTCCTCGTCACCCCCTGTCATCCCCAACAGCATGGCCAGCAGCATCAAGCCTGCCAGTACGCCCACTCTCAGATGCTTCATGATGCAACCCCTCACCACCCTGGCCGGTATGGCCCTGTTGATCAGAAGCATAGACTCGGCACAGAGTGTGTCTGGCGAGTTGCAAATAAGATGTTAAAAAACACACCGAGATCAAGGTTTTGACACATCTGCGCGGTAACATGAGAAAGAATGGTGCGGGGGCAGGATGCCCGATGCGACCACCCTTGATGCAATGCGAGCCCCGAGAAGGATATGAGCATGTTGAAAAATACCGAACAACGTTATGGCAGCCTGAGCATAGGGCTGCACTGGTTGACCCTGCTGCTGATGATCGCCGTCTATGCGCTGATGGAGTTCAGGGACATCTTCCCCAAAGGGTCGGCTGGCCGCGACCTGATGAAGGAGTTTCACTTCATGGTGGGTCTGCTGATCCTGGTGCTGGTGGTCGTGCGCCTGCTGGTGCGCGTGGGTAGCCCTTCACCGCGTATCGTGCCCGAGCTCTCCCCCCTGATGCTCACGCTGGCCAAGCTCGCCCATCTGGCGCTCTATGGCTTCCTGATCCTCACCCCGCTGCTGGGCTGGCTGCTGTTGAGCGCAGGGGGCAAGCCCATTCCCTTCTTCGGCCTGGAGCTCCCCGCCCTCATCGCCCCCGACGACGGCCTGAAGGGCACCATCAAGGAGCTGCACGAGACGCTGGCCAACATTGGCTATGCCCTGATTGCCCTGCACGCGGCGGCAGCCATCTACCACCACCATGTGCTCAAGGACAACACCCTGACCAATATGCTGCCCGAGCGCAAATAACCAGCGACGGGTTGCACGCCAACAAAAAGGCCCCTGTGACAGGGGCCTTTTTGTTCATGGAGGGTCATGGGCGACACCTCGTCAGCCGGGCAACACTACCCGGCTTTCGCCGCCGCCGAGGGCCTCCACCCGCACCTGCACGCCGATCCGCTCCACCAGGGTCTGCACGTGGGAGATGACCCCGATCTGGCGACCGGCCGCCTGCAGGGAGTCTAGGCTTGAGAGCGCCAGATCCAGACTGTCCGGATCCAGGGTTCCAAACCCTTCGTCGATGAATAGCGATTCGACCTGGGTCTGGCGTGACGACAGGCTGGAGAGGGCCAGCGCCAGCGCCAGCGACACCAGGAAGCTCTCGCCGCCGGAGAGGGAGTCCACCGAGCGCACCTCATCCCCCATGTCGAGATCCACCACCTGCAGCGCCAGATCGGTGCCGGGCACCCGCTCCAGCCGATAGCGGGGGGAGAGCTCGGCGAGCTGGGCGTTGGCCTCCAGCAGCAGCCGCTCCAGGGTGAGGCTCTGGGCGAAGGTGCGCAGCTTGGCGCCGCTGGCCGAGCCGATAAGGTCGGAGAGGCGCTGCCAGTGATCCGCCACCGCCTGCTGGGCGGCCAGCTCCTCCTGCAAGGTGCCCGCCTTGAGGGCCGCCGCCTCGGCCTGGGCCAGCGTGCTCTTGCACTGGAACAGCTGCTCGTCGAGGGCGCGGCAGTGTGCCTCCAGCGCCGTCAGCCGGCTGGCGAGCTCCTGCGGCGCCAACGCGGCCAGCTCGGGGTGATGCTCGCGGTAACGATCTCGCTTGCTCTCCTCCAGTGCCAGCGCCCGCTGCCGCTCGGTCAGACGGGTACGCGCCTCGGCGCGGGCATCCTCCAGCGCCTGCAAGGCGGCGCGACGCCCCTTGAGCTCATCCGGGCTCATGGCCAGCAGGCGGCGCAGGTCATACTCGGCGATGCCGAGGCTGCTGGCGTGGGCCGCCCAGCGCCCCAGCGCCTCCCGCCGCCGCCGACTGCTCACCAGCTTCTCCTGCTCCAGATGGCTGAGACGGGTCTTGAGCTCGGTCTGGCGCTCGCGCAGGGCGCGGGCCGCCCCCTGCATCGTCTCCAGCTCGCTCGCCAGTTGCTGCAGCCGCTGCTGCCAGCGGCTTTCGACCAGGGCAATTTCCTCGCCACCCAGACAGGTGGCACGGCTGGTGACCAGCCCCTGCCGTTGCTGTTCATGTTCCTTGTAGTCGCGCTCGAGCTTGTGCAGCAGCTCGCGCTGGGTCTGCAGGCGTGCCTCCTGGGCACTCAGGGCCGGGGTGAGGCTGGCAATCTCGCCGGTCAGCCGCTCCCACTCACTCTGGCCGTGCAGCCAGGCCTCGCAGGCCCGCTGCCACTCGCGCCACTGCTGGCTGCCCAGCCACTGACGCCAGGGCTGGCCCCCCATCTGCTCATCGAGCCGGCTGCCCCCCTGCTCAAGGCGCTGGCGCAGGGTCGTTTCCTGCTCGCCCATCCCCTTCACCTCCCCTTCCAGGGCGATGCGCTGGCGGTCGGCCTCCTGCCACTGCTGCTCAAACTGCTGGTGCTGGCTGGCCAGCTGGCTCAGCTGCTGGCGCACGGCCTGCAACTGCTGCTGACCGAGCTGGGCCTCACGCAGCTGCTGCTGGCTCCTAGCCAGCCCCTGCTCCAGACTCTGGCCGCGGCCGAGCAGGGTACTCATCAATTCGTTCCACTCGATCGGGCTCTGACGTAGCGGCAACGGATGGCCCAGCAGCTCGGCACCGCCGAGCTGCTGCCAGCGCTGGGTCAGCTGCTCGGCGCGCGTCTCCAGCTCAGGCAGATGTTGCTGGCGTACCGCCAGCTGGCGGGTCAGCTCCTGGCACTCGCTCTCGCACTGAATGTATTGGTGATTGAGCCGCTCCCACTCGAGCTCCAGGCTGCGGACGCGCTCCGCTAGCTGCCCGAGGATGCCCGCCACCTGTGGCTGGCTCTGGCGATAGGGGTGCTCCTCGGCGCCGCAGAGCGGGCAAGGTTCACCGTCGCGCAGGATGTGGCGATGCTGCTCGAAACTGGCGATGGCGCGGGACTGCTCCAGCGCGTGGCGTGCCTCGTCCCGTTGCAGGGCGAGCCGCTCACGAGCCGGCGCCAGCTCGTCGCCGAGGATGGCCAGCTTGCCGAGTGCCTGCTCCAGCTGGGCGATCTCCTGCTGCAGGCGACCATGCTGCTCGCCGTGATTGCGGCCATAGTCGGCCAGCTCCAGCAGCTGGCGCAACTGGCCCAGCTGCTCGGTCTGCCCTTGCCACTGCTCCTGCGCCTTGGCGAGACGCCCCTCCCACTGCTGCTCCTGCAATTCGTGCTGCTGTTGCTGCAACCGGGTCTGCTCGCGCTGCCAGTAGTCGCGCTCCTGCTGCCCCTGCTCCAGCTGGTGTTGCAGTTGCCTGAGGGCGCGCAGCTTGTGTTCGCGCAGGGTGAGCAGTTGCTGCAGCCTGTCGGCATCCTCGGCCCAATCCTGCATGGCGGTGAGCAGGGGCTGCCACTGGCGGGCCACCGGCGCCAGCTCCTTGTGCTCCTCAAGCCAGGCGCCCCACTGCAGGTGCTGGGCCTGGAGCTGCTCCACCTGCTGGCGCTGCTGGCGCCAGCCCTGCTCCAGGGTGAGCTGCACCTCCCGCTCCTGCGCCCCCTCCTGCTGGATCTTCTGCAGTTGCTGCTGCTTTTCCCGAATGCGGGTGTCGAGCTCCTGCGCCCGTTTGAGTTCGGGCTGCAGGGCGCCCCACTCGCGCTCGGCGGCGATCTTCTCCGCCAGCAGTTGCTGTTCGGTGAGGGCGCTCTGCTGGGTCTGCTCCTCTAGCTTGCCAAGTTCGGGACCAAGCTCGGCCAGCGCCTTCTCCTGCTGCTGCACCTCCAGGGTGAGGCGAGCCAGCTCGTCGTGATCGGCGCGGGCCACCTGGGCCTGCTCGGCGCGGGCGAACTCCTCCCGCTCGGGAGCGGCCGCAGCGTGGGCCGCCTCGGCCGCGGCAAGGGCCGCCTCTCCCTCCTGACAGGCCTGCAACTGGGCTGCGATGCGGCCGTTGAGATCGCGCAAGTCCTGCATCAGCTGCTGTTGCTGCTGCTCGTGCTTGAGGCTGGTGGCAAGGCTGACCTGCTGGCTCACCCACTGCTCGCGGGTCGCCTCGTCCATCAACGCCACGTCACCGAGCCGCTGGCTGATGGCAGCCAGTTTCTGCTGTTCCTCCCGCGCCCGTTCATGGGTCTGGACCGAAATGGCGGAGTAGAGCTCGGTGCCGGTCATCCGTTCGAGCAGGGCCGAACGCTCGTCGGCGCTCGACTTGAGGAAGGCGGCAAACTCCCCCTGCGGCAGGATGACGGCGCGGCGAAACTGCTCCCAGGAGAGCCCCACCAGCTCGTCGATGCGATCCTGCAGCTCCCGCTTGCTGCCACTGAACACCTGGCCCGACGCCACGTCGGTCAGGCTGCGCTCCTGGGCCTGAAAGCGCCCCTCGGCGCGGTTGCGAGCCCGGCGCACCGCCCAGCGGGCCAGCCAGATGCGGCCGTCACAGCCGCGAAACTGCACCTCGGCAAAACCGCTGGCATGGCCGCGGCTGAGGATGCCGCGCACGTCGTTGGCCTTGAGCTTCTCCTCGTCATCCATGCGGCCCACTTCGGCCACGTTCTTGCGATTGGCGATAAAGCGCGGCATCTCGTCGTAGAGCGCCAGACAGATGGCATCGAGCAGGGTGCTCTTGCCAGCGCCGGTATTGCCGGTGATGGCAAACAGGCCGGCAGCCCCCAGGGCGCCACCGGCAAAATCGATGGTGAATTGACCGGTCAGGCTGGCGAGGTTCTCACCACTCAAAGAGAGGATCTTCATACGCCATACGCCTCCATCCATACCGACCCGATATCGCACGTGCTCTTGCCCCCATCAGCCCGGGTATTACCGGTGATGGCAAACAGGCCGGCGGCCCCCAGGGAACCACCGGCAAACTCGATGGTAAAGGGGCCGGTCAGGCTGGCCAGATTCTCCCCTGACAGCAACAAGATTTTCATTGGCTAGACTCCTTCACCTGCTCCAGGATCTCGTCAAACGACGCCACCAGCTCGGCCTCCGGCTCCCCGTCGAACTGACGCTGATAGCAGAGGCGAAACACCTCGGTGGGGGAGAGCTCATCGAGCCGGCGCTGGCCGGCACCATCCGCCAGCCCCTGGCCCGAGCCCTGATAACTGGTCGTGATGCGGGCAAGGCGCACCGGCTTGTCACCGATGGCGGCCAGCACGCGCTCGCGGATGCGGGCCTCGGGCTTGGGTAGCAGCAGCCGCACCTCGAGGAAGGGCTGTGCTTCTTGTGGGCAAGGGTGCAGCGCCAGCGCCTCGATGGCCTTGAGCGCCTCGTCGAGGCCACTCTGGGGCAGCCGGATCATCTCCACCGCGCGGGGCACCGGGATCCGCTCAAGCCGGGTCAGCTTGCCCCCCTCAAACGTCACCTCCAGCACCTGATGGTTGTAGTTCGCCTCGGCCAGCGAGAGCGGCAGCGGCGAGCCGCTGTAGTGCACCCCCTCGGCCGGGCTCTGGGCCAGATGCAAATGACCCAGCGCCGTGTAGTCGGCGGCGGCAAACAGCTCGGCAGGCAGGGCATGCTGGTTGCCGCCGAGCACCCTCCGCTCGGAGAGCTCGGAGAGCTGGCCCGCCGCCAGATAGGCGTGACCCATGGCGATGAGGGCCTGATCCGGATGGCAGCGCGCACGCCCCTCGCTCAGCACCGCCTCATAGACCTGGCGTACCCCTTCGATGAGTCTGTCCTGCCCCTCGCCGAGCCCGTCAGGGCGCAGATCGCTGCTGCGCAGAAACGGCACGGCGGCGCACCAGGCGGCCACTTCGCCATCCTTGCCTCGCAGCGGCACCAGCAGACGCTCGATCTCGAGCCGCCCTTCGTCGTCCCGGCTGATGCTACCCACTAGGTGCAGGTCGAAGGCCCGCAGCAGCTCGTGGGGGGCATCCAGCTTGGAGGGAGAATCGTGGTTGCCGCCGATCAGCACCATCTCCAGTGCCGGGTGCTCGGCGCGCAGCCGCGCCAGAAAGCGGTAGAGCTGCTGCCAGGCGCTGGCGGGAGGGTTGGCGGTATCGAACAGATCGCCCGCCACCAGCAAGGCGTCGATGTCGCGGCGCTTGATGGTGTCGGCCAGCCAGTCGAGAAAGGCATCGTGTTCAAAACGGCGATCGTGGCCATGGAGTTGATGGCCAAGATGCCAGTCGGCGGTATGCAGGATCTTCATGAAAAACGGCTCGTATGGAGGAGGTGTCAGCGGCACCCGATGCAGACAAGATGAGGATATGCCTCCCCTTTTTCAAGCCATACCCGGCGTGGCCGGCAGATTCAGGCGGGCTCGCAGCACATCTGGTACTGGGGATGGCCGGTGAGGGGATCGGCCACCTCCCCCTCGATCACGAAACCGTGGCGACGATAGAAGCGCACCGCCAGATCGTTTTCCACGAACACCCGCGCATGCAGTCGGGCCCCCTTGGATTTGGCCTCCTGCAGCAGGGCATGGCCCACTCCCCGCCCCTGGCGGTCGGGGCGCACGAACAGGGCCGCCAGATAGTCATCCACCAGTGCCATGAAACCGAGCAGCTCGCCGCGCTCCTCGAACACCCAGATGTGGGCATGATCGAGATAGCGGGTGCGCAGATCTTCCTGGGCCTGCCACCAGCAGGAGGCATCGACAAAGTCGTGGGCCTGCAGGGAGGCCAGCAACCAGATTTCGACGATCTCGTCCATGTCGTCGGACCGACTCGCCCTCAACATATTGGTATCCTTGTTAACAACCTGAACATCCGCAGTCTAGGGGAGTTTGATGACGGCTTTGGGGACGAATATGACTCCCTGTGAAGTCGATCGCCCTTTATTTAACAAGAATGATTGGCTGATCACAAAGCGCCTCTCTAGTACAATGCCCGCCGGACAATCTATGAGACCGAGGACGCCATGTGGTTTAAAAACCTGCAGATTTATCGCTTTACCCGCCCCTTCGAGCTGACCGTCGAGCAGCTGGAAACCCAGCTGGAAGCCTGTGCCTTCACCCCGTGCGGCAGCCAGGACATCTCCCGGTTCGGGTGGGTCAAGCCCCTTGGCAAATTCGGCTCCACCCTGACCCACTCCGCCGCCGGCCACATCCTCATCTGTGCCCGCAAGGAAGAGAAGATGCTGCCCGGCACCGTGGTCAAGGAGATGCTGGCGGAGAAGGTAGAAGCGATCGAGTTCGAGCAGGGCCGCGCCCTCAAGAAGAAAGAGAAGGAAGCGCTCAAGGAGGAGATCCTCCACACCCTGCTGCCGCGCGCCTTCAGCCGCACCAGCCAGACCTTCGCCTGGATCAATCCGGCCGACAACCTGATGGTGGTGGACGCGGGCTCCGCCAAGAAGGCGGACGACCTGCTGGCCCTGCTGCGCAAATCCATCGGCACCCTGCCGGTGGTGCCGGTGGCCCTCAAGAACCCGCCCGAGATCACCATGACCGAGTGGCTGAACGAGGGCAACCTGCCCGCCTCCTTCACCCTGGAGGACGAGGCCGAGCTGCGCAGCGCCATGGAGCACGGTGGCATCATCCGCTGCAAGCAGCAGGATCTGATGACGGACGAGATCAAGAACCACCTGGCCAACGACAAGCTGGTCACCAAGCTGGCCCTCAACTGGGGCGAAACCCTGAGTTTCGTGCTGGGGGACGATCTCTCCATCAAGCGCCTGAAATTCAGCGAAGAGCTGCGCGAACAGAACGATGACGTCACCAGCGAAGATCCGGCCGCCCGTCTGGATGCCGACTTCGCCCTGGTCACCGCCGAGCTTGCCCAGTTCATCCCTGCCCTGTTTGCCGCCCTGGGCGGTGAAGAGCAGTCCATCTAGGCGAACTGGCTCAGCCTGATTGCAAAAAAACCGCCTCCGGGCGGTTTTTTTTATGGGCATGTGCCCAGTGCGACTTGTTGATAGATGAGTAACTTGTTGATCTGACTCAACAACTTGAGTCATTAGCGCCAATCGTGACATAGTCCCCCACTCATGCTCATAAAACAGACAAGGAGAGTGTCATGTTGCGCAAACCACTGGGGCTGGCCATCGCCCTCGCTCTGCTGGCCGGCTGCGCCGCTCAGCAGAGCCTGCAAGCGCCCCCCGCCCACACCCTGATCGCGCCGGAGGCCGCCAGCGGCTGGCAGGACAAGCAGGGCTGGCAAGGCCGCGACTTCATGGTGGCCGCCGCCAACCCGCTGGCGGTGGAGGCAGGCTACCAGATGATCCAGGCCGGCGGCAGCGCGGTGGACGCCGCCATCGCGGTGCAGCTGGTGTTGACCCTGGTGGAGCCGCAATCCTCCGGCATCGGCGGCGGCTCCCTCATGCTGGTGTGGGATGGCCAGAAAGTTGCGGCGGTGGATGGCCGCGAGACGGCCCCCGCCGCCGCCACCGATCAGCTGTTCATGAAGGATGGCAAGCCGATGGCCTTCTACGACGGCGTGGTGGGCGGGCGCTCGGTGGGCGCCCCCGGCACGGTGCGGGCACTGGCGCTGGCCCACCAGCGTTACGGCAAGCTGCCCTGGGCTGCGCTATTCGAGCCCGCCATCACCCTCGCGGAGCAGGGATTCGTGATAAGCCCGCGGCTGGCCGCGCTGCTGGCCAAGGACCCTTACCTTGCCAAGGACCCGGATGCGCGGGCCTACTTCTATCAGGCCGACGGCAGCCCCAAAGCGGCGGGAACCCGACTGACCAACCCGGCCCTGGCCAAGGTGCTGCGAACCCTGGCAAGCCAGGGGCCGGACGCCTTCTATCACGGCCCGCTGGCCGAGGCCATGGTGGCCAAGGTGCACGCCCACCCGACCAACCCCGGGGTGCTGAGCGCGGTCGATCTCGCCAGCTATCGCGCCAAGCTGCGCGATGGCCTCTGCTTTGACTATCGCCAGAGCCGGGTGTGCGGCTTCCCGGCCCCCTCGTCCGGCACCATCGCCCTCGGCCAGATCTTCGGCATGCTTGAGAGCCGCGACATGGCGGCTCTCAAGCCGGTACAAGGGGAGCAGGGCCAGCCGGCCGCCTCCGCCGAGGCGATCCACCTCTACAGCGAGGCGGCGCGGCTCGCCTTTGCCGATCGCAACCAGTACGTGGCGGATAGCGACTACGTGGCGGTCCCCGTCAGCGGTCTGCTCGACAAGCACTATCTGGCCCGCCGCGGCGCCCTGATCGGCGAGCGCTCCATGGGCCTGGCCAAAGCGGGCACCCCACCGCTGGCGCCGGCTCGCGGCCGGGATGCCACCCCGGAGCTCCCCTCCACCAGCCACGTCTCCATCGTCGACAAGGCGGGCATGGCGGTCTCCATGACCAGCTCCATCGAAGACGGCTTCGGTTCGCGGCTGATGGTCAACGGCTACCTGCTCAACAACCAGCTCACCGACTTCTCTTTCACCTCGCTGGACGCCGCCGGGCTGCCGGTGGCCAACCGGGTGGAGCCGGGCAAACGGCCGCGCTCCTCCATGTCCCCCCTGCTGGTGTTTGACAAGGGCAGCGGCGAGCTGGAGATGAGCCTGGGCTCGCCGGGGGGCTCCGCCATCATCAACTACGTGGGCAAGACGTTGCTGGGCACCCAGGATTGGGGGCTCAACCTGCAGCAGGCGATCAACCTGCCCAACTTCGGCAGTCGCAACGGCCCCACCGAGCTGGAGGCGGGCCGCACCCCGGCCGCAGTGGTCGAGGCGCTCAAGGCGAAGGGGCACGAGGTGGTGCTGAGCGAGCAGACCTCGGGCCTGCAGGGCGTGCAGCGCAACACCGGCGGCTGGCTGGGCGCTGCCGATCCGCGCCGGGAGGGGATCGCCAAGGGTCATTGAACCCGGGGTCTGCCCCCAGCTCTGAATGCAACGAAGCGGCCGGTCGGCCGCTTTTTTGTGAGTCCAGGATCCGCTCGCCCTGGCCACAAAAATCATCACCGATTGATTAATTTTGCCAAGCCTGGCTAATAAAAGCCGCACCACTCACCTTAAAACCACAACTTATCCACTTTAAATCGCAAAATAATCTTTAAATGTGGATAAACATTGCTTTTTCACCCAAAACGTATTATTTTTCAACAGAAACGGCAACTGTTGTCCCTCTGACACGCCCCGTGCACGGGACCAGCATCTGTCTCTTTCGCCCCCTGCTCATTGACAGCTGCCCTCTTCGCCCGCGCGGTGATCTGGTAGCCCCCTGACTGCCATTAGCGAGGTGACGACATGGACCACTCCCTTCCCCTGATTACCACTCTGGTCGGCGGCTTCGTGCTGGCCTACATCCTCGGCATGCTGGCCCAGCGCCTCAAGATCTCCCCCATGGTGGGTTATCTGGCGGCTGGCGTCATCTCGGGCCCCTTCACCCCGGGGTATGTGGCCGACATGAAGCTGGTGCCCGAGCTGGCGGAGCTGGGGGTGATCCTGCTGATGTTCGGGGTGGGGCTGCACTTCTCCTTCCGTGATCTGATGTCGGTGAAGCGGATCGCCATCCCTGGCGCCATTGCCCAGATCGCGGTCGCCACGCTGCTCGGCATGGGGCTCTCCTCCCTGCTGGGCTGGGATCCGGTCGCCGGCCTGATGTTCGGCCTCGCCCTCTCCACCGCCAGTACCGTGGTGCTGCTGCGGGCGCTGGAGAGCCGCCAGAATCTGGAAACCCTGCAGGGGCGCATCGCCATCGGCTGGCTCATCGTCGAGGATCTGGTGATGGTGCTGGCGCTGGTGATGCTGCCGATCATCGCCGACATCCAGTTCGGCGAGCAGGCCCTGAGCTGGCAGAGCATAGCGCTGGATCTGGCCTGGACCCTCGGCAAGGTGAGCCTGTTCGTGGCGCTGATGATGGTGGTGGGCAGCCGCTTCATCCCCTGGCTGCTGGCCCACACCGCCAGCACCGGCTCGCGCGAGCTCTTCACCCTGGCGGTGCTGACCTGCTCCCTTGGCATCGCCTTCGGCGCGGTCAAGCTGTTTGGCGTCTCCTTCGCCCTCGGCGCCTTCTTCACCGGCATCGTCATGAACCGCTCCGAGCTGAGCCACCGCGCCGCCAACAATACCCTGCCGCTGCAAGACGCCTTCGCCGTGCTGTTCTTCGTCTCGGTGGGCATGCTGTTCAACCCGGCGGTGCTGCTGACCGAGCCGCTGGCGGTGCTGGCCACCCTGTTCATCATCATGTTCGGCAAGTCGGCGGCGGCTTACGCCATCGTGCGGCTGTTCCGGTACAGCCGGCGCACCGCCCTCACCATCTCCGCCAGCCTGGCCCAGATCGGCGAGTTCTCCTTCATCCTCATCGGGCTGGCCATCGTGCTCAAGCTGGTGCCGGAAGGGGCCCGCGACCTGATCCTGGTGGGGGCCAGCCTCTCCATCATGCTCAACCCGCTGGTGTTCAACGCCGTCGAGCGCTACCTGGAGAAACACCCGGACGCCGACAACGCCAAGGTGCTGGCCGAGTGCAAGTGCCCGGCGGTGGAGATGAAGGCCCACACCATACTGGTGGGCTATGGCCGGGTCGGCCGCCTGCTGGTGAGCGGCCTGCAGCAGGCCGGGCGCGAGCTGGTGGTGATCGAGCAGGATCCGCACCGGCTGGAGAGCCTGCGCCAGGCCGACATTCCCCACGTCAACGGCAACGTGGCCGATGACGAGGTGCTGTGCCGCGCCGCCATCACCGACGCCAGCTGGCTGCTGGTGGCCATCCCCAACAGCTTCGAGGCCGGCGAGGCCATCGCCCAGGCCAAGCTCATCAACCCGGCGCTCCGGGTGATCGCCCGCGCCCACAGCGACGACGAGGTGAGCTTCCTCACCAAGCAGGGAGCGGACAAGGTGATCATGGGCGAGCGGGAGATAGCCCTCGGCATGCTGGCCCAGGCCACCGCATAAACCGCCATCCAGTGAACATCCAGTGGAAAAGAGGGGCCTTGGCCCCTCTTTTTTATGCCTCTTTGTGTACCCGCGCTTTTGGGTACCCACCCCCCTCCCCACCCATTCCCGCCGGCGTTTCGCGCCGAGATGGCACAATTTGACTCCCTTTGTCAGCCCCCCAGGTCAGGGCTGCGCGCCGCCTCTGCGGCGGGCACGCTGCGCAGCTTCCCCTCGCCAGCATAAAGCTCCAGCGGTTACCCCCAGCGGAGCGCAGTAGACAGCAGATCCTGCAGCGGCCCCCACCGGACGGGGGTAGGGTCGCGCCAGATGGGCAAATTCGCCGGTCAGCCACCTTGGCTAGACTGGGCCAGTCGTCTTATGACACCCACTTGGCACACATGCCTGCAACTCAATCTGGAAGGATCCGCCATGAAACCCTTGTTGACCGCCCTCTTACTTCCCCTGCTGCCCCTCGCCGTACAGGCCGCCGAGCCCGTCTGGATCACGCTCGGTGCCGACAGCGGCGTTGAACTCAAGCAGGTCAAGGCCAAGCTGGCCCCCCTGTTCAGCGCCAGCGGCGCCCCGGTCCAGCTGGCCCAGGTCGAGGCGAGCGAGCTTGGCACCCTCTCCCACCTGATGCACGAAGGGCACCAACGCTGCGGCGGCTATGTGGTGCACAGCACCCTGGCCGACGCCCTGCAGAGCATGGCCCAGCCCATCAGCCAGAACCTGTTCAGCGCCCCGCCGCTGACCCAGGGGGCCAGCGTCAACCGGCTGCTGCCCTATCTGGATCAGGGCAACATAGTCGGCACCATCAGCCAGCTCGCCAGCTGGCGCAACCGCTACTACACCACCACCACAGGGGTGCAGTCGGCGGACTGGGTGGCCGGCCAGTGGCAGACCCTGAGCGCGACCCTGCCCTGGGCCAGCGTCAGCCGGGTCAAGCACAGCGGCTATCCGCAGCAATCCGTGGTGCTGACCCTCAAGGGCAGCCGCTACCCGGACGAAGTGGTGGTGCTCGGCGGTCACCTCGACTCCACCGCGGGCTCGGCCCCCAACAGCCGCACCCTGGCCCCCGGCGCCGATGACGATGCCTCCGGCATCGCTACCCTGACCGAGGTGCTGCGGGTCATCGCCGAGCAGGGTCGCCAGCCGGAGCGCACCCTGCAGTTCATCGGCTATGCGGCGGAAGAGGTGGGACTGCGCGGCTCCAAGGACATCGCCACCCGCTACAAGGCGGCCAACACCAAGGTGCTGGCGGCGCTGCAGCTGGACATGACCAACTACCAGGGCTCGGCACAAGACATCGTCTTCATGACCGACTACACCGACAAGGGGCTGACCGGCTATCTGGCCCAGCTGCTCGACGCCTATCTGCCCCAGATCCGCTACGGCTATGACAGCTGCGGTTACGGCTGCTCGGATCACGCCTCCTGGCACAATCAGGGCTACCCGGCCGCCATGCCGTTCGAGTCGCGCTTCAACGACTACAACCCCAACATCCACACCGCCCAGGACACCTTGCAGAACTCTGATCCCTCGGCTGCCCACGCCCTCAAGTTCGCCCAGCTGGCCACCAGCTTCGCCATCGAGATGGGCAAGATAAACTGAGCCGCCAAGGCGAGGTGGCGCACCGAAAACAAGAGGGAGGCCAGGCCTCCCTCTTTTCGTCGCTGCATCTGCCACTCAGGGCTGCCGATGCTCCCCGTCAAGCGGGGAATCCGGGCGCGGCAAGCCTTGCTGCGCGCGGGCCGGGGCGGCCTGGGCCTGGTGCATTTCAAGGCGCTCGAACGCGCGCAGCGCGCCATCTAGGGGGGCAGGATCCGCCGGCCAGCAGCTGGCGGGCAGCGCCTGCACACCCAGCAGGGCAACGGACAACAGCAACAGATAAGGGGCCATCTTGCGGCATTCCGGTGGCAGCAGAGTGTCTATTATTGTCGAGGACCGATGACGGCTTGATGACGGGACGGGATCGTCATTTTACAACATCTGACGAGGCGGGCCGGCGCCGAGATACATATGGCGACATTTATGCCAAATATGCGCGGACCAGTTAATTTATGCCCTAAAAAGTAGCCGGGAGGAAAACGTTATCCCTGAAAAGAAAACGTTATCTGGTCAAAACGTTGTTTCTGGATCATAAAAAGTATCCAAAAACTGGTGTATATTGCACGGCGGAAACTCCTTAACCATGAAGACTGACATGAAAAAGACCAAAATCGTCTGCACCATCGGTCCCAAGACCGAATCCAAAGAAATGCTGGCCAAGATGCTGGACGCCGGCATGAACGTCATGCGCCTGAACTTCTCCCACGGCGACTACGCCGAGCACGGTGGTCGCATCAGCAACCTGCGCGCTGTCATGGCCGAAACCGGCAAGCACGCAGCCATTCTGCTGGACACCAAGGGTCCGGAAATCCGTACCATCAAGCTGGAAGGCGGCAACGACGTTGCCCTGGTCGCTGGCCAGACCTTCACTTTCACCACCGACCAGACCGTGGTTGGCAACAAAGACAAAGTAGCCGTGACCTATGCCGGTTTCGCCAACGACCTGCGCGTCGGCAACCGCATCCTGGTTGACGATGGCCTGATCGGTCTGGACGTCATCGAGATCACCGAGCGCGAAGTCATCTGTAAAGTACTGAACAACGGCGATCTGGGCGAGAACAAGGGCATCAACCTGCCGGGCGTCTCCATCAAGCTGCCGGCCCTGGCCGAGAAAGACAAGCGCGACCTGATCTTCGGTTGCGAGCAAGGCGTTGATTTCGTTGCCGCCTCCTTCATTCGCAAGAAAGAAGACGTGCTGGAAATCCGTGAGCACCTGAAAGCCCACGGTGGCGAGAACATCCAGATCATCTCCAAGATCGAAAACCAGGAAGGCCTGGACAACTTCGACGAGATCCTGGCTGTCTCCGACGGCATCATGGTTGCTCGTGGCGACATGGGTGTCGAGATCCCGGTTGAAGAAGTTATCTTCGCCCAGAAGATGATTATCGAGAAGTGCAACAAAGCCCGCAAAGTGGTCATCACCGCCACCCAGATGCTGGACTCCATGATCAAGAACCCGCGTCCGACCCGCGCCGAAGCCGGCGACGTGGCCAACGCCATCCTGGACGGTACCGATGCAGTCATGCTGTCCGGTGAGTCCGCCAAGGGCAAATACCCGCTGGAAGCCGTGACCATCATGGCCACCATCTGCGAGCGTACCGATGCCGTGATGCCGTCCAACCTGTCTGCTGCCAACGACAGCAACAAGCTGCGCATCACCGAAGCCGTATGTAAAGGCGCGGTAGAGACCTCCGAGAAGCTGGACGCCCCGCTGATCGTGGTTGCCACCGAAGGCGGCAAGTCTGCCAAGGCCATCCGCAAGTACTTCCCGAAAGCCTGGATCCTGGCCATCACCACCAACAAGAAGACCGCTGCCCAGCTGGTACTGACCAAGGGTGTGGTTGCTCACGTGGTTGACAGCATCGCCTCCACCGACGATTTCTATCGCATCGGTAAAGAAGCAGCGCTGGCTAGCGGCATGGGTCTGAAGGGTGACGTGGTTGTCATGGTCTCCGGTGCCCTGGTACCGAGCGGCACCACCAACACCGCTTCTGTTCACGTTCTTTAATCGGAACTGAACAAGCTGAAAACGGCGCCTGCGGGCGCCGTTTTTTTTATCTGCCCCCCTGCTGCCCATTCCTGCCCGGTGTTAGAATCCACGCGGATTTAATCCAAGTGGGAAATCTCCCAAATATCGCGTAATAACCCGGAAGTTTTATGCTCTCAACACGCTTCAAAAGAGCCTCGGCCACCCTGTTGCCGCTGCTCTGCTTACTCGTCAGCCTCTGCGCCCCGCAGGCCATGGCGCAGGATGTGCCCTCACGTGCCAGCGTGCAGCGGGCGCTCGATGCCCTTGGCAAGTCTGATACCCTCACCGTCAGCCAGCAGGCCGACCAGAAATTCCTGACCGACACCCTCACCCTGCTCGACAGCATCGAGAAGGAGAAGAGCAAGGCAAAGAGCCAGAGCGAGCGCATCCGCTCCCTGCCGGCCGAGCTCAGGGACATCAGCGCCAAGCTCGATGCCCTGACCCAGAACAAGAGTGCCGAGCAGATCAAGAGTGAATACGCCAGCATGAGCCTGAGCGAGCTGGAGAGTCGCCAGCCCGACGTCATGGCCAACATGCAGGACGCCCAGGAAGCCCTCGGCACCATCGGCAGCCAGATCACCAGCCTGCAAACCCTGCCGGAGCGGGCCCAGGCCCTGATGAGCCGCGCCTATCAGCGCAGCCAGGAGATCCGTACCCGTCTCAATGCCGGTGACGGGGTGAGCGGTGCCGAGAAGATGAAGCTGGGTGCCGAGCTGGCCTTGCAGGAGCTGCAACTGGCCAACCTGCAACAGCAGCTGGACAACCGCACCAGCATGCAGGATCTGGCGGTCAAGCAGCGCGACTACCAGAGCGCCCGCCTCACCAACGAGGAGCAAAAGCTGCAGCTGCTGCAAGAGCAGAGCAGTGCCAAGCGCCTCGGTGACACCGAAAAGACCGCCGAGCAGACCGGCGAGCTGGTCGCCGCGGATGACAATCCGCTGGTACAAAAAGAGCAGGAGCTCAACCATCAGCTCAGCCAGCAGCTGGTCAGCGCCACCACCAACCTCAACTCGCTGGTGCAGAAGAACCTGCAGGCCAAGAGCTGGCTGGAGCGCGGCACCCAGACCGAGCGCAACCTCAACGAACAGGTGCAGATGCTCAAGGGCAACCTGCTGCTGTCACGCATTCTCTACCAGCTCTATCAGCAGCTGGAGTCGTCACCCTCCACACTGGTGAAGAACCTGGAAGAGCAGATCGCCGACCTGCACCTGGCCCAGTTCGAGCTGAGCCAGCAGCGCGACCAGCTGTTCCAGAAGACCCAGTATCTGGACAACCTGATCGCGAGCAGCAGCGAACCGGTGAGCCAGGAGGACAGAGCCAGCCTCTCCAAGCTGCTCGACACCCGCATCAGCCTGCTCGACCAGCTCAACCGCCAGCTGGATGCCCAGCTGACCAACGCCATCAGCCTGCAGCTGACCCAGCAGCAGCTGGCGCGGATCTACTCCTCCATCGAGTTTACCCTGCAGCAGCACATCTTCTGGGTAAGCAGCAACAAGCCCATCGATGGCAAATGGTTCATCAACTGGCCGGCCCAGGCCTACAAGCAGGCCTCCGACTGGGTGCTGAAACCGGACTGGAGCGGCTGGGGTGAAACCTTGCTGCCGATCACACTGCTGGCCATGCCGCTGCTGCTGATTGGTGGCCTGCTGATCTGGAAGCGCTCGGCGCTGGTGGAGCGGCAGAAGAAGATCACCAAGGACCTGGGACGTTTTCGCCAGGACAGCCAGTGGCACACCCCGGTTGCCCTCTGCTATACCGTGCTGCAACGCCTGCCGGGCAGCCTGTTCATCCTGGCTGCCGGTCTGCTGCTGACCGACTGCGGTCTGCTCAGCTCCAAGCTGATTTTCCAGATCACCCTCAATCTGGCGCTCGGTTACCTGGTGTTCAGCGTCTATCTGGCGGTGATGCGGCCGGGCGGCATTGCCGAGACCCATTTCCGCATTGCCAGAGCCGAGCTGCAGGCCAAGCGCACCAGCATGCGCTACCTGTGGGTGCCCTTGCTGCCGCTCATCATGCTGTCGACCAAGGCGGTGGTAGAACCCTCGTCGCTGGGCAACGACGTGGTGGGTCAGGCGCTGACCCTGGCCCTGCTGGGGCTGGCCGCCTATCTGGTGTTCCCCATCTCCCGCGCCCGCATCAAGGGCGAGGCGAGCATGCAGCAGTCCATCACCGCCATTGCCCTGGCACTGGCACCGGTGGCGCTGATGGTGCTGGTGGGACTGGGCTACTACTACACCGCCCTCAAGCTGACCGGCCGGCTGATCGAATCCTTCTACCTCATCATCATCTGGAGCCTGGTCTACCGCACCGCCCTGCGCGGGCTGGAGCTGGCGGCCCGCCGTCTGGCTTATCGCCGTGCGGTGGCCAAGCGCGAGCACAAGTCCTCGGAAGATGCGGAAGGGGGTGAATCCATCGAAGAGCAGCCCATGGATCTGGAGGACGTCAGCCAGCAGTCCCTGCGCCTGACCCGCACCGTGCTGCTGCTGGTGTTCGGCGTCGCCTTCTACTGGCTCTGGTCCGATCTGGTGGCGGTCTTCTCCTACCTCGACAGCATGGTGCTGTGGCACAAGAGCGTGGGCTCCGGTGCCAATGCGGTGCTCTACCCCGTCAGCCTGAGCGATGTGCTGACCGCCATCTTCATGCTGGGGGCGGCCTGGTCGCTGGCCCGCAACCTGCCGGGTCTGCTGGAGGTGCTGGTGCTCTCCAAGCTGCGTCTGGCCCAGGGCACGGCCTACGCCATCACCACCATGCTCAACTACGTGCTGATCGGGGTCGGAACCCTCACCGCCCTCTCCCTGATGGGCATGCAGTGGGACAAGCTGCAGTGGCTCGCAGCTGGTCTGACGGTCGGTATCGGTTTCGGTCTGCAGGAGGTGGTCGGTAACTTCGTCTCCGGCATCATCATCCTGTTCGAACGTCCGGTGCGGATCGGTGACACCGTCACCATCGGTACCTTCTCCGGCACCGTCTCCAAGATCCGCATCCGCGCCACCACCATCACCGACTTCGACCGCAAGGAGGTGATCATCCCCAACAAGGTGCTGATGACCGAGCGGCTGATCAACTGGTCGCTGAGCGACACCGTCACCCGGGTCATCGTGCGGGTGGGGGTAGCCTACGGTTCGGATCTGGAGCTGACCCGCACCCTGCTGAAACAGGCGGCGGACGACAACAGCCGCGTCTTGAAAGACCCGGCCCCCATCGTCTACTTCCTCACCTTCGGCCCCAGCACCCTGGATCACGAGCTGCGCTTCTTCGTGAGCGAGCTCGGCGATCGCAACCCGGCGGTGGACGAGCTGAACCGCAAGATCGACGCCTTGTTCAAGGCCAACGGCATCGAGATCGCGTTCAACCAGATGGATGTCTACATCAAGAACATGAAGGGCGAAGAACAGAAGGTGGAGTCCGACTCCGCCCAGCCTCCCGCCCTGCCGGGTGCCCAGCCTGTCTAAGGCAGCACGCCATGCCACTCGAAGGCCCCGCAAGGGGCCTTTTTTATGGTCGGCGGCCAACAGTCCACACTGGTTTTGTGAAACGCCGGCCAGAATGGGCCACCGTTTGCCGCTAGCCTGAAGCGCTTACCTCCCCCAGTGAGGGGTCTGCCAATTCGGGTCGGCCGCGATACACTGAGGGGCCAACCCCCACATTTGCCAAGGTGCGCCAATGAGTTCTCAACCCTCTCTGCTCTCTTTTCTCGGCTCTCCCCTGCTCGGGGTGGCTGCCACCTATGTCGACCCCGCCAGCAAGGAGACCGGCGTCTACATCTGCGGGGTCGAGATCCAGCCCAGTGACGAGCTGCTGCTGAGCTTCCCCAAGGGGCACCAGCTGGCGGTGGGGGAGAAAATCACCCTGCATCTGGACAACCGCACCGGGGTCGACGAGTACGACGCCTCCTTGAGTGTCTACCGCGTCTCTTACAAGGGGGTAATAACACGCACCGCCCCGGACAAGGTGCAGGTCACCCCGCTGCAGTTCGAGCTCTGGTACGGCAACCGGGTAGTCTATGGCTTCGCCCAGCCGGACTATCAACATCCGGCCGATGAACGCCCTACCCGCGAGCTGCCGGTCACCCCGCTCACCGGCCTGCCGGTGCCTGACCTGCGCGAAGTGGAGAACAAGATCGGGGTGCTGGTGACCCGGGCCCAGTCCCAGCCGCACACCACAGTGCTGGCGTTTCTCTCCTCCGATGAGGACGACATCTTCTTCATCACCTTCCCCGAGACCTTCAAGTCGCAGTTGCTCAAGCGCGACGGTCGCTGCCACTTCGCCATCGACTCGCGGGCGGTATTCACCTACACCCGCGCCATCGAGTGGAACTACACCATCATCGCCGCCGATGCCTACCAGATCCCGCAGGATCATCCGCTGTTCGAGCCCATCCGTGCCGCCTTCGTGCAGAAGAACCCGTGGGAAGTGGGATTCTTCAGCCACCCGCAGGTGGAGCTCTACCACCTCAAGGCCCGTCAGGTGGTCTGCCCGGGGCGGGCAAAAGAGTAGCCCAGAGCAGGTCCGAAAGAGGATAAGATGACCGCCGTTGCCCATGACAAGGAGTAGAGAGCAGATGCAGCAGGTCGTTTATGTGGCGAGCCCCGCCAGCCAGCAGATCCACGTGTTCGCCCTGGCCGAGAGCGGGGAGCTCGCTCCATTGCAGGTGGTCGACACCCCGGGCCAGGTCCAGCCGCTGGTGATCAGCCCGGACGGGCACTGGCTTCATGCCGCCGTGCGGCCCGATTTTGCGCTCATCAGCTACCGGATTGGCGTGGATGGCCGGCTCAGCGAGCCGGGCTCGGCGCCGCTGGCGGGCAGCGCCTCCCACACCGCCATCTCGGCCGACGGCCGCTTCCTGCTGGCGGCCTCCTATGCCTTCAATCATGTCACCGTCTCCGCCATCGGCAGCACCGGTCGGGCAGCGCCGCCCCACCAGCAGCTCGACGGCTTGCAGGCCGCCCACTCGGTCACCCTGCTGGCCACCGACGACCGGGGCGAGCAGGAGGTGTTGGTCGCCTGCCTCAAGGAGGACCGTATCCGCCGCTTTGTGCTCTGCCGGGAGGGTCGGCTGCGCCCCCATCCGCTGGGGGATCTGCAGACCGCCAGCGGCGCCGGCCCGCGCCATCTGGCGCTGCACCCAAACAATGGCGACCTCTATTGCCTGAACGAGCTCGACTGCACTATCAACCGCTACCGGCAGACCGCCAATGGCGAAATCACACTGTGCCAGAGCCTGGAGATGCTGCCCGCCGGTTATCAGGGGGAGTACTGGGGCGCGGATCTGCATGTGACGCCGGATGGGCGCTTTCTCTACAGCAGCGAGCGGGCCAGCAGCCTGCTGACCCAGTTCGCCATTGCGCCGGATGGCGAGCTCGGCGTGGTCGGCCACTTCTCCACCGAAGCCATGCCGCGCGGCTTTGCCATCGACGGGCAAGGCCGCTGGCTGCTGGCGGCAGGGCAAGCCTCCCACCAGCTGGCGCTGCACCGCATCGATCCAGCCAGCGGCGCCCTCACCCTGCAGGCTCGCCAGCCGGTGGGCGAAGGGGCCATGTGGGTGCGGGTATTGACGCTGACGCCCTGAGCCCTCAGCACTTATCCCCGAGCCCGGCGCACCGACAAAACAGAGAGGCCACCCTGGGGTGGCCTCTCTTTCATCATCTCAACGCACAACAAGCCAGGGCTTAATCCTTGGCGCTCTCCATGGCACCCTCTTCGGAGTGCTGGGGCAGGATGAGGTTGAGCAGGATGGCGGCCACCGAGGCCAGACCCACGCCCGCCAGGGCGAAGTCACCGATCTTCATCTCCAGCGCACCGACACCCACTGTCAGGGTCACGGCCACGATGGCGATGTTGCGCGACAACCCCAGATCCACCTTGGACTCCACCAGGGTCTTGAGACCGATGGCGGCGATGGATCCGAACAGCAGCAGCATGATACCGCCCATCACCGGCATCGGGATGGAGGTGAGCAGGGCGTTGAACTTGCCGAAGAAGGCCAGAATGATGGCGAACACCGCGGCCCAGGTCATGGTGACCGGGTTGAAGTTGCGAGTGATCATCACGGCGCCGGTCACTTCGGCATAGGTGGTGACTGGGGGACCACCGATGAAGCCGGCGAAGCAGACGCCAATGCCGTCACCGGCCAGTGTACGGTGCAGACCCGGGTTCTTGGTGTAATCCTTGCCCGTCACGCCACCGATGGCCAGCACGCCGCCGATGTGTTCGATACAGGGGGCGATGGCTACCGGCAGCATGAACAGCGCCGCTGCCCAGTTGATCTCGGGGGTCACGAAGTGGGGCAGCGCCAACCAGGGGGCGTTCACCATGCCATCGAAGCTCACCTGACCCATCAGCACGGCGGCTACGTAACCCGCGATGACGCCGGAGAGGATGGGGATGAGCTTGATCCAGCCCTTGCAGAACACCGCCGCAATCAGGGTGACCGCCAGCGAGATGCCGGCCAGGGTCAACGCAACCGAGGCTGGCACGACCTGCTCACCACCGGCCCGGCCCATCGCCATGTTGCAGGCCACCTGGGCGACCGACAGGCCGATCACCATGATCACCGGACCAATCACCACCGGCGGCAGCAGCTTGTGCACGAAGCCCATCCCACGCACGCGAATAAGCGCGGCCAGGATGAAGTACATGAAACCGGCAGCAAACAGACCGAACATGGTGGAGGGCAGGCCCCAGGTCTGGGTGGCGTAAATGATGGGGGCGATGAAGGCAAAGCTGGAACCGAGGAAAATCGGGACCTGGCGGCGGGTGCAGAGCTGGAACAGCAGGGTGCCCACACCGGCGCCAAGCAGGGCCATGGAGGGGTTCAGTCCGGTGAGCAGGGGCACCAGAACCATGGCACCGAAGGCGACAAACAGGATTTGCAGCCCGGCGACACTTTGCTTGACTAAGGAAAACATGGATGTCCTTAATTTTTTGATAACTGACAGGGATATTTGACACTTTTCAGTTATCACAAGACTTTTTCAAGGCATTGAATGAGCCATTTGGCGTCATTTGTTGCCTCTTACTGCTTGGGGAGGGCGTGAAACTAGCTTTTTAGGCGGGATTCGTTGCTACAAGCATCGAGGAAGCGATTTTACGCACTTTTATCGCCGACGCCAATCGTTTTTCCACGCGGTTTTGTTGTCAGGTGTTGCCCCTGCCCCGCCACCGGCCCCCTCTATACTTGATGACGTGAATCCAGCCGGACAAGGAGTCCCACATGCCACTGCCTGCTTTCAAACCCAGCCAGCGCCGACTGCTGGTGGGCTCGGCCATCGCCCTGGCCCTGTTTGCCACCCCATTCAGCTATGACTTCAGCCATCATCAATGGCAGCTGAATCAGGCCTATGCCAAGTCCTGTTTCGTGGCCGGTACCCCCATCCTGATGGCCGATGGGGAGGAGCGCCCCATCGAGACCCTGCGGATCGGTGAACGGGTACGGGATCAATATGGCCGCAGCAACCAGATCCTGGCGATCGAACGGGTGCTGCTGGGAGAGCGCCGGCTGTACGGGCTCAACCGGCTGGCCCCCTTCTTCACCGCCGAACACCCCTTTCTGACCACCCGCGGCTGGGCGGCCATCGCCCCGGCCATGACTCGTACCGAAAACCCGACCCTCGCCGTGCTGCCGCTCTTTACCGGCATGCATCTGCTGGGTTGGTCGGAGCACGACAGCGCAGGCAACCTGGCGCTGGCCCCCCACCCCATAGAGCTGCTGGTGGAGTCCCTCTGCTGGCTTGACGCCCCGCCCACCACGGCACTGTTCAACCTGATCCTCGATGGCAGCCACAGCTATGTCGCCAATGGGCTGATCGTTCACAACAAGGATGGCGATGGCAGTGGCGGCGGCAATGGAAACGGTGGAGGAGGAAGCAGCGGCGGAGGCGGTAGCAGTAGTGGAGGCGGTAGCAGTAGTGGAGGTGGAGGCAGCGATGGCGGTGGCAGCAGCGGTGGAGGCAGCGACAGCGATGGCGGCGGCAGCAGCGGTGGGGGCAGTGACAGTGATGGCGGCGGCAGCAGCGGTGGAGGCAGCGACAGCGATGGCGGCGGCAGTAGTGGAGGCAATGACAGCGACGGCGGTGGCAGCAGCGGTGGAGGCAGCGACAGCGATGGCGGCGGCAGCAGCGGTGGAGGCAGTGACAACAATGGCGGTAGCAGCAGCGGTGGAGGCAGTGACAACAATGGCGGTAGCAGCAGCGGTGGAGGCAGCGACAGCAGCCATGGCGGTGACGACCACGGCGGTGGGGAACATGCAGGCGGCGATCGGCATGCCGGTGGTGAGCAGCATGGCGGAGGAGACCGCCACGCCGGCGGAGATCGTCACGGTGGCGGGCGTGGCCTGGGCAACGGCCTCGATGACAACGGGGTCGATGCCGTGGATGCCAGCGGCAACGAGATCCGGGGTGACGGCACGGCCGATGACAACGGGATAGACGCCGTCGATGCCAATGGCAACGAGATCCGGGGTGACGGCACAGTCGACGACAACGGGGTAGACACTGTCGATGCCAACGGCAACAAGATCCGGGGCGACGGCACGGTCGACGATCGCGGTCAGACCCTGACCGATGCGCAGGAGCAAGCGCTGATCCAGCAAGGATTCAACAGCAAGGTGCAACCATGAGCCGTTATCTGCTGATCTGCCTGGCGCTGTCGCTGTCCGGCTGTGCCACCCAGCCAACCGCCCCGCTCTATCACCAGATGGACAAGCAGGACGTGGTGCTGGCCAATCAGGCGCTGGCCGAGGCGCTGCAAACCCGCCCCAAGGGCCAGAGCCTCACCTGGTTCAACTCCGCCACCCGCCACTCGGGCAGCGTCACGCCACTGCGCACCTTCCGCCACCCCAACGGCCTCTGGTGCCGCGACTACCGCGAGCAGCTCTACATAGGCCAGGCCAGTCAGCAGTGGCAGGACACCGCCTGCCGCAGCAAGGCGGGGCACTGGCTGCCGCTGCGCAGCTGACAGCTCAGACAACAAAAGGGGGTGGCCATGGCCACCCCCTTTTGTTGCAAGTGCAAGCTTGCTGCCATCATACCCGGCGATAGGGCAGGTAGACCGGCTCCCACATGTGGTTGAGGATGTGCTGCTGCAGGTCCTGGCCGATCAGCGGGTGGGAAGGATCACGCCGCACTATGTCTTTGAGCACCGCCGTCGCCACGTGCACCGAGATGTTGCGCAGCTCGCGAATGCGTGGATAGACGGCCCCTTTCGCGAGGTCCACCTCGCTCACGCACTCCGCCAGCGCAAAGGCGGCGGTGGTGAAGATGTCTGGCGTGATCTCGCGGATCTGGCTGACGATGGCCGCCAGACCCACCCCCGGGAAGATGAAGACATTGTTGCCCTGGCCGACCCGGAACTCCTGCCCTTCGTAGTGCACATCCTTGAACGGGCTGCCGGTGGCGACGATGGCCTTGCCCTGGCTCCAGCGATAGATATCCTCCGGCAGCGCCTCGCAGTTGGCGGTCGGGTTGGAGAGCGGGAACACCATGGGGCGCGCGCAGTGTTTTTGCATCAGCTGCACATGCTCCTCCTTGAAGGCGCCGCCCGAGCCGCTGGTGCCCAGCAGCACAGTGATCGGCACGTGACGCAGCACGTCGGTCAGGTTGGCCTTGCCGGGCACCTCGGTGTCCCAGCCGGCCAGCAGCAGGCCCGGCTTGGCGTAGCGACGCTTGTACTCGTCGAGCCCCTCGCGGTTGTCACACACCAGCCCCTGGGTATCCAGGATGTAGATGCGATCGCGGGCCGCCTGCGGATCCAGCCCTTCGCGGATCATGCCCGCGCAGATCTGATCCGCCACCCCGACCCCGCCGGCTCCGGCGCCATAGACCAGGTAGTTCTGCTGGCCCAGGGTCTCGCCCTTGACCTTGACCGCCCCTATGATGCCCGCCAGCACCACGGCCCCGGTACCCTGGATGTCGTCGTTGAAGGACGGCAGCGACTGCTGATAGCGGGAGAGGTTGTTGAAGGCGTTGGACTTGCTGAAGTCCTCCCACTGCAGCACGGCGTTCGGGAAATGGCGCTTGACCCCGGCCACGAACTTGTCGATGAAGTCGTCGTACTCCTTGCCGCGAATGCGCTTGTGGGGCTGACCCAGGTACATGGGATCATCCAGCAGCGCCTGATTGTCGGTGCCGACATCCAGCGCGATGGGCAGGCAGCAGGCGGGGTGAATGCCGGCGGCCAGGGTATAGAGGGAGAGCTTGCCGATGGGTATGCCCATGCCGCCCACCCCCTGGTCACCGATCCCCAGGATCCCCTGGCTGTCGGTCACGACGATGATGCGCACCGATTTGGCATCCAGCTGACGGGCCAGGGAGCCCATGTCATCGACATTCTTCGGGGTGATGTAGAGGCCGCGCGCCTTCTGGTAGCGGTGGCTGAACTCCTGACACGCCTTGCCCACGGTCGGGGTGTAGATGATGGGGGTCATCTCCTCCACGTGGCGCGCCAGCAGGGCGTAGAACAGGGTCTCGTTGCGATCCTGCAATGCCCGCAGGTTCTGATACTTCTCGATGTCGCTGCAGGCGCTCAGAAAGCCCTGATAAACCCGATCCAGCTGGGCTTCGAAGGTTTGCACTTTGGGAGGCAACAGGCCGTCGAGCTCGAAGTCGGCGCGCTCCTGTTCGGTAAAGGCGGTGCCCTTGTTGAGATTGCGATCGTTGAGCAGATCGGTGCCAGTCAGTGCAACGGGGCGAAAATCTTGTCCCTGTGCATCTTTCCACAGCAGATATTGTCCGGTAGCCATAGTCATTCTCTTTGATTTACGTGAAATTGCCGTTCGGCAGGAGAGCAAGACTCATAATGAAATCAATCATATGACGTTTGCCTGTTTAGTTTTGTGAGCTTGGGCATACCCTGCGGCCAAAGTCCGCACCAAGGCGGGTGATGGCCTCATACCGGCCACGCGCCGCAGAGAGCGGCCAACTATGCTCAACAGCAGGCCACCGGCAGGGAGAGGTTCCCGGGGGGCAGGAGAGAACACACAGATGAGTGAAATCCTGATCGTCGATGACATGGCATCCAACCGCTATATCTTGCGCAGTTTGCTGGAAGAGGCGGGTTACCGGGTACGGGAGGCCACCGACGGCCTGCAGGCAGTGGATGCCGCCACCGAGTTCCCCCCCGATCTGGTGCTGATGGACATCAACATGCCGGTGATGGACGGTTACGAGGCGTGCCGCCGCATCAAGCAGCTGCCGGGCCAGTGGTGCCTGCCGGTGCTCTTCATCAGCGCCAACAGCGGGATCGGGGCGCTCGAGCAGGCCTTTCAGGCCGGCGGCTGCGACTATGTCTCCAAGCCGTTCCACCAGCTCGAGGTGCTGGCCCGGGTGCAAAACCAGCTGCGCCTCAAGGAGCTGGGGCGCCAGCAGGCCAAGGTGCAGCTCTACCAGAGCCTGTTTCAGCTCACCGCAGGCATCGCCCACGAGATCAACACCCCCATCGGTATCGGCATCACCGCCTCCAGCCTCATTCAGGGCGCCGGCGATCTGCTGGCCAGCGCAGTGCAAAGCGGCATGCTGGGGCAGCGCCTGCTCCAGCAGCAGCTCACCGACATCAAGGAGGGCACTGAACTGGTGGAGTCCAGCCTGCGCCGGGTCGCCCTGCTGGTGACCCGCTTCAAGGAGCTGACCCGGGATCAGACCGAGCTGCCCGCCACCCCCTTCGCCGTACAGAAGAGCCTGCGCAAGCTGCTGCAGGCCTTCACCCCCGAGTTTCTCATCGCCCGGGTCAACGCCGATCTTGGCGGCGAAGAGGTCACCCTGACCGCCCCCGAGTCGCTGTTTCTCGACCTGGTGCAGGAGCTCATCAAGAACAGCATGGAGCACGCCTTCAAGGGGCCGGGGGAGCATCGCCTCACCCTGCAGGTGGAACGCGCCGGCAGCGAGCTGCTGCTGATCTATCGGGACAACGGCCCCGGCATGGCGGCCGAGCAGCTGGCCCACCTGTTCGAGCCCTTCTTCACCACCCTGCGCGGTGACGCCCGCCACTGCGGGCTGAGCGCTTGTCGCATCCACAACCTGGTGGAGAACAATCTGCACGGTCAGCTCGCCGTCACCAGCCCGCCCGGCGAGGGGCTCTGCTACCGCATCCGGCTGCCGCTGCAGCCACCGCTCTGAGCGGCAGACACAACAAAGGGGCGCCGCAGCGCCCCTTCTCTTTCATCCTGATGTCGCGATCAGCCTCAGCCTGACTTGCCTGCCTTCGGCTCATCGAGAGTGTGCTTCACCTCTTCATACCAGAGGTCGTGGTGCTCCTTGGCCCAGGTCTCGTCCACCTCACCGGTCACCATCCCCTCCAGCGCCCCTTCCAGCTGGAACAGGCCCATGTAGATATGGAAGATAAAGCCGCAGATAAGGATCAAGGCGCCGACGATATGGATAAAGCTGGCCCACTCCATCTGACGGCGCAGCTGGCCGAAGATGGGGAAATCGAGGAACAGCCCGGTCGCCACCACGATGCCGCCAAACCAGATCAGCAGCCAGAAAATCGCCTTCTCGCCGCCGTTGGAGAAGCCTGCCGAAGGGTGACTCCCCTTGTGGGGCCCCAGCATGCCGCCCGCCTTCATGAACCACTGCACATCCACCATGTTGACGATGTTGTGGCGGAACCACTTGATGAGCACTCCCATCAGGCAGAGGAAGAAGAGCGGCCCCACGTAGTTGTGGAACACCTTGGCGAACCAGATCCAGTTCTCCCACACCCCGATGCTCACCACCGGCTTGATGAAGTGCTTGCCGTAGATGATGGCCAGCCCAGACCCGGAGAGGGTCAGGAACATGCCCGCCGTGCTCCAGTGCAGCGCCCGATCGAGCCGGCTCCAGCGCTTGAGCTTGCGCCCGGTGCGCGGTTTGGAGAGCTTGGTCGGCCCCACCGCCCAGTACATCAGGCCGCACATGGCCAAGGAGCCGAAGATGGCGATGGCACCGAGCGGCGACACCCACTTGGTCTTCACCTCGAACCAGAGCTGGCCCGGCACCGAGATGAGCACCCCGTGCTCCGGCGAGCGGGAGGTGGTCACCCCCTCCTGCCCGTCCTTCACCGCCCGCCAGTAGTCGGCGCCGGCAAAGCCGACCGCCTCTTTTTCTGCGTCGGCGAAACTTGTGGTACTCACCAGCAGCAGGGCGGCAAACAGGGCCATTAGCCAGGTTTTCATGCCGCCCCTCCCTTGCCCGCCTTGCTGGCGTCGTAAAACAGCTCTTCACCACTGCCCCAGCCCGCTTCCTTGGCGCCGCGATAGGCAACCCGCTCGCGGAAGATGTCGGAGATGACCTGCGCATCCCCCGCCAGCAGAGCCTTGGTGGAGCAGAGCTCGGCACACATGGGCAGCTTGCCCTCGGCGATGCGGTTGGCTCCGTACTTCTGGCGCTCCGCCTCGCTGTGATCCTCTTCCGGGCCACCGGCGCAGAAGGTGCACTTGTCCATCTTGCCGCGATCGCCGAAGGCGGCGGTCTTCGGGAACTGGGGTGCCCCGAACGGACAGGCAAACAGGCAGTAGCCGCAACCGATGCAGAGATCCTTGTTGTGCAGCACGATGCCGTCGTCGGTGTGATAGAAGCAGTCGGCGGGGCAGACCGCCATGCAGGGAGCGTCGGTGCAGTGCATGCAGGCGACCGAGATGGAGGTCTCCCCCGGCAGGCCGTCGTTGAGGGTCACCACCCGGCGGCGCTGGATGCCCCACTCGAGGGCATCGTCGTTCTCGTTCTTGCACGCCGTCACACAGCCGTTGCACTCGATGCAGCGCTTGGTGTCACACATGAATTTCATTCTGGCCATGAGATCAGGCTCCTACTTGGCGAAAACGGCACAGGGTGACCTTGGTCTCCTGCATCTGGGTGACCGGGTCATAGCCATAGGTGGTGACTATGTTGACCGACTCCCCCAGCACATAAGGGTCTGACCCTTCCGGATATTTGGATCGCAGATCCTTGCCCTCGAAGTGGCCGCCGAAGTGGAACGGCATAAAAGCGAGCCCCGGCTTGACCCGCGGGGTCACCAGCGCCTTCACCTTGACCCGGCCCCCTTCCGGCCCCTCCACCCACACATCCTGACCATCGCGCACGCCGACGTCGTTGGCATCCGCCGGGTTCATCTCGACGAACATCTCCTGCTGCAATTCAGCCAGCCAAGGGTTGGAGCGGGTCTCGTCACCGCCCCCCTCGTACTCCACCAGACGGCCCGAGGTGAGGATGATCGGGAACTCCTTGCTGACATCCTTCTCCTGCACCGAGGCGTACTGGGTCGGCAGGCGCCACAGGCTCTTCGAATCAGGCCAGGTGGCGTAGTCGGCCAGCAGATCCCGGCGCGGGGTGTAGAGCGGCTCGCGGTGCTTGGGCACCTGATCCGGGAAGGTCCACACCACGCAGCGCGCCTTGGCGTTGCCGTAGGGGACGAAGCCGTGCTTGATGGCGACCCGCTGGATGCCGCCGGAGAGGTCGGTCTTCCAGTTCTTGCCCTCGGCCTCTTTCTTCTCGGCTTCGGTCAGCTCGTCCCACCAGCCAAGCTGCTTCAGCAGATCGGCGGTGATCTCGGGATAGCCATCCTCTACCTCGCTCCCCTTCGGCCAGGAGTCTTCGGCCAGCAGCGAGACGCCCTGATACTCGATACCGAAACGGGCGCGGAAACCGCCGCCCCCTTCCGAGACCGGAATGCTGGTGTCGTAGAGGATGTGGCTGCCGGGGTGCTTCATCTCCGGGGTGCCCCAGCAGGGCCAGGGCAGACCGTACACTTCGCCACTGACCGGGCCGCCCTCGGCCTTGAGGTTGGTCTTGTGGAAGGTGTGCCAGTTCTGCTGGTGCGCCTTGAGCCGCTCCGGGCTCTGGCCTGTGTAGCCCACGCTCCACATGCCGCGGTTGTACTCGCGGGTGATGTCTTCCAGCAGTGGCTCGTTGTTCTCCACCTTGATGTGCTTGAACAGCTCATCGGCGAAGCCGAGCTTCTTGCTCAGCAGATACATGATCTCGTGATCCACCTTGGATTCGAACAGGGGCTCGACCACCTTGTCACGCCACTGCATGGAGCGGTTGGTGGCGGTGACGGAACCATAGGTCTCGAACTGGGTAGTGGCCGGCAGCAGGTAGACGCCGTCGGTGCGATCGTTCATGACGGCGGCGACTGTGGGATACGGGTCGACAATCACCATGATGTCGAGCTTTTGCATCGCCTTCTTCATCTCGGGGCCGCGGGTCTGGGAGTTGACCGCATGGCCCCAGTAGAACATGGCGCGGATGTTGGAGCCCTGCTCGATGAGATCGGCGTTCTCCAGCACACCGTCCACCCAGCGGGAGACCGGAATGCCGTTGTTCTGCATCGGCAACTTGCCGTTGTAGGCCTTGTTGTCAAAACGTGCCTTGATCCACTCGTAATCCACATCCCACACCCGGGCCCAGTGTTTCCAGGAGCCCTCTTCCAGCCCGTAGTAGCCGGGCAGCGAGTCGGAGGTGACGCCAAAGTCGGTGGCACCCTGCACGTTGTCGTGACCGCGGAAGATGTTGGTGCCCGCCCCGCTCTTGCCCACGTTGCCGAGGGCCAGTTCGAGGATGCAGTAGGCGCGGGTGTTGTTGTTGCCCGTGGTGTGCTGAGTACCGCCCATGCACCAGACCACGCAGCCGGGGCGGTTGTCGGCCAGCAGCTTGGCGGCGCCATGGACCTGCTGTTCGTTGAGGCCGGTCACCCGCTCCACTTCGGCCGGAGTCCAGCGCGCCACCTCTTTTTGCACCTCGTCCATGCCGTAGACCCGGGTGCGGATGAACTCCTTGTCTTCCCAGCCGTTCTTGAAGATGTGCCAGAGCATGCCCCAGATAAAGGCGACGTCTGTGCCAGGGCGCAGGGAGAGGTACATGTCCGCCTTGGCGGCGGTGCGGGTGCGGCGCGGGTCGACCACCAGAATCTTGCAGCCGTTGCGCTCTTTCGCCAGCAGTATGTGCTGCATGGCGACCGGGTGGGCCTCCGCCGGGTTGGAGCCGATAAACATGATCGACTTGCTGTTGTGCATGTCGTTCAGGCTGTTGGTCATGGCGCCATAGCCCCAGGTGTTGGCTACCCCGGCGACCGTGGTGGAGTGGCAGATCCGTGCCTGGTGATCCACGTTGTTGGTGCCCCACAGGGACGCCATCTTGCGAAACAGGTAGGCCTGCTCGTTGGAGTGCTTGGCGGAGCCGAGCCAGTAGACGCTGTCGGGGCCGGACTCCTTGCGAAGGCGCAGCACCTCGTTGCCCACCTCTTCGATGGCCTGCTCCCAGCTCAGACGCTGCCACTTGCCGCCCACCAGCTTCATCGGGTACTTGAGGCGACGCTCGCCGTGGCCGTGCTCACGCAGGGCCGCCCCCTTGGCGCAGTGACCGCCGAGGTTGAAGGGGTGATCAAACGCCGGCTCCTGACCGGTCCAGACGCCGTTTTGCACCTCGGCATAGACGCCGCAACCCACAGAGCAGTGGGAGCAGATGGTGCGCTTCACCTCGACCGGCACGTCGGCCGCCACGGTTTTGGCCTCTGCCCGCTGCATCATGGCGGGGGCCAGCCAACCGGCGGCCACGGCGCCGCCGGCCACCAGACTTGAGTTGACCATAAAGGCGCGGCGGGTCAGCCCCTGGCCGCGAGCGGCCGCATTGCCTTGCTCGCTCGCGTTGACCGGCTCGGCTCGTTTTGTCAGTTTCATAAGCTCTCCTTCACTGAGCCGGCTCAGTCGGTGCCGCGCAGGGTGCGATAAAAGTCGTGAACATGGGGGGTCTCCCGATAGCCCTGATCAGGCTTGGTATCGTGGGTCAGTGCCTCTTTGCTCACCACCCGGCCGGTGGCACCGGCCAGCGCGCCTATGGTGGCGACCACGCCCACCCCCTTGATCAGATTGCGTCGGGACGGGTCTTTCAGCTTTTCATCGCTCATCTTTCTGTGACCTCTGTTTTTGTTATGGCCAGCCGCACTGTGCCGGCTTCGCTATGAGTGAGTGGGTGCCGCGTCATGGCAGCGTCACCACAGGGGTACCAAAGGGCAGGCGCAGATCCTGCTCCAGTTTGAAAAAGTCTTCGGCAAGCGCCCCAACCGCCCGGTAGAAGCTGCCCCCCTTCGCCTGTTGCTGATCGCGGCAGCAGGCGAGCACCCAGGGGGCCAGATGGCGTTCATAGAAGCGGTTGCGCTCGGGGTGCTGCTCGGCAATCAATACCGCCATCACCTCGCACAGGGCGGCCAGGTGATCCTCGGGTTCGCACACCCCGCTCTGGCGCTCGAAACCCAGAGACTGGAGGTCTGCGCGCAGCACCGCCAGCGGCAGCTCCATCAGAGAGCCGGTGAGATACCAGGAGGCAAACGGCACTATTTCGCCGCGCCCCAGGCCGATAAAGAGATCCTGATACTCCTCGGCGAGTTCGCTTTCGCGGTGGCTGCTGGCGGCCAGTTGCACCAGCCCCAGCCCTCTGGCAAAGGGGCCCGGCATGGCCTGCAAGCCTTGCAGCCAGGCGAGTTGCTCGCCTCGGGGAGCGGCGCGCCACAGGCTCGCCAGCAGGGCATACATGTCGGCGCTGCTCTGTTCCAGATCTGTCATGGTCAGTTCGCCTGCATTCAGTGCGGTATGGCTATTCGGTTGTTCACTCATCACAGGCCCCTCATATCTTGAGCTGGGCGGCAGGATCCGCCGCCAGCGCCGTAAACACATCCTTGACCCGGCAATCCTCACACATCAGCAACCGCTGGGCGGCTTCATTCTGGAAGTGGGAGTGACCGGCCAGCTTTTGCTGGATGCGACGAATGAGGGAAGCTGGCGCAAACGGCTTGCCGCAGCGTATGCAGCAGGCGGCCTCCTCGGCTTTCAGGCTCTGCACGGCGCGGCGCACCTCGGGCACAGGTTGCAGGCGGGGTGCAAGGACAATGGCCTGCTCGGGGCAGGCTTTTTCGCACATGCCGCACTGGATGCAGTCCTGCTCGATAAAGTTGAGGCCGGGCGTGTGGCCCACCGCATGCAGGGCGCGGGTCGGGCAGACCGCCACGCAGCCCATGCAGAGGGTGCAGTCCGATTCCTTGAGCACCACTGCGCCGTAAGGGGCGCCATGGGGCACCGCCAGCGGCTCGTGGCTGCCCCCGTTGGCCTGCCAGAGGGCATCGAAGGCGGCAAACAGGGTCTCCCGCTTCTCCCCTTTGAGCGGTTTGTCGAACAACGCAGTGCCAGGGTGTTCACTGGCACGCTCCATGGCGCTCAGGGAGTGGATCGCCACCCGGTCCGCCGATAAACCGGCCCCCGCCAGCAGTACGGCGGCGCTGGCCAGCTCCCGCTCCAGCAGGGCCCGCACGCTGGCGGGGGCGTCCTCGCCAAGCACTATGCGCACCGCGCTGGCACCATAGGCGAGCGCCGCCAACCAGCTCTCAACCCCCAGACTCGCGCTCTCTTCCACCCAGACCGGCAACCAGTGGGTTGGCAGGGCAGGCAGGCTGGCCTCAAGTCGTGCCCGCTCGCTCTCCCCGGCGATCAGCAGCACAGGGTGGGCGCCGCCCGCCTCCCGATAGCGTTTGAGCAGGCGCAGCAGGTAGTCGCCGCTGGTGCTGGCATCGGGCTGGTGATAGGCAATCGCCCCGGTCGGACAGGCGGAGGCGCAACTGCCAAAGCCCTGGCAGAGGTGCGGATCTATCTGGATGCGACCGTTGACGGGCTTGAGCGCATCGGTCGGGCAGACATCGAGGCAGCGGCTGCAACCTGGCACGCCGCGAGCGGTAAAGGCACAGGCCTCGGCATCGAGGCGAAAATAACGCGGCTTGTCGAAGATGCCGGTCAGGGCGCACAGCTCGGCGAGCCGTGCGGCCAGCCCTTCGTCATCAACCAGATGCAGATAGCCGATCGGCGGGCGCTCCAGCGCAAACAGCGAAATACGGCCCAGATCGGCCACCAGATCGAAACGAGGCTCCCCCGGCAGTTCACTGACAGCTGCCGCAGCCTGCTGCGGGAAACCCTGTTGTGGAAAACAAAGCCCCGCCAGGTCAACCCGCTCCCCCTGCCCGCTCAGGCCGGTTAGCTGGTACTGACCGAGATACCCCTTGAGGCTCGGCTCGCGCAGGGTCAGGGCGTTGAGGGATGCGGTGGCGTCGAAGATGGCTTCGAGATCTGCTGCCTCGGCATTGTGGACGGATTCGGTGACCAGCAGGGTCGGCATCACGCCTTGGGGCAGCAGGCTGGCGGCGCGGCGAATGCGATCTTCCGGGCCGACCAGCAACAAGCGGCCCTGGCTCTGGTAGGAGACAGTAGCCGGGATCAGGTTGTCGGTCTTGACCGTGTGGCGCAAGGCGTCGGCGCGGGCTCGCTCATTGCGCCCCGCCACTCCCCCATCGGGGGTCAGGTTTGAGTAATGTTGTTCGATGCTCACATGCACTCCTGTGCGGTCCACCTCATGGGATGGATCGCTTGTTGGTCTTGTGGAGGAGCAAGAGCCGAGCCAACTCCCCCGGAAAAATAGTGACTGACAGGGAGTCAGGATCCCAGACGCTCCACTCCCCCACCCTTGGATGGGACATTTTGTCCACCCTCACCAACCAAAATGTCCCGATCCTTGGTGTGGGCTTGTGGATCCTGGGCCGGCAAGGTGGCGGGCGGTTCACTCCGCTGGGAGGCGGGAGAAGAAAAAGAGGGGGCAGCGGCTGGCTGGTCGGCAATGGCCTGCTCGGGTGATGCCTGATCTGATGGCGACAGTGCGCAGCCGGACTCGGCCTCTGGCGCCGTCACCGCCTCCACCAGCCAGTTGCGCAGCCCGGCGGTCAGGGCCGCAGGCAACAATTCGGGCTGGCTAAAATCCTGGGTGTAGTCGTCGAGCCCATCCGGCTTATGGCTGCGAAACATGGCCCGCAGCGCCTCCCTGTCGGGGAGTTTGGCCTTGCCCGGCTGAGCAGTTTTCAGCTGCGACTCGCCACTCTCCAGCCTCTCAACGGCAAGGGGTTCCCTACTCCCCTTGTCAGTGCTGACTACGGGGCTATCCAGCGCAGCATCTGGAGTTTCAGCTTCGCTACTGCCTTCGATGGGGGCGGCAACCGCCTCGGGGATGGCCTCTTCCCGTGGCTGCAATACCTGATGCTTGCGCGCCTCACTCTTGCGAGACGACCAGCGTTTGAGGAACTCACTCATGGGCGCGATTTCCGCTGTCACAGCCACGCTCGCGGCCATCGGGGCCGGTGGCTTTAACGGCGCCGCAGCTGGCTTGATCTTGGCTATCAACCCCCAGCTGATCCTGCGCCCGCCCCTTGCCCTTTTTGCCCTTGCGACGGGCCTCCAGCAGCTCGCCGTGACGACCGATAAAGGCCTCCACCCAGGCTTGCAGCGCTTCGGGCAGCGGGCAGGAGAGCACCTGCCGCTCGCCATCCATATAGGCGGCGGCCACGGTCTGGCTCAGGGTCAGACCATCGGCCATAAAACCAGTGTCCACACGGCTTCCGGTGACAAAGAGGCGGGGCGAGCCGGAGCTCAAATTGAAGCGATAATCCCCCCGCTCATCGCGAAACAGGGTAAGAGGCAGCGCACCGGCCGCCTCAGGTTCGGCGGGGTGGAGCGCCGCAATCTCGAAACGGCGGCTCTGCCAGCGGCCAACCTGGCTGTCGATGGCCTTTAACTCCAGTTGCAGCCAGCGCTGCGGGGACAAGGTATTGGTGGTGTCTTGCACTGTCACGGCTCCCATCAGAAGGTCTCTGCCGGGCCACCCTCCCCCGTGATCCACCCAGTTCGAGGCAGATCAGAGCAGGAGATTTATGGCGGCCACGGCCATCAATGGGATAAGACGTAGCAAGAGTGGGGCCAAGGCCGGTTTGGTGGTTGATGGGGACTTTGATGCGGGTTGGGGCCTTTGTGCGGGACATGGGTTGGCGCGGGCGTAGGTTGGCGCAGAGCGCAGCGAAGCCCAACATGCGGAGTAAAACCAATCAGCCAGTGTGTCTGATCGAGGGAATGGCAATAATCAAATAAGGCCGAACTATCCGATTATTGCCTTTGAAATATTCCGCGGTAAACGTTGGGCTATTTGGCCCAACATATGAGATATTAACTCGTAACATATATATCACTCGATGACATCTTTAAACTCTGAATTTGCCTGCATACTGAATCGCCACAATTTTAAAACTTGACCTTTATAATCGCTAGGAATTTCAATTGAAAATACGGCAGGGTCTGCTTTTGTAGTTATTGACGTTACTTGCTGTTCATAAACAGTATGCTCATTAAATGCTTCAGTTATCATTGAGCTCAGGTTACCGATTATTGTAAATCCATATTTTTCTTCATCTTCGGGTGACTCAGAATTAAACGTGTAGCGGACGCTATGTAATTTACCATTATCATCCATTACAGCCTCCGGCTGGCTACAATCTAGGCGACTATAGCGCATTAAAAAGAATGCAATGTTCTTTTCTGAAAGGTCTTCAATTTCTTCCTCGCAACAATACATTTTAATATCGCCACATATAAAGCTGGCTTGGTCATGATCGTCAACATGAGCTTCTTTACTTTCATCTACTACTAGTTCAAAAGTGAGGGGAAGTTTTGTTCCAATCATCAAATCACCGAGCAATGAAATTTCACTTTTTGCTAGCGAGTGCACAGGATTTGTTAAATATTTGTTTTTAAGCTCAATTAGCGATGAAACAGGAAGTAAAGTCCATATTCTCAGGCAGCGATAATAAATTGCAAAATAGAGAGGAACAGAATTCAATTCACTATAGCGCATCAATTTCTCAACGTAATTTTTTTGAAAAAGGTATGATGACTTTGGGTTTGGCACATTGCTATTCTTGACCTCAACAAATATCTGCCTTCCATCCTTCAAAATAATTCTGTAATCGGGCAACAATATTTCAGAGTCATCTGAAATTACCTCACCTGTATCTTCAGACTTCACCATTTTGCAGTTACCTAATCCTGCTGCAAGTTGACCGAACAAAGCCTCCATACGTTTTCCATGCAAAAGTATCGGATTTGTAAGTGATGCTTTTAATGACTCAGAAAATTTTGCAAGAAATTTATCGGTGTCTTCTGTGGACTGCAGTTTATAATCATGCTCTCGGCTAAATGCACTAAATACTTCAAGAGCTTCAAATTTTCCTGGATTTCTATTAAGTCGCTTCATTCTTTATTGTCACACCTATTAATTAGGGCGCTAAAATTACACTAAACCTTATAACTATTCTAGGATTCATTGATCAATATTTTCTGACCGGACGGAAATTTGTGGATCCTGATACAATAAGAACTGACTTTATCAGAAGCATCACGGTCGACCGAAGAAGGAGAACCTCGTCTAAAAGTAATCTGGAACAAAACTTGCTGTGTCCATCCCCTTAGATCCCGGCAACCGGTCGCGAGGGGCCCATGACACCGACCTTTATCAAAAGCAATGCTGCCGCCCAGCTCACCATGGCCGTCGAGGTGATGGATGAACAGGGCATAATGAACACCCGCCAAATCGCCTGTGAGCGGCCACTGACGGTCTACCTCAACTGGAAGGAGATAGTAACCCTGATGACGCTGGGGGCCCGCCCCGAGGCGCTGGTGTTGGGTTATCTGAAAAATCAGGGCTTTATCGAGGATATTTCGGCCATCGAGTCGGTGATCGTCGACTGGGAGAGCGAGGCCGCCGCCGTGGTAAGCAGCCAGCAGGCCGACGATCTCGACAAGTCACTGGAGAAGAAGACGGTCACCTCCGGCTGCGGTCAGGGCACCATGTATGGCAGCGTGATGAAGAAGCTCGAAGGGGTGGTCTTGGCGGCGCCCGAGCTTAAACAGAGCACCCTCTACGCCCTGCTCAAGGCGCTGTCGGCCCATAACGAAACCTACAAGATGGCCGGTGCCGTGCATGGCTGCGCCATCTGTCGCGGTAGCGAAATCCTCTCCTTTGTCGAGGATGTGGGGCGCCACAATGCGGTTGATACCCTGGCGGGCGAGCTCTGGATGCGCGGCGAGGCTGGCTACGACAAGATCTTCTACACCACCGGGCGGCTCACCTCGGAGATGGTGATCAAGGTGGCGCAGATGGGCATTCCTGTGCTGCTGTCGCGCTCCGGCGTCACCCAGATGGGACTGGATCTCGCCCGCCAGCTCGGCATCACCATGATTGCCCGCGCCAAGGGGCGCCATTTCGAGGTATTCAGCGGTCACGACCATATGGTGCTGGACGAGAAGCCGCCGGTGCTGGCGCCCAGTCCGGCCGGTCGCGGGATGCGGGATTAAGTCATGAACGAGTTTATGAACGTGAAGCAGGTGGCGGAATACCTCGATCTCAACGAGAAGAAGGTCTACCAGCTCGCCAACGAGGCGCGCATCCCCGCCACCAAGGCGACCGGCAAATGGCTGTTTCCCCGCTCCCTGCTCGACCGCTGGCTGCTCGGCAGTTGCCACGAGGGGGTGATGAACGACCGGCTGCTGCTGGCGGGCTCGGACGACGTGCTGCTCCACTACGCCAGCAGCCGCTTGGCGCAGCAGCTCGGCACCCAGGCACTGGTGGGCTACACCCCGTGTGGCACCCGTCAGGGGCTGGCGATGCTGGCGCGCGGCCATGTGGATCTCTGCGCCATCCACTGGGGCCAGGCCGAGGAGGCCCACCTGCGCCACCCGGCGCTGGTGCAGCAGTATCAGGGCCACCGCCAATGGGTGATAGTGCATGGCTTTCGGCGGGTACAGGGGCTGGTGCTGCGCCAGGGCTTGCAGCCGCAGGAGGCAAAACAGGCGCTCGACTGGCGCTGGGCCATGCGCCAAGAGGGGGCCGGCAGCCAGCGCGCCCTGCAGGAGTGGCTGCAAACCCAGGGGGAGTCGCTGACCCGGCTGGAGAGCACTGTGCAGGTCAACAGCGAGCGGGAGCTGGCCGCCGCCATCAGCCGGGGCGATGCCGACGTGGGGCCCGGCGCCCAGAGCACGGCCACCGAGTTTGGCCTCGGCTTTATGCCTCTGTCGCAGGAGTGCTTCGATCTGGTGATGCCGCAGGGGGTCTTCTTTCGCACCCTGTTGCAACAGCTGATCGGCTGGCTGCAATCCCCCGAGGGGCGCGAGCTGGCCGCCCGCCTCGGCGGCTATGACCTGACCCAAAGCGGCAAGCTGGTGTGGAGCCCGCAGTAAATAACCACTGACCCGCCGACAAAACAGCCCGCCAACCATGTTGACGGGCTGTTTTTATAACGGGCCTTTTTTACAACAGTATAAATCGCCTGCCTCACGCCCTTCGGCATTGAGGGCGATGCGCCACCCCTCCAACCGGTCGCGCTCGCCGCCGCTGGCCAGCCGGGCGTGGCTGCGCAGGCGGATGGTAAAGCAGCTGCCCTGCCCCGGGGTGGAGTCCACCAGCAGCTCGCCGCCCCAGCGGCTGATGATGCGGTGGCTCAGGGCCAGCCCCAGCCCGGTACCGGTGGCGCGGGTGGTGAAGAAGGGGTCGAAGATCTTGTCGATGATGGCGGCCTCGATGCCGCTGCCGTTGTCGATCACCCGCACCTCGGCCCCTTGCAACTGGCCGGCGTCATCCAGCCAGTCGCGGCTCTCGACCCGGATCTCCCCCTGCTCCCCCAGCGCATGGCTGGCGTTGACCAAGAGGTTTATCAGCACCTGCAGCAGCTGCTGGCGATCCGCCTCGATGGGCTGCTGGGCCTTGAGATCGGCCACCAGGTTCACCTGCTGCTGGCGCAGGGCGGAGCGCACCAGGGTCAGGCTCTCCTCGATGATGGGGGTGAGGTGCTGCCACACCGGCGCCGTCTCGTAGTCGCCGGGACGGGAATATTGCAGCAGGCTGCGGGTGATGGCGCGAATGCGCTCGATCTGGGCCAGCACCAGCGCCAGCTCCTCGCTCACCGGCGCGGCCGCCTCCCCCAGCTCCAGCTTCATCAGCTCCACGTTGCCGAGGATCACCGCCAGCGGGTTGTTGATCTCGTGGGCCACCCCGGCACAAAGCTCGCCGAGGGCCGCCAGCTTCTCGCTGATCAGCAGCTGCTGGCGGGCCTGGGTCAGCATGTGGATGTGGTGCTCGAGCTCGGCGGTCTTCTGCTCAAGGCTCCGGGTGCGCTCGGCCACCTTCTGCTCCAGCTCGTCGGCGCTGCGGGCCAGCTGCTGCTGGTGCGCCGCCTGCTGATCCAGCATGGCGTCGAACTGGCGACCGAGCTGGGCCAGCTCGTGATCGGGGTCGAGGGCCAGCACGCCGATGCGGGCCGGCTGACCCGCCTGCACCTGGCGCACCACCTTGTGCATCCGCTCGATGGGGGTGAACAAGTCGCGCGCGCCGCGATAGACCAGCAGACCGGAGAGCAGCAGCAACACCACCACGCCGGAGCCCAGCTCCAGCAGGTTGGTGAGGTAAGTGCGGATGATGGGCCACTCGAGAAAACCGACGTAGAGCATGCCGATGCGCTCGCCATTGGCGCCCAAGAGCGGCTCGTAACCCGACACATACCAGGCGTCGTGCACGAAGGCGCGATCAATCCAGGGCTCACCGCGTCCCAGCACCTGCTCGCGCACCGGCGCCGACACCCGGGTGCCCACCGCCCGCCCCAGCTGGCGACTGCTGCTGGCGGGCACGTTGGTGCTCACCCGCAGATCGCCGAGAAACAGGGTGACGGTGCCGATGCTGCCGGCCGGTAGGGTGTTCTTGGCGAACACCTGGCCCTTGAGCTCATCCACCAGCCGGGTGCTGCCGTTGATGAGCTCGCCCCCCTCCAGCACGCCCCAGAGGCTGCCGTCCCGCCCCATCACCGGGGTCAGCGAGAGGCTGACCAGGCCGCGGGTCTCCTGCCCGGCCACCGGATCATACTCCCGCTCCAGCACAGCGCGGCTGGCCAGTGCCGGCGAGAGCGCCAGCAGTTGCTCCCGCGACCAGACCACGAAGTGGCTGATGCTGCGCCCGGCGGCGAGGGCCGCGCGATCCTGCGCTGGCAGCAGATCCAGCTCGCTGCCGCTGCGCAGGCGCAAAAAATCGAGGCCGTAGTTGGCGGCGAGCGGCATCACCCATTGGCGCAAGCGGGCGGGAGATTCGCGCAGCTGCAGCTGGAAGGCCCAAGCATCGCGCAGGTGCTCGAGGTGTTCGGCCTGGCGCTGCTGCTGCACGCTCACCGCGTGGTGGGCAACGCCAAGGTCGCTGCGCACCGTGGTGAGCAGGTTCTGCCAGCTGTAGGTGAGGGTCCAGTAGAGGGTGAGCCCGATCATGCCGGCCAGGGTCAACATGATGGGCACCGAGGTGAGCAGCAGCAGACGCCAGCGCACCTTGGTTCTGAGCAACCCCGGGATCTGCGCCAGCCTCATGACTCACTCCGGCGACAAGGGGCGAGCCGGCTCATTCGATGGCCCACTCCTTGAACTTGCGCTCCAGGGTCTTGCGCGCCACCCCGAGTACCCGGGAGGCGGCCGACTTGTTGCCATCATGGCTCGCCACCACCTGCAGGATGTGAGCCTTCTCCACCTCGGCCAGCGCCCACTCCAGCGGATAGCCCTCCTCGCCCCGTGCCGACTCGGCCGGTTTGGCGCTCTGCCAGTATTCGGCCGGCGGCTTGCCCAGCAGCAGGCAGCGCTCAATGAGGTTGCGCAGCTCGCGCACGTTGCCAGGCCAGGGGTAGGCCTGCATGGCCACCACGTCCTCGTGGGTCCAGTGCAGGGCCCCCATGCCCATCTCGGCGGTGAGCTGGCGGGTGAAGTGGTGCACCAGGGCGGGGATGTCGTCGATGCGCTCGCGCAGGGGCGCCACCGGCAGCGCCACCACGTTGAGGCGGTAGAAGAGGTCTTCACGAAACCGGCCCGCCTCCACCTCCGCCTTCAGGTTGCGGTTGGTGGCGGCGACGATGCGCACGTCCACCGAAAGCTCGCGTTCGGCCCCGACCGGGCGGATGGCTTTCTGCTCCAGCGCCCGCAGCAGGGAGGCCTGCATGGCGAGCGGCATCTCACCGATCTCGTCCAGAAACAGCGTCCCCTGGTGGGCGACCCGGAACAGGCCGTCGCGCCCCTTGCGGGCGCCGGTAAAGGCCCCCTGCACGTGGCCGAACAGCTCGCTTTCAAGCAGTTCGGGGGCGATGGAGGCGCAGTTGAGCGGCACGAAGGCCCCCATCCGGCCAGAGAGCTGGTGCAGGGCGCGGGCCACCAGCTCCTTGCCGGTGCCGGACTCCCCCTCCACCAGTACGGCGGCGTTGGAGGGGGCGACCCGGGCGATCAGGGTTTTAAGCTCGCGGGTCTTGGCGCTGTCGCCGATCAGGGTGGGCGGGAACAGCTTGCTCACCTCCCGGCGCAGCAGCAGGTTCTCCCGCTCCATCTGGCGGCGCTCGATGACCCGGTCCACCGCCTGCACCATCTGATCCAGGTTGAAGGGTTTGAGAATGAAGTCGCTGGCGCCGAGCCGCAGCGCCTTGAGGGCGGTCTCCATGTCGCCAAAGCCGGTCATGAAGATGATGTCGCTGCGCCGGGTGGCGGGATCGATGGCCTCGTGCCACTCGATGCCAGAGCGCCCCGGCAGGCGGATGTCGGCGATGATGAGATCAAAATGCAGGCGGCAGCGCAGGGCCTCGGCCTCCTCCACGCTGGCAGCGGTCTCTATCTGGGCGAAGCGCCGAGCCAGCGCCTTGGCGAGGAAGCTGCGCATGCCGGGTTCGTCGTCGACGATGAGCAGGGAGAGGGCGGACCAGCGGCTGGCGGGTGCAGTCATGAAAAAAGTACCTCAGATTCGACAAGGTTCCGGGATTGTCCCACCGACCTTATAAACTGTGGGACATTTTGTCGCTAACCGGCCCCAAGTGCCAACTCCGTTTATTAAAAGCGACGGTGCCATCACGCAATTAGTGAGCTTAACCGACTGTTTTCAAATTAAAAACCGGGCCGAACAAGGCACGCGGTCAGCTTGGCACCCTGCTTGCTTAGTCCTGCCCTCTCTCCATCACCGGGTACCCTGACATCATGATCACAGCCACAGTGCGCAAACGCCTCGCCCTTGCCCTCTCCTCCGCCCTGCTGCTCAGCCTGCCGCTCTGGAGCGCTGCCAGCCATGCCGAGACCAAGGCGCCCATCCGCCTCGCCACCACCACCAGCACCGAACAGTCCGGCCTGCTGGGCTGGCTGCTGCCCCAGTTCACCAAGGAGACCGGCTACCCGGTGCAGGTGATGGCGGCCGGTACCGGCCAGAGCCTGAAGATGGGCGAGAACGGCGACGCGGATCTGGTGATGACCCACGCCCCCTCTGCCGAGAAGGCCTTCGTCGAGGCGGGCTTTGGCATCGAGCCTGAGCACCTGATGTACAACGACTTCGTCATCGTCGGCCCGGCGAAAGATCCGGCTGGTCTTGGCAAGCTGCACGACGCCGCCAAGGCGCTGGAGGCCATCAAGGAGAAGGGGCAGACCTTTATCTCCCGTGGGGACGAGTCCGGCACCCACATCAAGGAGAAGACCCTGTGGCAGGCGGCCGACGTCAAGCCCGAGTTCGCCGGCTACAAGTCCATCGGCCAGGGCATGGGGCCGACCCTGACCATGGCCTCCGAGCTGGGGGCCTACACCCTGACCGACCGCGGCACCTGGCTCGCCTACCAGAGCAAGCTGGATCTCGCCGTGCTGCTGGAGGGGGACAAGCGGTTGTTCAATCCCTACCAGGTGATCCTGGTCAACCCCAAGCGCTACCCGGATCTCAACACCGAAGGGGCCCGCACCCTGAAGAACTGGCTGGTCTCAAAGCACGGCCAGCAGCTTATCGGTGACTTCAAGGTGGCCGGCCAGCCGCTGTTCGTGGCCGATGCCAAGCCGCAGTGATGCCACGGCCGACCCTGCTCGACCTGCCCCTGGCGCCCCTCGCTACCTTGAGTGACGGAGGCGCCCGGTGCCGACCCTGATCGAAACCGCACTGGCGGCGCTAGCGCTGCTGTTCAGTGGTGACGCCGAACTGTGGCAGGTGGTGGGGGTCTCCTTCTCGGTATCGGGCCTCGCGCTCGGGCTGGTGCTGCTGCCGGCCCTGCTGCTCGGCTTCGCGCTGGCCTATCTGCCGATCCCGGCGCGCTGGCTCTGGCTCTCCTGCATCAATACCCTGCAGTCGGTGCCGACCGTGGTGATTGGCCTTTTGCTCTACATGTTGCTGTCGCGGGCCGGCCCCTTCGGCGACTGGAAGATGCTGTTCACCCAGCAGGCCATGGTGGTGGGGCAGATGCTGATCGCCTTTCCGGTGATCGCCACCATGGCCCACGCCGCGTTCGTGCAAAGCGATCGGCGCGCCTGGGAGACCGCCCGCACCCTGGGGCTCTCCTGGCCCAGGGCGCTGCTCGGGCTGATGCGCGAGTGCCGCTTCGGCCTGCTGGCGGCGGTGATCGGCGCCTTCAGCCGCATCGTCACCGAGGTGGGCTGCTCCATGATGGTGGGGGGCAACATTTTGCACTTCACCCGCAACATCCCCACCGCCATCGCGCTGGAGACCCAGAAAGGGGCCTTCACCCAGGGGGTGGCGCTCGGCATCGTCCTGCTGGCCCTGGCCCTGCTGCTCAACCTGTTGCTGACCGCGTGCCGTGGTCACAGCTATCTGAAGAACTGACCATGCCCCCACCGTCCATCCACCGGAGTACGCCATGGCCCTGACCGCCCACCAGCTGATGATGCGCTTTGGCGAACGCGACCTGTTCGAGATTGAACAGCTCTCCATCGCGGCCGGCGACGCCATCTGGCTGCGTGGCGCGAACGGGGTGGGCAAGACCACCCTGCTCAAGATCCTGGCCGGCCTGCTCACCCCGACCCGGGGCCACACCAACCTCCCCTCTGGCTGGCGCGGCAAGCTCGGCCAGTGGCTCAAGCGCGATCCGGGGCCGGGCCGGGTCACCTACCTGCACCAGACCCCCTACCTGTTTGATCGCAGCGTGCACGACAACGTGGCCTGGGCCCTCGGCCATCGCGCCGCCGACGAGGTGCGTGTGTTCGAGGCGCTGCGCCGGGTCGAACTGGAGAGCCTGGCGCGCGAGCACATCAGCATTTTGTCTGGCGGCGAGCGTCAGCGGCTGGCCATGGCCCGCGCCTGGGCACTGCAGCCCGCCTTTTTGCTGATGGACGAGCCCACCGCCAATCTGGATGCACATTCGGTTGCCCTGATGGCCGCCATGGCGCAAGATCTGCGGGAACAGGGCAGCGGCCTGGTCATCATCAGCCACCAGAGCAACGATCTGACCGACCTGTGCGAGCGGCAATGGACCCTCGCCCGAGGCCGGCTGCACGAACCCACTCCTTTGAAAATCATCGAGCGACATGACCTCAAACAGCGAACCTCGTACTGACCGCTTTCCCGTCTCCGCCGTGGTGCTGGCCGGCGGCCGCGCCACCCGCATGGGGGGCGCCGACAAGGGCTGGGTCGAGTTGGCGGGCCGCCCGCTCATCGACCACGTGCTTGACCGACTGAGCCCCCAGGTGGACGAGATCCTGATCAACGCCAACCGCAGCCAGGCCCGCTACCAGGCGCTGGCCCCGGTCATCGGCGACGACAACCCCGACTATCTCGGCCCGCTGGCGGGCATGCAGGCCGGCCTTGCCGCCGCCCGTCACGACTGGGTGCTGTTCGTGCCCTGCGACGGCCCCGCCCTGCCCCGCGATCTGATGGCGCGCTTTCGCGCCGCCCTCACCCCGGCGACCGAACTGGTGGTGGCCCATGACGGCGACTGGCTGCAACCCGTAGTAGCTTTGCTGCACAAGTCCCTGCTCCCCTCCCTGTCCGCCGCGCTGGCCGAGGGAGAGCGCAAAATCGATATCTGGTTTGCCCGCCACCAGATGGCGGTGGTGAGCTTTGCCGACCAGCCGGATGCCTTCATCAATCTCAACAGCCCGGACGAGCTGGCCGCCTACGAGGCGCGCCTGCCAGACTCCGCGACCGGACAAGGAGCCACCTCATGACCCCGGCCCCCACCCTGCCTCTGCTCGGCTTTGCCGCCTGGAGCGGCACCGGCAAGACCACCTTGCTCGAACAGCTCATCCCCCTGCTGGTGAGCCGCGGCCTGCGCCTCGGGGTGCTCAAGCACGCCCATCACGACTTTGACATCGACCAGCCGGGCAAAGACAGCCACCGCCTGCGCAAGGCCGGCGCCAGCCAGATGATGGTGGCCTCCCGCCGCCGTCACGCCCGCATCGTTGAGACCGATCTGGGTGAGGCCGATTTTCGCGAGCTGCTGGCCAGCTTCGATCAGCGCAGCCTCGACCTGCTGCTGGTGGAAGGGTTCAAGCACGAGCACTTTCCGAAAATCGAGCTGCACCGCGCCGCCATCGGCAAGCCGCTGCTGTTCCCGAGTGATCGCGACATCATCGCCGTGGCCAGCGACCAGCCCGCAGAGACCACCCTGCCCCGGCTCGACATCAATGATCTAGACGCCATCGCCGACTTCGTCTGCCACTGGCTCAAAGAGAGTCAGACGCGGGAACAGGAGGCTGGCAACGGCTTTCTGTCGGTCGAGGGGGCGCGTCAGGCCATTCTTGACGCACTCGCCCCCTCTACCCGCAGCATCGACCTGCCGCTCACCCGCTGCCACGGCGCCGTGCTGGCAAGCAACCTGGTGAGCCCCATCAATGTGCCGCCCCACGCCAACTCGGCGATGGACGGCATGGGCATGCGCAGCGACGATCTCGCAGCCGGCCGCTGGCAACTGGTGGGAGAAGTGCTGGCGGGCCAGCCGCGCAGCGAGCCGGTACTGGCCGGACAGGCGGTGCAGATCATGACCGGCGCCCCGCTGCCCCCCGGCGTCGACACCGTGGTGATGCGCGAAGAGACCGAGCTTGACGGTGAATGGGTCAGCGTCAGCGCCACCATCAAGGCGGGGCAGAACGTGCGTCAGGCCGGCGAAGATCTGGCGCTGGGCGCGGTCGCCATCGCGGCCGGCACCCGCCTCGGTGCCCCTCAGCTCGGGCTTGCAGCATCCCTTGGTCAAGCCCGGCTCAGCGTGCGCGCACCGCTCAAGGTGGCGCTGTTCAGCACCGGCGACGAGGTGCAGGCACCGGGCGAGACGCTCGCCCCCGGCCACATCTTCGACAGCAACCGCTTCACCCTGATGGCGCTCATCGCCGGGGCTGGCTGCGAGGTGATGGACCTTGGCATCATCCCCGATGATCCCGTCATCCTGCGCCAACAGCTGGCACAGGCCGCGGTCGATGCCGACCTGGTGCTGAGCTCGGGCGGGGTGTCGGTGGGCAATGCCGACTTCATCAAGCAGGTGCTGGCCGAGCTTGGCCAGATCGCCTTCTGGCGCATCCAGATGCGGCCGGGCCGCCCGCTCGCCTTCGGCAAGCTGGGGCAGACCCCCTTCTTCGGCCTGCCCGGCAACCCAGTAGCGGCCATGATCTGCTTCCTGCAATTCGTCGAGCCCGCCATCGCCCGCCTGCAGGGCCGGGTGTGGCAGCCGCTGCGCCTCTCAGCCCTGGCCGAGCAGCAGATGAAGAGCCGGCCGGGGCGTACCGAGTTCCTGCGCGGCATCTTCCATCAGGATGCCAGCGGCGTGCTGCGGGTACGCACCACCGGGCCGCAGGGCTCCGGCATCCTCAGCTCCATGAGCGATGCCAACTGCCTGATTGAAATCGTCCCCGCCCAGCCAGCCATCGCGGTCGGCGAGCGGGTCTGGATCCACCCACTCCAGGGACGAGTGGCCTGATACCGGTCTCCACCCCGCCGGGCGTGGCGGGGTGGCTGCCCCCCATGAATCCGAGGCTTGTCCCTTGCGCCTGAATGCCCCCCTCTCCCGACTCGATCTGCTGATCTACGGTCACTACCGCATCGTCCACGGCCTGCGCATCGCGCTCGCCTTCATGCTCACCTTTCTGCTGACCCGCGAGCTCAAGCTGCCGGAAAGCACATGGCCCCTCATCACCCTGGTGGTGGTGATGGGCCCCATCTCGTTCTGGGGCAATGTACTGTCGCGCGCCCTGCAGCGGGTGGTCGGCACCATCTTCGGCGCCAGCTGCGGGGTGGTGGCGCTCTATCTCGAGCTCTACTCCCTGCCGCTGATGCTGCTGTGGTGCGGCTGCATCATGTTTCTGTGCGGCTATCTGGCGCTCGGCAAGCGCCCCTACGTGGGGCTGCTCATCGGCATCACCCTCGGCGTCACCATGGGGGCCATGCCCGGCGACATCGAAACCGCCCTGTGGCGCAGTGCCGACGTGATCCTGGGTTCCCTGCTGGCGCTGCTGTTTTGCAGCATCTATCCCCAGCGCGCCTACAGCCACTGGCGGCTGCAGATGCACGACACCCTGCAGCAGGCCCAGCGGCTCTATCACACCCACCTCTCCCCCAACGTGCTGGAACGGCCACGGCTCGCCCACAGCCACGCCAGATTGCTCTCCAAGATGGTGAGTCTGCGCCCCCTGCTGAGCCCGGCCGTCAAGGAGACCCGCCTTGGCAGCGCCCTGTTCGAAGCGATCCAGACCACCATGCGCAACACCCTCTGCACCCTGGAGATGCTGGCCAACACCTACTGGCGCGATCGCCAGAGCCACTTTCTGATGCAGAGCACCCCGGAGCTGCGCGCCTGCCAGCAGGCGACCGAGGCGCTGATGAGCGAGCTGGCGCTGATGCTCAAAAGCGGCGAGCTGCAGGGCTCGGAGCTGGCCATCAGCCGTCTGCAGGAGGCGGCCGGTAGGGTGCGGATCGACGCCGGCGGCGAGGCCGCCATCAGCGGCTATCTGTGGCTCAATCTGCAACTCACCGAGCAGCTCACCCACCTGCGCCGGCTGCTGGGCCTGGTGATGCACCCACCCCGCAGCCAGAGCCACCCATAGCAAAACGCCCCGCAAAGCGGGGCGCTGTCATCTCAGGCCAATGGCTTGAGGCCAGATATGGCGCCAACATTAACTGGCGTTTGCCAACGGCTGCTCGAACGGGAGGTAGAGGGAAAAATCCTGGATCCCCGCCTGCAGGGCAGCAAAGCAGTCCGGATCAATGGCCGACCCCAGCGTCTCGGCCATCATCTCCAGCGCCTGGGGCACCGGGATGGCGCCGCGATAGGGGCGTTTAGCCGTGATGGCATCAAAAATGTCGGCCGTGGTGATGATGCGGGTCTCCAAGGCTATCTCGTCCCCTTTCAATCCTTTGGGATAACCCTTGCCATCGAGGCGCTCATGGTGCGCCCCCGCCACTTGCGCCAGCTCCTCGAACGCCCCGATGCGACTCAGGATCTCCTCGGTATAGGCGGCATGCATCTGCACGGCGGCCCACTCCTGCGCATCCAGTTTGCCCGGCTTGTCGAGAATGGCGTTGCTCACCCCCAGCTTGCCCACGTCGTGGAGCAAAGCGCCACGCTTGAGCCAGCGTCGTCGCTGCTCGGACAAGCCCATCTGGGTGGCGAGGATGTCGGTATAGAGCGCCACCCGGCCACTATGACCAGCGGTGTAGGGACTTTTGGAGTCCACCACCTGGCCGAACGCCGCCGCGATCTCGTCCAGATAGTCTTCATCCAGAGCGACTTCCCCCTGCCCGGCCGGGTGAACGAACACCCACTCAGCCAATCTGGGATCCGCCAGTCCTTGCCAGAAGTCGTCATCCGCCAACGCCTCAAACTCGCTAACCAATTGAGGATCAAACCAGCTGCCGCTGCGCTCGCGAAGCTCTTTGAGGGCGGCATCCGGGCCAGCAGTAGCGTGAAACACATCCACCACCTGGCAGAGCAGCGCTATGCGAGAAAAGAGCGGAATCGCGTCACCGGCCAGTTGCAACGGCCGACCTTTGCCGTTCCAGTGCTCATCCAGAGAGAGAATGCCGGCGGCAACCTCTTCACTGAACCGCAACTGGCGAGCGATGTCCGCCCCCCGGTGGCAACGGGTCTGGATCAGTTCGTTGGCTATCTGATCGCCATTGCGAAAGATGTGGAACAGGCTGCGAAAACGCCCCAGCAGATCCGCCTGCAACCCGGTGTGGCCCAGCACGAAGTTGACCACCTCGGAGAGGGAGCCATCCACCAGCTTGAAGTCGCGTTTGAAGTGAAGATCGTCGGTGAGATAGAGCTCGCAGATACGGGCCGCATTGCTGCTGCACCCCAGATCCTTGAGCAGCAGCATGTAATAGAGATCATGGCGCTGCCGGGCATCCAGCGCCAGCCGCTCGGCCAGCCGGGAACCTATCCAGCAACAGCGAATGCAGTGCCCTCTTGGTTGTCCCTCGGTCATGTCGAGTGCATGACTGAGGGAACCAATCAACTCTGCCAACCGCAATCCATTCACCGTCATAGCCTGCTCCCTTAGACATCATGGCGATCTTGCCTGCTGACTAGGTATACCTTATCCAGAGAGGAATAGATCTGGATTCAGATGAATTTACGCCTCGGCGCTGCCAGTCCGGGCTTTTTCCTCCAGCTGGGCCGGGGTCAGGGTCGACACCAGCCGGCCGTCGAAGTAGATGTCCAGCAACGCGCCGCGCTGCTCGCCACGCATCAGGCTGCTGCGCCCGTCCAGGTAGTGCACCTCCATCTGGGCGGTGCGCTCGTCCGGGTAGCTCACCTCCACCTCGCGCACACCTTGCGGCAGCATGGCCAGCGGCACCTTGTTGAGGGACGGATCCAGGTGCTGATTGACCTTGATCAGGGCGTCCAGCTTCTGATCCACCAGCGCCGGCGACTTGCCGGTGATGGGGTTCTTGCCCGACCAGAATTCGATGGTGTTGAACACGAACAAATCAGCGGTGGCCGCCAGGCCGTAGACCGGCGAGAGCAGGACGAAGACCCCGGCCCGGCCATAACGGTTGTCCACCACACTGAGGTTGCCCTTGGTCACCATGGAGGAGAGCCCCATCTGCCCCATGCAGCCGCTCAGTCCCACGCTTGCCACCATGCCCGCCAGCAGCGCCAGTGCCCTGCCCTTTCTTCTCGTTGCCATCGTCTTCGCTTGCTCCAGAAATAATGAGGCGGCAAGCCTAAACAGGCCGCCCCCAACGGGCAATTCACAAGCAGGGAGCGATACAGCGGGGGTTCAGACTGGGATATCGACTGCTCACCATTCACACAGCCTGTCGAAATAACGGCCAGGATGACAGCCTGCCTCTCACGAGGCAGGCCCCCTGAACGGCATCAGATGGAGAGGCTGGAGACGGTCGCCGAGACGTTGTTGGCCTCCTGCCGGATCTCCGCCATCACCTCGTTGACCTTGTCGATCTGCTGCTTGCCGAGCTCGGCGCTGCCGGCCACCCTGGCCATGTCGTCGGTCACTTTGGCGGTCAGCTCGCGGTTCTTCTGCACCACCTTGGCAATCTCGTCGGTGGAGAGCGACGTGCGTGCCGCCAGCTGGCGCACCTCATCGGCTACCACTGCGAAACCGCGCCCCTGATCCCCGGCCCGGGCCGCCTCGATGGCCGCATTGAGGGCAAGTAGATTGGTCTGATCGGCGATGCTGCTGATGGTGGAGACAATGGCCTCGATGCTTTTAGACTGCTCGTTGAGCTGGTTGATGAGCAGGATGGTCTTGTCCACCTGCTCGCTGATGAGCGACGAGGTGTCCACCACCGAGCGCAACAGATCCGCCCCCTGCTCGGCACTGCGCAGGGTCTCCTGGGCCGTGGCATGGGCCACCTGAGCGGCATCGCGCACGGCGTGGCTCTTGGTCACCCGCTCGGTGATGTCGCTGGCAAACTTGATGACCCGGTTCACCTTGCCGCTTTCGTCGCAGATCGGGTTGTAGGTGGCCTCCAGCCAGATCGCATCGCCATGACTGTTGCGCCGCAAGAAGAGCCCGGACTTGAACTGTCCCTGAGCCAGCTCCTCCCAGAAGCGGGGATGCTCTTCATAGAAGGCGTCATCACAGAACATGCGGTGATTGCGCCCCTTTATCTCGGCCAGGGTGTAGCCGAGACAGCTCAGGAAGTTGGGATTGGCCGAAATGATGTCGCCATTCGGGGTGAACTCGATCATCGCCAGCGAGCGTTCCAGCGCCTTGGTGATCGCCTGCTGGCTCAGCAGTTGTTGATGCTTGTCAGTAATGTCGCTGGCGATCTTGATCACCCGGGTCACCCGCCCCTGCGACTTGACCGGGAAGTAGCTCGCCTCCAACCAGACCACCTCGCCCCGCTTGTTGAGACGCGAGAAGATGCCGGACTTGACCCGGCCCTGCTTGAGCTGGGCCCAGAATTGCTGGTAATCGGCAGAGCGAGCCAGCTCCGGGCTGCAAAACATGCGGTGGTGCTGCCCCTGTAACTCCATCGCGCTGTAACCCATCAGGCTCAAGAATGGCTGGTTAGCCTCCAGGATCTCGCCATCCGGGGTGAACATGATGGTTGCGATCCCTTCCTTGACCGCCTCCACGAAGCCCTGGAATTCGGCCAGCTGTGCCTGGCAGGCCTGCAACTGCGCCTTCAGCTTGTTGTTGAACATGGATGTCATACCTCTGTACTGACAAGGTGGAAAAGGGCACAAGACTCGGTGCTGGGTGAACCGTCACGAACCTGTTGAGGCTGATCTTAGTTGAGCACCGCGGTGCGATCAGAATTTGGCCGATATTTTGCCACAGCCGGCGAGGGGCTCGCAGTGCAGCCTGCGCCTGATACGTGCCAGGCCCGGCGAGGGATCACCCGGGCTGCCACTCCAAGTAAGCCGGATTGGCCACAAAACCGATCCGTTCATAGAGCGGGCGCCCCTCGTCGCTGGCGTGCAGCCAGACCCGGCCCAGCTGCTGTACCCTGGCATAGTCCGCCATCTGATCCAGCAGGGCGCCGGCCAACCCCCGCCGGCGGTGGGCCGGCAGGGTATACATGTTGAGCAGATAGCCCTCCCTCCCCGCCAGGTTGCCGGGATAGGGTGGGCGCACGAAGAGGGCCAGGGTCGCACTCGCCACCACCTCGCCATCCACTTCCGCCACCCAGGAGCGGGCGCTATCCTCGGCCTTCGCCGTGCTGAAGTAGCGGCTGGTCGCCTGCCAGAGATCGAGGTCGGCCAGCGGTTCGCTCAGCTCCCCCACCTCGCAAAACAGTGCCATGCGCAGGGTCACCAGTGCGGGAATGTCTGCCTGCGTTGCCTGACGGATGATCATCGGCGCTTCTCCTTGTAATGCTCGTTGAGGTGAACAGGCACCCCGCGGGCACCTGAACAACGCGCCAGTGTGGAGACTTCACGCACGCCTGGCAAGGCGCCACTGGTCCCAGGCCAGCGGCCCCGCGCCCCAGACGACCAGAGTCAGCAGCATCCAGCCCCACAGCTGGTGATCGTAAAATCCGCCGGCCCAGAGGGTGGGATAGGAGATCACCGCCACCATGTTGAAGGCAAACAACAGGGCGGCGACCGGCCGGGTAAAAAGCCCGACCAGCAGCAGCACCGGCAGCAACAGCTCGGTGGCCGTGCCAAGCCAGGCCGCCCACTGCCAGGGCAGCAGGGGCACCTGATACTCGAATTCGAACAGATAGAGGGTGCTGTCCCAGGCGCTCAGCTTGAGCCAGCCGGAACGAAAGAAGGCCGCCGCCACCCAGCACCTGGCCAGCAGCAACAGGGCGCCGCTCAGCCACCAGGGAACGGTGGGGCCCACCGGTTGCATCAGTGTCCACTTGTGATTTGTCATCGAATTTACTCCAGCGTTGAGGTCACATCGACCAGCAGGCCCAGGGTGACGAGGCGGGTCAGAGACTCTGCAGCCTGCGAGTCCCGTGCCTGCAGGGCCGACAGGGCAATGCCCCGGCGGCAGCCATCCAGCAGGCGCCACTCTCCTTCGCTCAGGCTCAGCGGCAATACCCGACAATCGGGTTGTTTCTTTAGGGCAAGCCAGGCGGGAGCGGCCAGATCCTGCACTGTCTCGCCCTCGTGCAGGGCCATCTGCCAGAGAGCATCAACCGGGCGCGGACTGTCGAACAGACACAGATCGCAGGCCGGGATCAGCACCAGCGTCTGCCAAGCTGCTGGCAGCAGGGCGGCCACCCGCTCGGCAGGCCAGCGGCGCGTCTCGGCAGCCAGCAAACTGGTGCGTTCCAGTGCCCACTCGAAGCGGGCCAGCTCTCCCAGCCAGGGCAGATTTGCGGTGGTCGGCAGCCGGGCGAGCCAGTCGCCAAAGCCGGCACCGTAGTGCATCACACTCCCTTCGTAGAGCGGCGCTGCCAGTACGAAGCCGCGCGCCGCAGCGTCGAAAAACGCCTCCCCCACCATGGCTTTGACGGCCGGGTAGCTGCCCGCCAGCACCTCGCCAAGGCTCAGGATGAAGTGGTTGCGATAGACCTGCAGCACGGCATCCGCCGTAAAGAGACGGGAGTGGATATGGGGCAGGATGGCCTCGCTCTGGCCAAGCAGCCCCTCAGCAAACTGCTGCTGCCGGCGAGCCAGTTCAGACATGGGCGGCCTCCGGCACAAGATCGGCGGCCATGGCGGCCTCCAGCATGGCGCTCGCGCGCTCGGCCTCCGCCAACAGCACGGGGAGCGGCGGGATCTCGAGGTCCCACTCGATCAGGGTGGGAATGGCGCGCTGGCGGCAGATCTCGGCATAGAGGGCCCACACCGGCTCGCTCACCGGCGCGCTGTGGGTATCGATGTAAAGATGCCCCTGTGGCAGAGACTGATCGGTAAAACCGGCCAGGTGAATTTCGCCCACCGTAGCGATGTCGATGGCAGCCAGATAGTCGCGGCATGCAAAGCCGTGGTTGAAGGCACTGACGTAGAGGTTGTTGAGATCGAGCAGGATGGCGCAGTCGCTGCGTCGCTGCAGCTCCGCCAGAAACTCCCACTCCGGCATCTCCCCCGCCAGTTGCAGGTATGAGGAGGGGTTCTCAATCAGCAGCCGGCAGCCAAGTGCATCCTGCACCAGCATGATCTTGTCGCTCATGGTGAGCAAGGCCTCCCGGGTATAGGGGACCGGCAGTAGATCGTTGAAGTGGCGCCCCCCAATGCTGCCCCAGCTGAGGTGTTCCGAAATGCGCACCGGTTTGATGGCGCGGGCCAGCGCCGAGAGGCTGGCGAGGTGTTCAAGGTCGAGTGCATCGGCCGAGCCCAGCGACATACCGACGCCGTGCAGGCTGACAGGATAGTGCCTGGCCAGCTCGCTCAATACCTGAAAACCCCGGCTGTGACGTTCAAAGTAATTTTCGCTGTGCACCTCCAGCCAGCCAATCGCTGGCAGGGTGCGCAATATCTCGTCGTAATGGGGCGTGCGCAATCCAATACCAATCAAGGGGTTCATCGCAAAGCCTCGCTGCAAACCAGCCAAAAGAAGGCCACGGTGCCCCTGAGGCAACACCGTGGCACCCAGCCTTACTTGGGTTGCAGCGAACCGCCCGCCAGCTTCTCGCACAGCCCCTTGGGCACCACTACGAAGGCGTCACCCTGGGCATCCATCTTGGCGGTACCGGCACAGGAGCTGGTCTTGGTCGCGCAGTCGTTCTTGCTCGCCTTCACCACCCCGTAGCACTTCTCCTTTTCATCAGCAGCCATGGCAGGGGCGGCGACAAACTGGGCGCCGAGGGCCAGCAGACCGGTCATGGCGGAGGCGATGGCAGTGCTCTTTTTGACATTCATTTTCTGTTCCTTCTGATTGTGTGTGGTGTGCCCGATCGGTCACGACCGGATGCCCTCCATAGAACCGGAGCGCCGACGAATTGATTTCAAAAAAAATGCAAAATCGGCACATCTATAAAAAGCACAATTGGCAAAACATTGTTTTTAAAGGATTATTCCATTCCCCTTTCAAATGAACTTTCGCCATGAAAATGTGCACTGCGCCACCCTGCCACCGCCAATCCCAAGGATGCAGACAATAAAAAACCCCGCTACAGGGCGGGGTTTGATTGGCACGATACAACCGCGCAAGCATCGTCAGTCGATACTTGATGACAAAAAAGACAGCCGCAGCTGTCTTTTTCAATTGAAACCTGACTTAGTAGAAGATCCGCTCGCCACGCTCGCTCATCTTGAGCCATACCGGCTTGGTGCTGGTCTTGTTCCAGATCCGGTGCAGATAGCTGTAGAAACGGGCCCGATCGCTGCGAAACAGCATCACGGGGAAAGCCAGCATACCCACCAGCAGCACATAGATGCGACGAAGAATTATCTGAGTCAGGGAATAGGGATGAAACATGATAGAACTCCTTACTGGTAAGACCACTGAGCAGAGATTACTCTACAATTTGTAGGATTACTACACCAAGATTCCCATTTTTTTGCAAAAAAATCCCTTAAAAGCCTTAAAGTGAAATTAGGTTACATCCATTAACTTACAGGCAACAAAAGCTGGCAAAGCAGCTCCCGTCGACCAGATTTAATGAGTTGGCACTCAAGATGGAGTCGGTGCGATGAAACCCGCAGAAATGGCGATCATAGGGATACTGGGCCTGCTGCTCTGGTCGGAATGGCAGGATTGGCAGCTCAACCAGGCAGACAGCATCACGCTGGCCTACAAGGGAGCGCCGACCGTCAGCATGTGGCAATGCGGCCAGTTGAAACAGAAGATGATGGATGTGACCGAACACTCGGCCGAAGTGCAGTTTCAATACCGGGGACAAGACCTGACGCAGGTCAACCGCTATCTGGAACGGGAGTGGCAGCAGCAGGGCTGTGAGCAGCTGTTGTTGCAGCAAGGATATTGAGCAGCGTAATCCACACCAGGCTGGTGTGATGGAAATGCGTTATGGGATGAAACAGGAAGAAGATGGAGGCACGTTCCGGAGTCGAACCGGACTAAACGGATTTGCAATCCGCTGCATAACCGCTTTGCTAACGCGCCATGCTGACAAGGCATTGCCTTGAAAGTGATATCCATGATTGGTGCCATGGAAAATTGGAGCGGGAAACGAGACTCGAACTCGCGACCCCGACCTTGGCAAGGTCGTGCTCTACCAACTGAGCTATTCCCGCCTGTACTGCTTGCTGCCAGTTGCCTGACAACGAGGCGCATTATACGTACCCCGAGCGCGGGCACAACCCTTTTTTCGCACTTTGTGCCCTTTCCCGTGCTGTTTGCTCAGGGTTTAGACGGCTTGCCCAAAAAATCCTCACCAGGCTGTGACCCCACAGGCGAATTTGAGATAAAGTCATTGAAATGATTAGCCTTTAGTCAGAGACTTGCTGCGGTTAGTAACCGGATTCTCAATTGAAAATCACCCGATGAAATGGATCTTCAAGCCCCGTGGGCTCAGGCCGCAGCTGATGCTGGCATTTTTCATGCTAGCCATGGTGCCCTTCCTGGTCGTCACCCTGTTTTTCCTCTATAGCCACGGCAAGGATCTCACTACCCAGACTTCCAACCATCTGGTTTCCGTTCGCAACATCAAGAAGAACCAGCTGGAAGACTACTTCGGCAACCTCAAAGAGCAGATCATCAACTTCTCCCAGCAGGATTTTGCCGGCAACAGTATCGGTCGCTTCTATGGCTTCACCGGTGCCTTCGAGAAACTCGGCACCACACCGCAGGAGGCCCGCGCCCGTGCCCAGGCCCGCTATGTGCCGGGCTCCTGGGATCAGCTGCAAAAACCCGACAGCACCAGCGACATCGAACCCTCCATCAGCGCCCTGATCCTGGCGGACGAGATGTACGGCCGGGTGCACCAGCGCTTTCACCGCGGCTACGCCGACATGGTGCGCAAGTCCAACTACAGCGACATCTTTCTCATCGATCTCAACGGCGACGTGGTCTATTCGGTCACCAAACACGCCAATTTCGCCACCAACCTGCTCTCCGGCCCCTACCAGTCGAGCGGTCTTGGCAGCACCTTCGCCAAGATCAAGCGGCGCCTCGACGGCGGCCAGAAGCCACAGCAGATCTTCGAGTTCACCGATTTTGGCCGCAACGAGCTGACCGGCCAGGTGGTCGCCTACATGGCGGCCCCCGTGATGCAGTACGACTATGTGCGCGGCGTGGTGATCTTCGAGCTGCTGCCTGACAAGCTCAACCAGATCATGGCGGAGCGGGAAGGCCTCGGCGAGACCGGCGAGACCATCCTCATCGGCCCGGACAAGCGGATGCGGGCCAACGCCTGGCTGGCGCCTGAATTCAGCGTGGAGAACAGCTTTCGCCCCAACTTCCGGCCGCTGCAGACCCCGCTGGTGGTCAAGGCACTCTCCGGCGAGCAGGGAGTCGGGCTGTTTCGCTCCTACCACGATGACGAGGTGCTGGCCGCCTACACCCAGGTGAAGGTGTTCGATACCGAGTGGGCCTTCATCGCCGAGATCTCCACCAGCGAGGCCTATCGCCCCATCCGCCAGCTGGAGACACTGGTGATCCTGCTGGGGGCCGGCTCCCTGTTGCTGCTGATCCTCTTCTCCCGCTGGCTCTCCCACTCCATCACGGCCCCGCTGCGCTCCCTCACCGCCGCCGCTGAACAGGTGGCCGATGGTGCGCTGGATCACCCCATTGCCATCGAACGCACCGACGACGACATCGACCGGCTCGCCCAGGCGTTTCGCCACATGCAGCGCTCGGTGAAGGACAAGATCGAACTCATCGAACGCCAGACCCAGGAGCTGCAGCAGCAGGTCAAGCTGACCCACAAGCAGAACCTCAGTCTGCAGCAGGCGGACAAGCTCAAGGATGAGCTGCTGGCCAACACTTCCCACGAGCTGCGTACCCCCATTCACGGCATCAAGGGGATGGCTGAGTCCATGCTCGCCAGCCAGCAGGATTTGACCGAAGGGCAGCAAAAACAGCTGGGGCTCATCATCAAGAGCGCTGACGGCCTGGCCCGACTGGTGGACGATCTGCTCGACTACCACCAGATGCGCTACGGCCAGCTGGAGATCCACCCCCAGCCGGTCTCCTCCAAGGGAGTCATCCGGCTGGTGCTGGATCTCTGCCAGCACCTGGTGCAGGCCAAGCCGCTCACCCTGGTAGACATCAGCCCGGTGGAGTTGCCGCCTGTGCTGGCCGACGAGCAGCGGCTCGAACAGGTGCTCTACAACCTGGTGGGCAACGCCATCAAGTACACCCCGCAGGGCAAGGTGGTGCTCAGCGCCCTGGTGGAGGACAACTTCCTGCGCATCAAGGTGACCGACACCGGCATCGGCATCTCCCCCGAACATCTGGAGCATATCTTCGAGCCGCTGGTGCAGATGAGCCCGGAGGTCAGCAAGCAGGGGGCCGGCCTCGGCCTCTCCATCACCCGCCAGCTGGTGCACCTGATGGGGGGCGAGCTGTTCGTGGAGAGCGAGCCGAGCGTCGGCTCCACCTTCGCCTTCACCCTGCCGCTCGCCAGCGGCAAGGCGGGCAGCCTGACCCTCGACAGCCGCCAGATCGAGCACCAGCTGGTGCGCCAGCAGCCGCTGATCCTGCCGGACTGGGAGAGCGAGGATCTCCCCCCTCCCCCCGAGGATGCGCCTCTCATCCTGGTGGTGGACGACGAGCCCATCAATTTGCACATCCTGCGCCACCTGCTGCAGCCCTGCGGTTATCGCATCCTGCCCAGCAGCGACGGCCACGATGCGCTGGCCAAGCTGGCCGAGGAGCCGGTCGACCTCATCCTGCTGGACGTGATGATGCCCACCCTCTCCGGTTTCGACGTCTGCCGCCGGCTACGCCAGCAGCACCCCAAGGAGAAGCTGCCGGTACTGCTGCTCACCGCCCTCAACCAGCCCAAAGACATCGAGGAGGGCTTCAACGCCGGCGCCAACGACTATCTGGTCAAACCCTTCTGCAAGGAGGAGCTGTTCGCCCGGGTCAGGGCCCTGCTGGAAGCCAGCGCCGGGCGCGCCTCTCTGGTAGAGAATCGCTTGCTCAAGCAGGAGATAGAGCACCGTCTGCTGCTGCAGGAGCAGCTGCATCAGGATCAGGAGCGGCTGCTGGCCCTGCTCGGTGAAGGGGCCGACCCCATGGTGTTCATCGATGGCCAGGGCACAGTGCTGTTCGCCTCGCGGGCGCTGGCCCGCCTGCTGGGTCAGGAGCCGGAAGCCATGGAGGGACAACCGCTGGACGACTGGCTCGCCAGCCCGCTGACCAGCCAGTGGCCCGATCTGCACGATCGGGGGGAGCAGCAGCTGGCGTTTCTGGTGGCCGGCCAAAAAGACGAACTCAATGCCCGCGCCCTGCCCATCAGCCTGGGAGGCCAGGCCGCCTTCGCCCTCACCCTCAGCACCGAGCTGCGGCAGGACGAGAACCGGGTGATGGCGCTGGAGAACGCCCTCAAGAGCCTGTCACGCCAGGCCATCATCGAGGATGGCCAGCTGCTGGGCGAGCTGAGCCGGCTGGGCGGGGAGTTCCGCTCGCTCGCCGACGACCTCATCCGCCAGCAGGATGACGAGCCCCTGCGCCGCGCCTTGGTGGACACCATGCGGCTTACCCTGGATGCCTGGCAGCAGAGCACCGGCAAGGGCAAGATAGTGCTGGCCGAGAAGAGCAAGCTGTGGCGGGTCTACATGGACCGCTCCAGCCCTCAGACCCGCACCCTCGACAAGTACCTGAGCCTGGATACCCTGCCCAAGGCGCCGCGCTGGAAGACGGTGGTCGCCACCGCCGAGTATGTGCTGAGCCACGGCCCGCTCAACGACACCCAGCGCCAGCAGTTGCACCACAGCGCCCAGACCCTGCGCCAGCTTGCCAACCGCAAACCCTGATATCACCCCCCCCCCCAATCTGCGCCCTGGCTCACACTTGCCGGGGCGGTTTTTTTTTGTGCAGAATTAAGCCTTCGCCATACGTCAAAACGAGAGCTGATCCAATTCACACAATTGTCATAGAAGGTCGATTGACAGGGACTTATTACGCCAAAGCAATTAACATAACCTGATGATTTAAATCGAGTTAAAAGCTGTTTTGACGAAATTGACGTGAGGGCGTCGATTTTTACGATATCGACGATCTGAACAGTTGTTGTTTTCCTGTTAACTCTGCTTTGCTAGGGACGTTGGATGACACAACTACAAGGGTGCAAAACCTGGCCAACATTGAGGGCCGACCTCCCCAGCATGCGAAGTCGGTGCTCAAATCCAAACAAGGAATATAAATAAGAAAGGAAATAATATGCTTGCCAAAGTATCCAAAATCTCTACTGCTGTAATGCTGGGCACCATGATGCTTGCCGGCGCTGCCGGCAACGCCATGGCGGCCGACAACAAGACGGTGCTGACCCTGGTCGCACAACAGGAGACCGCGTGGGTCAAGAACTTCAACCCCTTCCTGCAAGCGGGTCTGTTGCACACCACTCGTCACTTCATCTATGAACCGCTGGTGATCTTCAACGATATGCAGGGTGGCAAACCCGTCTATCGTCTGGCCACCCACTACGAGTTCAGCAAGGACCTCAAGTCCGTCACCTTCGATCTGCGTGACGGCGTGAAGTGGTCGGACGGTCAACCCTTTACTGCCGATGACATCCTGTTCTCCTTCAATCTGGTCAAGGCTAACAAGGCGCTGGACGAGCGCTCAATCTGGACCCAGATCAAGAGCGTCGAGAAGCTGGCCCCCAACAAGGTCAAGTTCGACCTGACCGACGTCAACACCAACGTGGTGAACGATCTGGTACTGGTACCCATCGTGCCCGAGCACCAGTGGAAGTCGGTGAAAGACCCGGTCGCCTTCACCAACGACAAACCAGTCGGCACCGGTCCCTTCACCGAAGTGGACAACTTCTCCGCCCAGCTCTACACCCAGTGCCGCAACCCACACTACTGGGACAACGCCAACCTCTCCATCGACTGCCTGCGCATGCCGCAGATGGCCACCAACGACCAGGTACTGGCCGCGGTGATGAAGGGTGATGTGGACTGGTTCGGCTCCTTCGTGCCGGACATCGAGCGCCTCTACGTCGGCAACGATCCGAAGAACAACAAGTACTGGTTCCCGGCCTCCGGCACGGTGGCGTTCAACGTCAACTTCCAGGCCAAGAAACCGGGCAACCACGAAGCCTTCAACGACATCAACTTCCGTCGCGCCTTCTCCATGGCGATGGACCGCCAGTCCATGGTGGATATTGCGGGCTACGGCTACCCGACCGTCAACGAGTACCCGTCAGGTCTGGGCAAAGCCTTTGACTCCTGGAACAACCCGGAAGTGGACAAGAAGTACGGCAAGTACAACAAGTTCGATCTGGAAGGCGCCAAGGCCCTGCTGAAACAGGCCGGCTACAAGGATTGTGACGGCGACAAGTTCCTCGACACCCCCACCTGCCAGAAGATCGAGTTCAAGGTGCTGGTACCGAACGGCTGGACCGACTGGGTCAACACCGCCCAGATCGGCGTGGAAGGGCTGCAGGCACTGGGCCTGAACGCCAAGACCGCCACCCCGGAAGCCACCGTCTGGACTGAAAACCTCATCACCGGTGACTTCGACGTCGCCCTGCAGGGTTACTTTGCCGGTGCCAACCCGCACAAGTACTTCGAGACGGCCTTCCACTCCCGCAACATGGGTGAGCGCGGCAACCGCTTTGCGGCACCCCGCTACAAGGATCCGGCGCTGGACAAGCTGATCGACGACTTTACCCAGACCGCCGATGCCGCCAAGCAGAAGGAGATCATGTTCGAGATCCAGGACAAGGTCGGTGCCAACCAGACCATCATCCCGGTATTCAACAACCCGACCTGGTACGAATACAGCACCAAGCGTTTCCACGGCTGGTTCAGTGCCGACAACCCGGTCGCCAAGCCGCAGGTTCACCCGGACACCCCGGAGCGTCTGCTGCACGTGTTGTCACTCAAGCCGAACAGCTAATCAATCCCGGCCCCCTGCGGGGGGCCCTCTTCCCCGCCCATCCCCCTTTTTTCCCGGCTCTGCCGGGGTTGGGGTAACTATGCCCGGCGCGGGGCGGACCAGCAGTAAAAGGTATCATCATGGGATTCATACTGAGACGCTTTTCCTTCTATCTGGTCGCCTTTCTGGTGGCCGCCACCATCAACTTCCTGCTACCCAGAGCCATGCCGGGGGATCCCGTCTCCGTCATGTTTGCACGGGCCGGCGCCATGATGGAACCCGCCGCCCTGGAAGCCCTCAAGGCCACCTTCGGGTTCGTGGACGGCCCCATCGGCACCCAATTTCTCACCTATGTGAAGAGTGTCTTCACCTGGGATCTCGGCACCTCGGTGCGCTACTACCCCCAACCGGTCGCCGACGTGCTCGGCCGCGCCATCGGCTGGACCCTGTTCCTGGTGGGCACCTCCACCATCCTGAGCTTCTCCATCGGTTCCATCGTCGGCATCTTCGCCGCCTGGCACCGGGGCGGACGCATGGACAGCTTCCTCTCCCCGCTCACCCTGGTGATGCAGGCCATTCCGCCGGTGGTCATCTCGCTGCTGGCGCTCTTCCTGTTTGGGGTGAGCCTGGAGTGGCTGCCGATTGGCTACGCCTACAGCCCGGAGATCAAGCCTGACTGGGGCTGGGAGCACATCAAGAGCATCCTGACCCACGCCATCATGCCGGTGGGCACCCTGGCCATGGTGCAGGTGGGGGGCTTTCTCATCACCATGCGCAACAACATGATCAACCTGCTCGGCGAGGACTACATCACCATGGCCAAGGCCAAGGGGCTCTCCAGCAACCGGGTGATCTTCAACTACGGCGCCCGCAACGCCATCTTGCCGAGCGTCACCGCCCTCTCCATGGCGCTGGGCTTCGTCATCGGCGGATCCCTCATCACCGAGGTGATCTTCAACTACCCGGGACTGGGTCTGACCCTCTATCAGGGCATTCTGGCCCGCGACTACCCGCTCATTCAGGGGCAGCTGCTCATCATGACCATCACCATGCTCAGCTTCAACTTCCTGGCCGACGTGCTCTACGTCTTCCTGGATCCCCGTCTGCGTACCGGAGGCAAATAAGATGCGCATGCCGACTATTCTGAAAATCCTGCTGGGCAACAAGAAAGCCGCCTGCGGCCTCTTCATCGTGGTCAGCTTCGTGCTGATGGCGCTGTTCGCCCCGCTGCTGGCCAGCTACGAGCCGACCAAGCGGGTCTCCCGCCCGCACCAGCCACCCAGTGCCGAGTACGTGATGGGCACCACCCGTATGGGTCACGACATCTGGGCCCAGTTCACCAACGGCGCCCGCATCTCCCTGATGGTGGGCTTCGGTGCCGGCATTCTGGTGTGCGCCCTCGCCATCACTGTCGGCATCACCGCCGGCTACTTCGGCGGCGTCATAGATGAGTGCCTCACCTTCCTGATGAACGTGGTGCTGGTGATCCCCAACCTCCCCTTGCTGCTGGTACTGGCGAGCTTCATCGGGGAGGCGTCACCGACGGTGATCGCGCTCATCATAGGCTTTACCTCCTGGGCCTATGGCGCGCGGGTCATCCGGGCCCAGACCCTGGCGCTGCGGGAGAAAGAGTTCGTCATCGCCGCCGAGGTACTGGGCGAGCCGGCCTGGCGCATCATCCTGGTGGAAATACTGCCCAACCTCATCTCCATCATCGGGGTGAGCTTCATCGGCTCCATCATCTACGCCATCGTCACCGAAGCGACCCTGGAGTTCCTGGGCCTGGGCGACCCCACCGTGGTGAGCTGGGGCATCATGCTCTACAACGCCCAGACCTCGAGCGCCATCCTGGTCGGCGCCTGGTGGGAGATCCTGGCCCCCTGCTTCGCCATCGCAACGCTCGGTGCCGGCCTCGCCCTGCTCAACTTCGCCATCGATGAAATCGCCAACCCGCAGTTGCGCTCCCACAAGGGGCTCAATCGCTGGAAGAAACTCGCCGCCCCCGTCACCACGCCGGTGCCGGCCGTACAGGAGAAGACAGCATGAGATCGCAACAACCCCTGCTGTCGGTACGCAACCTCTGCGTCGACTACATCACCGAGAACGGCGACGTGCGCGCCGTCAACTCGGTCAGCTTCGACATCGCCCCCGGTGAAGTGTTCGGCCTGGCCGGCGAGTCGGGTTGCGGCAAGTCCACTGTCGCCTTCTCGGTAGCGCGACTGCACAAGCCGCCCGCCTACATCAGCGGCGGCGAGATCCTGTTCAAGGGGGAGAACATCCTCCACTACGGCGACGAGCGGCTGCGCGCCTACCGCTGGCAGCAGGTGTCGGTGGTGTTCCAGTCCGCCATGAATGCGCTCAACCCGGTGCTGCGCATGGAGGAGCAGTTCTGCGACGTGCTGCTGGCCCACAACCCGGGGCTGACTCGCTATGAGGCGATCAAGCGCGCCCAGGAGCTGCTCCCCATCGTCGACATCCACCCGAGCCGGCTCAAAGACTACCCGCACCAGTTCTCCGGCGGCATGCGCCAGCGGCTGGTGATCGCCATCGCCATGGCGCTCAACCCCGAGCTGCTGATCATGGATGAGCCGACCACGGCGCTCGATGTGGTGGTGCAGCGGGAGATCCTGCAGAAGGTCTATGCGCTGAAAGAGAAGTTCAACTTCTCCATCCTGTTCATCACCCACGACCTCTCCTTGATGGTCGAGTTCTGCGATCGCATCGGCATCATGTATGCCGGTGAACTGGTGGAGGTGGCGCCGGCCAAGGCGATCCTGACCGCGCCGCTACACCCCTATACCAAGGGGCTCGGCAACTCCTTCCCGCCTCTGCACGGGCCCAAGACGGTGCTGGAAGGGATCCCGGGCACCCCGCTCAACCTGCTGGAGGTGCCGGTGGGCTGCCGCTTTCAGGCCCGCTGCGCCAGGGTGCACGAGCGCTGCCGCCAGCAGTACACCAAACTGGCCGAGATCCGCCCCGGCCAACAAACCGCCTGCCACCTCTATGAGGCGCAGGATGAGCAACAAGATCCCCTGATCTATCTGGACAAGGCCGCTGGCTGTTAAGGATGTCTGTCATGCAAATCGCCCAAACCGACGCCCCCATCATCGAAGTCCAGCACCTCTACAAGGACTTCCCCGTCAACTCCAACGCCATCAAGAGCGGCAAGATGCGGGCCCTCTCGGATATCACCTTCAACCTGCACCGGGGCCGCGCCTTGGCGGTGGTGGGAGAGTCCGGCTCCGGCAAGAGCACCATCGCCAAGATCATCGCCAAGATGTACAAGCTCTCCGGCGGCCGCATCCTCTATCGCGGCCGCGACCTCGAGGAGTTCAACAAGGGCACCGCCCTGCTCGACTACCGCCAGAGCGTGCAGATGGTGTGGCAAGATCCGTTCGGTTCGCTGAACCCGACCCACACCATCTACCACCACATAGCACGCCCCCTGCTGCTGCACAGCAAGGTGATCGACAAGAGAGATCTGCCTGACATGGTCTACGGCCTGCTGGAGAAGGTGGGGCTGACCCCTGCCAAGGCCACCGCGGCCAAGTACCCACACCAGCTCTCCGGCGGTCAGCGCCAGCGGGTCAACATCGCCCGCAATCTGGCGGTGGAGGCGGAAGTGGTGCTGGCGGACGAGCCCACCTCCATGCTCGACGTCTCCATTCGCATCGGCATCCTCAACCTGATGGAGCAGATGAAGGATGAACTCGGGGTCTCTATGCTCTACATCACCCACGACATCGCCACCGCCCGCTACGTGGCCGAAGATCTGGCGGTGATGTACGTGGGCCACATGGTGGAGTGGGGCGAGGTGGACGAGATCCTGCACCACCCCCAGCACCCCTACACCCAGCTGCTCATCTCGGCGGTGCCGGACCCAGAGAAGAGCATCCACGCCGAGCTGGAGGGTGGCCGCAAGGGGGAGATCCCGCTCTGGACACCGGAGTCCTGCGGTTGCCCGTTTGCCGGGCGCTGCAATCAGGCGATGCCCCGCTGCAAGGAGACCCTGCCCCCCGTCAGCAAGCTCGCCGACAACCACTTCGTGCGCTGCTACCTCTACCAATGACAGACCGGCCGGACACGGCGTCCGGCCACGCCTCGCAACGGGGCCGTCAGGGCCCCGCAATGTGCCTCGCCACGCCAGGCGAGCCACAGGAGTAAGACGTTGATGGAACTCTTGATCAATCAGGTGGGTTACCAGTGTGACGGGGAGAAGATCGCCCTGTTGCAGAGCGACACCGACCTCGATATCCGCGGCCACCTCAGGCTGCTGCGCCAGGATGACGAACGCATCCTGCTGGAAGTCCCGCTGCAGCCAGCCGGTCAGGTCGAGGGCTGGCAGGGTCGCCACTACTGGCGCGCCGACTTCTCCCCCTGCAAAGAGCCCGGCCACTACCGGCTGGAGGCCCTCATCCAGACGGGCGCCAAGGAGCGCATCGTGCGCACCGCCCCCTTCATCATCGGCCAGGATCTGCTGGCCAGCCGCTGCCTCTCCGACGTCATTCACTACTTCAAGGGGCAGCGTGCCAGCGGCGCCTTCGATCGGGCCGACCGCCGCGCCCGCCTGTTTGGCAGCGACCAGCGCAAAGACGTGCACGGCGGCTGGTATGACGCCAGCGGGGATGTGAGCAAGTACCTGAGCCATCTCTCCTACGCCAACTACCTCAACCCCCAGCAGACCCCCATGGTGGTCTGGTCGCTGCTCAAGTGCCGGGAACTGCTGGCCCCGCGCCGCGATATCGACGGGGTAAACCTCTGCAAGCGGCTCAACGACGAGGCGCTGCACGGCGCCGATTTTCTCTGCCGGATGCAGGATGAGTCGGGCTTCTTCTACATGACCCTGTTCGACAAGTGGAGCAAGGATCCCGCCCAGCGCGAGCTGTGCGCCTACGCCACCCAGCAGGGGCTCAAGTCCGCCCACTGGCAGGCGGGTTTTCGACAAGGGGGCGGCATGGCCATCGCGGCGCTCGCTCGCGCCGCCCGCGAGAGCGTCAGCGGCGACTTTGATGCCAGCCGCTACGCCGAGGCAGCCAAACGCGGTTACCTGCACCTGCGTGAACACAACCTTGCCTACCTCGATGACGGGGTCGAGAACATCATCGACGACTACTGCGCCCTGATGGCAGCGGTGGAGCTGACCCGCACCTTGGGCCCCGAGTGGCTGGCAGAGGCCAGAGTGCGGGCCGACAGGCTGTGCGCCCGCCAGCGCCCTCACCCGGAGCTCGGCCACTACTGGTCGGCCAACGAGGATGGCTCGCGCCCCTACTACCACGCCGCCGAGGCGGGCCTGCCGGTGCTGGCGCTGCTGGAGTATCTCGCCATCGAGCCGGATCCGGCGCGCCAGGGGACGGCCCAGCGCGTCATCGAACAGGCGCTGGCCGCCGAACTGGCGCTGTGCGCCCGGCCCGGCAACCCGTTCGCCCTCGCCCGCCAGTATGTGAAGGGGGTTGATGAGGCGCCCCGGGTGAGCTTTTTCATGCCCCATCACAACGAGTCGGGTTACTGGTGGCAGGGGGAGAACGCCCGGCTGGCATCGCTGGCCGCCATGGCGTTTGCCGCCGCTGCCCAGCTGCCGCGCCAGCGCAAACCGCTGCTCACCTTCGGCCAGCACCAGCTCGACTGGATCCTGGGGCAGAACCCGTTCAACGCCTGCATGCTGGCGGGCCATGGCAGCAACAACCCCGCCTACACCGCCGGTTACCCCAATGCGCTGGGGGGGATCTGCAACGGCATCACCGCCGGCTTCGATGACGAGGCGGAGATCGCATTCATTCCAGCGGCGTACAAGGATCGGCTGGATCAGAACTGGCGCTGGGGCGAGCAGTGGATCCCCCACGCCGCCTGGTTCGCCCTGGCCATCACTTGGCAGAATGCGCAGGGAAATGGAGGTCGACATGATTGAGTACTGGGTCGGGGTCGATGGCGGCGGCACCCACACCCGCGCCCGCATTCGGGATCGGGCCGGCAAGCTGCTCGGCGAGGGGCGCGCCGCCGGCTCCAATCTGGAGCTCGGCATCGAGATCGCCCACGGCAACGTGCTGGCCGCCATCGAGCAGGCCCGTATCGAGGCCGGGCTGGCTGAGGATGCCCAGCAACAGATGGGGGTCGGGCTGGCGCTCGCCTCCGCCGAGCTGGCCGACTGCTATCACGCCATGCTGACCATGCCCTTCCCGTTTGCAAGCGTGCGACTCACCTCCGACGCCTTCGGTGCCTGCCTGGGCGCCTTTGGCGGTGAAGAGGGGGCCATCCTCATCGCCGGCACCGGCTCGGCCGGGCTCATCTATCGCCACGGCCAGCTGCACACCTGCTCCGGTCGCGGCTTTCCCATCTCGGATCTGGGCAGCGGCGCCTGGCTGGGGCTGCGCGCCATCCAGCAATCCCTGCTCTGCCACGACGGCATCCTGCCCCCCAGCACGCTGGCCATCCGTTTGCTCGATCATTTCAAACGGGATCAGGCCGAGGTAGTGCGCTGGGCCGCCCGCGCCATTCCCGCCGACTACGGCCGCTTCGCCCCCTGGGTGTTCGATGCCGCCAGCGACGGCGACGAGCTTGCCTGCCAGCTGCTGGACGAGACCTGCCAACAGCTGGCTACCCTGCTGGAGGGGATGCGCCAGCTGGGTGCCGACCGGATAGCCCTGCTCGGCGGCATCGGCATGCGCCTCGCCCCCCGTCTGGCACACCTGCCGCTGGTCAGCCCCGGCGCCGACGCGCTGGAGGGGGCCATCCTGTTTGCCCGATCGGAGGCCTACCCATGTCTGCATCCCTGAATCTGCCCCCATCCACCCCACCCCAAAGTGCGGGCCTGACCCCGGTCTGCCCGCTGCGGGGGGTACCCATGTCAGCCCTGCGGCTCCCGGCCGGGGTTGACCAATACCAGAAGGATGCTGTCTGGCTGTTCGTCCCCTTCACTCCATCAGAGGAATTTTCATGTCTGCACCCCTGATCCACACCCAGGTCGACCGACGCGATGGTGACGACGTCTGGTTTCGTTTCAGCCTGAGCCAGCTGCCGGATGCCCCCTGGAAACTCCACTTCTGCCTGGCCCGCCACATCGATCCCGGCTCGGTAGAGGGAGGGGAGCTGGAACGCCAGAGCGGCAGTTACAAGGTTTTGATCCCGCAAACGGGGGCCAGCGAGCTGTGCTTCTGCTGTCGCAACACCCCCATCAAGCGCCTCTCCGACATGCCGCGCGGCTTCTTCCTGAGCCTGCCCCAGGCCAGCAGCGGCCCCCAGCTGATGCCGGTAGAGCTGACCGGCGAGGAGCTGGGCCTGCCACCATCCGCCGCTGCGGCGCCAGATCTGCCCGAGGTGGAGCCCCTCGCCGGCATCGTGCCCCAGCCGGATCGGCTGCTGCTGCTGGAGGGCAACTTCCGGCTGGCGGAGCGCGCCCACGTCAGCGGCCCGAGCCCCCTGCTCGGCCCGCTGCTGGCCCACTTCAACGAGCTGACCGGGCTCGCGCTGGCGCAGGATCACGACGCCGAGATCCGGCTGGTTGAAAGCGGTCTGGGCCCGGAGGCCTACCGGCTGACTATCACCCCGGAGGGGGTAGTGATTGCCGCCGGCGGCGAGGCGGGCTGGCGCCACGGCCTCATCAGCCTGGCCCAGTGGTATCTGCAGCACGGCGAGAGCCTGCCCTGCATCGAGCTCAGCGATGCACCGCGCTTTGGCTTTCGCGGCATCTTTCTCGACTGCGCCCGCCACTTTCACTCCCTCGCTACCCTCAAACGCCTGCTCAGGCTGATGAGCCTCTACAAGTTCAACCGCTTCCACTGGCACCTGACCGATGACGAGGGGTGGCGACTCGAGATCAAGGCCTTCCCCCAGCTGACCGAGCTGGCCGCCTGGCGTGGTCACGCCCTGCCGGTGGGACCCCAGCTGAGCGGCGGCCCCGAGCCCTACGGCGGCTACTACACCCAGAGCGAGGTGCGCGAGCTGGTGGCCTATGGCGCCGGGCTCGGCATCACCATCATTCCGGAAATTGACATCCCGGGTCACTGCCACGCCGCCATCAAGGCGCTGCCCGAACTGCTGGTGGAGGAAGCCGACCGCTCCCGCTACCTGTCGGTGCAATATTTTGACGACAACGTGCTCAACCCGGCGCTGCCCGGCACCTACCGCTTCCTGGAAGCCGTGATGGACGAGGTGTGCGAACTGTTTCCAGGGCCGCTGGTGCACATGGGGGGGGACGAGGTACCGGCCGGGGTCTGGACCGACAGCCCCGCCTGCCAGCAGCTGATGAAGCAGCAGGGGTATCAGGATTGCCGCGAGCTGCAGGGCCACCTGCTGCGCCACTGCCAGCAGTACCTGGCCGGCAAGGGCAAGCGGATGCTGGGCTGGGAGGAGATTTTGCACGGCGACAAGGTGAGCCGGGATGCCACCATCTTCGCCTGGACCAGCTTCCAGGCTGGGCTCGACGCGGCGACGGCGGGCTATCCGGTGGTGATGGCACCGGCCCAGCACCTCTATCTGGATCTCGCCTGGAGTCAGGACATCCATGAACCCGGCCTCTACTGGGCTGGCACCCTCAATCTGGCGCAGGTCTACGCGTGTGACCCGGCCCCAGCCGATTTCCATGCCAACGATAACATCCTGGGGGTGCTGAGCCCCTTATGGTCGGAGCTGATCACCTCTCGCGATCGCCTCGACTATATGTTGTTCCCGCGCATGCTGGCGACCGCCGAGGTGGCCTGGAGCAACCCCGCCCGCAAGGCGTGGGAGCACTTCGCCGCCCGTCTGCCGGGCCAGCTGCAGATCCTTGACCAGCTTCAGGTGCGTTACCGGGTACCACAGAGGTAGTGTTATCTTTTCTCCTTGGCGGCCCTATGGCCGCCTTTTTTTACTATTTGCCAACAAAACATCAACTTGCCCCTACCATTCATCCGCCATTGTTGGCAAAATTCAGCCCCCTATGAAGCCGGTCTGCCGCCTGCTGGCGCGAGCCTGCAGCCACCTCCAGATCTGCCACAATAACAACGACAAAGTTATCAACAAGAACATCGGAGCGTATTCCTATGGCCCGCAGAGACGTCCATACCCTGGACAGCGAAGTGGAGTTTCCTGCCGACGAACAACTGGTTTCCACCACGGATCTGCGCGGGGTGATCACCTACGCCAACCCCGCCTTCTGCCGCATCGCCGGCTACCCCGTCGAGGAGCTGGTCGGCCACAATCACAACCTGGTACGCCACCCCGACATGCCCAAGGCCGCCTTCGCCGATCTCTGGGCCCGCCTCAAGGAGGGCAAACCCTGGCGCGGCATGGTGAAGAACCGCTGCAAGGATGGCCGCTACTACTGGGTCGATGCCTATGTGACCCCCATCTACGAGGGCAACCGGATCAGCGGCTACCAGTCGGTGCGCTGCAAGCCGGATCCCCAGCTCAAGCGCATCGCCAGCCAGACCTACCAGGCCCTGCTCAAGGCAGAGCGTGGCACCAGCAGCCGCCTCCCCTCCCTTGCCCGTGCCCGCCTGCCGCTGCTCGCGCTGTTGCTGCTCGGCCTGCTGGGCTGGGCCGCAAGCAGTCAGGGCCCGACGACAGCCCTGCTGATGTTGCTGCCCCTGCTGCTCATCGGCGGCGCCTACTGGCGCGAGCTCTTCGCCCTGCCGCTCTATCTGCAGCAGCTGGGCCGCGAATATGACAGCCTGACCCGGTTGGTCTACTCCGGTGACGGCCCCGGCGCCATCGCCGACTTTCACATCAAGATGCTGCAGGCCCGCATCCGCACCGTGCTGGGGCGGGTCAACGATGCGACCAATCCGCTGCAGACCCTGGCCACCAACCTGAAGCAAGCCTCCCATCAGGCCTGCCTCGACATCAACGAGCAGGATGCCCAGACCCAGCAGATGGCCGCCGCCATGACCCAGATGGCCAGCACGGCCCACGAGATTGCCCGCAACATCCAGGACTCCAACGGCCAGGTCAGCGAGGCGCGCAGCCGCTGCCAGCACACGGACAAGCAGCTGGCCCAGACCGAGCAGCGCATCGAGCAGCTCGCCAGACAGGCGGAGCAGGCCTTCAACTCGGCGGTGGAGCTGGCCAGCGAGTCGGAGCGGATCGGCAGCGTGATGGGGGAGATCCAGGGCATCGCCGACCAGACCAACCTGCTGGCGCTCAACGCCGCCATCGAGGCGGCCCGGGCCGGCGAGCAGGGGCGCGGTTTTGCGGTGGTGGCTGACGAGGTGCGTACCCTGTCGACCCGCACCCACAAGGCGACCGAACAGATCCAGGGCAGCATCCAGCAGATCCAGCACACCCTGGGCCGCTGGAAGGGGATGATGCAGGAGAACCTGCAGCAGACCCGCGAATGCGCCGAGATGACCCGTCAGGGCTCCAGCAGCCTGCACAGCGTGCTGCAGGAGATCGAACTGGTCACCGAGTTCTCCACCCAGATAGCCGCCGCTGCCGAGCAGCAACAGACGGTGGTGGAGGACATCAGCCGCAGCATCAACCAGATCTCCGAGTACTCCCACGCCAACAGCCAGAAGATGCAGGAGGTCGACGACTCCAGTCAGGAGCTGCTGGAGCGGGCCAAGCAGCTCAAGGGGCTCAGCCAGACCTTCGGCTGACCCATTTGCCAGCCACCCGACAGAAGCGCCACAATGGCGCTTCTGTCGTTATTGACGAGTGATCCGGATGAAAATGGAATCGACCCCTGCCCCGCTGAACAAGGTTGCCCGCATCGAGGCGATCCTCGCCCTGATCCCGGCCGGTCGCGTGGTGAGTTACGGCCAGGTGGCGGATCTGGCGGGGCTGCCCGGTCGGGCCAGGCTGGTGGGCAAGGTGCTGCGGGAGACCGACAAGGTGCTGCCCTGGCACCGGGTACTGGGTGCGACGGGCACCATTTCACTGCCCAAGGGGTCGGCAGGCTTTGACAGACAGGCGGGATTGCTGCAGGAAGAGGGGGTGCCCGTGATTGGCGGGCGAGTCAGGATGCGGGAGTGGCAGTGGCAGCCCGACCTCGCCGAGCTGCTGTTTCTCCTGCCCTTTTGACGATGGCGGCCCGCCTCACCGGGTGATGGGGGCCAGGATCTCGTCGCTGCGCACCTGCACCGGGATGGTTTCGTACTCCCGCTGCAGCAGCACCAGCAGACTCTGCTTGTCTACTTCCAGCACATAGGCGGTTCCTTCCCGGGTCAGACAGGTCATTCCCGGCCGGATCTCGTTAATCTCCATCACAACCTCCGTGTCCAGCGCTGCCATCCTTGCAGCGGTTTCAGTATACCGCCATCCGAAAACAAAAAGGCCCCTGCAAGGGGCCTCTTTCATCAGAGTGTGAACTGCGCGCAATCACGCCTTCTTCGACTTGGCCAGGCTCTCCTGCCACTTGCCGTTGTCGTAGTGCGCCGTCCAGCCGGTCGCCTTGCCGTTGACCTCGGTCATCACGTACTGCTCCTTGGTCTTGCGACTGAAGCGCACGATGGCGGCGTTTCCGTCAGGATCTGACGCCGGGGCATCGGCCAGATACTGGTGCTTGGGCGACAGACGCTCCTTGAAGCGCTTGAGCTCTTCCACCAGCGGCGCACGGGTCTCGCGGGATTTCGGGAAGTTGCTGGCGGCCAGGAACAGGCCGGCCGCCCCGTCACGCAGCACGAAGTGGGCGTCTGACTGGGTGCACTTGAGCTCCGGCAGCGGTACCGGGTCTTCCTTCGGCGGCGCGATATCACCGTTTTTCAGGATCTTGCGGGTGTTCTTGCAGAGGTCGTTGGTGCACCCCATGTACTTGCCAAAGCGGCCGTTCTTGAGCTGCATCTCGGATCCGCAGCGGTCACACTCGATGCTCGGCCCTTCGTAACCCTTGAGCTTGAACTGACCGTTTTCGATGTCGTAGCCATCGCAATCCGGGTTGCGACCACAGACGTGCAGCTTGCGGCTGTCGTCGATGATGTAGGCATCCATGGCGGTGCCACAAATGGTGCAACGGTGCTTGGCACGCAGCGCCTCGGTTTCGGCCTCTTCACCATCGGTGGCGGAGACGAACTCGTCGGCGGAGACCAGGTTGATGGTCTTCTTGCAGCGCTCTTTGGGCGGCAAGGCGTAGCCGGAACAGCCGAGGAACACCCCGGTGGTGGCGGTACGGATGCCCATCTTGCGGCCGCAATCCGGGCAGTCGATGTCGGTCAGCACCATCTGGTTGGCACGCATGCCCCCCTCTTCCGGCGCCTTGTCCGCTTTCTCCAGCTCCTGGGTAAACTCGGCGTAGAAGGCATCCAGCACCTTCTTCCACTCCAGGCTCCCTTCGGCGATGCCATCGAGTTTGTCTTCCATCTTGGCGGTGAACTCGTAGTTCATCAGCTCGACGAAGTTTTCCACCAGCCGGTCGGTAACGATCTCACCCATCTTCTCGGCGAAGAAACGGCGGCTCTCGACCCGCACATAACCACGGTCGACGATGGTGGAGATGATGGAGGCGTAAGTAGATGGACGGCCGATGCCGCGCTTCTCCAGCTCGCGTACCAGCGCCGCTTCGGTAAAACGTGCAGGCGGCTTGGTGAAGTGCTGGCGCGGATCCAGCTTGACGAGTTTGAGGATCTCGCCGACGGTCACCGCCGGCAGCTGGCTGTCTTCGCCCTTGCGGCCCATGGGCGGCAGCGCCTTGGTCCAACCGGCGAAGCGCAGGGTACGGCCGCGCGCCTTGAGCTCGAACTCGCCCGCCTTGACGGTCAGGGTGGAGGAGTCGTACTGGGCCGGCGTCATCTGACAGGCGACAAACTGACGCCAGATGAGGTCATAGAGCCGCATGGCGTCCGGCTCCATCCCTTCCAGCATCTCGGCGGTCACCAGCACGCTGGAGGGGCGGATCGCCTCGTGGGCCTCCTGGGCATTGGCCTTGGCGCCGTACAGGTTCGGCTCGCTCGGCAGGTAGGCAGCGCCATACTGCTCGCCGATGTATTCCCGCACCGCCTCGACCGCCTCTTTGCTGAGGTTGGTGGAGTCGGTACGCATATAGGTGATGTAACCCGCTTCATAGAGACGCTGGGCCATCATCATGGTCTTCTTGACCCCGAAGCTCAGCCGGGTCGAGGCCGCCTGCTGCAGGGTAGAAGTGATGAAGGGGGCGGACGGCTTGGAGCCGGTCGGCTTGTCTTCCCGGTTCACCACCTTGTAGTCGACCCCTTCCAGGGCGGCCACGGCGGCGAAGGTCTCTGCCTGGGTCACCGGCTTGAAGTCGGCGCCGTTGCGGCTGACCACTTCCATGCGCAGATCGCTCTTGTCGGCGGTCAGCAGATCGGCGTTGAGATCCCAGAACTCGACCGGCACGAACGCCTTGATCTCGCGCTCTTTATCGACGATAAGACGCACCGCAACGGACTGTACCCGACCGGCAGAAAGGCCGCGGGCCAGCTTCTTCCAGAGCAGGGGGGAGACCATGTAACCCACCACGCGGTCGAGGAAACGACGGGCCTGCTGGGCATTGACGCGGTGAATGTTCAGCTCGGACGGCTGGGCAAACGCCTCCTGGATGGCGGTCTTGGTGATCTCGTTGAACACCACGCGCTTGTAGCGGCTGTCGTCGCCGCCGATGATCTCGCGCAGGTGCCAGGCGATCGCCTCTCCCTCTCTATCCAAGTCGGTTGCGAGATAGATGGTGTCAGCCTTCTCGGCCAGACTCTGCAACTCGCTGACCACTTTTTCCTTGCCGGGCAAAATCTGGTAGTTGGCCTGCCAGCCTGCGGTCGGATTGATCCCCATCCGTGAGAACAGGGCATTGCGATCCTTGGCAGCCTTCTCTGCTTCGCTCAGCTTGATGCCGCGAATGACAGGTTTTTTGGGCTCGTTGCTGGCGCTGCCGCTGGTGGGCAGATCGCGCACGTGACCGACGCTGGATTTCACCACGTAGTCCTTGCCCAAATATTTGTTGATGGTCTTGGCCTTGGCCGGAGACTCCACTATGACCAGTGATTTGCCCATGCTGTAACTATTATCCTCATTGCACCCGACGGGGTTGGTGTGCGGTTTTGTGGGGCTGTATAAGAGATTTGACGGGAAAAAGCAATCTTGTGAGCAAATTTGCCCGGCAGCCCGAACCACTTTGTTTCTTTATTTATTAATGCGAAGCCGAGCCGCGGGAAGCAACCGCTTTTTTATTTTTATGCTATATCCACCCTCTTTTTATATTTGAAACGACATAACCAACCGCTCTTGTAACATAACAAACCAGATTCGTTATCAGCTTGTTACAAAAGACAAAATCTCCTTATAATGGCTGCATCCCGCAGCATTGTGCGCGGAAGGAACCGCTACCCATATAAAAATCGAAAGGATGTACTCAATGAAGCACTTCGAGGTCAACTTCGACGGCCTGGTCGGCCCGACTCACAACTATGCCGGTTTGTCCTATGGCAACGTCGCCTCCCAGAACAATGCCAAGGAGGCGTCCAATCCGAAGGAGGCGGCCAAGCAGGGTCTGCGCAAGATGAAGGCACTGACCGAGCTCGGCATGACCCAGGGAGTGCTGGCCCCGCAGGAGCGACCGGATCTCGCCACCCTGCGCCGCCTCGGCTTCACCGGCAATGATGCCAGCGTGCTGGCCCAGGCCGCCAAACAGGCCCCCGCCGTGCTGGCCGCCTGCTATTCGGCCTCCAGCATGTGGACCGCCAACGCCGCCACCGTCTCCCCGAGTGCCGATACCCAGGATGGGCGCATCCACTTCACCCCCGCCAACCTGACCAACAAGTTTCATCGCTCCCTCGAACCCGAGGTGACCGGCCGCATCCTGCGCGCCGTGTTCAACAACGACCGCCACTTCTATCACCATCAGCACCTGCCGGAGAACGACCACTTCGGTGACGAAGGGGCCGCCAACCACACCCGGCTGTGCCGCGCCTATGGCGAATCCGGGGTCGAGCTGTTCGTCTATGGCCGCAGTGCATTCGACGTCTCCCAGCCCGCCCCCAAACGCTACCCGGCCCGCCAGACGCTGGAAGCGAGCCAGGCCATCGCCCGCCTGCACGGCCTAGGGGACGAGAGCGCAGTCTTCATCCAGCAGAACCCGGACGTCATCGATCAGGGGGTGTTCCACAACGACGTGATCGCGGTGGGCAACCAGAACGTGCTGTTCTTCCACCAGCAGGCGTTCCTCAACACCGCCTCGGCGCTGGCCGAGGTGCGCACCAAGTTCGGCGACGGCGAGCTGCACTTTATCGAGGTACCGACTGCCGAGGTGTCGGTGCAGGATGCGGTGAAGTCCTATCTGTTCAACACCCAGATCCTCACCCTGCCGTCCGGCGAGATGGCGATCATCGCCCCCACCGAATGTCGCGACAACCCGGCGGTGTCCGCCTATCTGGCCAAGCTGGTGACCCTGGGGACCCCGATCAAGGGGGTGCACTACATGGACGTGAAACAGAGCATGCGCAACGGCGGCGGCCCCGCCTGCCTGCGGCTGCGGGTGGCGATGAACGACACCGAGCTGGCCGCCGTCAACCCGGCCTGTCTCATCACCGACAGCCAGTTTGCCCGCCTCGATGGTTGGGTCGATCGCCACTACCGCGACAGCCTGGCACTGGACGACCTGCGGGATCCGGCGCTGGTCATGGAATCCCGCACCGCGCTGGACGAGCTGACCCAGATCCTCAAACTCGGCTCCGTCTACCCGTTCCAGCGCTGAGACGCGCCATCGGCCTGCAGCGCAGACGCCATCAAAAAAGCCGGGCAAGTGCCCGGCTTTTTTTATTGGGTTTTACGTTGCTCTGGCTCAGCGCCACGGTCCCTGCTGCCACAATCGACCAAGACCGGACTCCAGCGCCACGGCGGCCTGCTGACCGAGCTTCTGGGTCAGACTTTTTGGCTTGCTGTAGCGAATGCCGACCACCTTGTGCTGGCTGGCCTGGGCCAGCAGATAGTCATCGCTGGTGCAGAGGCTGTCCACCAGCCCGAGCTGCTTGGCCTGGCTCGCCAGCCAGTGCTCGCCGGTGGTGACGCTGTCGATGTCGAGGTTGGGTCTGTGCTCGGCCACGAATGCCTTGAACCGCTCGTGGATGGCGCTCAGCTCCTCGCGAAACTTCTCGCGCCCCTGATCGTCGTTCTCGCCGAACATGGTGATGGTGCGCTTGTACTGGCCGGCGGTGTGCATCTCGAACTCGATGTCGTGCTTTTTGAGCAGCTTGTTGAAGTTCGGCAGTTGGGCGATCACCCCGATGGAGCCGACGATGGCAAACGGCGCCGCCAGGATCTGATCGGCCACGCAGGCCATCATGTAGCCGCCGCTCGCCGCCACCTTGTCGATGGCCACGGTCAGCTTGATGTCACGCTCCCTCAGCCGCTGCAACTGGGAAGCAGCCAGGCCGTAGCCGTGCACCACGCCGCCACCGGATTCGAGCCGCAGCAGTACTTCGTCGCCCGGCTGGGCCACCCCTATCACGGCGCTCACCTCTTCACGCAGGGAGGCCACTTCCTTGGCATCCATGCTGCCGTGAAAATCGATGACGAACAACCGGCTGCGCGCATCTTCGCTCTTGGCCCGAGCCTTGTGCTCAGCCTTGCGCGCCTTCTCCAGCTGCTTGCGCTCCGCCTTGCCGGCCAGCGCGGCCTGCAACTGGTGACGTCCCTGCTCCAGCTCGCTGGAGAGATCGGTCACCACCAGCTCCCCCTTGCGGGATTTGGGCTGACGGCTGCTCACCACCATCAGGATGACGGCGCCGATGGCGAGCAGTAGGGTGAGGGTCTTGGCCAGGAACAGGCCGTATTCGGTCAAAAATGCCACTTGATGCTCCACTGGTGTGCCCCGGGGGGACGATTTTTTCACATTCTAGGGAGTTTGCCCGGTGTGCGCAAAAACTCTGCGTCAACCCGTCAAAAATGCCAATCGACAATCACAACCCCTCTGATTTATTCACATTTTTGCCATCTCATACTGGTCAAACGCCGTGCGGGATCAGTACACTTGCCCCTCTATTTGCCGCGCGCATCTGCCACGAATTGTTAACAGGAGTTGTCATGTTCAACTATCAGGCCCCCCGGGATCTGCTCAAGGACAAGGTCATTCTGGTCACGGGTGCCGGTGACGGCATCGGCCGCGAAGCGGCGCTCACCTATGCGGCCCACGGCGCCACCGTGATCCTGCTCGGCCGCACCAGCGCCAAGCTGGAGGCGGTCTACGACCAGATCGAGGCCGCTGGCCATCCGCTGCCCGCCATCGTGCCGGTGGATCTGAAGGGGGCGACCAAGAGCCACTACCTTGGCATGGCCGAGACCTTCGCCCAGCAGTTCGGCCGCCTCGACGGCGTGCTGTTCAACGCCGGCCTGCTCGGCACCCTGTCACCGTTCGAGCACATCCAGGAGCAGGAGTGGGACGAGGTGATGCAGGTCAACGTCAAATCCGAATTCCTGCTGACCCAGGCGCTGCTGCCGCTCATCCGCCAGACCGCCAAGGAGCAGGGCGATGCCTCCATCGTCTACACCTCCTCCAGCGTGGGCCGCAAGGGCCGCGCCTACTGGGGCACCTATGCCATCTCCAAGTTCGCCATCGAAGGCATGATGGAAGTGCTGGCGGACGAGCTGGAAAATACCGGTGTGCGGGTCAATACCCTCAACCCGGGCGGCACCCGCACCAAGATGCGGGCCAGCGCCTTCCCGGCCGAAGATCCGATGAACCTCAAGACCCCCGCCGACCTGATGCCGCTTTATCTCTATTTGATGGGCGCGGACAGCCGGGGCAAAACCGGCCAGACCTTTGTGGCCCAGCCCAAATAAATCAACAAAATAACCGCAACCCTGCGCCGCATGGGGTTACATTCAATAGGGTGCCGTCGGCACCCTATTGCAACATCCGCTCCCTTATCAGGTTGAGATATGTTTCGTCCCAAGAGCACGTTTGAGCAATGGCGGATCTTTCAGGCCGTGGTGGACTGTGGCGGCTACGCCCAGGCCGCCGAGGCGCTGAACAAGAGCCAATCCTCTCTCAATCATGCGGTAGCCAAGCTGCAGCAGAGTCTGGGTGTGGCTCTGCTGGAGGTGAGAGGGCGCAAGGCGGTATTGACGCCGGCGGGGGAGATCTTCCTCAAGCGGGCACGTCAGCTCAGCCAGCAGGTGGAAGAGCTGGAGAACCTGGCCAACAACCTGGAGCGGCAGTGGGAGCCGCAGATCAACCTCTATGTGTCGGTGTTGCAGCCGCGTGAGCGACTCTATCGGGCGCTGGCCAACTTCTATCCCCGCAGCCGGGGTTGCCGGGTCAATCTGCACGAGCGCATCCACTGCCACTTCAACGCCCTGCAGGTGGGGGATCTGATGCTCTCCGAACACCTGCCCCACGATCGCACCGGCCTGCCGCTGGACGAGGTGTGCCTGCTGCCGCTCTGTTCGGCCGAGCACCCGCTCGCCACCCAGGGAGGCGCCATCGCCGCCGAGGAGCTGGCCAGCCACAACCAGATCAGCCTGCATCCCCCCATTCACCGCTCGGTGGACTGGAACGACGCGGACGACACCGGCTGGAAGGCAACCCACTATCACGAGGTGATCGCCATGCTCAAGCTCGGCCTCGGCTACGCCTGGTTGCCGCGCCACCTGGTGCAGGAAGAGCTCACAAGCGGTGCCTTGGTACCGCTGGTTCTGGCCAGCGGCAACGAGCGCCACCTCTATACCTATCTGCTGACTCCGTCGGCCGACGCCCTGGGCCCGGCCACCGAGCTGCTGCTGCGCTGCCTGCGCAACGAATACCAGAACGACAACGACCGCTAGGGCGCCTCCCCACCGCCATCAGACATTGAGGCGGGCGCCTCGCTCGCCCCTCACCCTTTCAGCTTCAGACGTTCGGCACCCGCCAGCAGGCGGCCAGCGCCAGCAGCGCCAAGCCCATGGCCACCATGAAGACCCCGTGGAAGCTCCAGATCTCCGCCACAGTCCCGGCGATAGCACCCGCCATGATGGAGCCGGTACGGATGCTGTTGGCGAACAGGGTGGTCGCCACCCCGGCGCGACCTGGCATCAGGTCCTGGAAATAGGACATGCCGATGCCGGCGACGATGCCGATGAAGATGGCGTTGAGCAGTTGCAGCGCAATGAGGGCATGCTGGCTCGACAGGGTCACCAGCCCCACGTAGAAGCCAACCCCGGCCAGCACCGCCAGCAGCATCATGGGGCGCTTACCAAAGCGCTGGGTGTAGTGGCCCGCCAGCAGCATGAAGGGGATCTCGAGGGCCGCCGCCGTGCCCATCAGCACCCCGGCCAGCTTCTCCTCCAGCCCCAGCTCGCGGGTGATGTAGAGCGGCATGTTGATGAGGTACATGCTGTTGCAGGTCCACATCAGGGTGGAGGCGATGAAGAGCGCCCGCACCGACGGATCCCGCCAGCTGCTGACCCGCTCCACCTCGCTGTCCATCACCGGCAGCGGCAGCGAGGGCAGCCAGCGCCACACCACGAAGGCGCAGAGCAGATAGGCCACTGCGGAGGCAAGGTACATCACCTCGAAGCCGTAGCCGATGGCCAGCGCGAAGGCGATGGGTGGCCCTATCACCCAGGCCAGGGAGAACTGGGCCCGCAGCACCGAGCTGAACATGTCGGCCCGCTTGTTGCGGCTGTCGGCGTATTCCCGCGCCAGCGCGAACAGCTGGGGGCTGGCGGTCGCCGCCAGGCTCGCCAGCAACACCCCCAGACTCACCAGCAGCCAGTATTGCCGGTTCCAGGCAAACAGCAGGGAGAGCACCACGCCGGCGAAGCAGCAGCGCAGGATCAGCCGCTTGCGATCCCCCTTGTTGTCGGAGCGATGGCCGAGCCACTGGCTGATGAGGATGCCGATCACCGCGTTGACGGTATAGAAGAGCCCCACCAGGAAGGGGCGCACCTGCACCTCCTCGGCCAGGAACAGGCTCAAGGTAGGCACCTGCAGTGCCACCGCCACCCCGGTCATAAAGGTCACGGCCAGAAAAGAGAGCGAGACAGGATCCGTCCTGTTGCGAGCGGCGGTAAGCAAGCGCATAGAATTACCACTGATTGGAGAGAAGAAAACTGGCCAAAATTCGGCAAGTGCATGAAATGGCGCCGCTTATTTTATGTCATTATCAAGAGCTACCTCAAGGCTTGCGACCCCGTCCCCGACCCCGTACAGTGAAAGCCCACTGGCCAGCATAAGGATTTCACATGTTTGATTTTGACCGGGAAATAGATCGCAGCGGCACCATGAGCCTGAAATGGGACAAGTACAAGGGACAGGACGTGCTGCCCATGTGGGTTGCCGACACTGACTTCGTCTCCCCCCCTGCCGTCATCGAGGCCCTCACGGCGCGGGTCGCCCACGGCATCTTCGGCTACTCGCGCCCCTCTCCCCGGCTGATCGAACTCATCATCGCGCGGCTGGCCAGCCGCTATGGCTGGACCATCCAGCCCGAGTGGATCGTCTTCCTGCCCGGGGTGGTACCCGGTCTCAACCTCGCCTGCAAGGCCTGGAGCCAGCACGGCCGTGGCATCATCACCCCCAAGCCGGTCTACTACCCCTTCCTGCAGGCGCCGGGCTTCAACGACCGGCCGCTGCTCACAGTGCCCATGGTGGAAGAGGCCGGTCGCTGGGTACTGGATATCGAGGAGCTGGAGCGCCAGGCGCCGGCGGCGGATCTACTGCTGCTGTGCAACCCGCACAACCCGGGCGGCACCGTGTTCACCCGCGAGGAGCTGCTGGCCATCGACGCCATCGCCGAGCGCCACAACCTGGTGATCTGCTCCGATGAAATTCACTGCGACCTTTTGCTGGACAAGGACGCCCGCCACATCCCCTACGGCGCCATCAGCCCGGCGGCGGCCGAGCGCTCGGCGGTGATGATGGCTCCGAGCAAGACCTTCAACATCGCCGGGCTCTGCTGCTCCTTCGCGGTGGTGCCCAATGCCCGTCTGCGCCTCAAACTGCAGCAGGCGATGCGCGGCATCAGTGCCGACGTCAACCTGCTGGGCTTCGTGGCGGCAGAGGCGGCCTACGAAGGGGGCGAGCAGTGGCTCAGCGAACAGCTCGACTACCTGGCCGCCAACCTGGCCCTGATCGAGCAGGCGGTCGCCCGCTGGCCCGGCATCAAGCTGGCGCGCCACCAGGCCACCTACCTCGCCTGGATCGACATGAGCGCGCTCGGGCTGGACGACCCCATCGCCTTCTTCGAGCAGGCCGGGGTGGGGCTCTCCCCCGGTGCCCAGTTTGGTGACGGCCAGTTCGTGCGGCTCAACTTCGGCTGCACCCGGGCTCGCCTCGTCGAGGCGCTGGCCCGCATGGAAAAGGCCATTCTGGCGCGCTGATCACGCGCTTTCTCTCCCCATGGCCTCACCATATGGGCAGTGGCGGGGCCGGCAGCAGCCGGCCCCGCAATATATTGAAGTCAGCCAGATCCGTATCCGATCGCAATAGGGTATATTTTCGCAAAATGCCGCCACGTCCCCGCAACCCGGGATGTCGATGGCGCCAAGTACGGTACAGTGCCGCCGCCAGCAGCTGGCGTGGCCGAATGCCAACCGGGATGGGCCAGCCCCATCCCTTTTATCAGCCATTGATCCGGTTCACTATGCCCCAACCAGCCTTGCACCATCTGCCGACTCTGCTTCGCCGCACCCTGCCCTGGCTGGCAGCGGCCCTGGCGCTGCCCCTGCAGGCATCCACGCCTGCCTATCTCACCATCGGTACTGGGCCCCTCAACGGCGTCTACTACCCGACCGGTGGCGCCATTTGCCGGCTGCTCAATGAAGAGACGGCCAGCCATGGCCTGCACTGCTCGGTGCAGAGCACCTCCGGCTCCCTTGCCAACCTGAAGGCCCTACATCAAGGGAAAGTGCAGCTGGCACTGGTGCAGTCCGATGTGGTGCACCATGCCGCCCACAGCACCGGCCCCTTCATGGGCCAGGCGCCAGACGACCAGCTGCGCAGCCTCTATCGGCTTCATCAGGAGTCGCTGACCCTGCTCGCCAGCGCCAACAGCAACATCAACACCCTGGCCGACATCGAGGGCAAGCGGGTCGATCTGGGCAATCCGGGCTCCGGCGAGCACATCACCAGCCAGGCCCTGCTCGATGCCATGGGCTGGCAGGCCAAGAGCTTTGCCCCCGTCATCCCCGCCGCGGCCAACAACCGGCTGGAGGGGCTCTGTGACGGCACCCTGGACGCTGCCTTCGTGGTGGCGGGCCACCCCAATCAGGCCATCGGCGATCTCACCGGCCGCTGCAAGGCGCGCCTCATCCCCATCGAAGGGGAGCAGGTCGACGCACTGCTCAAACAGCATCCCTACTATCAGCGCAGCCGCATCGGCGCCAACCTCTACCCGGGCCAGCCCAGCGGCGTCAACACCTTCGCCGTTACCGCCGAGCTGGTGGCGCTGGCCAGCCTGCCGGAGGGCGAGGTGCGCACCGTACGCGACGTGTTGAGCGGGCGACTCAAGCAGTTCACCCGCCTCCATCCGGCCCTCACCGCCCTCACCCTGGAGGGAATGCAGGCGGAGGCGGAAGTACCGCGCCACGCCGGCATGGCGGATGCCCCGCCTGCCCCCGCCCTGCTGCCCGAAGCCCTGAACCCGGCTCCGGCCACCTCGGAGGCCCTGGCAACCTCAGCGGCGCAGCCCACCGAAGTGGAGCGACCCGCTGGTGAGGACGCGAAACAGCCTGCCGGCGAAACGGGCGCCCCCTCCCCGGAAGGTACGCCCGCCACCTCATCCGGGCAGACCCCTGGTGCCCTGCTGCCGACCCCCTCGGTAGCCACAACTACCGAGCCGAGTGCGAGCACCGTGCTCAAAGGGGCCGCCGTGGAGCAGGACGGCAAGCTGACGGGCACGGCCGCGCCAAGCCCCTCTGCCGTGATGAGCGGAGAACAACCCGCCTCGCCGGCCCCCGCCGAACCGGCATCGACAGCACCGGCCGCACCGAGCGGCGCCTCACCAACCGGGAACGGCGTGCCAGCCAAGTAAGACCGCCAAACAGCCACAATGAAAGAGGCCACCCAAGGGTGGCCTCTTTTTGTTTCGATATCGGGTGGGCTCACGCCCTGGCGTCCGGCAACGGCTGCGGGCGCTGGATCTCCTGCTCCACCCAGTGCAGCAGTTGCTTGATGGCCCGCGACAGCACCTGATTCTGGCGCACCACATACCCCAAGCTGGTGCCGGGAAAGTCGGTGAGCCGGGTCACCGGAGCGGTCAGCTTGAGCCGCGGGTGAATGGAGAAGTCCGGCACTATGGCCACCCCGAAACCCGCCTCGGCCCAGTCGAGCTGGGCGTCCACGCTGCCCACCTCCATGATGCGGCAGCTGGGCAGGCCGAGCAGCGGCAAAGAGGGGTCGATGAGCGCCCGGGTACGGGTGTCATGCCCCAGCAGGATCAGGGTCGGCTCGTCGAGGGGATCGCTCTCCCCCGCCTTCGCCCGCGCCTGCCAGCGGGCGAGACCGTGGCCCAGCGCGCACCAGGTCACCTGTTGCAGCTCGGTGTAGAACAGCGGCTCGCTGCGCTTTTGCGCCATCACGAAGCCCAGATCCGCCTTGCCCGCCTTGACCAGCTCAGCTGCCTGATCCGAAGTGGTGTTGAACAGGGTGAGGTCGATGCCGGGGAACTCCTGCTTGAAGCGCTGAAAGGGCTGAATGAGCAACAGGCGCGAGATGATGTCGCTGGCAGCGATGGCCAGCGTCCCCTGACTCAACTGGTTAAGGGCGTTGAGATCGGACTGGCAGAGCTGCAGCTCGGCGATGGCGCGCTCGGCGCTTTGCAGCAGCCGCTCGCCAGCCTGGGTCAGCCGAAACGGGCTGCGCTCGATGAGTTTGACCCGGGTGGCCTGCTCCAGATTCTTGAGGTGCAGGCTCACATTGGGCTGGGTCATGTGCAGTTCGGTGGCGGTCTGGCCGAAGTGCTGCAGCCGGGCCAGGGTGACGAAGGTGTGCAGCCAGTGAATATCCAGCATGGGGATCCTCTTGTGCCGCCACGGCCGCACGGGCCCCTGAGGGGGATGTTGGCACGGCAGCGGGGCAGTTTGCCGATAAATTCACCGCAATTATATGACTTTCTTATCGGAATTATAAAGATAATTAATTTTTCTAATCCTCCTGAGCCTCCTAGGATGATCGCCTAACGTCTTAGGAGAAAGAGTCATGTCGTCTATCGTAGTCGTAGGTGCCAACTGGGGTGATGAAGGCAAAGGCCGCATCGTTGATTATCTGGCAGGCCAAGCAGGCGCCAGCATTCGCTTCCAGGGCGGCAACAACGCCGGCCATACCGTCGTCAACGACCTTGGCACCTTCAAGCTGCACCAGGTTCCGAGCGGTGTGTTCAACCCGGATTGCCTGGTCGTACTCGGCCCTGGCATGGTGATCAGCCCCGAGAAACTGACCGTCGAGCTGGACGAAGTGAAAGCCTCCGGCGTCACTCCCAAGCTGGCCATCTCTGATCGCGCCACCCTCTGTCTGCCGCTGCACGCCATGGAAGATACCCTGGAAGAGCAGCGCCTGGGCGACGGTGCCTACGGTTCCACCCGTCAGGGCATCGCGCCGGCCTACGGCGATCGCGTCATGAAGAAAGCGATCCTGGTTGGCTGGCTGAAGCAGCCGGAAGTACTGGTCGAGCGCATTCAATTCTTCCTCGACTGGAAACTGCCGCAGCTCAAAGCGCTCTACCCGACCTTCGAATTCAACCAGACCGCCCAGGAGATGGCCGACTGGCTGCTGGAAGTGTCCGCACCCTGGATCGACTCCGTCTGCAACGTCAGCATGCCGCTCAAAGCGCTGCAGGCCGAAGGCAAGACCCTGCTGTTCGAAGCCCAGCTGGGCGCCGGCCGTGACCTGATCTACGGCGAATACCCCTGGGTGACCTCCTCCCACGTTTCCGGCGCCTATGCCGGCATCGGTGGCGGCCTGCCGGGTCTGCGTCCCGAGCGCGTCATCGCTGTCGCCAAGGCGTTCAGCACCTCCGTCGGTACCGGCACCCTGCTGACCGCCATGGAGAACCAGGACGAGTTCCGCAAGATCGCCAACGAGTTCGGCGCCACCACCGGCCGTCCCCGTGACGTTGGCTACTTTGACGCCGTTGCCACCAAGAACGGTGTCGAGCTGCAGGCTGCCAACGAAGTGGCGCTGACCAAGCTGGACTGCCTGACCGGTCTGCCGGATCTGAAGATCTGCGTCGCCTACGAAGGTGCCCACACCGAGAACCCGATCTGGCCGCAAACTGCCGGTCTGAAGCCGGTTTACGAAGTGATGGAAAGCTGGAGCGAAGACATCACCGGCTGCCGCACCTTCGCCGAGCTGCCCAAAGCGGCTCAGCAGTACGTACTGCGCATCGAAGAGCTGCTGGGCGTACCGGTGCCGATGGTCTCCGTCGGCCCGGGCCGTGACGAGATGATCCTGCGCTAAGGCGCGCGATCAGCTGTCAACACAGTAAAAAACCGGCATCCAAGATGCCGGTTTTTTTTATGCCTGGCGTGCCACCGCTCTTTCGCTGCGCTCACCAGCAATCAACACAACGGCTCAGATCATGGCGGCAAGACGGCCACTTTGAGCGGTTTGGTCACTCACCTTCTCCCCCTCTTCGCTAGACTGATTCCATCATCCACCGAGGAGCCTCACCATGAAGATTGCCAAGCGAACCACCCTGCTCTCCCTGCTGTGCGTGGCGGCCCTGCCCGCCAGTGCCATGACCCTAAAGAGCAGCGACATCCACGAAGGCCAGCTGATGGACAAGGCCTTCAGCTTCAACGGCTTTGGCTGCAGCGGTGACAACCGCTCGCCCCAGCTGAGCTGGCAGGACCTGCCGGCCGGCACCAAGAGCGTCGCCATCACCGCCTATGACCCCGACGCGCCCACCGGCAGCGGCTGGTGGCACTGGCTGGTAGTGAACCTGCCGGCCAGTCAGAGCGAGCTGCCGAGCAACGCCTCCGGCAAGCTCAAGCAGGGGCTGGAGCTTAAGACCGACTTCGGCAGCCAGGGTTACGGCGGCCCCTGCCCGCCCGCCGGCCACGGCATGCACCGCTACCAGTTTACCGCCTGGGCCCTGCCCCAGGCCCTGGAGGTGAAGGCAGACACCCCGCCCGCCATGGTAGGCTACATGCTCAACAGCATGGCCCTTGGCAAGGCCACCCTGACCGCCACCTTCGTCACCCCCTAGGAGCCAGCCGGATGAGCACGCCGCTGCTGCAACTGCACCACTATCTCGGGATCCGCCAGCAGCCGCTGCACCGGGTGCTCATCTACGCCCCCACCATCATCTGGGTGGAGCAGGGTCACAAGCAGTTGTGGTGGCAGGAGAAGCGCCTGGCGTTCGACCAGGCGAGCTGGCTGCTGATCCCGGCCGGTCACCAGCTCACCTTCGTCAACCAGCCGGAGCAAGGCAAGTTTCGCTCCCGCGCGCTGACCCTGCTGACCCCGCCCCCCGTCGAATGGCTCGGCGCCGCCCAGGCCGGCCCGCTCAGGGAGCCGCGCCTCGCGGTCAGCCCGGCGCTGGCCTTCTGTTTCGAGCTGGTCTGCTCCATGGCGGATCGGCGGCTCAATGAGACCACTCAAGTCCAGCTGCTGCAGGGTTTTTATGCCGAGCTGCAGGCCGCCGGCGGGCTCGACCTGCTGTTTCCCGCCCACACCATGACCCTCGGTGAGCGGCTGGCCCGCTACCTTGGGGTGGAGCCGGGCGCCGACCACACTCTGGAGGGGGTAGCACCGCACTTCGCCATGAGCCGCGCCTCCATGGCGCGCAAGCTGGCCGCCGAGGGGCGCAGCTTTCGCCAGCTGCTGACCCAGGTGCGCATGAGCCACGCCCTCACCCTGCTGCAACAGGGGCTGGCACCGCTGGAGACGGCCCTCGTGTGTGGCTACGACTCCCCCAGCCGCTTTGCCGCCCGCTTCAAGCAGGAGTTCGGCCTGACCCCCTATCAATACCTGCGCACCTGCCCCTCCTCTCTCTCGCTGGCTGCCGCCAAACAAGTAAATAGTTACTAAAACATAAAGCTATGTAACCTCGTGTAACCGGGTGATCCGGCTCACACCTGCCCCTACTGCACTGTGACGCAGCGCCAATAATCCCGTCAAAATCACCCTATAATGGCTCTCGCAAACGCTTTCACTAAAACAAACACTAAAAAACACCTTCCTTAACCTACAAAAACTGTCATTGGAGCGAGAGATGTTTCGTAAAAGTTTACTATCCGTCACCCTGAGCGTCGCCCTGTTCGGCCTCACAGCCTGCAACGGCAATGACTCCAGCAGCCCGGCCGCCCCCAGCGCCACCCTGGCGAACCAGTATCAGAACGTGATCGACCGCAGCGGCACCCCGCTCCAGTTCCGTGACTTTGACAGCTACTCCAACCTCAAATACAACCCGCTGCTCGATCTCGGTGCCTGGCACGGCTTCCTGCTGCCCGCCAGCGACAGCGAATGGGGCGGCTTTACCGGCCCCATGGTCATCGCCGAGGAGTACAGCCTGTTCTTCGCAAGCGAATTGGACAAGCTGACCCTGAGCGACGAGAACGGCCGCGCCTTCCCGCTCACCAGCGCCAGCAAGCAGGCGCTGTACGCCATCCCGGGGGCGCTGGTGCAGCGCTTCGAATTCGAACCCTTCACTCTGGAGCTGGAGCTGCGCTATGGCGATGCCCGCACTGCGCTGGTTCGCACCCGCCTCATCAACCACTCTGACGCCCCCCTCACCCTCAAGCTCAACTGGCAGGGGGAGCTGCTCAACCAGTGGGATGCCAACAAGACGGTCGCCGAGCAGTACCCCGCCTGGACCCGCACCATCAGCCAGACCGAGCGCGGCGTGGCATTCCAGTTCGGCAAACTGCGCAGCACCTGGAACATCATGCAAAGCGGCAGCGCCAGCTACCGCATCGATCGCACCCTGCCCAGTCGCACCACCCTCGACGAGCAGGGGCTCGGCTACGTGAGCGAGGCCAGCCTCACCCTGGCCGCCAAGGGCCAGCAGGATATCTACACCCTGCAGAGCTATGTTCACAGCAGTGCTGAAGCGAGTCGTTTCGAGCAGAGCCGCCAGGCGCTGCTGGCCAACCCCGCCAGCCATTTCGACGACTCAATCCGCCGCTGGGAGGATTACCTGGCGCGCGGCCTCTCCAATCAGGGGATCCCGGAATCGGAGCGGCGCATCGCGGTCAAGGCGATGGAGACCCTCAACGGCAACTGGCGCTCGCCGGCCGGCGCCATCCTGCACGACGGGGTGACCCCCTCCAACACCGCCCGCTGGTTCGACGGGGTTTGGGCCTGGGACAGCTGGAAGCACGCCTATGCCATGGCCCACTTCAACCCGGAAGTGGCCAAGAACAACGTGCGCGCCATGTATGACTACCAGATCCAGGCCGATGACCCGGTCCGGCCGCAGGATGCCGGCATGGTGATCGACGCCGTCTTCTACAACAAGCTCGCCGATCGCGGTGGCGACGGCGGCAACTGGAACGAGCGCGACACCAAGCCGCCCCTCTCCGCCTGGGCCATCTGGGAGATCTACAGCGCCACCCAGGACAAGGCCTTCATCGCCGAGATGTATCCGAAGATCCAGGCCTATCACGACTGGTGGTATCGGGCGCGGGACAACAACCGCAACGGCATCATCGAATATGGCGCCACCCGCCACGTCGAGCACAACGACGAGTTCGGCAACATCACCTTCAAGGTGCAGTACCCGACGGGGGCACCAGTCGGGCTGGATCTGTCGAGCTGTTCCGATGAGGGAGATGGCTGGTATGGCTGCGCCGGCATGGCGCTCTATCAGCAGGTATTGAGCGTTGGCGGCTACGCCGACATGGATATCGGCGCCCAGCACGGCGCTGGTTGGGAATCCGGCATGGACAACGCCGCCCGCTTCGGCTTTATCGAGCCGGATCAGCTCAAGCGCTATGCCGACAAGACCTATGGCGGCGACATGGCCAAGGCGCGCCAGGACTGGAACGTCTTCTTCTTCGAAAACCATCAGGATGACGGCAGCCTCATCGGCTTCTCCATCGATCAGGAGTCGGTGGAGCTCAACGCCTTCCTCGCCAAGGAGAAACGCATCCTGGCCGACATGGCCGAACTGCTCGGCAAGCCGGACGAGGCGAGCCGCTATCGCGAAGGGGCGACCCAGCTGGCCGGCTATATCAACAGCTGCCTGTTCGATGAGGCCTCCGGCTTCTATTACGACCGCCAGATAGCCCAGGGGGATCTGCCCAACGCCAACGGCTGCGTCGGCAAGCTGTTGACCGCCCGCGGCCGTGGCCCGGAAGGGTGGAGCCCGCTCTGGGCCGAGGTGGCGGACAAGGAGAAGGCGGCGCGGGTACGCGAGGTGATGCTCAATGCCCAGGAGTTCAACACCAAGGTGCCGCTCGGCACGGCGGCGCTGACCAACCCGGCCTACGACCCTGACATCTACTGGCGCGGCCGGGTCTGGCTGGATCAGTTCTACTTCGGGGTGAAGGGATTGGAGAACTACGGCTATCGCAGTGATGCCCAACAGCTCGTCAACAAGCTGTTTAGCAATGCCGAGGGGCTGGCGGGCAGCGGCCCCATCCGCGAGAACTACAACCCGGAGACCGGCGCCATGCAGGGGGCCAGCAACTTCAGCTGGAGCTCGGCCCACCTCTACATGCTCTACCGCAACTTCCTGAAAACAGAGGGTTGATCCCTCTTTGCAGGAATGAGCCAACAAAAAGGCCTCCGCAAGGGAGGCCTTTCTTATGGCGGCACCGGAGATGGCGACTTACTTGACGGTCACCCGGGCAAACTTGCGCTTGCCGACCTGGTAGACGGCGGTACCGGCACCGATGAGTGCCTTGCCATCGTCCAGCTTCTCGCCATCAACCTTCACCGCGCCCTGCTTGATCATCCGCAGCGCTTCGGAGGTGGTGGCCACCAGATCGGCATCTTTCAGCAGGTTGGCAATGGCCAGCCCTTCGCCTTCCAGTGCCAGCTCGACTTCCGGCATTTCGTCCGGAATGGCGTTCTTGGAGAAGCGCTGGGTGAAATCTTCATGGGCCGCCTCGGCCGCCGCCTCGTCGTGATAACGGGCGATGATCTCCTTGGCCAGCCAGATCTTCACGTCGCGCGGGTTGAGGGTGCCGGCAGCGATACCTGCCTTGAACTCTTCGATTTCAGCCAGCGGACGGAAGGAGAGCAGCTCGTAGTAGTTCCACATCAGATCGTCGGTGATGGACATGATCTTGCCGAACATCTCGCCCGGGGCGTCGTGCACGCCGATGTAATTGGCAGCGGACTTGGACATCTTCTTGACGCCGTCCAGGCCTACCAGCAGCGGCATCATCAGCACGCACTGGGTCGCCATGCCGGCATCTTTTTGCAGCTCGCGGCCCATCAGCAGGTTGAACTTCTGATCGGTACCGCCGAGCTCGACGTCCGCCTTCAGCGCGACCGAGTCATAGCCTTGCAGCAGCGGATAGAGGAATTCGTGAATGGCGATGGACTGGCCGTTGCTGTAGCGCTTTTTGAAGTCGTCACGCTCCATCATGCGGGCCACGGTCTGCTTGGCCGCCAGCTTGATCATGCCGGTCGCGCCCAGCTCGCTCAGCCAGGTGGAGTTGTACTCGATGCGGGTCTTGGCGGGATCGAGGATCTTGAACGCCTGCTCGGCATAGGTGAGGGCGTTGTGCTTGATGGCCTCTTCGGAGAGCGGCGGACGGGTGGCGTTCTTGCCGGAGGGATCACCCACCATGGCGGTGAAGTCACCGATCAGCAGGATCACTTCATGGCCCAGATCCTGGAAGGTCTTCAGCTTGTTGAGGATCACGGTATGACCCAGATGAATGTCGGGAGCCGTCGGGTCCATCCCCAACTTGATACGCAGCGGGCGCCCTTCCTTCAACTTGGCGACCAGTTCTTCTTCCACCAGAATTTCTTCCGCTCCGCGCTTGATCTCGGCTAGCGCCACCTCGAGCTGGGACATTTTTTGACTCTCCAATCACGATTCCACAGGGCCAGACATATTACTGGAATGGCGGGCCAATTGGAAAGGCGGTAAACTCCGACATTCTTCCCGGCTCAACTTCGTCTGCTTCTCATGGTCATTTGGCACGCCTTCAACTCTCTCCCTCACTGGCACCGAAAAATGGTGCTGATCCTGAGCATCATGGTGATGATGCTGGCGGCCTGGCCGAGCGAACAGGCAGTCGCTACCCGGGTCGATGACAACGGCAACGAGCTGGCCATCGAGCAGCAGGTCGACGAGGAGGCGCTGCTGGCCGAAGCCAAGCCCGTCGCCCCGCCCAAGCCGAGCTACATCACCAAGCAGGTTAAGGTACGCAGCGGTGACAACATGGGGATCATCTTCCAGCGCCTCGGCCTCAGCACCACGGATCTGCACCTCATCGACCAGCTCGAGGGCACGGATACCCTGCGCCTGCTCAAGCCAGGCCAGGAGCTCACCTTCAAGCTCACCAAGGGCGGCGAGCTGCACAGCCTCTACTACCCCCACAGCCTGGAGCAGGCGCTCAAGGTGAGCCGCAAGGCCGACAGCTTCGTGGCCAGACCGGTCAAACTCGAACTCGACACCCGCGAGCAGGTGGCCAAGGGCGAGATCCGCTCCAGCTTCTGGGGCGCAGCCGTCGACGCCGGCATGACCGAGGATCAGATCATGGACTTGGCCGCCATCTTCGGCTGGGACATCGACTTCGCTCAGGACCTGCAGCCGGGCGACAGCTTCCGGGTGGTCTACGAAGAGAAGTACCAGGATGACGAGCGGGTTGCCTCCGGCGACATCCTGGCCGCCGAGTTCATCAACCAGGGCACCGCCTATCGCGCCGTGCTGAACGAGGATGGCAACTACTACACCCCGGATGGCAAGGCGATGCGCAAGAGCTTCCTGCGCGCACCGGTCAACTTCAAGTACATCAGCTCCAACTTCAATCCGCGCCGGCTGCACCCGGTCACCGGCAAGGTGCGCCCCCACAACGGCATCGACTACGTGGCGCCGGTGGGGACCCCCATCATGGCGGCGGGCGGCGGCAGCGTGGTGGCCGCCGGCTACAACCAGTTCAACGGCAACTACGTCTTTATCAAGCACGCTGGCAACTACGTGACCAAGTACCTGCACCTCTCCAAGCGCACCGTCAACAAGGGGCAGCGAGTGAAGCAGGGCCAGACCATCGGCCTGCTCGGCGGCACCGGCAGGGTCACCGGCCCACACCTGCACTATGAGTTCGTGGTGGGCGGCGTGCACAAGAACCCGCGCACCCTCAACCTGCCCCAGGCGGAGTCTCTCAGCGGGCGGGCGCTGGCCAACTTCAAGGCCCAGGCCATGCCCCAGCTGGCCAAGCTGGACAGCCCGGAGCTGCAGCTGGCACAGAACAAGCGGGCCAACGGCGGCAGCTGAACCACCATGCCAGAGACCCACAAGGAGCAGTCATGAACGAGCGTTATATAGGCTTGATGTCGGGCACCAGAATACGGCATGGGATCGAGGCCGCTCCCTCTCTCACGTGCGTTTTCCCGCTCTGCAAGTAAGGAAGCCCCATGACTGAACGCTATATAGGCTTGATGTCCGGTACCAGAATACGGCATGGGATCGAGGCCGCCCCCTCTCTCACGTACGTTTTCCCGCGCTGCAAGTAAGGAAGCCCCATGACTGAACGCTATATAGGCTTGATGTCCGGTACCAGAATACGGCATGGAATCGAGGCCGCTCCCTCTCTCACGTGCTTTTTCCCGACCTGCAAGTAAGGAAGCCCCATGACTGAACGCTATATAGGCTTGATGTCCGGTACCAGCATGGATGGTATCGACGCCGTGCTGGTGACGATGGATAGGGAAGCACTTCGAGTAGAGGCGGCGCTGTGCCACCCCTGGCCAGCGGAGACCGCCCACGAGCTGCACGCTCTCTGCACCCCGGGCGACAACGAGATCGACCGCATGGGGGTCGCCGACAACCTGGTCGCCCGCCAGTTTGCCGCCGCCACCCACGCCCTGCTGGCCAAAGCGGGGCTGACTCCCAAAGATATTCGCGCCCTCGGCAGCCACGGCCAGACCATCCGCCACCGCCCCCAGCTCGGCTTTACCCTGCAGATCGGCAACGCGGCCCTGCTGGCGGCGCTGACCGGCATCGATGTGGTGGCCGACTTTCGCACCATGGACATGGCCCTCGGCGGCCAGGGGGCGCCACTGGTGCCCGCCTTCCATCAGGCCTTCTTTGCCCGCCCCGGCGCCCTGCGGGTGGTGCTGAACCTCGGCGGCATCGCCAATATCTCGGTGCTGCCGGGCCAGGCGGATGGCGTCTATGGCTTTGATACCGGCCCGGCCAATACCCTGCTCGACGGCTGGTATCGCCGCCATCACCCCCAGGGAGCCGGTTACGATGCCGGCGGCCAGTGGGCGGCCAGCGGCCGGCTTATCCCTGCACTGCTGGAGCAGCTGCTGGCTCACCCCTACTTTGCCGCCCCCCACCCCAAGAGCACCGGGCGGGAGATGTTTACCCTCGACTGGCTCGATGGCGAGCTGGCCGGCCACGCCCATGCCCCGGCGGATGTGCAGCGCACCCTGCAGGCGCTCACCTGCCACAGCATCGCCCGCCAGCTGCCCACACTGGCGGATGCGCAGAGCCGGCCCGAGTTGTATGTCTGCGGCGGCGGCGCCCATAACACCCCGCTGCTGGCGGAGCTGGCCAGCCTGCTGTCCGGCTGGCGCATCGCCAACACGGCCGAGCTGGGGATCGCCCCCGACTGGATGGAAGGCGCGGCGTTTGCCTGGCTGGCGCAGCGCTTTATCCACCGCCAACCCGGCAACCTGCCCGCTGTCACCGGCGCTAGCCGCCCCGCTGTACTGGGTGCCCTCTATCCTGCCTGACCCAATAGAGCAGGGCCGTCACTCGACGGCCCTGCTGTTTCATTTCCTGCCTGTTCAGCGCTGCCAGCCCCTCTTGCAAAGGCGTGACACTATTGGCGGCTCACCGCCTCCAGCAGGGTAGTGGCGGCCAGCTTGCCGAGCGGATTGCCGGCCAGCGGGCTGTCACCGGTCAGCAGATTGCGATCCCGGCACACCTCCCCCGAGATGCCGCTGTTGACGATCTCAAACCCCATCCCCTTGAGCCGCTCGCCAAACTTCCAGGTGAGCCGGCCCGGCATATAACCGATCGCCGGCGTCTGCTCATCCAGCGCATCGGGGAAGGCGCAGATCCGGTAGCCGGCAAAGGTGTGCGGATTGGCTACCGCCAGCAAGGCCGCCGGCCCGTGGCAGAGGGTGATGATGAAACGCTCGTGGGCCATCGCCCACTCCAGCAGCGCCTTGACCTCGGCGCTCTCGGGCAGCCCCAGCAGGGCGCCGTGCCCGCCGGGAATGAACACGCCGAGGTAGTCCGAATCGGGGGCCTGCACTTGCGCCAGCAGATCCGCCAGTTTGGCGGGCTGGCGAAACTGCCCCTGGTATTTGCCATAGAGCCCCACCACCGCCTCATCCTCCGTCGGCATGGCCCACCACTCGAACTTGACCGGATTGCCCGACAGGGTGGCCACTTCAAAGGCAAAGCCCGCCTTGTCGAGGTGATACATCGGCAGCAGGGTTTCCACCGGGTGGTTGCCGGTAGAGAACAGGGTGCCGTTGTCGGTGGGCAGATAGCGCTCGTCGGCCCCGATCAGCAGGATCTTCCAGCGGCCACCGCGATAGGGGGCGGGATAGTCGGCCCCCGCCAGATCCGACTTGCGCGAAGTGAACTGGCTCAATGAATAGGGGGAAGGGAAAAAGGCATTCTGCTCCGCCGGATCCGGGGTCGGTTGCTTGTCGTCAATCAGCTTCTCGGTCATGGGACTCTCTCCATCATGGGTTGACTCGCTCTCACAGTATTGACTGCCAGGGGCCGGGTAAATGCGCAGCGCCCTTCCCTCTGACAGGTTGCTGACGTACGGCGCCCGCGCTGCCAGGTCCAGTTCGCAGCGCTGAAAATATATGGCATATGCCGAGTGGAGTCCTGCCCGCCTGGTTGCCGCATCCGGCAGTGAACAGCCCCCCTCATTTCCATCCTCATCCTGCCACTCCAGCTTATTGCCATGCAGATGGGCTGAATGTTATTTCAATGGCTCTCTTGCGGCTCACTTCAGGCATATTTTTGGCCTTCTGAAAAGCCCTTCACCAGGCCGAAAAATAAATAGCTATGCAAAACCGGGATAATATCCTGCAAGTTGGTCAGAATCATTAACCTGGAATTTACAGCTGGTAACCTGAATCGGCGCCAATAAAGGCGCCATCAGCCGCCTGCATGGAAAAAAGTGGGAGCGCCATCACCTTTATTGGTCATTCTGGTCATGCATTGAATAGCAAAGTGAATATATTTCACTCTGTTGAGCCACCTCATAGAAACCGGATCCCGGTTTGCATCCGCTGGCGAACGCCCCCTAGAATCCTCCCGTCTGAATCATCAAGCCGATTTATTTCTCCCTTATCCGTTTGCACGCGCCGGCGGCACAGACACAAGGCTTTACACAGTGATGACCATGGTCCCTTGCCCCGTCGCCCTGCGGCGGGAACGGGCAACTGTTGCCGCCATCATGGGTATCGCCCTGCGTGACGCATTCGGCCAGGGAAGAACAACGCGGCCTGACCCTACATCAAAAACGAAAAAGGAGTATCGCCATGAGTGGTACCATCATCAAGTCAGCCAGAAATACCGCCAGTGCACCGCAGAATCTGAGCCCCAGCACCCAGAGCGTGGCGTTCTCCCACTACAACAATATCTCCGCCCAGCTGCCGGTCGACCCGAAAACGGGCGCGCTGGTCGCAGGGGATATCAAGGCGCAGGCCAGACAGTGCCTCACCAATATCAAGGCCATCGTCGAGAGCATCGATCATGTGATGGATGACGTGGTCAAAATCACGGTGTTTCTCAAAGAGATTGCCGATCTCGACGCGGTCAACGCCGTCTATGGCGAGTTCTTCCCCCACCTGCTGCCGACCCGCACCGTGCTGGCGGTGGCCGGTCTGCCGCTCGGCGCCGCCGTGCAGATGGACGCGCTCATCTCCAACGGTGAAGGCACCTTCCCGCAGGCCCCCTGCCCCCTGCTGAAGCTCTCCCGCAACAGCGACAAGGCGCCGCAGGATCCGCTCTCGACCCACACCGTCGCCTTCTCCCACTACAACAATATCGGTGCCCAGCTACCGGTCGATGCCGCGTCGGGCCAGCTGGTCGCCGGTGGCATCCAGCAGCAGGCTGGCCAGTGCCTGCGCAATATCAAGCACGTGCTGGAGAGCATCGATGTGCCGTTTGACGATATCGTCAAGGTCACCGTCTATCTGACTGATCTGGCCGATCTGGACGCCGTCAACGAGGTCTACACCACCTTCTTCCCGGACTCCGCCATTGCCCGTGCTGTCGCCTACCTGCCAGCCCGCAGCGTGATCGTGGCCTCCGCCCTGCCGCTGGGCGCCCGGGTGCAGATGGATGCGGTCATCTCCCACGGTGACGGCACCCCGCCGCAGCTGGTGGAAGACAGACACAATCTGGTGATCAGCGCCCGCAATACCGACAAGGCACCGCGCAGCCCGCTGCACACCCAGACCGTCGCCTTCTCCCACTACAACCATATCGCCGGCCAGTTGCCGGTTGATCTGGCCACAGGCAAGATCCTGACCGGTTGTGTCAAGGAGCAGACCGCCCAGTGCCTCGCCCATATCAAGACCATCGTCGAGAGCATCGGCCACGTGATGGACGATATCGTCAAGGTCAATATCCAGGTGAAGAACATCGCGGATCTGGCGGACGTGGATGCCATCTACACCAAATACTTCCCGGCCTATCTGCCCGCCCGCACCGTGATTGGTGTGAGCGAGCTGCCTGCCGGCGCCCTGGTGCAGATTGATGCGGTGATGTCCAATGCGGAAAGCACCCCGCCGCAGGCATAAGACATGCCCTGAATAATAAAAAGAGACCGGCTATATGCCGGTCTCTTGTTTGGTAACAGGAAGGGATATTATTTTTATGACATCGATATAAAGAACGCGAATGTCCGATTACGCTTCGCTAATCGAACCTACAGACTTTCTTGACTTATTTGACCACGACCTAACTTTTCTACGTTCTTTTTCAACCAATCTTGAACGCCACATTAAATCTGACAGTAATATTGCTATAGCAAAATTAAAGCGCATTCTTGGTGTTGAATTTGACTCCAGCTCATCTGGGCCACACCAAGGTAACTGGCTCACAAGATTTAGTACCTTACCAGAACATAAATCAACACCTCTCCAACTATGACCGAACTCATTTCTAATCTTACGGATTATAGTTATCTCATGATACTCACTTTCTTCAATAAGACCGAGCGCATGAGCAGCAGTTACCTTGGCGGCAAACGTTCCAAGTGGTGCATTGAAACCACTAACAAGTTCACTACCTGATTTGTTTTTAACAAAAAATGACTCAAGAATATTTTTCAACCAGTCATCTAACACTGCAGCCGCATTAAGCACAGCCCCTCTGTCACTCTCTTTATTGAACTCCAACAGAAATTCAGATAGCTCAATGATTTCTGTTTCTGTCTGCATAAAACGCCCCTGGTTAACCCTTGAATCAGATAAACATTTTTAACATTAATAGCTAAATAAAACGCCCCCCATCTTGCGATGGAGGGCGTTTGTTGTTCCGACTATTGAGCCAAAGAGGCTCAATTGTCAGCTATTACAGGGATTCAGCGGTCGCAACCACGTTTTCCACGGTAAAGCCGAATTCCTTGAACAGCAGCTCGGCCGGTGCAGACTCACCGAAGGTGGTCATACCGATGATCTTGCCGCCGAAACCGACGTACTTGTACCAGTAGTCGGCGATGCCGGCTTCGATGGCCACACGTTTGGTGACGGAGGCCGGCAGGACAGACTCTTTGTACTCGGCAGACTGGGCGTCGAACACGTCGGTGGCCGGCATGGAGACCACGCGCACGGCACGACCCTTGGCAGTCAGCTGCTCATAGGCGGCAACGGCCAGTTCCACTTCGGAACCGGTGGCGATCAGGATCAGCTCAGGCTTGCCAGCGCAATCCTTCAGCACGTAGCCACCCTTGGCGGTGTCGGCCAGCTGCTGGGCGCTGCGGTCCATCTGGGCCAGGTTCTGACGAGAGAAGATCAGCGCAGTCGGGCCGTCGGTACGCTCGATGGCGTGCTTCCAGGCGATAGCGGATTCAACCTGGTCACACGGACGCCAGGTGCTCATGTTCGGGGTCAGACGCAGAGAGGCGATCTGCTCGACCGGCTGGTGAGTCGGGCCATCTTCACCCAGACCGATGGAGTCGTGGGTGTAAACGAAGATGGCGCGCTGCTTCATCAGGGCGGCCATGCGCAGGGCGTTGCGAGCGTACTCCATGAACATCAGGAAGGTGGCGCCGTAGGGGATGAAACCACCGTGCAGGGCGATACCGTTCATGATGGCGGACATGCCGAACTCGCGGACACCGTAGTGGATGTAGTTGCCGGAGGCATCGTCATTGGTCAGGGATTTGGAGCCGGACCACATGGTCAGGTTGGACGGCGCCAGGTCGGCAGAGCCACCCATGAACTCCGGCAGCAGCTTGCCGAAGGCTTCCAGCGAGTTCTGGGAGGCTTTGCGGGTTGCGATCTTGGCCGGGTTGGCTTGCAGGGTTTCGATGATCTTGGCAGATTCAGCGGCCCAGTTGGCCGGCAGCTCGCCAGCGGTACGGCGCTTGAATTCGGCAGCCAGGGTCGGGTGAGCGGCTTCATAGGCGGCGAACTTGGCAGTCCAGTCGGCTTCCAGTTTGGCGCCCTTCTCCTGACCGTTCCACTCGGCAGCGATGTCGGACGGAATAACGAACGGCGCGTGGTCCCACTTCAGGAAGGCACGGGCGGCGGCGATCTCGTCATTGCCCAGCGGTGAACCGTGGCAGTCGTGGGAGCCGGACTTGTTCGGGGAACCGTAACCGATGATGGTGCGGCAGCAGATTAAGGAAGGCTTGCCGGTCTCGACCTTGGCGGCTTCGATGGCAGCGTTGATCGCTTCCGGGCTGTGGCCGTCAACAGCCGGGATTACGTGCCAGCCGTAAGCTTCGAAACGCTTGACGGTGTCGTCGGTGAACCAGCCTTCCACGTGACCGTCGATGGAGATGCCGTTGTCATCCCAGAACGCGATCAGTTTGCCCAGTTGCAGGGTACCGGCCAGGGAGCAGGCTTCGTGGGAGATACCTTCCATCAGGCAGCCGTCGCCCATGAAGGCGTAGGTGTAGTGGTCGACGATGTCGTGACCCGGCTGGTTGAACTGCTCGGCCATGGCCTTCTCGGCGATCGCCATGCCGACGGCATTGGTGATGCCCTGACCCAGCGGACCGGTAGTGGTTTCAACGCCCGGCGCGTAACCGTACTCCGGGTGACCCGGGGTGCGAGAGTGCAGCTGGCGGAAGTTTTTCAGATCGTCGATGGAGAGGTCATAACCGGAGAGGTGCAGCAGGGAGTACAGCAGCATGGAGCCGTGGCCGTTGGAGAGAATGAAACGGTCGCGGTCGGCCCACTTGGGGTTGTTCGGGTTATGTTTGAGGTGGCTGCGCCACAACACTTCGGCGATATCCGCCATTCCCATGGGGGCGCCCGGGTGACCGGAGTTGGCTTTTTGAACGGCATCCATACTCAATGCGCGAATGGCATTGGCAAGCTCTTTACGAGAAGGCATCTGTATCTCCTGCGATTGCTTCATTTGATGGCCAAGATTAAGGCGCGTTATTGTCCCAGCAGGGGGCGCGGCGTGCAAATATTATCTGGGCGAATAAAGTGGCTTTGGGAGCTCAATCGCTTTTCTTGACGGGGCAAACGATTGAGTCGTAACCGCTTTACACCCCAAATGGGGTAAAGCGCGGATCTTGTTCGGCCAAGGGGCGGTAAAACCAAAATAGTGCTGGCAATCGAGGGGGGCGCTAACTAAAATGGACGTCCAGATGTAGATACCTCTACAATCATCCTATCATCACCCGGTTATTGCTGCGGCGATAACCCCAGACAAGCTGAGAATCCCATCATGGCAAAGCTGTTTACTTCCGAGTCGGTCTCCGAAGGCCATCCCGACAAGATTGCGGACCAGATCTCCGATGCGGTCCTGGACGCCATCCTCAAGCAAGACACCAAGGCCCGTGTCGCCTGCGAGACCCTGGTCAAGACCGGCATGGTCATGGTGGCCGGTGAAGTAACCACCACCGCCTGGGTAGACATCGAGCAGATCGTGCGCGACACCGTGCGCGACATCGGCTACACCCACTCCGACATGGGCTTCGATGCCGACTCCTGCGCCGTGCTGAACGCCATCGGCAAGCAGTCCCCGGACATCAACCAGGGCGTTGACCGCAGCGATCCGCTGGAACAGGGTGCGGGCGACCAGGGCCTGATGTTCGGCTACGCCACCAACGAAACCGACGTGCTGATGCCGGCCCCCATCACCTACTCTCACCTGCTGGTGAAGCGTCAGGCTGAAGTGCGCAAGAACGGCACCCTGCCGTGGCTGCGTCCGGATGCCAAGAGCCAGCTGACCTTCGCCTACGACGACGCCGGCAAGATCATCGGTGTGGATGCCGTGGTGCTCTCTACCCAGCACGCCGAATCCATCAGCCACAAGGATCTGGTTGAAGCGGTACGCGAAGAGATCATCAAGCCGGTGCTGCCGGCCGAGTGGGTCAACAAGGACACCAAGTACTTCATCAACCCGACCGGCCGTTTCGTTATCGGCGGCCCGATGGGCGACTGCGGTCTGACCGGTCGCAAGATCATCGTCGACACCTACGGCGGTATGGCCCGTCACGGTGGTGGCGCCTTCTCCGGCAAGGATCCGTCCAAGGTTGACCGCTCCGCTGCCTACGCCGCCCGCTACGTGGCCAAGAACATCGTCGCCGCCGGTCTGGCGGACCGCTGCGAAATCCAGATCTCCTACGCCATCGGCGTGGCCGAGCCGACCTCCATCAGCGTCGAAACCTTCGGCACTGCCAAGGTGGCCGAGGATCTGCTGGTCAAGCTGGTACGCGAGCACTTCGAACTGCGTCCGTACGGCCTGATCCAGATGCTGGATCTGAAGCGTCCGATCTACCAGGCCACTGCCGCCTACGGTCACTTCGGTCGCAACGAGTTCCCGTGGGAGCAGACCGACAAGGCCGAACTGCTGCGTTCCGCCGCCGGTCTGTAAGCATCACGCTTGTGGTATAAAGGGGAGCCTGGCTCCCCTTTTGCTTGTCCGCCATTTGCCGAGAACCCGATGTCCGTCACCGCTACCCGCCTCGATCCCGCCCTGCACGATCAGTTGCTCGCCCGCGTCGACGCCTGTTTTGTGCAGGCCGAAGCGCGCCTTGGCCGCACCTTCCCCCGCCCGCAAGTCCATTGCAACATGCGCGGCCGGGCGGCAGGGTCGGCGCGGCTGCAAACCTGGGAGCTGCGCTTCAACCCGGCCCTCTACCAGGCCAACCAGCAGGCGTTTCTGGCCGAGGTAGTGCCCCATGAGGTGGCCCACCTGCTGGTTTATGCCCTTTGGGGTGAACATAGCGGCGATGGGCGCGGCAGATCGCGGGTGCTGCCTCACGGCCGCCAGTGGCAATCGGTGATGCGGGAGGTGTTCGGCCTTGAGCCCAGAACCACCCACAGCTTCGATCTGGCGGTACTGGCGCAGCCGACCATCCCCTATCGCTGCCTCTGCCAGCAGCATCAGCTGTCGGTGCGCCGCCACAACAAGGTGGTGCGCGGCGAGGCTCGCTACCACTGCCGCCGCTGCAAGCAGCCGCTGGAACGGGTTGGCTCGTCGCAGTAAGCCAGCCGGTGTCGCGTCCCTGTGCTAGGGTGCCTCTCTGCTTTTTTCCGCCAACCATCTCATTGCCAAGGATCACCATGTTTCGTCCCCTGCTCTCTCTCGTCCTGACCCTGCTGGTCAGTCTGCCCCTGCATGCCCAGACCTTTCGCGCCGCCAAACAGGATCTGAACCGCCTCTATCAGGATCACCCGGTCACCTTCTATTGCGGCTGCAAGATTGACTATCAGGGCAAGAAGATGAGCCCGGATCTGGCCAGCTGCGGCTATGAGCCGCGCAAGCAGCCCAAGCGTGCCGCCCGCATCGAGTGGGAGCACGTGGTGCCGGCCTGGGAGTTCGGCCACCAGCTGCAGTGCTGGCAGCAGGGCGGTCGCAAGAATTGTGGCAAGAGCGACGAGTTCAACCAGATGGAGGGGGACATGCACAACCTCTTCCCCGCCATCGGCGAGGTGAACGGCGATCGGGCCAACTTCCGCTTCTCCGACTGGAATGGCACCCCGGATCAGTACGGCCAGTGCCGGATGCTGGTGGACTTCAAAAATCGCCAGGTGCAGCCGCCCAAGGGGCCGGTACGCGGCCAGATTGCCCGCGCCTACCTCTACATGAGCCAGCAGTATGGGCTGCGTCTGGCAGCGCAACAGCGTAAACTGTTTGAAGCTTGGGATCGCCAGTACCCGGCAGAGGGCTGGGAGTGCGAGCGCAACCGCCGCATCGGCAAGCTGCAGGGCAATACCAACCCCTTTATTGAAAAGCAGTGCCGATAACCCCATCTATGGACACAAGGGATTTAAAATCCCTCTTCTTGAACCAGAGACTGACACTGAGCCATGCGCATTCCACGTATCTATGAACCGGCCGCCCTGCAAGTTGGCCAGACCATCGCCCTGTCGGAAGACGGTGCCAACCACATCGGCCGGGTGCTGCGCATGCAGCCGGGTCAGCAGCTCGAGCTGTTCAACGGCGACGGCAACCAGTACCCCGCCACCATCGCCAATGTGGGCAAGAAGTCGGTGGAAGTGACCATCGACAGCTGCGACACCCGCTCGGTGGAATCCCCGCTGGCCATCCACCTCGGTCAGGTGATCAGCCGCGGCGACAAGATGGACTTCACCATCCAGAAATCGGTGGAGCTCGGCGTCACCTGCATCACCCCGCTCTTCTCCGAGCGCTGCGGCGTCAAGCTGCCGGCCGATCGGCTGGAGAAAAAACGCGAGCAGTGGCAGAAGGTGGTGATCAGCGCCTGCGAGCAGTGCGGCCGCAATACCGTGCCCATCGTTCGCATGCCGATGGAGCTCGACGCCTGGCTGGCGGAAGAGACCAACGAACTCAAGCTCAACCTGCACCCGCGCGCCCCTTACAGCATCAACACCCTGCCCATCCCCGAGCACGGCGTGCGCCTGCTGATCGGCCCGGAAGGGGGCTTGTCGAGCGACGAGATCGCCCGTACCGTGCAGGAAGATTTCAAAGAGATGCTGCTGGGGCCGCGGGTGCTGCGCACCGAAACCGCCGCTCTGACGGCGATTACTGCGCTGCAGTGCCGCTTCGGCGATCTCGCTTGATACCATAGGCCGCATCGATCAGCCCCATGACAACCTCGATGCAGCCGCAAGCGGCCGATTACGCTGCGCTAATCGACCCTACAACCCCCTCGAGCCATTAAGAAGGAACAGCGGATGACCATTAAACTCGGCATCGTGATGGACCCCATCTCGGCCATCAATATCAAGAAGGACTCCAGCTTCGCCATGCTCGAAGAGGCGCAAAAGCGCGGCTACGAGCTGTTCTATCTGGAGATGAAAGACCTCTACATGGAAGCCGGTCGCGCCTTCGGTACCATGCGTCCGCTCACCGTCAAATATGACTATGCCGACTGGTACACCCTGGGCGAGGTGGTGGATCAGCCGCTCTCCAGCCTGGACGTGATCCTGATGCGCAAGGATCCCCCCTTCGACACCGAGTTCATCTACGCCACCTACATGCTGGAGCGGGCAGAGGATGAAGGCTGCCTCATCGTCAACAAGCCCCAGAGCCTGCGCGACGCCAACGAGAAGCTCTACACTGCCTGGTTTGCCGAGCACACCCCGACCACGCTGGTGACCCGCCGCGCCGACAAGCTGCGCGCCTTCCACGCGAAGCACAAGGACGTCATCCTCAAGCCGCTGGACGGCATGGGCGGCGCCTCCATCTTCCGCATGAAGGAGGATGACGCCAACGCCGGCGTCATCATCGAGACATTAACCTCTCACGGCAGTCAGTACTGCATGGCGCAGACCTATCTGCCCGCCATCAAGGATGGCGACAAGCGGGTGCTGGTGGTGGACGGTGAGCCGGTACCCTACTGTCTGGCCCGTATCCCGGCGCAAGGGGAGACCCGCGGCAACCTGGCGGCCGGCGGCCGTGGTGAAGCGCGTCCCCTGAGCGAAGCCGACTGGGCCATCGCCCGTGCGGTGGGCCCGACGCTGAAAGAGAAGGGGCTTATCTTCGTCGGTCTCGACATCATCGGCGACCGCCTGACCGAGATTAACGTCACCAGCCCGACCTGCATCCGCGAGATTGAAGCGGCCTTCGACGTGCACATCACCGGCATGCTGATGGATGCCATCGAGCGTCGGCTGGCCAAGGCTTAAGCTGCCTCAGCCACGACCACAGGCGATAAACAACAGAGGCGGCCCCGGGGCCGCCTCTTTTCTATCCTGCTTTTTTCTATCCTGCCTCTGCCCCGTCAACAGCGGAACTGTCCCACCTTCACCTTGAGTTCGCTCGATAGCTGTTCCAGCTCGTGGCAACTCTGGTTCAACTGGGAGGCGGCCTCTGTCGACTCGCTGGCGATGTGGGCGATATTGACCACATTGCGGCTGATGTCCTCGGCCACCTTGCTCTGCTCCTCCGCCGCAGTGGCGATGTGGGTATTCATCTCGTTGATCACGTTGACCGAGCTGACAATCTCGCCGAGCGCCTGACCGCAGGCCAGCACGGTGCGGTTGGACTGCTCCACCTGATCCAGCCCCAGCTCCATGCTGGAAGCCGCCTGAGTAGCCCCCTGCTGCAACTTGACGATGGTCTTGCCGATCTCCTCGGTGGAGCGCTGGGTACGCTGGGCCAGGGTGCGCACCTCGTCGGCCACCACCGCAAACCCCCGCCCCTGATCACCGGCCCGCGCCGCCTCGATGGCGGCGTTGAGCGCCAGCAGGTTGGTCTGCTCGGCGATGCCGCGAATGGCATCCATCACGCTGCTGATATTGCGGCTGTCATCGGCCAGCTGGGTGATCATGGCAGCGGTGTTCTGGATCTGGGACGACAGCCCCGACATGCACTGGATGGCGTCCGCCACTATCTGGTGACCGTGACGGGCACTCCCGTCGGCATGGCGCGCCGCATCGGCAGCATTGTTGGAGCTGTTGGCCACTTCCGCCACGGTCGCGCTCATCTGGTTCATGGCCGTCGCGGTCTGATCGGTCTCGGCCTGCTGCTGGGCGAAGCGCTGGCGGCTCTCGACACCGATATGGGCCAGCTGGGCCGACTCCCTGGCGAGCTGCTCCGCCATGCCATTGATCTGGGTGATGAGCTCGCGAAAATGGCAGATCACGTCGTTGAGGGAGTGGGCCAGCCCGCCCATCTCGTCCTTGCGCAGCACCGGCGCCAGCTTGCTCAGATCGAGATCCCTCTGCATGCCGCGCAAGATCCCGCCCATGGCAGCCAGGGGCTGGCTGACGCTGCGCCCGGCCCACACCCCGAAGAACAGGATGCAGGCGCCGCCGACCACCAGCAGCAAGATAAACAGCCGGTTGAGCTGCACCCTGAGCCCGTTGAGCTCGGTCATGTTCTTCTCGGCCTCCTTCAGCTGGTACTCCACCAGGGCGTTGATCCCGTCGCTGACCGGGTCGATCACCCGATAGAGCGGCATGATATGGGCGGCCAGCTGACCCTGATTGCTCCCTTGCATGTCCGCCAGGATCTGCATCACCGCCTCAATCTCCCGGTCTGCCGCCGCAAACAGCCCCTGCATCTGGTCGGCTTCCCGCTGCTCCGCCTGGCTCATCGGCTGGCTGCGGTAGCCCTGCCAGATGCGCTTGATCTCCTGCTGGGCGGCATTCATGTCCGCGCGCGATCTGGCGGGGTCAAAGCCCCCCACATTGGCCTTGTTGGCCGCATCGATCACCTTGACCGCGTAGAGATCGGCAATCTGCTTGAGCTCCTTGAGCTGCACCACCTCCCCCTGATACATGCTGTTCATGCCGGCCATCAGCTGGGACATCGCCTGGACAGCCCCGATCACCAACAGCACCAGTGCCAGCAGGGGTACCACACAGCCCAGGATCAACTTCTGTCTGATCGAAATACCTTCCATGGTGTTATCTCCATCCTGACTCTGGCGGGGAACCGGCCCGCAAGCGGTAAAAAGCGGTTTTGCCCGCCTCGGTGAACTGCCATAATTGACCCAAATACCTTTGCAATATTTGGCCCATATGCAAACACTGCAAAATCACTTCCTGCTCGCCATGCCGAGCCTCTCCGATCCCTATTTCGAGCGTTCGCTGGTCTACCTGTGCGAACACAGCGAAGAGGGCGCCATGGGGCTGGTGGTCAACATCCCGGTGGACATGTCGCTGGATGCCATGCTGACCCAGCTCAAACTGGCGCCGCCCCCCAGCCCCGAGCTCAAGCAGCCGGTGTTGCAGGGAGGGCCGGTGCACGCCGACCGCGGTTTCGTGCTGCACAGCTTCCGACCCGGCTTCAACTCCACCCTGCAGGTGGGGGATGAGCTCATGGTCACCACTTCCAAGGATATATTGGAAACCCTCGGCACCGAGGAGGCCCCCGCCCACTGGCTGGTGGCGCTCGGGTATGCCGGCTGGAGCGCCGGCCAGCTGGAACAGGAGCTGGTCGACGGTGCCTGGCTGGTGATACCGCCCAATCCGGACCTGGTGTTCAAGACCCCGATCCATCAGCGCTGGCAGCAGGCCGCCGCCAGCATAGGGGTCAACCCCATCCATCTATCCAGCGACATCGGCCACAGCTGATGCCGTTTGCCACGCATTTCGCGAGGCATTTTGAGGAATCAATGCAATGTCATCACGCAGTATCATGGGCTTTGACTACGGCACCAAAAGCATAGGGGTGGCCATCGGTCAGGAGCTTACCGGCACGGCCCAGCCCCTGCGCGCCATCAAGGCCAACGACGGCATCCCCAACTGGGACGACATCGACAAGCTGCTCAAGGAGTGGCAACCGGATCTGCTGGTTGTCGGCCTGCCACTCAACATGGACGGCACCGAGCAGGAGATCACGGTACGGGCCCGCAAATTCGGCAACCGGCTGCACGGCCGCTTCGGCAAGCAAGTGGAGTTCAAGGACGAGCGGCTCACCACCACGGATGCGCGGGCGCGTCTGTTCGAGCGGGGAGGTTATCGGGCGCTGGAGAAAGGCAGCGTGGACGGGGTCTCCGCCCAGCTGATCCTGGAAGCCTGGATGGAAGAGCAGTACGGTTGACAGAGGGGTGAGAGGCAGGTCAATCCTGCCCCTCCCCATGCCTGCATCAGGCCTTGGCCTGTTGCGAGAGCAGATCCTCCCCTTCTTCACCCTGACCGGCATGCATCATGCGGTTGAGCCAGGGCACCATCAGCGCCATCACCACCGCCACCAGCAGCGTCACCAGCCCAATCTTGCCAAATACGTCCGTGTAGATGGGCAGGGTCTGCAGCGGATCGGTCACCCCTTGCGGCACGGCGGTAAAGGTCGCCACATAGCCCCCCAGCAAAGAGGCCATCGCCTGGGTCAGGAACCACATCCCAAGGATGAAACCCATCAGCCGCTGCGGCACCAATGCCGCCACCATGGCCAGCCCCAGGGCGCTGATCATCAGCTCTCCCAGACTCTGGAACAGATAAATGAGCACCATGAACCAGGGCGAGGTGAGCCCCTGTGCATCGGCAAACCAGATGCCGGACGCCGCCGCGGTGAGAAAGCCGAGGGAGCAGAACAGCATGCCCAGAGTGAACTTGAGGGGCATGGTGAGATCCCGCCCCTTGCTGCCCAGCCGGGTATAGATCATGGCCAGTACCGGGCTGCCTACCACCACCCAGAAGGGGTTTAGCGCCTGGAAGCTGATGGGGTTGACGCTCATCCCCAGCATCTCGTGATGCATGTTGTTGATGGCAAAGAAGTTGAGCGAGGTCGGCATCTGGGCGTAGAGCACGTAGAACACCACGGCTTCCAGCATCAGCACGAAGGCCACGTACATCTTGTTGCGAGCCACCGCATCGAGCTTGAAGGCCTCGCGAAAGAAGAAGATCACCACGGCTAGGGTCACCGTCATCAGCACCATGTTGGCGATCACCACGTGGTGCATCAGCCAGGCGCAGAAAAAGACCAGCGCCACCGACCCCAGCAAGACCAGCAGCAGCTTGCCGTAATCGAGCGGCAGATGGTCGGGCTCGGAGCCGATGTCCCTGACCATGTGACGACAGGCGAAGAAGGTCAGCAGCGCGATGACCAGGCCCACCCCGCACAGGTTGTAGGTCACCGTATAGCCGTAGTGATCGGCGATGACCGGTGCCAGCGACAGCGAGATGAGCGAGCCGATGTTGATCGACATGTAGAACAGGGTAAAGGCCCCATCCAGCCGGGGATCGCCACGCTCATAGCACTTTGCGAGCAGGCTGGCTGGGTTGGCCTTGAACAGGCAGTTGCCGACGGCGATGGTGCCCAGTGCATAGAAGATGAGGTCGGGATTGTAGATGGACATGCCGGTCATGAAATAGCCGATGACCAGCACGATGGCCCCCAACACCATGGTGCGCTTGGTGCCCAGCACATGGTCGCCCACATAGCCGCCCACCGAGATGAGGCCATATACCAGTGCCGAGAAGGCACCAAAGGTGATGAACGACTGCTCCTGTGAGAATCCCAGTTGCTGGACGAAGAACACCGCCAGGATCCCCTGGACGCCGTAATAACCGAAGCGCTCCCAGAGTTCGACGAAGAAGATCATGAAAAAGGGTTTGGGCTGTTGCAACAACCCGGTCGGGGCCGATGGACGCATGCTAACCTACCTGTCTTGGTGTTTTTTATTGGTGTGATATGGGGCCGCCGCACGGATAAGTGTGCGCGGGCACCTCTGTCTGTGGTGATCACCACTGTGCTCGCAGCGGTGGATGGTCAGCTGGCAGGGCTGGGAATAAGCCGGATGGCTCCTGACACGATAAGGTGGGGGATCGGGCGACTTCATGCCCGGCACAATATTCCGCAGGCGTTTGGCAACGGGCTGGCAGCTGTTTGCCCCCGTCATCGCACACCGGACACTCTCACGACAATTGTAAAAGCCGAAAAATCGACAAATGGCATGATAAGACACTGCCATTAACGCAAACCAATAGCCGATCACACTTCACTTGTTGCAACAGGTGAAGTTTTCTAATGAAACCACATTAGTTTTATTGGTGCAAACGGATCTGTTTTTCCCGCGACCAACCCCTGTGCATAAAAAAACGCCGGACTGGCCGGCGTTTTTCTACATGGTGTTGGCGACCCGTGGGCCGTCCGCCAAGTGCGGCGGATCAGGGTGCCAGCTGACTCAAAATGGCATGGGCCGCGCTGATCCTGGCCTCGTTGGGGTAATTGCGGTTGGCCAGCATGACGATGCCGATCCCTTTGGCGGGCACGAAGGCCACATAGGCACCAAAGCCGTTGGTCGAGCCGGTCTTGTTGTAGAGTCGCGCCCCCCCCGTCTCTTGGGACGCGGCAACAGGTTTGACCGGGTTGGCATTGTAAATCACCGCCGAGGAGTTGCCCGCCAGCAGCGTCTGTTCGCTGACGGGATAAGCGTAACTCTCCCAGCCCAGTCCCTGGGTCATCTCGCCGACCGAGTAGCGCCCTTGGTGGGTCAGGGAGATGGCCTGCTGCAACGCCTTGTCATCCACCCCGCTGATATTGGCCTTCACGAAGGCGAGCAGATCCGCCGAGCTGGTCTTGATGCCGTAGGCCTCGTCGGCCAGTATGTCGGGATTGACCCTGATGGGCTTGTCCTCTTTCGAATAGCCATAGGCATAACTCGCCATGGCCTGCTTCGGCACCTCGAGATAGGTGTGATGCAGGCCGAGTCCGGGCAGCAGGGTCTGCGCCATCAACTGGGCAAACGGCTGCTGCAGGCTGCTCGCCGCCAGATAGCCGAACAGACCGATACTGGGGTTGGAGTACTGGCGATGGCTGCCCGGCTGATAGGCCGGCGTCCACTGGCGATAGAAAGCCTGCATCTGCTCGACCGATTCCACCTCGTCGGGGAATTGCAGCGGCAGCCCGCCGGCGCTGTAGGTGGCGAGCTCAGCCATGGTAACGCCATCAAAGGCGGAGCCCTTGAGCCAGGGCGCGTGCCGGCTCACCTTGTCATCCAGCCCAATCCCCCCCTTGACCACGGCGTAGGCGCCGAGGGTGGCGGTATAGGTCTTGCTGACCGAACCAATCTCGAACAGGGTCTGCTCGTTGACCTTCTTCCCGGCCGCCATATCGGCCAGCCCGTAGTTGAAGTAGTGGGCCTGCCCCCCCTTCAGCACGGCGACCGCCATGCCCGGGATCCTGTGCTGCTTGAGCATGGGGCGGATGGCGTCATCCACCACAGCGTTCAGCGGATCGACGGGGGCCGCCAGGGAGAGCGGGGCAAGCAGCAGGGTGCCGAGGGCCAGAAGTGGCAGGGCTCTGGTCTGTTTCATGGCAAAAATCTCAGTATGTTCAGGAGCTGTCAGCCTACCCGGCCTGCGTGTGCCGAGTATGAGCCTGAGTGAAGTCTGTGTGAAGTCGCCAGCCAAATCATCCAGATTCAATGAGTTATCCATGACTTGCCCCTCTTGCCCGGCAACGGGCGTATAAGCTGTAGAAGCGGCATCACACAGGGAGGCACACGTGCAGACACAACCACAGATAACCCGGCTGCTGACGGCACTGGAGCAGGTGATCCTCGGCAAGCCGTTGCAACTCAAGATAGCGCTGGTGACCCTGCTGGCCCGCGGCCACCTGCTGATCGAGGATCTGCCCGGCATGGGCAAGACCACCCTGGCCCACGCCTTGGCGCAGGTGCTGGGGCTCGACTGCCGGCGGGTGCAGTTCACCGCCGATCTGCTGCCGGCCGATCTGCTGGGGCTGCAGATCTTTGATCCCCACCAGCAGCAGTTTCGCTTTCACCCGGGCCCCGTCTTTGCCCAGGTGCTGCTGGCGGACGAGATCAACCGCGCCAGCCCCAAGGTACAGAGCGCCCTACTGGAGGCCATGGCCGAGGGCAAGGTGAGCATAGAGGGAGAGAGCCACCCGCTGCCCTCCCCCTTCTTCGTCATCGCTACCCAGAACCCGGCGGATCAGGCGGGCACCTATCCCCTGCCGGAATCCCAACTCGATCGCTTCGCGGTGCGCCTCTCCCTCGGTTTTCCCACGCAGGAGGCGGAGCGCCGACTGCTGCGCGGGGCCAGCCAGAGCGCGCCCCTCGAGCGGCAGCTGAGCGCCGCCGAGCTGGCCGCCCTGCAGGCCGAGGCGGCGCAGATCCACCTCTCCGATGCCAGCCTCGACTACCTGCTGGCGCTGGTGCAGCAGAGCCGCTTCGACGCCGACCTGCCGCAACCGCTCTCGCCCCGCGCCGCCCAGACCCTGCTGGCGGTGAGCCGGGCCTGGGCGCTGGTGGCGGGCCGCCGCTTCGTCAGCGTGGAGGATGTGCAGGCGGTCTTCCCCTACGTGGCCGAGCACAGGCTCAGGGGGAGCTTTGGGGTGCAGCGCGGCGAAGCCTGCCCGCTGAGCCAGCGTCTGCTGGCACGGGTCGATCCGGATCGACCCTGATGAACTGGCGCCAGCGCAGGGCCAGGTGGCAACAAGGCTGGCTGGCCCGGCGCATCCCGCCGGCCCGCCAGATCACTCTGCAGGGGCGCTGCCTGTTCATCCTGCCCACCCGGCTCGGCCTCTGGTATCTGCTGGTGATGCTGGCCATCTATCTGCTCGGCACCAACTACCAGAACAACCTGGTGTTGCTGGTGGCCTACGGCCTCGGCAGCCTGTTCATGGTCACCATGTGGCTCACCCACCGCAACCTGCTGGGGCTGTCTCTGCTGGGGGGGCCTGCCGTGCTGGGAGAGGCGGGCAGCCCCCTGCCCATGCCCATCACGGTGCGCAGCGAACGGCCGCTGCAGGCCCTGCAATTCTCCCTCAATGAAGGGCGGCTCTGGCTGGCGCAGGTGGATGCGGTGCCCCAACCCCTGCGCCTGCCAGTGCTGGGCCCCCGGCGTGGACGCCTGCCGCTGGAGAGGCTGCGGGTGGAGAGCCGCTACCCTCTCGGCCTGTTTCGCTGCTGGACACTGCTGGACCTGCAGCTGGAGGGCTGGCTCGCTCCGGCCCCCGAGTATGGCCCCCTGCGCGGGGAGGCAACGGCCGATGCGGCGGGCATCCGGGGGCAGCCCATCCCGGCCTCGATGGGGGATTTCGACATGCTGCGGGCCCACCAGAGCGGGGAGCCGCTGAGCCGGGTCGCCTGGAAGCAGCTCGCCCAGGGACGCGGCCTGCTGGTGAAGCAGTTCTGCGAGCCGAGGCAGGATGATACCCACCTCAACCTGCAGCGGGTCGGCGGCCGGGATCTGGAGCAGCGGCTGGCGGTACTCGCCTGGTGGTGTGACGACTACACCAAGCGGGGCATTCCCTTCAGCCTGACGCTGGCGGGCCGGACGCTCGGGCCGGACAGCGGCGCCACCTTTTTGCAGCACTGCCGGCTGGCGCTGGCCCGCGTCGTTGCCGTGGCGTCGCAGCAGGAGGTCGACCTCGATGTTGCTAGATAACCGGCGCCTGCTGCCGCTGCTCGCCCTGCTGCAACTGCTGCTGATCCCGGCTCTCTGGCCCCATCTGCAACTCTGGGTGGTGGCTGTTTCACTGCTTACCCTGGGCGTGCGGGCCATGATGCTGTGGCGGGGCTGGCGTCCGCCGCCTGCCGCCGCGCTGGCACTGCTGGCCATGCTGGGCATCGCGCTGCTTGGCTGGCAGTGGCGCCAGCTCGGCACCTTGCCGGCCCTCATCAATCTGCTCTGGCTCGGCTACGGCCTCAAGCTCATCGAGGTACGGCGAGAGCGGGATGTGGAGCAGGTGCTGCTGCTCGCCTTCTTTCTCGTCGCGCTGGCGCTGGTGCAGCGGCAAAGCATGGGGTGGGCCCTGGCGATGACGGGGGCGCTCTGGCTGGCTGTCACCACCTTGCTGGCGGCAGTGCAGCCCCTCGCCCAGCGGCTGTGGCGCAGTGCCGGGCTCATCCTGCTGCTGGCCATCCCCCTGCTGCTCACCCTGTTTCTGCTGCTGCCAAGGCTGGCACCGCTGTGGCAGATGCCGAGCAGCAGCCGGGCCCTCTCCGGCCTCTCGGAGGAGGTGGCCCCCGGCGACATCGGCGAGCTGGTCAACTCCTCCGAGCTGGCCTTTCGCATCACCTTCGCCGCTGCGCCGCCCCAACCCCAGGAGCGCTATTTTCCCGTGATGCGCCAGGAGCTGTTCGATGGCCGGCGCTGGTTGCTCAGCGAGCAGGTGCGCCGCTGGCAACAATCCCAATCCGTGCAGATGCTGCCAGTGGCCAACCCGACGACGCCGCTGCCGGCCGGCAGCTATCAGGTGATCGCCGAACCCCAGCGCCTGCGCTGGACCCTGGCCCAGGCCAACCCCGAGGTGTTGAATGGCCCGGTCACCTTGAGCCCCCTCGCCACCCTCTATCGCCAGGATCGGGGGGATGACCGCGTCAGTTATCGGGTCAGCACGGCCGCCATGGCGCCACCAGCCGATGACGCTGCCCGTCACCTCAACCTGCAGTTGCCCGCCGACGGCAACCCCAAGGCCCGGGCCCACGCCCAGGCGCTCAAGGCCCGCCATCCGACGCCAGAGGCCCTGGCCGCCGCCCTGCTGGGCGAGTTTCGCCAGGGCGACTTCTACTACACCCTGCAGCCGCCGCGGCTGGGGCAAGACGGGGTGGATGACTTTCTGTTCGAGAGCCGGCGCGGCTTTTGTGGTCACTACGCCACGGCCACCGCCTTCGTGCTGCGGGCGGCCGGCGTCCCGGCCCGGCTGGTGACCGGCTACCTCGGCGGCGAATGGAATCCGAGGGGCAACTATCTGGAGGTGCATCAGTTTGATGCCCACGCCTGGGTGGAGTATCTGGATGAGCAGAACCGCTGGCAGCGGCTCGACCCCACCGCCGCGGTGGCTCCTCAGCGCATCGAGGGAGGCATGCCGGCGGCCCTTGGCGGCGAGTTCGCCGCTGCCGACCCGCTCTCCTTGCAGCGCTATCGCAACTGGGCCCTGCTCAACCAGCTGCGCTGGTGGGGGGCCAATCTCGACTACCAATGGACCCGCTGGGTGCTCAACTATGATGCCGCCAGCCTGTGGCAGCAGCTGGGGCAACGCTGGCCGGTGCTGGCCGGCCATACCCACTGGCTGATCCTGGCCGCCCTGCTGGGGGTGGCCAGCCTGGTAGGTGGCCTGCTGATCTGGCGCGGCCCTGCTCCGCTGCCCCTGCGGCTATGGCTGCCTCTGCGCTGGCGCGCCGCGCGCCATGGCTGGCAGCCCTTGGCGGGAGAGAGCCTGGCCAGCTGGTGCGAGCGCCTCGCCGGCCTCAGACCTGCCTTGGCGCGGCCGCTGCAACAGGGGGCCTGGCTCTACCGGCGCTGGCGTTATGCCCCCTTGTCGACGGCGCAGCGTCACCGCACCTTGCGCCAGCTGCGACGACGACTGCGCCAGATCTGTCGGCGCTGGGATGCCCGCCACTGACGGCAGTGCAAACGGTGCCCAAACGAAAGGGGAGCCAGTGGCTCCCCTTGTTGTCAGACAACGGCGACTGCGAGGCTTATGCCTGCTTGCTGTTTTGCGCCGGATTGTCCCAGATCCCCTCTTCCAGCTGGCTGCGGATCTCGGGGTACTTGTTGGCGTCGAAGGTGGGCACCTTGCCCAGCTTGAGCTGATCGTTGTAGTCCCGTGCCAGCTTGATGGCCACCCCGGAGAGCAGCAGAATCGCCACTAGGTTGACGATGGCCATCAGCCCCATGGAGACGTCCGCCATGGCCCACACGGTCGGCAATTCGCCCACCGAACCGAACATCACCATGCCCAGCACGAACATCCGGAACAGCATCAGACCGCCCTTGTGGTTGTGCTCGAGGAACACCAGGTTGGTCTCGGCGTAGGAGTAGTTCGCCACGATGGAGGTGAAGGCGAAGAAGAAGATGGCCGCTGCGATGAAGATGTTGCCACCGCCACCGATCTGGGAGGAGAGCGCCCGCTGGGTCAGCTCCACCCCGGTAATGCCGGAGCCCGGTTCAAACTGGCCGGACATCAGGATGATGGCGGCGGTACAGGTACAGATGACGATGGTGTCGAGGAATACCCCCAGCATCTGCACATAACCCTGGGAAGCCGGGTGCGGCGGATAGGGGGTCGCGGTCGCGGCGGCGTTGGGAGCGGAGCCCATGCCTGCCTCGTTGGAGAAGAGGCCGCGCTTGATGCCGTTGATCATCGCCTGGGAGATGGCGTAGCCCAGTGCACCGGAGCCGGCCTGCTCAAGACCGAAGGCGGACTTGATGATGAGGCTGAATACCCCCGGCAGCTCGCTGATGTTCATGGCCACCACGAACAGCGCCATCAGGATGTAGGCCAGCGCCATGAAGGGCACGACCAGCTCGGCGAAACGGGCGATGCCGCGAATGCCACCGAAGATGATGAGACCGGAGAGCACCACCAAAGCCAGACCGCTGACCCAGTCGGGAATGCCGAAGGCCACGTTCATCGCCAGGCTGATGGAGTTGGCTTGTACCGCGTTGAACACCAGACCGAACGCCAGGATCAGACAGAGCGAGAACAATACCCCCATCCAGCGCATGCCGAGACCGCGCTCCATGTAGTAGGCGGGGCCGCCACGGTAGTTGCCGTCCTCATCCTTGACCTTGTAGAGCTGGGCCAGGGTGCTCTCGACGAAGGCGGTCGCCATGCCGATGAAAGCGATCAGCCACATCCAGAAGATGGCACCCGGGCCACCCAGATAGATGGCCACTGCCACCCCGGCCAGATTGCCGGTACCCACGCGGGCGGCAAGGCTGGTACAGAGGGCCTGGAAGGAGGAGATGCCGGCGTTGTCTGATTTGCGGCTGTTGCGCAAGACGGAGAACATGTGGCCGAAGTGGCGGATCTGGATAAAACCCAGGCGGAAGGTGAAGAAGATGCCGACGCCGATGAGCAGGTAGATGAGCACGGCTCCCCACATCAGGTCGTTAATCATTGCGATCAAGGTGTCCATATTTCTCTCGTTGTTATCACATCCATGGTCAGTCTGCGCTGACCCCTTGCTGTCTGTTTCTGAATTTGCGGTTCACTAAAGGGGCGGAATCTAGCATAGCGAGGGAGTTCAGAATAGTGATCGGGATCACTGCGGAAACAAAAAACGAGCGATCCAGTGCATTAAAGCTTCATTTAACTCGCAAAATTTCAACAAAATTGAGAATCCAATCAATCAGCCGACAAATTAGACCCAAAAGAGCACTTTTTGGCAATTATCTATATAGAGGTAGGGCAAGCAGAGAAGGGGGCAAACCATTACGCAAGCGTTTACCCATCCGGGCTGTCAAAACCCTCTTGTTTCGCCAAACGTTTTACACGTAATAAAATTTCAAGAGGTTGATCGGACAATTTGTGTGATCGATGCCACAAAACCGATAATCAACCAAAAAAGTTGTTTTTGGCACCCATTAAATTCACTCCGGCAAAAAAGGATAAAAGTCGTTTTTTATCAAATACTTTTGACCACTCTTTCCCACTGCGGCCAGGGAGTGGCTGATAAGCATACAGCCCCCCCTATTGCAGGATGGGCCACATCCGTATTAATTAGGCAGGCAATGACGATGGGGCACACCCATCGCGCTTTTCTGAGCCTGAGTCGCCGGGATTTTGTAATTTTATTTCAGAACTGTCGTCTCACGCCCGCCACCCCCGAGCCAGCACCCTTTGCAAGAAGAGTGCGCCCTCATAAAGAGATGATATTTGCCATGGCCGATAAATTAACCCAGCTGAAAGCCCTGACCACAGTTGTCGCCGACACCGGTGATATCGAAGCCATCAAGCGCTACCAGCCCATCGATGCCACCACCAACCCCTCTCTGGTGTTGAAGGCATCCGAGATCCCCGAATACGCGGCGCTGATCGAAGACGCCATCAACTGGGCCAAAGCCCAGAGCCAGGACAAGGCACAGCAAATCATCGACGCGGGCGACAAGCTGGCAGTCAACATCGGCCTGGAAGTGCTGAAAATCGTCCCGGGTCGCATCTCCACCGAAGTGGATGCCCGTCTCTCCTTCGATACCCAGGCCAGCATCGCCAAGGCCCGCAAACTGATCCGTCTCTACAACGAAGCCGGTATCAGCAACGATCGCATCCTGATCAAGCTGGCCTCCACCTGGGAAGGCATCCGTGCCGCCGAGGTGCTGGAGAAAGAGGGTATCCAGTGCAACCTGACCCTGCTGTTCTCCTTCGCCCAGGCCCGTGCCTGTGCCGAAGCCGGCGCCTTCCTGATCTCCCCGTTCGTCGGTCGCATCCTCGACTGGTACAAGGCCAAGCACAACCGTGACTACACCGCCAGCGAAGATCCGGGCGTGGTTTCCGTCAGCTCCATCTACGACTACTACAAGCAGCACGACTACCCGACCGTGGTCATGGGCGCCAGCTTCCGTAACACCGGCGAGATCCTGGAACTGGCCGGCTGCGACCGTCTGACCATTGGCCCGGCCCTGCTGGAAGAGCTGAGCAAGACCGAAGGCGCCGTGGTACGCAAGCTGAACTACACCGGCGAGCGCAAAGCCAAACCGGCTCCGATGACCGAAGCCGAATTCCGCTGGGAACTGAACCAGGACGCCATGGCCCACGAGAAGCTGGGCGAAGGCATCCGCATGTTTGCCATCGACCAGGGCAAGCTGGAAACCATGCTGGCCAGCCGCCTCTGATGAAAGCCGTCATGAGCCGATGAAAACCGGGTTCCCGCGAGGGAACCCGGTTTTTTTATGGGCGCCGGACCCTTGTCATGTGTTCGTCACGAAAACGTTTTATTTTCAATGCCGTTATGTTATACGGATGGTGAAAACGAGAATAACCAAGGAGGGAGCCATGGAAATGTTCAACTTCGAATATGACGATGTAGTTGAGCTCGGTTCACGTAGCCGCGGGACAACGGGAAAGAAACGTAAATGGCGTGAGATTGAGGCGTTGAAAGACAAGCACCGCCTGCAGAAGGAGCTGCAATCCATCGACATCGCCTACGAAGGTCTCTCAGACGAGATCGAACTGTAAAAACAAGGCCCCGGTTAACCGGGGCCTTGTTTTTTAAGAGCGTGTTACCCCTCAGGAAGAGAGCGGCAGCGACAGGCGCTTGGCCAGTGCCTGAAAGTGCTGGCTGATCTCGGGCCCGAACAGCGGATCCCCGATGGCACGGTTCTGCCAGATCTGTTCGAGGTGACGCCAGTCATCCTCGGTCAGCGAGTCGCGCAGATGGGGGAAGATGACCCCCTCCTCGTAGTTCATGTGCGCCTCCTGCAGCGCCACGAACTGCTCCAGCTTGGCGGTAAACTGATCGAGCGGGATCACCGCATCCATCAGGATCATCTCCACCATCTCCTTGAGTTCGGCGCCGGCCTCCAGCAACTTGGCATGCTCGGCCTGCAGCCGGTTGGCGACGTCCCCCTCCACTACCCGGTACTTGAGGTAGTAGTCATAAATGATGTCTTCCTTTGGATGGTGATACTTGTCCGACACCTCCCTCAGGTAATCCACCACATCGCGGATCAGGAAATAGCTGACCCGCTGTTCGTCGCGAATGGCGGCGAGCTTGTGTTTGAGCAGATCCAGCAACCTGGCGATGTTGAGATGGTCCTTGTGCAGACTGGCTAGCATGGGCACTCCTTGCGCTGAAATGAGACGATCCTGTTTCGAGTATACGGTCATTTATCGCGCCAACTTTGCACTCAATCAAGTCATCTGCAGACAAAACAGCGGGTAACGCACAATGCCGCCCCCTGTTCATGCCCCCGCTCGTCAGCCACCGGCCCCTCACTCGCAGACCGAGTGCCAGTTGATGGGGCTCATCCCCTGCTGGCTCAGCAGCCGGTTGGTTTCGGAGAAGTGGCCGCAGCCGATGAAACCGCGATGAGCAGAGAGCGGGCTGGGATGCGGCGCGCTCAGCACGTGATGCCGCTGCCTGTCGATGAAGCGACCCTTCTTCTGGGCATGGGCCCCCCACAGCAGGAAGACTACCCCATGACAGCTGGCATTGATCTGCTCGATGACCCGGTCGGTGAAGGTCTCCCAGCCCAGGTGTGCATGGGAGTGGGCCTGGCCCGCCTGGACCGTCAGCACGGTATTGAGCAGCAGCACCCCCTGTTTGGCCCAGGACTCCAGAAAGCCGTGACTGGGTGTGACAAAACCCGGCAGATCCCGCTGCATCTCCTTGTAGATGTTGACCAGCGAGGGGGGCGTGCGCACCCCGGGCAACACCGAGAAGCAGAGGCCGTGTGCCTGATTGGGGCCGTGATACGGGTCCTGACCCAGGATCACCACCTTGACCAGCTCCAGCTCGGTCAGCTTGAAGGCATTGAACACGTCGGTCGCCGGCGGATAGATCACCTTGCCCGCCTCCCGCTCACTCCTGACGGTCGCCAGGGTCGCCTTGAAATAGTCCTGCTCCTTCTCGGAGCCAATCACATCAGTCCAGGTCTGCACCCCAATCTCCTCATTGAATCTGTCCGGATGGACGCCCTGTTACCCCGTGCAGGATCACACCGCCTGATGCGGGTCGGCGCGCCACCATCCTCGATGAATACGGCGGGTTTTGCGGCATGCGGCTTGGCCCATGCCGGGCCATGCGAGCCAGCACACCGCCATCCTCGCTGAATGCGGCAAGACATGGTGCTGGGCCCAGTGCTGGCGTCACCATGCCCTCATTAATGCGGCAAGGGGCTCAGGATAGGGGGCCAGCCCCCGGGACGCAACCTTGGCACCCTCTTCCGAGTCCCCTCGCCCCCGAATGGCCACTGCATCGCAACGGTATGACAACCTCCCGCGCACCCAGCTCTCCCGGCCACTATGGGCAGCGGGGTCACCTTGACCGTGGCAATCGGCGGCTCGGCTGAGGCAGCCTTATGCCAAGGCAACCTTATATAGATGTGTGAGCACCAGGAAGGGCAAACCTGGGCCCGCCACCTTCACCGCAGGCTTGGCCCTGATGCCCCCACAAAGGAGATGAGGTCGACTCATGCATGACGCAAACCCTAAAACATGTAGTTAAATTACTAGATTTAATTAATAGAAGATGCATAATTAAGATATCTTACATAATCAGAAAAATGACCTCTTTTTGATTAATCTCAATAATTTAATCTCTTCCAGCTCGCGCAAACCGCGTATTTTTTGATTTAGATCAATTTTCGTAATATTACCATCGTGGTATATATGACCCAACAAAGTAAAGGTGTAAGGCAAGGGCCCTTTAAATCATCCCGGTGGTTTAAATACATCAGGGTAATTTCCTTACAGTTGAATCCGCTTTCCTATGAGGAGTCATACCATGATCAAGGGCATCCAAATCACCCAGTCTGCCAACGCCGCTCTGCTGAACTCGTTCTGGCTGCTGGACGAAGAGAAGCAACAGGCTCGTTGCATCTGCGCCAAAGGCGACACCTTCGCCGCCGATCAGGAAGTCAGCGTCTCTGACCTGGGCCAGTTCGAATACCGTGAACTGCCGGTACAAGCCGAGCCGGCTGTCGAAGGTGGCCAGCACCTGAACGTCAACGTCCTGCGTCGCGAGACCCTGGAAGACGCCATCGCCAACCCGGAAAAGTACCCGCAGCTGACCATCCGTGTCTCCGGCTACGCCGTGCGCTTCAACGCACTGACCCCGGAACAGCAGCGTGACGTGGTGACCCGTACCTTCACCCAGAGCCTGTAAATCGCTCTGCACCAACCGGTATCATGAAAAACGGCCCAAACGGGCCGTTTTTTTATGGCTTGAATTCACCCACCCACGCTCGCCGCCCTTGCTCGACAGGCTGTCAGCGCACGGTGCGGGCATCGGCGGCTCAATGCTGATCCAGCTTGACGGCTTGTGGCGGGTGGCTCAGCGCCTCGTGCATCTGCTGCTCATCGAGCTGATCGCAGTAACGGGCCACCACCAGGGTTGCCATCCCGTTGCCGATGAGGTTGGTCAGGGCGCGGGCCTCCGACATGAAGCGATCGATGCCGAGGATCAACGCCAGCCCGGCCAACGGCAGGTGGCCCACCGCCGAGATGGTGGCCGCCAGCACGATGAAGCCACTGCCGGTCACCCCGGCGGCCCCCTTCGAGGAGATGAGCAGCACCACCAGCAAGGTGATCTGCTGGAACAGATCGAGCGGGGTGTTGGTGGCCTGGGCGATGAAGATAGCCGCCATGGTCAGATAGATGGAGGTGCCGTCCAGGTTGAAGGAGTAACCGGTCGGGATCACCAGCCCCACCACCGACTTCTTGCAGCCGAGCGCCTCCATCTTCACCAGCATGCGCGGCAATACGGATTCAGAAGAGGAAGTTCCCAGCACGATCAGCAGCTCTTCCCGGATATAGGAAATAAAGCGCAGGATGCTGAAGCCATTCGCTCTGGCAATACTGCCCAGCACCAGGAAAATAAACAGCAGGCAGGTCATGTAGAAGCAGGCAATTAATTGTCCGAGCTGAACCAGCGAGCCGATACCATATTTTCCGATGGTAAAGGCCATCGCACCAAATGCTCCAACCGGTGCCAGCCGCATGATCATGTTGATGATCCCGAAAATAACCTGGGAGAAGCTGTCAATGACATTAAATATCACTTTTCCCTTCTCGCCGATATGGTGCAGGGAGAAGCCGAACAGCACCGCAAATAACAGCACCTGCAGAATGTTGCCGCTGGCGAAGGCACCGATCACGCTGCCCGGGATCACGTCCAGCAGGAAGGGGATGATGCCCTGCGCCTTGGCCTGCTCGGCGTAGGCAGAGATGGCGCTGGCGTCCAGCGTGGCGGGGTCGACGTTCATGCCCGCCCCCGGTTGCAGCAGGTTGACCACGCACAGCCCGATGATGAGGGCGATGGTGCTGACAACTTCAAAATAGAGCAGCGCGATGGCGCCGGTTTTACCCACTGCTTTCATGCTCTCCATGCCGGCAATACCGGTCACCACGGTGCAGAATATAACCGGGGCGATGATCATTTTGATTAATTTAACGAAACCATCCCCCAGCGGTTTCATATCCGCACCGAGATCTGGATATATATGTCCCAGAATGACCCCGAGGGTGATCGCTAACAACACCTGAAAATACAGGCTGCTGACTATTTTTTTCTGCATTCTTAACGTCCTGTCAATTTAATGAGATGTGTCATGGCAGAAATACGCATGCAGCAATCCGTGACGAAATAGTGTTATTTCGCCCGGTTCGTGCCGTTCCCTCATCACAACAGGGGCTACTTTCCCATGTTAAAAAAAGCAATTAATAGACATCAATCACACAACAGATTTAACAACATTAACACCACGGAAACCTGGCTGTATTTATTCTGTGATTGATTTATGCTGGCCAAAGAAATAAAAACAGGCCGCAAACAAAAATGCCCCGCAGTGCGGGGCATTTTTATTGGGCCAGCGGGGCCTGACTCAGATGGAAGTATCGAGCGGCTCGAAGCCCTTGATGAGATCGTCGATGGCCTTCATCTGCTTGAGGAAGCCTTCCAGCTTCTCCAGCGGCAGTGCGCTCGGGCCGTCGCAACGGGCAATCTTGGGGTCCGGGTGGGATTCAATGAACAGACCGGCCAGACCAACCGCCATACCGGCACGGGCCAGCTCGGTCACCTGCTCGCGGCGACCACCGGAGGCAGCGCCCATGGGATCGCGGCACTGCAGGGAGTGGGTCACGTCGAAGATGACCGGGTAGCCGCCGGTGCTCTTCTTCATCACGCCCAGCCCCAGCATGTCCACCACCAGGTTGTCATACCCGAAGTTGGCACCGCGTTCGCACAGGATCAGACGGTCGTTGCCGCACTCCTCGAACTTGTCGGTGATGTTCTTCATCTGGCTTGGGCTCAGGAACTGCGGCTTCTTGATGTTGATGACGTTGCCGGTGCGGGCCATGGCCTCCACCAGATCGGTCTGGCGCGCCAGGAAGGCGGGCAGCTGGATGACGTCGACCACCTCGGCTACCGGTTTGGCCTGATGGGGCTCGTGCAGATCGGAGATGACCGGCATGCCGAAGGTCGCTTTCAGCTCTTGGAAGATCTTCATCCCCTCTTCCAGACCCGGACCGCGGTAGGAGTGGATGGAGGAGCGGTTGGCCTTGTCCCAGCTCGCCTTGAACACGAACGGGATACCCAGCTTGGAGGTCACTTCCACGTACTTCTCGCACACCGCCATCGCCATGTCGCGCGATTCCAGCACGTTCATGCCGCCGAACAACACGAACGGTTTGTCGTTGGCGACATCGATGCCATTGACCTTGATATTCTTCTGTTCCATCTCAGGCTTCCTTAGGTAAAAGGGCTTGCAGGGCTTGAATTCACATCCGGCCGCGCTGCCCAAAGCAGCATGGCCTCGATACTCGTCGGTTGCATTTCCCAGGCCTTGCATGCAACGGCATGGGACTCTTCATTCGGCCAGGGCCTCGCCATGCAACAGGGCCGTTACCCTCCCCTCAGTGGAGGGGCTTGGGGCTCAGATCCAGCGCTGCCAGCTGGGCCTTGAGCACGTCGGCCACCGGATCGTCCGGGCACTGTTCAATAAAGTATTCAAAATCGTCGGCAGCAAAGCGCGGGCAGTCGAGCTGCTCGTAGATGAAGCCGCGATCCCGCGTCTCCAGCGGATCGCCGGGCTTCATCCGCAGCAGCAGCTCACTGCAGCGCAGCGCCTCGGTCATCCGGTCTTCCCGCAGCAGGGCACCCTTGCTGACGTTGAGCAGCCGCTCGATGATCTCCCACTGGCCCGCAGGCTGCAGGTGATCCGAGCTGAGAGTGGCCAGATTGCCGAGGGCCCCGCGCAGCAGCAGCTCGATGTGGTGCAGGCTCAGCTCGTCGCCGGTGAAGGGGTCTACATAAACCTCCCCCTCGCTGCCGGCGAAGCTCACTAGGAAGTGGCCGGGGAAGCAGATCCCCTCCACATCCAGCCCGAGCTTGCGCCCCAGCTGAATGATGAGGATACCAAGGCTGACCGGAATGCCCTGCTTGCGGGCCAGAACCTCTGCCAGATCGCAGTTGGCCACCGAGAAGTAGTCCTGCCAGTCGCCGTGAAAGCCCAGAGTCTGATAGAAGCCCTGCAGCAGCTGGCGGCGCACCTGGTCGCAATCCCCTTCCTCGATGGCCTCGTCCAGCCAGGCGTCGAGCCGTGCCAGCTCCGCCGTCCCGCGGCCGCTGATGCCATGGATCTCGTCGCTCACCGACAGCGCCAGCTCGGCGATGTCATGGGCTTCGAAATCGGTCCATTCGTCTACGCGTATCATCGTCATCATCCTTAACCGAACAGGCTGGCCTGCTTGTAGACGGCCAGCTTGGCGATGAAGAAGACCCAGCCGAGGGCTCCCAGAAACGCAAACCAGCGGATGCCGTTACTGCGGGCCAGGCGCAGTGCCATCATGGCCAGAAAGGCCACCACCAGGATGGCGGTCAGCTTTTCGCTGAGCCAGGGGGTGGCGTTGTTGAGCGGGTTGAGATCCAGCACCATGCACAGCAGCACGCCGGAGAGCACCACCAGGCCGTTGAGCCAGCCGCTCAACCTGAGGGTACGGGCGCTGGCGGCGCGGCTCAAGCCGGTCTGCAGCCAATAGAAGCGCAACATGAACATCAGCACGGCCAAGCCTATCAGCAGCAGGTGCAGATGTTTGATAGCAAAATACATAACGTGTCCTTGAACAAAGGCAGGCCCGGCCTGCCCGTCATCATCACTGAGCCAGCCGCCCCAGGGTCACCCGCTCGTTATCGCCGTAATCGCGCACGGTTTCCACCTGAAGGTAGCCCTGTTGCAGCAGGAGTTGACGCACCGCCTCCCCCTGCTGCCAGCCATGCTCCAGCAACAGCCAGCCGCCCGGCAGCAGATGGGCCGGCGCGCCCGCCACGATCAGCCGGATGTCGGCCAGTCCCTGCTCATCCGCCACCAGGGCGGAGCGGGGCTCGAAGCGCACGTCCCCCTCATCGAGATGGGGATCCGCCCCGTCGATGTAGGGCGGGTTGGAGACGATCATGGCAAAGCGCGGCGCCTTGCTTGACGAGGAATCGACCAGCGGCTCAAACCAGCTGCCGTCGCGCACCTCGATGGGCAGACCAAGGGCGGCGCTGTTGGCACGGGCCAGGGCCGCCGCTGCCGGCATCCTGTCCACCGCCCATACATCGGCATCCGGTCGCTCCGACTTGAGCGCCAGTGCAATGGCGCCGGTGCCGGTGCCCAGATCCAGCACGGCGCAGGGGCCTGCGGGCAGCCGCGCCAGCGCCTGCTCGACCAGCACCTCGGTATCAGGGCGCGGGATCAGGGTGGCCGGGCTCACCTTGAGCGGCAGCGACCAGAACTCCCGCTCGCCAATCAGGTGGGCGATGGGCTCCCCCTCAAGACGGCGTTCAAGCCAGCCCTGCAGGGTCACCTGCTGGGCGGCATCGAGCTCGCGCTCCGGCCAGGTCATCAGGTAGCTGCGCCGGCACTCCAGCAGATGGCAGAGCAGCGCATCGGCATCGGCGCGGGGGGATTCCCCCCCTGCCAAGGTCGCCATGATGTGGGCGCGAGCCTGCTGGATCTGCATCAGTTGCTCTCGGCCAGGGAGGCAAGCTGATCGGCCTGGTACTCCTGGATCATCGGGCTGATGACGCAGTCCAGGTCCCCTTCCATGATCTCGCCGAGGCGATAGAGGGTGAGGTTGATGCGGTGCTCGGAGAGGCGCCCCTGCGGGTAGTTGTAGGTGCGGATACGCTCGGAGCGATCCCCCGATCCCACCAGGTTGCGGCGGGTACTCTGCTCGGCGGCGCGGTGGCGCTCATCCTCGGCCGCCTGCAGACGGGCGGAAAGCACCGACATCGCCTTGGCGCGGTTCTTGTGCTGGGAGCGCTCATCCTGGCACTCCACCACCAGCCCGGTGGGCAGGTGGGTGATGCGGATGGCGGAGTCTGTCTTGTTGACGTGCTGACCGCCGGCCCCGGAGGCGCGGAAGGTGTCGATCTTCAGCTCCGAGGGGTTGATCTCGATCTGCTCGGCTTCCGGCACTTCCGGCAACACGGCGACGGTACAGGCAGAGGTGTGCACCCGACCCTGGGATTCGGTTTCCGGCACCCGCTGCACCCGGTGACCACCGGATTCAAACTTGAGGCGGCCGTAGACGTGCTCACCTTCTACCTTGGCGATCACCTCCTTGTAGCCGCCATGCTCGCCGTCGTTGCAGCTGACGATGGAAACCCGCCAGCCCTGGCGCTCGGCGTAGCGCGAATACATGCGAAACAGATCGCCCGCAAAAATCGCCGCCTCGTCACCGCCGGCACCGGCGCGGATCTCCAGGTAGCAGTTGTTGTCATCCTTGGGGTCGCGCGGCAGCAGCATCACCTGCAGCGCCTGCTCCTGCTCCTCGAAGGTCGCCTTGGCCAGCGGCAGCTCCTCCTGCGCCATCTCGCGCAGGTCGGCATCATCCTCTTCCAGCATCTGGCGGGTGGCGTCCAGGTTCTCTTCGGCCTGGCGGAATTGCTGGAAAGCGTGAACGATATCTTCCAGCTGGGCATATTCCCGGGTCAGGGCGCGGTAGCGATCCTGATCCGCGGCCACGTCCGGCTCGCCGAGCATGGCCTGTACTTCTTCGTGGCGCTCGATGAGGCCTTCCAGCTTTCTGATCAGTGACGGGTTCATAAATCTTGCGTTCTCGATGGAGGACGGGACGACCGGCTGGTCGCCCCAAAACTATGACTCTTGTGACAACCCCAGCACCTGGCGCAACTGGGCCAGCTGGTGGTGATCCCCCTGTGCCGCGGCATGGCGCAGGGCCTGGGTCGGTGCGTGGATCAACTTGTTGGTGAGGCGGTGGGCCAGCGCCTTGAGCGCCTGCTCGGCATTCTCGCCCTGCTGCAGGGCCAGCAGGGCGCGCTGCAGCTCTTCGTCGGCCACCTGTTGGGACTGGTGGCGGTAATCGCGAATGAGATCCACCGAGTGCTGGCTGCGATACCAGCCCATGAAGTCGTCGCGCTCTTCCTGCACGATGAGCTCAGCCTCGGCGGCGGCCCGTTTGCGAGTCTCGAGATTCTGCTCGATGATGCCCTGCAGGTCGTCCACCGTGTAGAGATAGGCGTCCGAGAGCTCGTCCACCTCCGCCTCGATGTCGCGGGGCACGGCGATGTCCACCAGGAACATGGGCTTGAAGCGGCGAGCCTTGAGCGCGCGCTCCACCATGCCCTTGCCGATGATGGGCAGCGGGCTCGCGGTGGAGCTGATGACGATGTCCGCCTCATGCAGGTAGTCCGGGATCTCTTCGAGCGTCATCACCTGGGCGCCGAACTCCTCGGCCAGCAGCTGGGCCCGCTGCAGGGTGCGGTTGGCCACCATCATCTGGGTGACGTTCTGCTCGCGCAGGTGGCGGGCCACCAGTTCGATGGTCTCGCCGGCGCCGACCAGCAGCACCTTGGTCTGGGAGAGATCGGAGAAGATCCGCCGCCCCAGGCTCACCGCGGCAAAGGCCACCGACACGGCGCTGGCGCCGATCTCGGTATCGGTACGCACCCGCTTGGCCACCGAGAAGGATTTCTGGAACAGCCGCTCCAGCGATCCCTTCACCGCCTCGGACTGCTGGGCATGGGCGTAGGATTGCTTGATCTGCCCCAGGATCTGCGGCTCCCCCAGCACCAGGGAGTCGAGCCCGCAGGCCACCCGCATCAGGTGGCGGACCGCCTCCTCGTCCTGATGCTGGTAGATGGCGGAGACCACCTCGGCCGCATCCAGACCGTGGAAACGCTGCAGCCACAGCAACACCTGCTCGCCCTGCCCCTGCGCCAGGCTGCAGTAAAGCTCGGTGCGGTTGCAGGTCGAGACGATCACCGCCTCGCTTACACCGGGTTGGGCGACCAGCTCACGCAAGGCGCGATCGATGCAGTCCGGGCCGAAGGCGACCCGCTCCCGCAAGGCGACACTGGCGGTGTTGTGGTTGATTCCGAGGGCAAGCAAACTCATGAGTGGGCGTGGATCGTATCTGTGCGCTGGGAGTAAAGGCTGCCAATTGTACGAGAAAGGGTAAGTCTTTAAAAGCAATACGGCCGCCCCGTATACTGTGGCAAATCCCCTTTTCCGGAGCATGACCTTGTTGTTGCGTCTTTTCACCCTTGGCTGCCTGCTGTTGCTGGCCGGTTGCGCCACTACCCAACCCCAGCGTGATCAGGTCAACTGGCAGCAGGAACGTACCCGCCTCGAGCAGCTCAGCCACTGGCAGCTGTCGGGCAAGATGGCCATCATCACCGCCCAGCAGAAGGGCAGCGCCCGGGTCAACTGGCAGCAGGATGGCGACGACTACCGTCTCAACCTCACCAGCCTGATCGGCACTCACATCCTCGAGCTCTCCCGCAGCAAGGGCGAGATCACCCTGATCGACAACGAGGGCAAGCCGCACCAGAGCCAGGATGCCGAGGCGCTCATCTATCAGCTCACCGGCTGGAACATTCCGGTGGCCGGGCTGCCGGAGTGGATCAAGGGCCTGCCGGGCCAGGCCGCATTCGAGCTCAACCCCGACCGCAGTCTGGCCAGCGTGCGGGACGGTCAGTGGCAGATCGTCTATGGCGACTACCGGGATCAGGACGGCTACCGCCTGCCGCACCTGCTCACCATGACCGGCCAGGGCAGTCGCCTCAAGCTGCAGATCAACCAGTGGACCATAACCCGCTGATGGCGGCCATCGACAAGGACTCCCCCATGAGCGCCATGCGCTGGCCGGCTCCGGCCAAACTGAATCTCTTTTTGCACGTCAACGGCCGTCGCCCGGACGGCTACCACGAGCTGCAGACCCTGTTCATCTTCCTCAACCACGGCGACTGGCTCGAGTTCGATCCGCTCACCGATACCGACTTGCTCACCCTGAGCCCGGCCATTCCCGGTGTGCCCGACGAGCAGAACCTGATCATCCGCGCCGCCCGCCTGCTGCAGGCCAGGCTGCCAAGCCCGCAGGGAGCCCATATCCGGCTGGAGAAGGTACTGCCCATGGGCGGTGGCATCGGCGGCGGTTCGTCGGACGCCGCCACCACCCTGGTCGCCCTCAACCACCTGTGGCGGGCCGGCTTGAGTGAAGACGAACTGGCCGAGCTCGGCGTGCAGCTGGGCGCCGACGTGCCGGTGTTCGTGCGCGGCAAGGCGGCCTTTGCCGAGGGGGTCGGTGAGCGGTTGCAGCCGGTCGAGCTGCCGAGTGCCTGGTATCTGGTGCTCAAGCCCGATTGCCATGTGGCGACCGCCGCCGTGTTCCAGGATCCGGACCTGCCCAGAGATACCCCGAAAATGGCATTGCACAATCTGCTGGAAGGGGAGTGGAAAAACGATTGCGAATTGCTGGTGAAAAAGCGCCACCCCGAGGTTGCCAATGCGCTCGGCTGGTTGCTAGAATACGCGCCGTCAAGAATGACGGGCACAGGAGCCTGCGTCTTTGCTCAGTTTGAAGACGAAGTGGCTGCTCGGGAAGTGTTGGCAAAAGTGCCGAAAGGATGGGATGGGTTTGTCGCCAAGGGCGAGAACATATCACCACTCTTCGCTGCATTGCAACAAGTCAGTGATTGGGGTATCGCCAAGCGGTAAGGCAGCGGGTTTTGATCTCGCCATTCCTAGGTTCGAATCCTAGTACCCCAGCCATCTCCTGAACATCGAACAGGGTATATCGATTCACCTGCCGCAGCAGTCTTGCCGGGAGTGCACACTCCCCCTCGCCGGTTGCAGCATCCATCGTTACCCGCTCGTTGTCGGGAGGTCACTGGTCATCATGGATGACGGGGCGTCGACCAGCACGACGCTCAACCGACTTGCCGCATGCAACGTGGGCACCTGGCCTGAAAGCAGCCTATAGTGGTCTGACCCGTCAACTTGATAAATCGTTTGCCCCAAAACGATAAGGGTCTGAATAAGACTCCCCACATACTGGATGCAACCCCGAGGTTTCAAACCGTGCCTGACATGAAGCTGTTTGCTGGTAACGCAACGCCGGAACTAGCCCAGAAGATCGCAGATCGCCTGTTTATCAAACTCGGCAATGCTGCCGTAGGTCGCTTTAGCGACGGCGAGATCAGCGTACAGATCAACGAGAATGTACGTGGTGGCGATATCTTCATCATTCAATCCACCTGTGCCCCGACCAACGACAATTTGATGGAATTGATCGTGATGGTGGATGCTCTGCGTCGTGCTTCAGCTGGCCGTATTACTGCCGTTATCCCCTACTTTGGTTATGCCCGTCAGGACCGCCGCGTCCGCTCCGCCCGTGTTCCCATCACCGCCAAGGTCGTCGCCGACTTCCTCTCCAGCGTCGGTGTGGATCGCGTGCTGACCGTTGACCTGCATGCCGAACAAATCCAGGGCTTCTTCGACGTCCCGGTCGACAACGTGTTCGGCAGCCCGGTGCTGCTGGAAGACATGAAGTCCAAGAACCTCGAATCCCCCGTGGTCGTGTCGCCGGACATCGGCGGCGTGGTACGTGCCCGTGCCATCGCCAAGCTGCTGGACGATACCGACATCGCCATCATCGACAAGCGTCGTCCCCGCCCGAACGTCTCCCAGGTCATGCACCTGATCGGTGACGTGGCCGGCCGCGACTGCATCATCGTCGACGACATGATCGACACCGGCGGCACCCTGTGCAAAGCCGCAGAAGCCCTCAAGGAGCGCGGCGCCAAGCGTGTATTCGCCTACGCCACTCACCCGGTCTTCTCCGGTTCCGCCGTGGAGAACATCAAGAACTCCGTGATCGACGAACTGATCATCACCGACTCCATCCCGCTCACCGCGGAGATGAAGGCGGTCGACAAGGTCAAGCAGCTGACGCTCTCTTCCGTGCTGGCCGAAGCCATTCGCCGCATCAGCAACGAAGAGTCCATCTCTGCCATGTTTGAGCATTGATAGACCCTGTTGTGACAAAAACCGCCAGCTGGCGGTTTTTGTCTTTTTAGTCCCAGTTACACCCGGTACTGCCCTGCCCCGTCGCAGGTTAAGGATTGTTCCATGAATCGCTTGCGCCCGCTGCTGCTCCTTGCCTTCTGCAGCTTCCTGTTCGCCTGTCAGCCCGGCAATGAAGGCCAGCCCTTCGTGCTGACCCTGGCTCATATGAACGACACTCACTCCCAGTTTGACCCGGTCAACGCCGAGCTGAAGGGGCCCATCTTTGGCAAGCAGGGGGAGACCGACACCCTCTACACACGCTTCGGCGGCTATCCGCGCCTGCTCACCATGGCGAAATCCTTCCAGGCCGATGCGCTGGCCAAGAACCAGCCGATCTTGCTGCTGCACGGCGGCGATGCCTGGCAAGGCAGCGGCTACTTCAAGCTCAACGAGGGGATGGCCAACGCCGAGCTGCTGAGCCAGTTCGGCCTCGACGCCATGGCCCTTGGCAACCACGAATTCGATCTCGACAACCAGAAGCTCACCCGCTTCATCCAGGGGGTCAACTTCCCGGTGCTGGCCGCCAACCTGGATACCCGCGACGATCCGGATCTGCGCCACGCCACCAATCTCAAGCCGTTCGTCATCTACGCCTTCGATGGCAACCAGAAGAGTCCGGTCAGCGATCTCAACAACCTGCCCCAGGGCAAGCAGCTGGTCGCCGTGATGGGGCTGGTGCTGGAGGACATGGCCAACATCTCCCCCAACGTTGGCAAGCTGCGCTTTGGCAACGAAGTCACCTCCGCCCAGGCGACGGTGGACCTGCTGCGCCAGCACGGCATCAACCAGATCGTGGCGCTCACCCACATCGGCAACCAGCGAGATCTGGCGCTGGCGGCCAAGGTGAACGGCATCGACGCCATCGTCGGCGGCCACTCCCACAGCCTGCTCGGCGATTTTCGCAACATCGGCTGGGGCAACACCGGCGAGTACGCGGCGCTTGTCACCAACCCGGACGGGGTCGGCATGACCTGCGTGGTGCAGGCCGGCTCCTACGCCCAGGCCATCGGACTGGCTCAGGTGAGCTTCGATGCCCAGGGCCGGGTCATCGCCTGCAAGGGCCAGAACCAGCTGCTGGCCAGCCACGACTTCTTCGCCGATCCCGCCCGCCAGCAGGCGCTGGACGCAACCCGCAGCCAACAGGCTGCCAAGTTCATCGATGCCCAGCCCAACCTGGTGACCGTGGATGAAGATCCCCGCCTGCGCGGCATCATCGACAGCCACTACAAGCCCGCCCTCGAGCAGGCCTTCGGCCCCGTCATCGCCACCCTGCCGGCCGCCCTGCAAAATGCCCGTCGCCCCGGTGACAACGGCAGCGACAGCCACGGCTCCGACGTCGCCCCGCTGGTAGCCGAGGGTCAGTACTACTGGGCCAATACCCCGGCAGTACAGGCGCTGACCGGCGGCCCGGTCCACTTCGCCCTGCTGGCTGTGGGCGGCGTGCGCGCCGATCTGCCGGCCGGCGAGCTGCGCGAAGGGGATGCGGCGCTCACCCTGCTGCCGTTCAAGAACCAGCTCTCGGTGCTCACCCTGACCGGCGCCGACGTGCGCGCCCTCTTGACCGAGACCATCACCGCCACCCTGCCCGCCAGCGCTCACGCCGGCAAGTTCCCCTACGGCGGTCACCTGCGCTACACCTTCACCGAGACCACGCCGGGCAAGCGCGGCGCCCTGACCCAGTTGCAGTGGCAGGACGCTGACGGCCAGTGGCAGGATCTGGTGGATGCGACGCGCTACCGGGTGGTGATGAACGCCTACAGCGCCAACGGCAACGACGGCTGGCAGGCGCTGGCCCGCGCCCAGGCCCAGCACGCCGAGCGCCAGGATCTCGCCTGGCAGGATGGCAAATTGACGGCGTTCCCGGTCGAGCGGGTGGAGCAGAGCGGCGATCAGCTGAGCGCCCGCTACACCGCCGGCCATCAGCTTGACTGCAAGGCGAGCGGCATGGAATGCGGCACCGACGCCGCCTCCTTCGTGCAGTATGTGCGCGAGCAGCGCCCGACTCTGACGGCGCTGGCGGAAGAGACTGTCACCCTGGTGCGTGCCGCCCAGTAAGTCGGCTCTGCCACCGGCAAGCCACACCACGGGCCCCACGCAGGGGCCCGTTTTGCTGCCGTTGGCCACCGGTTCTCCCGCTTTTCCCCGGCACTGGCCGAGCTTTGGTTGAGTGATCGCCAGTCGGCGGCTAGAATATTGCGTCCCATTGCCCTGGGCAGTCGGCCCATTGCAAGCAGCGAGTGAAGAAATCAAGCGTGACAAGCCAAATCAAACTGATCGTGGGTCTGGGCAATCCCGGCCCGGAATATGCCAAGACCCGCCACAACGCCGGGGCCTGGTATGTGGAGCAACTGGCACGCTGGCACAACGTCAGCCTGCGCGAAGAGCCCAAGTTCTTCGGCCACACCGCCCGCATCCAGGTGGATGGCCAGGATGTGCGCCTGCTCATCCCTAACACCTACATGAACCTCTCCGGCAAGGCGGTGGCTGCGCTGGCCCGCTTCTACCAGATCGAGCCGGAAGCCATGCTGGTGGCCCACGATGAGCTGGACCTGCCCCCCGGCATCGCCAAATTCAAGCAGGGCGGCGGCCACGGTGGCCACAACGGCCTCAAGGACATCATTGCCAGGATGGGCAACAACAATAATTTCTTCCGGCTGCGACTGGGGATAGGTCACCCGGGCGCCAAGGAGCTGGTCGCCGGTTTCGTGCTGACCAAGGCCCCCAGCAGCGAACAGAGCCTGATCGACGCCGCACTGGACGAGTCCCTGCGCGCCACCGACATTCTGTTCAAGCAGGACATGACCAAGGCCATGAATCGCCTGCACAGCTTCAAGGCCGAGAAAGTCTGAATACAGATACCTGACACGCGTCAGGGTCGAACAATATGACAGGGTCGCCCAAGAACCTGTTCATGCTCTGCAACGAGAGGTTGTCAGCAAGGTAAAGCGCAGCGCAGGAACCGGAGCGTATAGTCATACGTGAGCGCTCTTGGTTTCACATAAGCGAGCAGCGCATGATCCTTGATCACAGCCTCGCAGCAAGAGCATGGGCAGGTTCTGCGGCCCTCACACAGCATCCATCAAGTAAGGTAACAATCCATGGGTTTTAAATGCGGTATCGTGGGCCTGCCCAATGTAGGCAAATCCACCCTGTTCAACGCGCTGACCAAGGCCGGTATCGAAGCCGCCAACTTCCCGTTCTGCACCATCGAGCCGAACACCGGCGTGGTACCGATGCCGGATCCCCGCCTCGATCAGCTGGCAGCCATCATCAATCCGCAGCGCGTTGTGCCGACCACCATGGAATTCGTGGACATCGCCGGCTTGGTGGCCGGTGCCTCCAAGGGTGAAGGTCTGGGCAACCAGTTCCTGGCCAACATCCGTGAAACCGAGGCCATCGGTCACGTGGTGCGCTGCTTTGACGACGAGAACATCGTCCACGTCGCCGGCAAGGTCTCCCCGGCCGACGACATCGAGGTGATCAACACCGAGCTGGCCCTCTCCGACCTGGATGCCTGCGAGCGCGCCATCAACCGCCAGTCCAAGCGCGCCAAGGGCGGCGACAAGGATGCCAAGCTGGAAGTGGAAGTGCTGGAAAAGATCAAGGTGGCGCTGGAAAACGGCCAGATGATCCGCGGCATGAAGCTGGACAAGGATGAGCTGGCCGCCGTCAGTCACCTCAACTTCCTGACCCTCAAACCCACCATGTACATCGCCAACGTGGCGGAAGATGGCTTCGAGAACAACCCCTACCTCGACAAGGTGCGCGAAATCGCCGCCGCCGAGAACGCGGTTGTGGTGGTCGTCTGCTGCGCCATCGAGGCTGACATCGCCGAGCTGGACGATGCCGACCGCGCCGAGTTCATGGCTGACCTTGGCATCGAGGAGCCGGGCCTGAACCGGGTGATCCGCTCCGGTTACGAGCTGCTCAAGCTGCAGACCTACTTCACCGCTGGTGTGAAAGAGGTGCGTGCCTGGACCATCCCGGTCGGCGCCACCGCTCCGCAGGCGGCCGGCAAGATCCACACCGACTTCGAAAAAGGCTTTATTCGCGCCCAAACCATCGCCTTCGAAGACTTTATCACCTACAAGGGTGAGCAAGGTGCCAAGGAAGCGGGCAAGATGCGCGCCGAAGGGAAAGAGTACATCGTCAAAGATGGCGATATCATGAACTTCCTGTTCAACGTCTAATCCCATGAGAGGCCAGCATTTGCTGGCCTCTTTTTTAACTGGCCAAGGCTCGTATCTGCTGGCAAATGTCGTAAAAAAAACCAGATTGTTGGGCTTTTGCACGACAGCGACCAATAACTCGCCAAACGCACCCAAATTCGGTTTTTCAAACAAAAAAAGGGTTGACGCCCCAGAGCCAGATACGCATAATTCGGCCCGCACAGTGACGAGGCAACGAGGCACTGGAAGCAAGGTTGGCTATGTAGCTCAGTTGGTTAGAGCATCGCACTCATAATGCGGGGGTCACAGGTTCGAATCCCGTCATAGCCACCATCTCTAGTTGGGGTATCGCCAAGCGGTAAGGCAGCGGGTTTTGATCTCGCCATCCCTAGGTTCGAATCCTAGTACCCCAGCCATTTTTCAAAGATGTTTGATAGAATCTGTCAGGCATCGCAGTTGGGGCATCGCCAAGCGGTAAGGCAGCGGGTTTTGATCTCGCCATACCTAGGTTCGAATCCTAGTGCCCCAGCCATTTTTAAAAAGATGTTTGATAGACTCTGTCAGGCATCGCTGTTGGGGTATCGCCAAGCGGTAAGGCAGCGGGTTTTGATCTCGCCATCCCTAGGTTCGAATCCTAGTACCCCAGCCATTATTCTGTTCTCTTCCACACAGTGGTTGACAACAAACGGCTATGTAGCTCAGTTGGTTAGAGCATCGCACTCATAATGCGGGGGTCACAGGTTCGAATCCCGTCATAGCCACCATTTTTAAAAACGTTCCTTCAATCATCTGATTGCAAAGAACACTGTTGGGGCATCGCCAAGCGGTAAGGCAGCGGGTTTTGATCTCGCCATACCTAGGTTCGAATCCTAGTGCCCCAGCCATTTTTGCTTGTATTCGACGCGAGTCGTGCACAAGACGGCTATGTAGCTCAGTTGGTTAGAGCATCGCACTCATAATGCGGGGGTCACAGGTTCGAATCCCGTCATAGCCACCATTACTCCTGCGGAAGTGGCGAAATTGGTAGACGCACCAGATTTAGGTTCTGGCGCCCTAGGCGTGAGAGTTCGAGTCTCTCCTTCCGCACCATAAAAAGCAGTACCAAACAGACCAGCTCAGGCTGGTTTTTTTGTATCTGGCGTTTGCCGCTCTCTTCCCCCTCCCCATCTCATCGCCCGCCGGCAACTCCTGCCATGTATCAATGGCTGGGTCTTTTGCTCTCCTCTACGACGGCGCTGATGCCCGGCTTTCGCTTTACCCCGCCCTTTGCATGTCACAGAGCACAGCGGGCAATAAAAAGGCGGCCCGCTGGCCGCCTTTCTCATCGATACAATCAGAACGGGAAGAACCAGGGAATGGCGATGACGCTCACCACCATCACCAGCAAGGTGAAGGGCACGCCGATGCGCACGAAATCCACGAACCGGTAGTTGCCGGGGCCCAGCACCAGGGTGTTGACCGGCGAGGAAACTGGCGTCATGAAGGCCGCCGAGGCGGCGATTGCGATGGTCATGGCGAACGGATAGGGGGAGATCCCCATCTGCTGCGCCGTGCCCAGCGCAATCGGCGCCATCAGTACCGCCGTCGCAGTGTTGGAGATGAACAGCCCTATGATGGCGCACAGGGCAAACAGACTGGCCAGCATCACCCGCGGCCCCATCTCCCCTACCGCCGAGATCAGCGCGCCGACGATTAGATCCACCCCGCCGGTCTTTTGCAGCGCCAGCGCAAAGGGCAGCATGCCGACGATGAGGATCAGGGTCGGCCAGTGAATGGACTTGTAGGCGCTCTCCATGTCGATGCAGCGGAATTTGCCCATCAGCAGGCAGGCGATCAGCGCCGCGATCACGTTGGGCACCGGATCGGTCACCATCAGGGCGATCATCACCCCGAGGCAGATGAGGGCGTGAATTGCCTGGCTGCGGGCTGGCGCCATCTCGTCCACTTCGGCCGGCAACCCCAGCAGCAGGAAGTCGCGGCTGTGGGTCTGCAGCAGGCGGATCAGGCTCCAGTTGCCCACCACCAGCAGGGTGTCCCCCAACTGCAGCGCCTCGTCCACCAGCTTGCCGCCAAGCGCCTCGCCGGCGCGGCGGATCCCCACCACGTTGAGGCCGTAGTGGGAACGAAACGCCACCTCGCGGATGCTCTTGCCGAGCAGGCGGGATTCGGGGATGAGCGACACTTCTGCCATGCCCACCTCCCGCGCCTGATCGGAGAAATACTCCCCGCGCAGGATCATGGGCTCGAGTCGCGCCTCGCTGCAGAACTCGCGCACGTCCACCTCGGGATCGGACATATCGATGAGCAGCACGTCCTTGGCCTGGAACTCGGTCACCCCGGAGACGGTGACCATCACCCGCCGAAACTTGCGCCAGCGCTCCACCCCGATGACGTTGGCCCCGTAGCGGGCTCGCAGTTGCAGCTCGTCCAGAGTCTGGCCGATCAGCGGTGAATCGGGCCGGATCGCCAGCCGGCGTGCCCGGCCGGCCAGCCGGTAGTCGCGAATGAGATCGCGCATGGTGCTGCGGCCGATCTGCTTGCTCTTGCCCTCCTCACCTTCATGCACCAGGGAGGTGCGCATCAGCAGCATGTAGAGGATCCCCATCCCCAGAATGATGACCCCCATGGGGGTGAAGCCGAAGAAGCCGAAGCCGTGGATGTCGTGGCGCATCAGCTCGCTGTTGACCACCATGTTGGGCGGCGTTGCCACCAGCGTCATCATGCCGCTGATGAGGCCGGCAAAGCCGAGCGGCATCATCAGCCGACCGGCCGGGATCCCCATCCGGTTCGCCACGCTCAGCACCACCGGGATGAAGATGGCCACCACCCCGGTACTGCTCATCACGGCCCCGAGCAGGGCGACCGCCACCATCAGCAGTACCAGCAATCGGGTCTCGCTGCTGCCGGCCACCTTCACCAGCGCATCCCCCACCTGATAGGCGATACCGGTGCGCACCAGCCCCTCCCCCACCACGAACAGGGCGGCAATCAGGATGACGTTGGGATCGCTGAACCCCGCCAGCGCCTCTGGCAGGGTCAGGGTGCCGCTCAGCACGAACAATATGATGATCAGCAAGGCAACCACGTCCATGCGGACCTTGTTGCTCACAAACAGATAAATGGCGCCCACCAGCATGCAGAGGACCCAGACCAACTCGGAATTCACACTTGCTCCTTTTGTTCAGCTCCACCCCGGCCGGAGCGGATTCCATCAGACCACAGCTCATTTCTCCCCGATTTGTTACATATCAATAAAGGGGCAGGGCATCATCGCATATCAGGGCGCCATCGGGGGCCTAAAGTTGCCCCTGCTGTTTCTCCATTCTTTGAGGTGGCTCGGCCCGGGTCGGACAAAAGTCCTGCCAGCCTCCCCCCGTCGCCCCTAGAATAGGCCCGGTTCACGCCCCCAATTTTTAAAGGAAACGAAAATGAGCATATTCGAGTGGTTCAGCATCAATCACACCCTGATGACCATACCGCTGGGCGGTGGTTACGCCATGTCGTGGATTGAAGCCGTCGGCACCCTGTTCGGGCTGGCCTGCATCTGGTGCGCCAGCCAGGAGAAGACCATCAACTACCTGTTCGGGCTCATCAACGTCAGTCTGTTCGCCATCATCTTCTTCCAGATCCAGCTCTACGGCTTGTTGCTGCTACAGCTGTTCTTCTTCTGCGCCAACCTCTATGGCTGGTACGCCTGGACCCGCCCGGCCAACGCCCAGGGGGATACCCTGCAGATCCGCTGGCTCAGCAAGTCCAAGCTCATCGCCACCGCCGCCGTGAGCGTGCTGGCCATCACCCTGCTGACCCTCTACATCGACCCGGTGTTCGCCACCCTGGCGCGCACCTCGGTCGCCCTGCTCAACCTGTTTGGCGCTAATCTCGCCACCCCTGAGCCCTCCCCCGATGCCTTCCCCTTCTGGGATGCCAGCATGACGGTGCTCTCCGTGGTGGCCCAGATCCTGATGACCCGCAAGTACGTGGAGAACTGGATCCTCTGGGTGGTCATCAACATCATCAGCATCGGCGTCTATGCCGCCCAGGGGGTCTATGCCATGTCCCTTGAGTACCTGATCCTGCTGTTCATTGCCGCCAACGGCACTCGCCTGTGGATGGTCAGCGCCAAGCGCCCGCAACAGGAAGCGATCGCATGAGCCTGCTGCCCCATCTGCAATGCCGCCCGGACCAGATCGCCGAACGGGTGGTGCTGTGCGGCGACCCGGCCCGGGTCGACCGCATCGCCGGCCAGCTCGACGGGTGTGACGTGCTGGGCCAGCACCGGGAGTTTCGCCTGATCAACGGCCGCTACCAGGGACTGCCCGTCACTGTGTGCAGCACCGGCATCGGCGGCGCCTCCGCCGTCATCGCGCTGGAGGAGCTGGTGCAGGCGGGCGCCCGCGCGCTCATCCGGGTCGGCTCCGCCGGCGCCCTGCAGCATGAGATCGCGCTGGGGGATCTCATCGTGGTGGAGGGAGCGGTGCGCAGCGAAGGCGCCTCGCTGGCCTACCTGCCCCCCGAGTACCCCGCCTGCGCCGACATCCGCCTGCAGGCTGCCCTGCTCGCCCATCTCGGCGCCAGCGGCCAGCCTCACTGGCACGGTCTGGTGCGATCCCACGACAGCTTCTATCGGGATGACGAGCAGAAAGTCTGTCGCTACTGGCACCAGCGTGGGGTGCTCGGGGCGGACATGGAGACCGCCTCCCTGCTCGCCGTGGGGCGCCTGCGCAAGGTGCGGGTAGCCGCCGTGCTCTGCAACGTGGTGGCCTTCGAGCAGGACGTGCAAGCGGGGGTGAGCGACTACGCGGCCAGCGAAGCCGCCATGATGACCGGCGAGCGGCTGGCCACCGCCGCCGCCCTCCACGCCCTGACGCAATAGACCGGGTCTGCCGGGGCCGCAACGGCCCCGGCAAAACGTTAAGCCCGGCACATTCAGAGGCGCCAAAGCTGGCATCCCGCCTGCGCTCTTGCTAGCCTCATGGCCCTCGTCAAGCCGGGCCTTCACCATGCAGCAACAACCCTATCCGCTCGGTCGCTTTCACGCCGAGCTTGCCGCACTCGAACCGCGCTTTGCCGCGGCGCTGGCAGACTGCACCCTGTTTTCGCGCCGCTACCTGCCCGGTGAACCCATCATGCGTCAAGGTGAGCGGTGCGAGCAGCTCTATCTGGTGGCCCAGGGGCGGATTTCCCTCAACAGCGCGGTGCACTCAGGGCGGCTGTTTCAACTCGGCGAAATCGAGTGCCATCAACAGATCTTCGGCGAGATGGAGTTCTTCAGCGCCACCCCGGTGCAGTGGAGCGTGGTGGCCGAGGCCGAGTTGGACGCCGCCGTCATCTGCGCCGACAAGCTCGCCAAACGGCTGCTGGCCGAGCCAGAGCTGACCCTCTTCTTCGCCGCAGCGCTCGCCAGCGACTATCTGGATACCCTGGACATCACCACCAGCCGATTGCTGCACCCCATCGCCTACAACATCGCCTTCGAGCTGTGGCGCGAGCGCCAGCGTACCCCCATGCTCGGCTCGCGCAAGCGGGCCCACGAGGCGGCGCGCTTTGGTACCACCGAGCGGGTCTATCGGCGCGCCCTCAAGGAGCTGATCGAACAGGGCATAGTTGCCGACGGCAGCGACGGCCCGGTCATCGCCGATCTGGCCAGGCTGCGCGCCTACCTCGACCTTTGATTTCCATTCATCCCATTTCGATTCACTCTGTCAGGAGCCACCATGTCTACTCACACCTATCCAGAGTTCACCTTCTTCAGCCGCTTCGTTGCCGACATTCAGGCGGGCCGCAAGACCATCACCATCCGCGACGAGAGCGAGGCCAACTGGCAACCCGGACAGCGGCTGGCGCTGTTTACCAACCCGGAGCACCAGCCCTTTGGCACCATAGAGGTGCTTTCGGTCAAGGCGGTCGCCTTCGATGAGCTCAATGATGAGCATGCTCGCCAGGAGAACATGACCCTCCCTGAGCTCAAACAGGTGATCCGCGATATCTACCCCGATCTGCCGCCGCTCTATGTCATTGAATTCAAACTGCTTGCCTGAGCCGGATTTGGTCTTTGCCGAGCGATGTGTTAATAGTGTCCTCTTTTGAATCAGGGAGGTGACCCGAGTGTTTGAGATAGCGAGCCTGCGAGAGGGCATGATGCACGGGGTCGAGCTGTTCCAGCTGCTGCTGGAGATCATCTCCATCGCCTGCGTGGTGATTGGGCTGGGCAAGACCCTCTGGCTGGCGGCGCGGGTGCGGGATCACGAGCCCGGCTTTCCCCATATCCGGCTCTGTTTCGGCAGCTGGCTGATTCTGGCGCTGGAATTCCAGCTCGCCGCCGACATCCTGGCCACCACGGTGGCGCCGAGCAAGGAGGAGCTGATCCGCCTCGCCATCATCGCGGTGATCCGCACCTTCCTGAACTACTTCCTCGGCAAGGAGCTGGAAGCCCAAGCGGAACGCCAGCAAGACAAGGCAGAGCGCCAGCAGGAACAGCGCAGCGAGCAGGCCAAGGCGGCTCAATAGCCCGTTTCCTTGCAGCAGCATCATCGCTGAGTGCCGTGCTATCCCGACCACAGCCGTGGCTCGGGATGGCCCAGTTGTGACCCTCCCCTCACTTTTGGCAATCAGCCAACTATGGAACCCTTTTCAAGCCTTTCCCCACCCTGTCGAGGGCCTGCGCATCTGCGTAAGATAAACCATCGCTTCCCCCAACCGGCCCAGCTGATGAACCCGCGACCTCTCCACACACCCGACATCGACCTCGATAACTGCGTCATCTACCAGATCTACCCCATGAGTTTTCAGGACAGCGATGGCGACGGCATGGGCGACATCAACGGCATCCGCCAGCGCCTCGACTATCTGGCCACCCTCGGGGTCGATATGCTCTGGCTCACCCCCCTCTATCGCTCCCCCAAACGGGACAACGGTTACGACGTGGCGGACTACCGCGCCATCGACCCCGCCTTCGGCACCCAGGCCGAGATGGAGCAGCTGATCGCCGAAGCGGCCGCTCACGGCATCGGCATCATGATGGATATCGTCGCCAACCACACCTCCACCGAGCATGAGTGGTTTGTGCAGGCACTGGCCGGCGATCCCCGTTATCAGGGCTACTACGTGTTTCGCGACCAAGCCTTTGTCGATGCCCACCCGGTCACCTCCATCTTCGGTGGCAGCGGCTGGCAGTATGTGCCGGCGCTTGATCGTTACTACCTGCACAACTTCGATGTGAGTCAGGCCGATCTGGACTGGGACAACCCGGCGGTGCGCGCCGAAATGGCGCAGGTGATCAACTTCTGGCTGGGCAAAGGGATCAAGGGATTTCGCTTCGATGTGATAGACATGGTGAGCAAGGAGTGGGACCGGCTTGCCATGAGCAACGGCCCGCGCCTGCACAACTATATCCGCGAGCTCAATGCCGAGAGCTTCGGCGGCAAGGGGATCATCACGGTGGGGGAGACCTGGGCAGCGGATCTCGCCCATATGCAGAATTATTCAAACCCCGATGGCAGCGAGTTCAGCATGGTGTTCAATTTCGAGCATCTGGGGCTCGGCAGTGACAAGTGGACCTCCCGCTTCGACCCCCTCGCCTTCAAACAGGCCATGGCCCGCCACCAGCAGGGGCTGCACGGGCGAGGCTGGAACAGCCTGTTTCTCGGCAACCACGACCTGCCCCGCGCCGTCTCCCGCTTTGGCGATGACAGCCCGACTTGGCGGGAAACCAGCGCCAAGCTGTGGGCCATGGTGCTGCAGCTGATGCAGGGCACTCCCTTCATCTATCAGGGCGAAGAGCTAGCCATGACCAACCGCCACTGGCAGCCGAACGAACTGCGCGACGTGGAGGCGATCAACTACAGTACCAGCCAGGCGGGGCTGGATCCTGCCGAGCTGAGTCGGCGGCTCGATGCCATCGGCCGCGACAACGCCCGTACCCCGATGCAGTGGGACGCTGGCCCCCACGCCGGATTCAGCACGGCCACGCCCTGGATTGCCCTCAATGCCAACCACCTCGAGATAAACGCCGCCGAGCAACTGGCCCGCCCCGACTCGCCGTTTCACTGCTATCGCCAGCTCATCGCCTTGCGCAAGGCTCACCCTGTCGTTCGCCACGGCGACTTCGAGCTGCTGGATGGGGACGACCCAGATCGCATCGGCTATCGCCGCCGCTGGCAGGATCCGGCAAGTGCAGAGCGGCATACCCTGCTGCTGCTCGCCAACCTCACCGAGCACCCCCTGATCATGCCGCACTTTGATCAGGTGGAGGCAGGTGCCACCCTGCTGATGAGCAACTACCCGGGGCAACCCGTCGCCACCTTTGCCCCCTATCAGGCGGCCGCCTGGCTGCTGCGAGCAAGGGAGTAACGGGCAGCGCTATCCCTCGTGCCATCCTCCGCCATGGAGGATGGCCCCTGCCCACTGATGATATCCCTCCCCTCGGCGGTCGATACGCCCCAGCGATTTACCCACTTAAAAACTTCGCGTTTTCAGGCCCGCACCGCCTTGCCAGGCAATATCCAACCACGGCTCGCTATCGACAATTGAAATAGTTCAACACCCTGTTTTTATTGGCAATAACTGCCATCAAAAACGTCGTTTTTATCATCAAGCGGCGATATTAAACGCTGTTTAGTCAGGGTTAAAAGTCAATTCAGATTTGCGCCCTTGTGGTTCTTCGCCGGCTCCTTATGGTTTCCATCCGAAGCGTGCGGCACCGCGCCGCACGCCGACGTTCAGGCTCGCGGGCACTCTCCCGCCATAACAACAGGAAATCATCATGCGCAAAACCGGCGTGGCACTCGCCCTCTCCACCCTCTTCTGGTTCCACTCGACCATGGCGGCCCCTCTGATCTTCCCGGATGACCCCACCCTCACCGACGGCCAGCACTCCCCCGCCCTCTCTCGCAGTTTCCAGCTGGCTCAGGACGATCTGGGCAACCGGATCCACCAGCTCCACCTGCCCCTCCAGACCGAACCGGAACTGGTGGCCGAGCTGGAGCAGATCGGCAGGGAACAGGGGTTCTCGGTCAGCACCCACGCTGACATGTACACCTGGACCGAGGACAACATGTGGCTGTCGCGCGATGGTGCCCTCATCTTCCGCCCCCAGGCACCGCTGGCCAACAAGGGGCGCTACCACGCCTTCGTCACCGCCCTGACCGAGCAGAGCCCGGAGGCCGAGCAGGAGGGGCACCACAGCCTCGGCAGCCAGGATTCCCAGGGGCTGGATGATTACATGCTCTCCCAGGCCAACTCCTTCGCCGAGGCGCAGGGGCGCGAGCTCATCCCCACCTTCTCCATCATCGATGGCGGCAACATGCTGACCGGCCAGCGAGCCGACGGCACCCCCTATGCCCTGATCGGCCGCGATGCCCTGCTGCAGACCACCCTGCACCACAGCCGGCTGGACAGTGAGCGCATCGCCGCTCTGCAGGAGAAGATGGAGCGCGACGGCGAGTTTCGGCTGCAACTCAGCGAAGAGGAGTGGCTGGGCAGACCCAATACCTTCCAAAAGGGCCATGACACCGAGGTGGACCTCATCCTGCTGGAGGCGGCCAACCTGCTGCCGCAAGGGCTGGATGAGCCGCAGCGCCACGCCTTTGCCAAGACCGCGCGCGCCAAGGCCGAGCTCGCCAAATACGAAGTGGACGGGTCAACCCGGGGAGCGGCGGAGCAGCGGATGTTTCTGAGCCCGCAGCAAGGGGAGCGGATTGCCGAGCGCTATCGCGCCATCCATGGCCAACCGCTGCCGGCCTCCTTCGATCTGCTGACCCGCCTCAAGCAGGAGTACGCCAGCCTGGTGGTAACCGCCGAACTTCACTCCGAGTTCAATGATGAGCAGATAGCCCAGGCACTGCCGACGCTGGCGGCCGATGCCGCCACCCTGGCCCGGCTGGGCCGCATGTTGCAGGCCGGTGGCTACCAGCGAACAGGGCTGACTGGCGCCGAGCAAGATCATCAGACCCGCCGCTTCCTCGCCATGATGGCCATCAGCCAGCACCTGATGGCGCAGGAGCTCAAGGTGGCCGAGCGGGATCTGGTGATCCTGGCCCAGCCCGGTTTCCACCTCGACATGGCCATGCGCCCGCTGACCGACGGTCGCATCTTGCTCAACGATCATGCAGCCAGCGCAGCGCTGATCGAGCAGGTGCTGGCTAGCAATGCCACCCTGAGCGACAGCGAGCGGCAGGAACTTGGCCAGAGCGTGACCAACCTGCGCCAGCAGAGCGAGCGCTGGCACAAGATCCACGCCCTCATCCGCCAGCAGTTGAGCGATGCCGGCCTGACCCCCATCGCCACTCCGGGCGCGTTCACCGTAGGCAAGCGGCCGGTGAACTGGATGAACGGCATCATGGGCACCCGCCAGCAGCCCTTCTACATCACCAATGCCGCCAGCATCGCCCCCCTCAATCAGGCATTCGCCGCCTGGCTGCAACGCGAGGTGGCCGGGCTCACCCCCTATTTCGTGGGTCAGGCTGCCAGCAGCAAACGGGAGGAGTTCAACCAGGCAGAAGCCCTGCTGCGCGGCAGCGGCGGGCTGGATTGCATCACCCTGCACCATGAGTAGCACCCCTCTCACGGGCTGGCATCGCATCAGACGGGTCCATTCCCCGAGGCCAGGTGCAAGGGAAATGATGGTGGCAGAGAGCCGCTAAGGTGATTCAAAAGGGCTCCTTAAGGAGCCCTTTTTATGACTAATGTGAAAGGCCCTCCCGCACCATGACCCTGTCATCTCGGCCATGAAACACTCTCGCATCGCCCGACGGCGCAAATTAATTTGCCGCTTGATTATTTATTTACGAGCCCGGATCGACCTATTTTGCGCCCGATCCAGTTAATCGAATTACCCTCAACAACCATCCCGCCCGACCCTCTGCCGACTTGCCCCCGTCACCGGCGATAGGCCGCCATCGCGCGCCGCCGCTGCCTTTGGCATGATTATTTATCCCGTTTGTTCCGCGTTTATTTCCACTCTTACTATGGCGGCGACCTATCCATGGCCGGCTGATCACAGCCGTCATTCAAACTGGCATAGCAAGTGGGCAATTCATGATCACCACAGACGGAAACAACGCGGTCGCCTCGGTGGCCTACCGCACCAGCGAAGTCATCGCCATCTATCCCATCACCCCCAGCTCCAGCATGGCGGAACAGGCGTCAGCCTGGTCGAGCGATCGAGGCCTGAACCTGTGGGGCGACGTGCCTCGCGTGGTGGAGATGCAGTCGGAGGGGGGCGCCATTGCCACCGTCCACGGCGCGCTGCAGACCGGTGCACTGGCGACTTCGTTTACCTCGTCCCAGGGCCTGCTGCTGATGATCCCCAACCTCTACAAGTTGGCGGGCCAGCTCATCCCCTTCGTGCTGCACGTGGCGGCGCGCACCGTGGCGACCCATGCCCTGTCGATTTTCGGCGATCACTCCGACGTGATGGCGGTGCGCCAGACCGGTTGCGCCCTGCTCTGCGCCAGCAATGTGCAAGAGGCCCAGGACTTTGCCCTGATCGCTCAGGTAGCCAGCCTCAACAGCCGACTGCCCTTCATCCACTTCTTCGACGGCTTTCGCACCTCCCACGAGATAGCCAAGATAGTGCCGCTCGATGACGACACCCTGCGCGCCCTGCTGCCGGCCGAGGCGATTCGTGCCCATCGGGAACGGGCGCTGACCCCCGACAAGCCGGTCATTCGCGGCACCGCAGCCAACCCTGACACCTATTTCCAGTGCCGGGAGGCCACCAACCCCTGGTATGACGAGGGCTACCGCCATGTGAGCGAGGCGATGAACGCCTTCGCTGAGCGTACCGGCCGCCACTACCGTCCATTCGAGTACGTGGGTCACCCAGAGGCCGAGCGGGTGCTGGTGCTGATGGGTTCCGCCATCGGCACCTGCGAGGAGGTGATCACGCGGCTGATTGAGCAGGGCGAGAAGGTGGGGCTGGTGAAGGTACGGCTCTACCGCCCCTTCTCAGCCTCGCATCTGCTGGCGGTCATTCCAGAGAGCGCCCGTAAGGTAGCTGTGCTGGATCGCACCAAGGAGCCGGGCGCCCTGGCCGAGCCCCTCTATCTGGACGTGGTGAGTGCGCTGGCCGAGGCGGTCAGTCGGGGAGAAAGAGCCAGCCTGCCGCGGGTCATCGGCGGGCGCTACGGCCTCTCCTCCAAGGAGTTCAACCCGGCCTGCGTGCAGGCCATCTTCGACGAGCTGGCGCTGGATAACCCACGGCCGCGCTTCACCGTCGGCATCTTCGACGACGTCACCGGCCTCTCCCTGCCGCTGCCGGCCCTCGATTATTCGAGTCCCAGCCTTGGCAACCAGCACAAGCTGGAGGCACTGTTCTACGGCCTTGGCAGCGACGGCACAGTGTCGGCGGCCAAGAACAGCATCAAGATCCTCGGCAACCACACCGACCTCTACCCCCAGGGCTACTTCGTCTACGACTCCAAGAAGGCGGGCGGCCTCACCGTCTCCCACCTGCGGGTCGGCGAGCGGCCGCTGCAGTCGGCCTACCTGGTGGACGAGGCGGACTTCATCGGTTGCCACCAGTGGCAGTTTATCGACATGTACCAGATGGCGGAGCGGCTGAGGCCAGATGGCATCTTCCTGCTCAACAGCCCCTACGACGCCGGGCAGATCTGGCAGCGGCTGCCCCAGGAGGTGCAACAGGCCCTGCGCCAGAAGCGTGCGCGCCTCTACACCATCAACGCCGCCCAAATTGCCCGCGAGTGCCAGCTCGGCAACCGCATCAATACCGTAATGCAGATGGCCTTCTTCCAGCTGACCGCCATCATACCGCCGACAGAGGCGACCGAGCTGCTGCGTCAGACCATCGCATCGAGCTATGGCAGCAAGGGGCAAACGCTGGTCGAGCGCAACTGGCAGGCCCTGGCCGCCACCTGCGAGGCCCTCGTGCAGGTGCCGCTGCAGGCACTTGACCCCGCCAGCCACCAGCGCCCGCCCGTGGTATCGACCAAGGCCCCCGACTTCGTGCAGACCGTCACCGCCGCCATGCTGGCGGGGCTCGGCGACAGCCTGCCGGTCTCCGCCTTCCCGCCAGACGGCACCTGGCCGGTGGGCACCACCCGCTGGGAGAAGCGCAACATTGCCAAGGAGGTACCCATCTGGCAGGCAGACCTCTGCACCCAGTGCAACTACTGCGTGGCGGCCTGCCCCCACTCCGCCATCCGCGCCAAGGTAGTGGACAAAGCGTCGCTGGAGGGTGCCCCCGCCACCCTGGATGCGCTCGATGTGAAGGCCCGCGACATGCGCGGCCAGCAATACGTACTGCAGGTGGCGCCGGAGGATTGCACCGGCTGCAACCTCTGCGTCGAGGTGTGCCCGGCCAAGGATCGCACCGAACCGAGCCGCAAGGCGATCAACATGGAATCGCGGCTCGACCACCTCGAGGCCCAGAAGGCCAACTACGACTTCTTCCTGGACTTGCCCGAGCGCACCGCCGAGCAGCTGGAGCGCATCGACATCCGCACCTCCCAGCTCATCTCGCCGCTGTTCGAATACTCGGGTGCCTGCTCCGGCTGCGGCGAGACCCCCTACATCAAGCTGCTGACCCAGCTCTACGGGGACAGACTACTCATCGCCAACGCCACCGGCTGCTCCTCCATCTATGGCGGCAACCTGCCCAGCACCCCCTACACCACCAACGCCGACGGGCGCGGGCCGGCCTGGGCCAACTCCTTGTTCGAGGACAACGCCGAATTTGGCTTGGGCTTTCGGCTCACCGTGGATCAGCATCGCGAGCGGGTACGCCGCCTGCTGGCGAGCCTGGGGGACGCCGTCCCAGTCGGGTTGCAACAGGGGCTGCAAGATGCCAGTCTGCCGGTCTCCGAGCAGCGCGCCCATATCGAGCAACTGCGCGCCCTGCTGCAGGGGCGCACCGACGCCGCGGCCCAGGAGCTGGCCCGTGATGCGGACTACTTGGTGGAGAAATCGGTCTGGCTCATCGGCGGCGACGGCTGGGCCTACGACATCGGCTACGGCGGGCTCGATCACGTGCTGAGCCTGGGGGAGAACATCAACGTGCTGGTGCTCGACACCCAGTGCTACTCCAACACCGGCGGTCAGCAGTCCAAGGCCACTCCCCTCGGCGCCATCACCAAGTTTGGCGAGCAGGGCAAGCGCAAGGGACGCAAGGATCTTGGCGCCAACGTGATGATGTACGGTCACGTCTACGTGGCGCAGATCTCCCTCGGCGCCCAGATGAACCAGACGGTGAAGGCCATTCAGGAGGCGGAAGCCTACCCAGGTCCGTCGCTCATCATCGCCTACAGCCCCTGCGAGGAGCACGGCTACGATCTGGCCCAGAGCCACGAGCAGATGAAGCAGCTGACCGCCACCGGCTTCTGGCCGCTCTACCGCTATGACCCACGCCGCAGCGAGGAGGGCAAGGCGCCGCTGGCACTGGACTCTCGGGCCCCCAGCGCATCGCTGGCCGAGACCCTGCAGCAGGAGCCCCGCTTCAAGCGGCTGGAACGCCAGTTGCCGGAAATCGCCAGCCAGCTCTATCGGGAGGCGGAGCTGGACGCCAACCGCCGCTTCGCCTGGCTGAGCCAGCTGGCCGGCAAGGAGGCGCCAGCCCAGGAGTAGAAACGCAGACCCACCAACAAACAGGGCTCCCCATGGGGAGCCCTGTTGCCATGTCGCGGTGACGCCATCAGGCGTGGATGCTGGCCAGCTCGTGGCGTTTCAACGCCAGCAGGGTGATGAGCAGCGCGGCGGTGGCGATCAGCGCCATGCCGATATAGGTGGCGCTGAAACCGGGTGCCAGCTCGGCCGGGCTCAGACTGGCCAGGTTGTGGCTGCTGCCCGCCGGCAGGGCTGAGTGGAACAGCACGGAGCAGATGGCCACCCCCACTGCGCCCCCCAGCTCACGGCCGAAGTTGAACAGCGACATGCCGATGCCGCGATCTTCTCGTGGCAGGGCGTTTTGCACCACCACTGACAGCGCCGGCAGCACCAGGCCCAGCCCCAATCCGGCAAACCCCAGTCCCATTCTGGCCCAGAGGTCGAAGTGGATTTGCCAGAGCGCCAGCGCCGACAGGGCGAACCCCACCACCACGAAGCGCTTGTAGTAACCGGTGCGGCCGATCAGCTTGCCGCCGACGAAGGCCCCCGCCGTGATGCAGACCATGAAGATCACCATGTAGAGACCGCTCTCGCTGGCCCCCATCCCCTTCTGCCACTGCATCTGCAGCGGCAGGTAGACCAGCACGGCGAACATCAACAGCTGCGAGGCCAGCGCCAGCAGCACGCTGACCAGATAACCGGGCAACCGGGCCAGATGGGCCGGCAGTATGGGATCGTGGGCCCGCCGCTCCACCAGGATCAACAGCAGCAGGGCTAGCGCCAGTCCCGCCGCCAGCCAGATGGCGGGCAGGGCGGTCTCCGGCGAGAGCAGCAGCAGGCTCAGGGTGGTGACGGTGATCAACAGCGCCGCCCCCTTCCAGTCGAAGCGACTGTGGCGGCGCACATTGAGGTGACCCAGGTTGCGGTTCACCAGCCAGAGCGCGAGCGCCCCGAGCGGCAGGTTGATCCAGAAGATCCAGCGCCAGCTGAGCTGCTCGGTGAAGTAACCACCGAGCAGGGGCCCGGCGATGCTGGAGACCGCATAGACCGCCGAGATGTAGCCCTGATACTTGCCCACCTCCCGCGGCGGTATGCTGTCGGCGATGACGGTGAAGGCGAGCGCGATCAGGCCGCCGCCGCCCAGTCCTTGCAGCACGCGGGCCGCCAGCAGGGTCGGCAGATCCTGGGCCAGGCCGCAGGCCACGGATCCGGCCAGAAACAGGCCGATGCCGATGTTGAGCATGCGCACCCGGCCAAACATGTCGCTCAGCTTGCCGTAGATGGGCAGGGCGGCGGTGGCCGCCAGCAGGTAGGCGGTGACCACCCAGGTGAGGGCGGCGCCGGCGTTCAGCTCGGCACCTATGATGGGCAAGGGGGTGGTGACTATGCTCTTTTCCAGTGAACCCAGGGCGATCACCAGGGCCACGCTCGAGAAGATGGTTTTTGGGGACATATAGGGGCTCGCTAATTTGAAATGCCAGGATCTGCGGCGCAGAACTTATTATTGTCTCATAAATCACCAGTCGATGGCCAAAACCACTGCCATGGCGCCGCCGACCCGCAACCATGACCCCGGTCGCGGCATTGCCTCCTGCATTCTGATAGGCTGGCTGTTCACACCCCAAGAGGAAGCAGCCCCATGTCCGAGCAGTTCCGGTTTGAGCAATACGATGCCCTGATCTTCGATATGGACGGCACCCTGGTCGACTCCATGCCCCTGCATCTGGATGCCTGGGAGGAGACCAGCGCCGAGATCGGCCTACCCTTCGATCGCGCCCAGCTCAATGAATTCGGCGGCATTCCCACCCGCAAGATAGTCGCCATCCTGGCCGAACAGCATGGGCTGGATATCGATGTGGACGCCTTCACCCGGCGCAAGGTGGCGCTCTATCTGGAGCATATCGACAAGGTCAGCGTGTTTCCCGCCATGTGGGAGCTGGTCAAGCGCTGCCACGGCAAGGTCCCGATGGGCATAGGCACGGGCTCATCGCGCGAGCACGCCCTGCACATTCTGAAGAACACCGGTCTGGATGCCTATATCCCCGTGCTGGTCAGTGCCGATGATATCGACAACCACAAGCCCCACCCCGACACCTTCCTGAAAGTGGCCGAGCTGCTCGGCGCCAACCCCGCCAACTGCCTGGTGTTCGAAGATACCCAGATCGGCCTGCAGGCCGGCCGAGCCGCCGGGATGGAGACGGTACTGGCGCTGGAGGGCGAGCTCTATCAGCGCTAGGCCACACTGCCCCTGCCACCAATGAAAACGCCTCCGCAAGGGAGGCGTTTTGCATGCAGCAGTGCCGGGATGACCCGGCCCCGCCTTACATGGCGTTGGTGGATTCGAAGATCTTGTCGGCCGAGGCTTCGACGAAGCCCGGGTAGAGTACGCCGTCGGCCTGCGGGTAGCGCAGGGCGAATTCGTAGAAACAACTCGGGATGGTGCGCACGCCGTCGGTGAAGGCCACGTCCGCCTTGTCGGCCATGGTGGACGACTGCTCCAGCATCACCTGCGGGTCCCCTTTCACCTCGCCACCCACGCCATTGAGCACGAAGCCTGCGGCCTTGAGGGCTGCGTTGACCTGCTGGATGGTGTCAAAGTCCTTCAGGCGGTTGATATTGACGGTGAAGTGGTTGGCACGATAACCCCAGGCAGCCATCCAGGCCGCATACTCGCTCTCCGCCAGCAGGGTCTGGTAATCGGCCCAGGAGACCTGCCAGGGGGCGCCGGCATAGAGGAAGGCCTGGGTGTCGGTCAGATGATCGGGCACCTGAGCCGCCAGCTTGTGGATGATGGCCTGGGCCGCGTCGGAGAGCTCTTCCACCTTCAGCTCGCTGATGAACACCTTGGGCGCGTCCGGGTCTTTATGCTCGAAGTGCTTGGCGTAGAGCTTCTTGGCCTTGAACACGTACTCGCCCTTCTGCTCGTAGCCGAGCGCCAGGAAGTGGGCGGCCAGCTTCTCCAGCCCCAGCTTGGGCAGGTTGTAGGTGCGAAACGCCACGTGGTCGTTGACGATGGGCTCGCCGCCACCCAGCAGTTGATGAACCTTGTGGGCACTCGGGGTGACTTGAATGTAGTTATCCCACAAATGACCGAACAGGGTGTCGATATCCTTTTGCATCTCTCTTTCCTTTGATTGCGGGTACAGACAAGGGCACCAGTTCAGTGCCCCTTTTATTGTCGTGGTCAGGCGCTGGCGCCAACACAGAGAGCGCCCGCCTTTGCCTTGTTTAGAACGTCAGACCGGGAGACAGCTGATCCGGCATGGCGGCCTTGCTGTCTTCGACGGAAGCCACCGGATACGCACAGTAGTCGGCGGCGTAGTAGGCGCTCGCCCTGTGGTTGCCGGAGGCCCCGATGCCACCGAACGGTGCGGCACTGGAGGCGCCGGTGATGGGCTTGTTCCAGTTGACGATGCCGGCGCGAATACGCTTGAAGAAGTGCTGCCAGTCCGCCTCGCTGTCGCCGAGCAGGCCGGCCGAGAGGCCGAAGCTGGTGGCGTTGCCTTGATCGATGGCGGCATCGAAGTCGTCGTAACGAATGAGCTGCAGCAGCGGGCCGAAGTACTCTTCGTCCGGAAGCGCGCTGACTGCAGTCACGTCTATGATGCCTGGGGAGACGAAGCCGGTGCCCGCTTCCAGATGCGTGAGAGTGAGCAGGCTCTCGCCACCGAGGCGCTGCAGGTTGGCTTGCGCCTCGACCATGCCAAGCGCTGCTCGCTCGCTTATCATGGCGCCCATGAACGGCTGTTCGGCGGCGTCATAGAGGCCGACCTTGATCTGGCCAACCACCTCTACCAGGCGCTTGACCAGGGCATCGCCCCGCTCGCCGCGCTCGACAAACAGGCGGCGCGAGCAGGTGCAGCGCTGGCCGGAGGTAATGAAGGCGGACTGCACGATGGCATGGACGGCGCCGTCGATGTCGCTCACGTCTTTCACGATCAGCGGGTTGTTGCCGCCCATCTCCAGGGCCAGGATCTTGCCCGGCTGGCCGGCAAACTGCTGGTGCAGGAAGTGACCGGTACGGGACGAGCCGGTGAAGAAGAGGCCGTCGATGTCCGGATTGCCGGCCAGCGCCTTGCCGGTGTCGACCTCACCCTGCACCAGGTTGAGCACGCCCTTGGGCAGCCCCGCCTCCTGCCAGATTTTCAACATGGCCTCGGCCACCATGGGGGTCAGCTCGGAAGGCTTGAACACCACGGTATTGCCGGCGATCAGCGCCGGTACGATATGGCCGTTGGGCAGGTGGCCCGGGAAGTTGTAGGGGCCGAACACGGCCACGACGCCGTGGGGCTTGTGGCGCACGAACGCCTTGGCGCCCGGCATGGGGTTCTCCACGGTGCCGGTGCGCTCGTCATGGGCGCGGATGGAGATGGCGATCTTGCCCTGCATGGCGGCCACTTCGGTGCGGGTCTCCCACAACGGTTTGCCGGTTTCGCGGGCGATGGTCAGCGCCAGCGCCTCCTTGTGCTCGCCGAGCAGGTCGGCATAGCGGCGCACAATGGCCAGACGATCGTCGAGGGCCAGATCGGACCAATAATAGAAAGCATGGCGGGCAGCCTTGACGGCAGCCTCCACCTGGGCGGCGCTGGCGGCCTCTCCTTGCCAGATCACCTGATTCTTGGCCGGGTCCTTTGACTCGAACGGCTTGCCTGCACCGGCCAGCCACTGACCGTCAATAAACTGAACTAACTGGCTCATCCTTCACTCCCTGTGGTTCGCAGGCAGCCTTGGCTGCCTGTTTCATATGCGGTTTTACTGCTGATATGGCTCAATCAAGATCGACGGCGCGCACCATGTCGCCATCCTGCACCTTGAGTGCGGCCGCCATCTTGGGCGGGATGATGGCTTCGTGCTTGTCCAGGTCGACCCGGATGTTGCCGTAGCAGGCGCGATAGTGCTCGTAGCGGGTATTGCAGACCAGATGGGTTTTGCCACCGATGGGCTCACCCACCAGCACCCGCAGCTTCTGGCTGCGGCGCACGCTGCGAATGTTCTTCACGTCGCACTCGACGGTGGGGCCGGCATCGAAGATGTCGACATAGCCGCGATTCACGAATCCTTCGTCCTGCAACATCTTGATGGCCGGACGGGTCTTCTCGTGGGTCTGACCGATGACGGCGCGCGCCTCGTTGCTCAGCAGATTGACGTAGATGGGGTACTTGGGCATCAGCTCGGCGATGAAGCGCTTCTTGCCGATGCCGGTGAGATAGTCGACGGTGGGAAAATCCATCGAGAAGAAATGCTTTTGCAGCCACTCGTAGAAGGGGCTGTGACCATCGGCATCGGAGACACCACGCATCTCGGCGAAGACGGTCTCGTCAAACAGCTCGGGGTGTTCGGCCATGAACAGAAAGCGGTGCTTGGAGAGCAGACGGCCGTTGAGCCCCTCGCGGGCGCATTCGCGCAGAAACAGGGTGCAGAGCTCGGAATTGCCGGTGTAGTCGTTGGAGAGGGTGAGGGTTTCCACGACGTTGTAGATGCCGAGCTTGGGGGAAGAGTGCACCACCTTGCCGATATGATAGTTGTAGAACGGCTGGGACAGGCCCACGGCCGCATCGATGGCGCAGGTACCGACCATTTCGCCGGTCTCCAGATCCTCGGCGACGAAGAAATAGAGGCAGTCACCCTTGCCCGCAGGCTTGTCCGAAAAGGTCTGGGTGGAAGCGTCTATCTTGCGCTGCAGCAGTTCATCGTTGACGGGCAACGAAGTCATGCCGGTGCCGGATTCGATGGCACAGGTCTTGAGACCGGCAAAGTCTTTTTGCTCGATGGGACGGATAACCAACATAAATGACAACTCCCTTTCATTGACGACAGGTGGGGTCCCGGCTCCTGCCGGGAGGGCTCCCCACCTCAATTTGGATCAGGCGTTAACCACCTGGGCAACCGCTTTCTCGAACCGTACCAGCCCTTCCTTGATATCCGCTTCCGGAATAACCAGAGACGGCGCAAAACGCACCACGTTGGTGCCGGCTACCAGCGCCATCAGCCCCTGGTCGATGGAGGCCAGCAGGAAGTCGCGCGAGCGTCCCTTGTAGTCGTCGTTCAGCACGGCGCCCAGCAGCAGACCCTTGCCGCGCACTTCACTGAAGCAGTGATACTTGGCGTTGATGGCTTCGAGACCCTCGCGGAACAGCTGTTCGCGCTGCTTGATGCCGCTGAGCACTTCCGGGGTGTTGACCACGTCGATCACCGCCTCGGCCACCGCGCAGGCCAGCGGGTTGCCGCCGTAGGTGGAGCCGTGAGTGCCCACTTTCAGGTGGGAGGCGATGTCGGTAGTGGTCAGCATGGCGCCGATGGGGAAGCCGCCGCCCAGCGCCTTGGCGCTGGTGAGGATATCCGGCGTGACGCCCAGACCCATGTAGGCAAACAGATCGCCGGTACGACCGACGCCGGATTGCACTTCGTCATAGATCAGCAGGGCGTTGTGCTTGTCGCACAGCTCGCGCACCCCTTTGGCAAACTCGTCGGTGGGACGAATGATGCCACCTTCACCCTGCAGCGGCTCCATCACCACGGCGCAGGTATTGTCGGAGATGACGGCAGCCAGCTCCGCCAGATCGTTGTAGGCCACGTGGGTGATGTCTGCGGGCTTCGGACCGAAACCATCGGAGTAGGCAGCCTGGCCACCGACGCTGACGGTAAAGAAGGTACGACCGTGGAAACCCTGGTGGAAGGCGATGATCTGGGTCTTGTGGGCACCGAACTTCTCGATGGCGTAGCGACGGGCCAGCTTGAGGGCGGCTTCGTTGGCTTCGGCACCTGAGTTGCAGAAATAGACCTTGTCGGCGAAGGTCGCGGCGACCAGCTTCTTGGCCAGGCGCAGGGCCGGCTCGTTGGTCATCACGTTGGAGAGGTGCCACAGCTTCTCGCCCTGGGTTTTCAGGGCCTCGACCAGCTTGGGATGGCAATGGCCCAGGCCATTGACGGCGATCCCGCCGGCGAAATCCACATACTCACGGCCTTCCTGATCCCAGACACGTGACCCTTCACCACGCACCGGGATGATCTTGGCGGGCGCATAGTTGGGAACCATCACTTCATCAAACACTTCACGTGTCACTGCCAACAACTCTGACATATTGCTCTCCTTCGATCTGGCGACAGAATAATCCACCGCCCAAAAGTTAAATCCATGTAAACACATCGGCATTGTCACAGAAAAAAAGCTAAAAGTCTGCAACAAAGCGCGTTACAGGGAACAATGTTCGACTGCCCGTGAGATTTTAGGCAACCGCATTGCATAACGGCTCAGGGGGTGTTGGCAAGAGATAATTTGGACAGGGAGGGAGGTGAATAAAGTGTCAGGGAAAATATTTTTGGCCTCCTTTCAATTCTGGGAGGCCGATCACAACTATTCAGGGATTAGCCAAAAAATTGGCCAGCAACTGATGACCCTGCTCGCTCAAAATGCTCTCCGGATGGAACTGAACGCCCTCTATATTCAACTGCTTATGGCGCAGGCCCATGATCTCGTCCGGGCTGCCATCGGCATGTTCGCTCCAGGCGGTGATCTCGAGACAATCGGGCAAGGTATCGCGCTCCACGATGAGCGAATGGTAACGAGTGACCCGCAGCGGGTCGTTGAGCCCCTTGAATACCCCCTCGCCGCGATGGCGAATGAGCGAGGTCTTGCCGTGCATCATCTGGCGCGCACGTACAACCTGAGCACCGAAGGTCTGGGCCAGCGACTGGTGGCCGAGGCAGACGCCGAGAATGGGGAGCTGGCCGGCAAAACGGGAGATGGCCGCCAGCGAGATACCCGCCTCATTGGGGGTGCAGGGACCGGGAGAGATCACCAGATAACGGGGAGAGAGCCGGGCAATGGCGTCCAGCGTCAGCTCGTCATTGCGCTTCACCACTACCTCCTGTCCCAGGGCGCCAAAATATTGCACCAGATTCCAGGTAAAGGAGTCGTAGTTATCGATCAACAACAGCATGGGTCAACCAGGGCAGAGAATTAACGGTCCAGATAGCGACCCTGTTCCATTTCACGCTCGCGCTGGCACTCGGCCAGGTAGATGGCGGCGGCGATGGCAGGGGTTTTGTGGTGCTTGTCGATGGCATTGGAGACCATCAGTTGCAGGGTATTGAGGTTTTTGGCCTTGCGAAACTTGCGCAGCCAGTGACCCTTGTCACCCAACTCTTCAATCGTGGTATTTGATTCGACAGACATGCTAACTCTTGGGGCAGACGCCCGCGTTTGAAATTGGAAGATGAAATAACGAATAGCAGGTCGGGTAAAACAAAGAAAGCCAGGCAAATACCCAGCTCTCTTCTACTACACCTTCCCAGTATGTCAGGCTCGAGGAACGAAGCCGACTACATCATATACGCTGGCCAGGGTTTTTTCAGCCCTTTCCCGCGCCTTTTGTGCACCGGCCGCCAAAATGGCCTGCAGATGAGCCTCATCCTGACGCAGCTCGTGGAAGCGGGCCTGAATCGGCTCCAGCAGGGCAACCACGGCCTCGGCAGTTTCGGTCTTGAGGTGACCGTACATCTTGCCTTCGAAATGCTGCTCCAGCTCGGGGATGGAACGGCCGGTCACCCCGGACATCAGGGTCAGCAGGTTGGAGACCCCCGGCTTGTTTTCCGGATCGAAACGCACCACCGCCGGCTCGTCGGAGTCGGTCACCGCGCGCTTGATCTTCTTGACGATCTGCTTGGGATCTTCCAGCAGGCCGATGAAGTTGGCCTCGTTGTCGTCCGACTTGGACATCTTCTTGGTCGGATCCTGCAGGCTCATCACCCGGGCACCTTCGGTCGGAATGAAGGGCTCCGGCAGGGTGAACACCTCGCCGTAGAGGTTGTTGAAGCGGGTGCAGATGTCGCGGGTCAGCTCCAGATGCTGCTTCTGGTCGTTGCCCACCGGCACCTGATTGGCCTGATAGAGCAGGATGTCGGCCGCCATCAGCACCGGATAACCGAACAGGCCGACGTTGACGTTGTTCTCGAAGCGAGCGGACTTGTCCTTGAACTGGGTCATGCGTGACAGCTCGCCCATCTGGGTGTAGCAGTTCAGGATCCAGCCAAGCTCGGCGTGCTGCGGTACGTGGGACTGGATGAACACGGTGCTCTTGGCCGGATCGATGCCGACCGCCAGATAAAGGGCGGCGGCGTCCAGGCAGGCCTTGCGCAGGGCGGCCGGATCCTGGCGGGTGGTGATGGCGTGCAGATCGACGATGCAGTAGAGGCAGTCGAAGTCATCCTGCATGTTGACCCACTGACGCAGGGCCCCCATGTAGTTGCCGATGGTCAGCTGGCCCGACGGTTGGGCCCCGCTCAATACGATAGGTTTAGTCATCAGAGTGTTGATCCTTGTTATTCGGCCTGCCTGGCCAGCTTATTCGGCCAGCAGCGCGTCGAGCTGGGCAAACTGTTCGCATACCCAGTCCGGGCGGGAATCTGCGATGGGACGGCCGTAGTTGTAGCCATAGGTCAGTCCCACCACCTTCATGCCGGCAGCCTGGGCGGCCAGCACGTCATTTTCGGAGTCGCCCACCATCAGGGTGCGCGACGGGCTGACGCCCAGCTCGTGGCAGGCCAGCAGCAGCGGCTCCGGGCTCGGTTTCTTGACGGGCACGCAGTTGCCCCCCAGCCAGAGTGCGAAACAGTCGCCGATGCCGAGGGCATCGAGGATCGGCTGCACGAAGTGGCTCGGCTTGTTGGTCACGATCCCCTGCTGGTAACCCAGCGCCTGCAGGCGGCGCAGGCTCTGCTCGACCCCGTCATACATGGCCAGCCCTTCCAGCAGGCAGGTATGATAGTGGCGATCAAACAGCGGACGGGCGCTGGCAAACAGCTCGGGCGCCGCGCGATAGTCCAGCGCGCGCTGGATCAGCTTGTCGGCACCGTTGCCGACCCAGGTCCGCACCACGGCTTCGTCGGCCTCGGCAAGCCCGAGTTCGGTCAGCGTACGGTTGACCGCCAGCGCCAGTTGCGGGGCGCTGTCGATCAGGGTGCCGTCCAGATCGAACAGCACCAGGTCAAAATCACGTTCAGCGTTTGACATGAGAGAGCTCCGCCCGCATCTCGTCGATCACCGCCTTGTAGTCCGGACGACTGAAGATGGCCGAGCCGGCCACGAACATGTCGGCACCAGCCTGGGCAATTTCACGGATGTTGTCGACCTTGACCCCGCCGTCGATCTCGAGGCGAATGTCGCGGCCGCTCTCGTCGATCAGGCGGCGCACCTGACGCAGCTTGTCGAGGGTACCGGGGATGAAGCTCTGACCACCAAAACCCGGGTTGACCGACATCAGCAGGATCACGTCCAGCTTGTCCATCACGTACTCCAGACAGGTGAGCGGCGTTGCAGGGTTCAGCACCAGGCCGGCCTGGCAGCCCTGCTCCTTGATGAGGCCCAGGGAGCGGTCAACGTGGTCGGACGCTTCCGGGTGGAAGGTGATGAGGGAAGCACCCGCCTTGGCAAAATCGGGAATGATGCGATCCACCGGCTTGACCATCAGGTGCACGTCGATGGGGGCTTCGATACCGTAGTCACGCAGGGCCTGGCAGACCATTGGGCCTATGGTCAGGTTGGGCACATAATGGTTGTCCATCACGTCGAAATGGACCACGTCGGCACCGGCGGCCAGCACCTTGGCGACATCGTCCCCCAGACGGGCAAAGTCGGCGGAGAGGATCGAGGGGGCAATCAGAAAGTCTTTCATCAGCGTCATCCATTGGCAGCGTGGCAGAAAAAGCGGCGCAATTTTACCGCAAATAGATGCTGAAAACGACCCGCACACGGTACGGAAAAAGCGAACGCCATCATCACCGCAAATGGATGCCGAAAACGACCCATACGCAGTACGGAAAAAGCGAACTCCATCATCACCGCAAATGGATGCCGAAAACGCCCCATACGCAGTACGGAAAAAGTGAACACCATCATCACCGCAAACAGGCACTGAAAACGGCCTGCACACGATACGGAAAAAGCGAACGCCATCATCACCGCAAACGGACGCTGAAAACGACCCATACACGATATGGAAAAAGCGAACGCCATCATCACCGCAAACGGATGCTGAAAACGACCCGCACAGGGTACGGAAAAAGCGAACGTCATCATCACTGCAAGCAGATGCTGAAAACAGGCTTCAATGCTATCAATAAACCGTGTTTACCCAGCCCCACCATCATCGGCCGCAGCAGATATAAAAAACGGCACCCCGAGGTGCCGTCTGTATCAGCCGAGTGGCGCCAGTTCGGCATCGCTCGGGTAGTAGCCCTGCTCCGGCTCGATGCCGGGCGGATAGAGCGCCAGCAACTCGGCCACCTTGTTGCGGGTGCCGCCGTTGCGGCTGATGGTGCGCTTGACCAGGATCTCGTCGAGGCGGGCACCGCGATAGAGCTCGCGGGTCAACTCGATATCGTGGTTGCTGATGAGTACGGGCACCCCTTTGCGAGCCGCGGTATGGCGAGCCAGCCTGGCCAGCACGGCCTGATCGTCCAGAGTGAAACCGCCGGCCGAATAGGTGGTGAAGCTCGCGGTAGTGGAGAGCGGGGCATAGGGGGGATCGCAATAGATCACCCAATCCTTTTCGGCGCGCTGGATGGCATCGGCATAGCTTTCACATATGAAGGTCGCCTTCTGCGCCTTCTCGGCGAAGGCCCACAGCTCTTTTTCCGGGAAATAGGGTTTCTTGTAGGAACCGAACGGGACGTTGAAGCCCCCCTTCTTGTTGTACCGGCACAGGCCGTTGAAACCGTGTCGATTCAGAAACAGGAACAGCAGGGCGCGCTCGAAGCTGGTGTCGGTCTGGTTGAACTGGGTACGCAGCCGGTAGTAGGCCGCCTTGTGGTTGTGCTCGGTCACGAACAGCTTGCGCGACTCAGCGATGAACCGATCCGGCGTCAACTTGAGATGATTGTAAAGACCGATCAGATCCGGATTGATGTCGTTGAGCACATAGGCGTCGTAGTCGGTGTTGAGAAACACGGACCCGGCCCCGACGAAGGGCTCCAGCAACACACGCCCGGCCGGCAAACGCTCGGCAATCTCTTCAACCAGGGAGTATTTTCCCCCGGCCCATTTTAAAAAAGCGCGTGTTTTTTTCATGGAAATCCGGTGTTAAGAAGGCATCGACCAAAAAAGGGGGACGATTCTACCCCCTTCCCGGCCAAAATGGCTATTGCTTCAACTCTTTTTGTACCTGCGCAAACGACTTGGGCCAGGGTTGACCCTTCAGCAAGGCGGGTGACAGCTTGCGAATGGCGGCCTTGGCCTGGTTGCTGCTGGCGTAGTCACCCTGCAGCACCACGTACCAGGGGCTGCCGCGGAACTTGGTCTGATAGACCCAGATCTTGCCGGCCAGACCATTTTCGGCAACAAACTTGTCGACCGCCTTGGTGTTGCTCGCCCCCATCAGCTGGATGCTGTAGTGGTTTCTGGGCTTCTTGTTCAGAGTGGCAGCTGGGGTCAGCGCCACCTTGGGAGCAGGTGCCGCCACCGGTTCAACCACGACTGGATTGGCCACCGGCTTGCTGGCCGCTGGCGTGACTTGGGCCTTGGCGGTGTTTGCCGGCTGGGCAGCCTGAGCGGTGGCATTGGATGTGACAGCCTGCTCAGCAGGAGCAACCTGAGTGGCCGCTGCTTGCGAATCGGCCCCGGTCAGCTCATCCACCACCGCGGTGGGCAGGGCGCCGCTGACGTTGGGCTGCTTCATCAGCTTCTCGACCACCTCGTCGGAGATCACCACCCGGCGCCCTTCGTAGTTGGTCGATTCGGTGGTCACGGTGTCGCTCTCCACCGCCTTGGGCAATACCTTGGCATCCGGCTGCCAGTCGCGGACCACACCGCCGGGATTGCTGGCGGCACCATCACTGACCGCACTCTGGCTGCCGTTCTGGCTGGTGTTGCTGCCACCGATGGTCAGCGGATCGCCACCCGAGACGGGGATGGGCAACGCTGTGGTTTGGGTGGGCTCGGGGGCGGAACTCTTGCTGTCGCCGCCAAACAGGGCCGGCAACAGATAACTCAGCGCCAGCAGACCGCCGGCCAACAGGGCCAGCAGGGTCGCAATCTTCTTGACGGGCAACTCGGCCTGACGTTTCTTGGGCCTTCTGTCGGTCATGATATCCTCCAGTAACTGCATGATGGTGGACGGATGTCCATTTGCCACTTTCAGGATCTCTTCCACTTTCGGCTTGGGCAAGAGGGCTGTCGGGATCTTGAGCTCTTTGGCCTTCTCATACAAGAAGATGCGTTGTTCGGGCGCGCCAAGCGGCGCGACTTCCAGCTCCAGCGCCGGCATCGCGCGCCCTTTCAGCTGCGCCTTCTGATTGCGACACCAGACGTCACTGCCGGAGAGCACGATGGCCAACTGATGGGGGATCTTCAGGGTATCGTTGTGACGACACAGGCTCCACAGCTCGCCGACCAGCTCGGCAGGCAGCTCGTCGGCCCGCTCAATGAGCAGCAGCAGGGTGGCGGGTTTGCCTTCCAGCATACGGAAAAAGCTGTCTGCCAGCGCATCCTGCGGATTGAACAACGGCCGGGCCACCACCTGAGGCAGCAGCAGCTGGCGCACGTCCACCATCTTCATGGCGGGGCTGCCGATCAGGCTGACGACCCGCACTTTTTCCGGCAACGCTCCCAGCAGGGATTCGCACAGAGTGCCGCGACCACTGCCTGGTTTGCCGGAAAGAAAGATAAAAGGATGATTGAATTCAATCAGATGCAGCAGCCGGTCAACCAGCTGCCGCTGGGAGGGAAATTTCAGCAGTTTATTCGTCACGACCAGACTCGATCACCGCCAGCAGTTCAGCATCGGAGACATCGGCCACTACCTGGGCATGACCTATCCCGACCGGCAGCACCAGACGCAGTTTGCCTTCCAGCACCTTCTTGTCACGGCGCATGTGGCGAATGAAGGCCGCAAAATCCATCTCTGACGGCGCCGTCACCGGCAGCTTGGCCGCCAGCAGCAAGGCTCGAATACGCTCTACCTGTTGCTCGGTCACGTCACCACGGGCCAGGGCGGTATTGGTGGCCAGCATGGTGCCTGCCGCCACGGCTTCGCCGTGCAGCCAGTTGCCATAGCCCTTCTCGGCTTCAATGGCATGGCCAAAGGTGTGGCCCAGGTTAAGCAGGGCACGCACACCGTGTTCGGTCTCGTCCTGGCCAACTACATCGGCCTTGATCTCGCAGCAGCGGCGGATGGCATAGGCCAGCGCGGCCGGCTCCTGCGCCTGCAGACGGGACATGTTGGCTTCGAGCCAGCAGAAGAATTCGACATCCCAGATGATGCCGTATTTGATCACCTCGGCCATGCCGGCGGCAAATTCGCGGGCAGGCAGGGTCTGGAGGCACTCGGTATCGATCACGACGTGTCTGGGCTGATAGAAGGCCCCGATCATGTTCTTGCCGAGGGGGTGGTTGACGGCAGTCTTGCCACCAACGGAGGAATCAACCTGGGAGAGCAGTGTGGTAGGCACTTGAATGAACGGAATGCCACGTTGATAGCTTGCAGCAGCGAAGCCGACAACGTCCCCTATCACACCGCCACCCAGGGCAATCAGAGTGGTATCACGACCATGGTTGGTTTCCAGCAGAGCGGACATGATCCGCTCAAAGGTAGCCAGGGTCTTGTAGGCCTCGCCATCCGGCAGGATCAGGTGTTCAACCTGATAACCCGACAGCAACTGGACAATCCGCTCAAGATACAAGGGCGCAACCACTGTGTTGGTCACAATCATGACCCGCTTGCCCTTGATGGTTTGCGTCAGCACCTCTGCGTGCTGCAACAGACCTGCGGCTATCTCGATGGGATAGCTGCGTTCACCCAGTTCGACCTTCAACCTTTCCATGGACGTCCTCTATATTACATGCCGATCAACTTAACGATTTGATTGGCAACAACTTTAGCGCTCTGGTCATCAGTCTGGATGACAAAGTCAGCCACTTCTTCATACAGGGCGTTGCGTTCTTGTGCCAGACGCTCGAGTACTTCGCGCGGCGGCTCTTCGGTTTGCAGCAAGGGGCGACGCTTGTCTCTTTGCGTACGTGCCAGTTGCTTCTCAATGGTGGTTTCGAGGTACACCACGATACCGCGAGCAGAGAGCTTGTTGCGTGTTTCACGACTCTTGATGGCACCGCCACCCGTCGCCAGCACGATACCCTGCTGTTCGGAAAGGTCACCGATGACCTTCTCTTCGCGGATCCGGAAACCCTCTTCGCCTTCAACATCGAACACCCAGCCGATATCGGCACCACTGCGGCGCTCAATCTCATGATCTGAGTCGAAAAACTCCATATGCAGTTGTTCTGCCAGATGTCTACCTATGGTGCTCTTGCCCGCACCCATGGGACCTATCAGGAAAATATTGCGTTTCTCAGCCATGTCTTTTCGTTAGTAATTACAAACTGTACGACCCCGACAAACTCTCGATCGGGGTACCTATGAACCTTATCTTGCGATGGATCAGGAGGGGGATTATCTCAATAGAAATCAGGACTGGCAACCGCAGCCCTTACGCCCCAGCCTCATTGGGGCGTAAGGTTATATGTGTTTTACCTTCACATGTAAAGTCTTCAGAAGGCGTCGGTGACTATCTTCGGCGTCACGAAAATCAGCAGCTCACGCTTTTTGTTCTCGCTGGTTGTCTTGCGAAACAACACGCCCAGACCCGGGATGTCACCCAGCAAGGGCACCTTGCTGACGTCGCTCTTGATGGTCTGTTGATAGATGCCGCCAAGCACCAGGGTCTCGCCATTGTTGACCAGCACCTGGGTAGTGATGGACTGGGCGTTGATGGAGACGGCATCACCGGTACCAGTCGGCACGGTTTCACCCTTGGTATCCTGGGTCACGGTCAAATCCAGGATCACCCTGTTGTCAGGGGTGATCTGCGGCGTCACTTTGAGGCTCAGTACCGCCTTCTTGAAAGTAACCGAGGTTGCCCCGCTGGAAGAGGACTCCACATAGGGGATCTCGGTACCCTGCTCTATCAGCGCCGGTTTCTGGTTGGCCGTGGTGACCCGGGGACTGGCGATGATCTCGGCCTTGCTCTCTTTCTCCAGTGCCGACAGCTCGAGATCCAGCAAGGTACCATCTGCCAGCCGCGCCACCTGGAAGGCCAGGGTGCCGGCCGCATTGGTCACCGGCAGATTGACGTTAAGCCGATCGTCCACCCCGGGTCGGGTGATGGTCGAACCGCCATTGTTGTTGCCGGAACCGTCATTGCCCTCGATGGTGCCCGAGGTGCTGTTGCCGTGGCCGTCGTTCTTGGTTACCCCCCAACGCACCCCGAGCGCCTCGTCAAAGCCGTCATCAATGGTCACCATCCGCGCCTCGATCACCACCTGCTTGACCGGAATATCCAGGATATCCAGCATGCGCTTGATGTTGCTGATGACGTCGGCAGTGTCCTTGACCACCAGCACGTTGGTCCGCTCATCGACGCTCACCGCCCCCTTGGAAGAGAGGAGCTTGGTGCTCTTGGACGAAAGCAACGTCGCCACTTCGGATGCCTTGGCATAGTTGATCTGCAGATACTCGGTATAAAGCGGTGCCAGATCGGCAACCTGGTTGCGACTCTCCAGCTGCTGTTTCTCGCGAGCGGCAATCTCTTCTGCCGGTGCGACCAGCAGGATGTTGTTGTCCAGCCGCTTGTCGAGCCCCCGTACCTTCAAGATGATGTCGAGTGCCTGCTCCCAGGGCACCCCGTCCAGCCGCAGGGTGATGTTGCCCGACACCGAATCCGTGGTCACCAGATTGAGGTTGTTGAAATCCGCGATGAGCTGCAGCACGGTTCTCACCGGGATATCCTGAAAATTGAGAGAGATGGGTTTGCCCTGATACTGCTTGCCGGCAGTCGCCGCGGTGCGCTTTTTCACCTCGACGATGAACATCTTGTCCGCCTGATCGTAACGGTAATCAAACTGGCCGTTGACCGAGAGTTCGAACAGGGTGTCGTTACCCTGGCGGAACACCTCAACCTGAGAGACAGGGGTAGCAAAATCCTGCACGTTGATCAGGTTCAGCAAATCGTCCGGTACCCGGGTGCCGTGAAACTTGGCAAGTACCGTCTGGCCACGGCTGCTGACGTCAACGGCGGCGGAGCTGTTATCCAGCGTCACCAGAAATTCCCCCTGCCCATCCTTGCCACGCCGGAAGTCGACCCCCGTCACGGAATTGAAGTAGGCACCACTGGCTGCCGTCTGTGGTGATGGCAAGACCGGCTTGCTGGCCACGGACGCTGCCACTGGAGCGCTCTGGCGAGCAAGCTGCTGGCTGTTGATCAGGGCGGACGAGGCTGCCGGCTGGGTATTGATAAGTGCAGACGAGGTCGGCTGGGGGGCCACCAGCCCGGAGGATGCAGTGGTGGCTGGCAGCGGCATGGCTGCTTTTTCTCCCAGCGCCACCAACAACTTATTGCCTTGCTGATGCACCTGATAGGGGGTCAGTTGATCGAGAGCGATCTTGATATCGAGACCAGCCCCTTTGCCCTCGACCTTGAGGTTGTCCACCCCTTGCTGCTTGATGGGCAACGGGTTCACGTTGAGCGCACCCACTGCCCCAGGCACATGCAGCAGCAGCTGGTTGGGTTCATAGGAGAGACGATCGGTAAATCCACTGACCGGTTCGCTGAAGCTCAGCTCCAGCAACAGCTGGTCCGCCATCAGCGGATTGACCTTGACCTCCTGCAGGGTTGCCACGGCCCAGGCCTGGCTCCATGCTCCGGCGCAAAACAGCAGGGTAACTCGGGCTACCATACCTATTGTTGTTTTCATCGCATCATCCCTGATTATCGTTTTGCTTCAAGATTGGCCATGCCCAGCTGAGTTTCTCGGGTCACCCAGCATCCTTTGCCATCCGGTATAGTCTCAATCAAATCCACATAGGTATCAGTGATCCTGATCACCCGTCCCTGATCCAGTCCCATATGTTGATTGAGGCCCACCCGGATGGATTGACCATCAGGTGTCCTGATCAAGGCCCACAACTGTCCCTGCTTGCCAAGTGAGCCCTGCATGCTCAGGCTGGCCAGTGAATAACGTTCAAGTACTTCTTTCTCTCTGTTGGCCACTATCTGGGCGCAATCCGGCTTCACCTTGGCATCCACCTTGGCACTGCTGGTTTCAGGCTGGGGGGCGATGAAGGGGCTGCGCTGATCGCTGAGGTGGTAAGCCATCGGGGAAAAGGGTTTGATTTCTGGAAGAGGCTCGATGGGTACTGGTTTTCTGGCCTTGGTGGCCGCCACATAGTTGTCCATGTCATCCTGCCCACCGCAGGCGGTCAACAACAGGACAGGCAACAACACGCAGAGTAGCTTCATTTGGTCTGCCCCACGGTTTTGCCATTGTATTTGTAGGTTTTGGCCAGCATCGACATGGCAATCATGTCACCCTGCTCCTTGCCCTGTCCCAGCGTGAACGATTCCAGGATGACGATACGCGGCAAGGCCGCCATGTCGGCCGTGAACTTGCCTATCTCATGATAAGTGCCCACCACTTCGATTCGCATGGGCAGCTCGGTGGAGAACTCGTGTTTGATCTCGGGCTCCCAATTGATGCGATTCAATTTGAGCCCATTGTCGGTAGCAATGAAACTGATGTCATCCAGCAATCCGGCCACTTCGTGAGTATTGGGCAACTGCTTGAGCTGGGTATCCACCAGCTGTTCGAGCTGCACCATCTGTGTCTTGTAGGCACCGAGGTTGGCAGCCAGCATCGCCTTGCTCTCGAACTGCGCCTTGAGTTCTGCCTCCTTGTTGGTCTCTTGGGTCAACAGGGTCAGTGAGTTGGCAATCACGTAGTAATAGATGGCCCCCCCCAGCAAGGCACAGAAGAACAGGATGAAAATCCCCTTGGCCAGCTTGGGCCAGCTGGCAATGTTGTTGAGATCCAGTTCATTGAGCTGTTGTAGATTCATTGCTGCCCCTTAGCCACATCGACCGTGGCACCTGCCGCACCCGCGACCTGGAACATCATGGAGAACTGGCTGAGCGAAACGGGCGCCACATCGGCCGCAAAAATCGTGCTGATCTGCGACTGCCCCAGCCAGCCGGAGCCATCTATGCGACGCATCATGCTGGCTACCCTGCCATAGGCCTCGGTCTTGCCATTCACATCTATTTGATTGTTCTGCAAGGCAAGCGTGTTCAGGTACACCCCGTTGGGAACCAGAGAAGGCAACTGGTTGAACAGGCGAACCGGCAGATTGCGGCGCATCTGCAGGTGCTCGATCAATTGCATGCGATCGATCAACTCCTTGCGTCGCTCCTTGAGCAGGCGGATCTCGCCAAGCTGGGCATCGAGGATGGTCATCTCCTGCTGCAAGCGCTGGTTGCGCTGCTGCTGATGGCCTATCTGCTGCTCCACCAGCCAGTCGGCGGCAAAGCCGAGTGAAGCCGTGATGGCCATGAAGATGCCCAGCATGACTCCGAATTGCTTCTTCTGCCGCTGTGCTCTGGCCTCACGCCAGGGCAGGAGGTTTATATTTGACATGGCGTGAAGCTCCTCAATGCCAGACCCAGTGCCGTCATGAACTTGGCACCGTGGACCGCCCCCTCCCCTTTCGGCTTGCCGAACAGAGCAAAGGGATCAGGGTGCAATACCTCACAATTCAATTCATTGCCGACCTGAGCCACCAGCCCGGGCAGCAGACTGCCACCGCCGGTCAGCACCAGTCTGGAAAGCTCTCTGTGCCCGGAAGAGCTACAAAACAGCTGTACATTGCGTCGAACATGCTGCAACAAAGTATTCATATGGGGCATTAAAACATCGAGTTCATAATCTGCAGGCAATGAATTCTTGGTTTTAGCAACCTCTGCTTCTTCTTGCGTCATGCCATAGAAAGAAGCTAAAGCATGGCTATATTGATCACCGCCAAAATTTTGAATTCTGGAGTAAATGGTTTGCCCCTTGACCAATGCAACAAACGTCATGGTACTCGCCCCGATATCGATCACGCCGACCGGCTTCTCCCACTCCTGCAGCTCCGGCAGGCAGGCAAGCACAGCACGCCCCAGCGCATGAGCGCCCACATCCACCACCTTGGTGATCATGCCGGCCTCCGCCAGTGCGGTTACCCGCCCGTTCACGCTTTCGGTACGGGCCGCACTCAGCAATACTTCCTGACGATCCTGATCGGTCACCTTGCCCAAGATCTCGAAATCCAGGCTTACTTCATCAAGGGGAAAAGGGATGAGTTGCTCAGCTTCGAGCTGAACCTGATTCTCCAGCTCGCTGTCGCTAAGACGGGTATCAACGAGAATGACTTTGGTAATCACATTGGAGCCGGTGACGGCGGTTGCAGCATATTGACTGCTGCCGGAGATGAGGCGCTTGAGGGCCTTTAGAGACTGGCTGACCCGCTCGATATCCTGCAGCTGATAATCGACAAGAGTGCCTTTGGGAGTGGCGACTTCGGCCACCGATTCGAGATGCAGCTTGCCGGGACGACCGGTAATGGTCACGGCCTTGATGGTCTGGCTCCCAAAATCAATACCCGCCAGAGGAAGCAGAGAACCTTTGTTGAATAGCCCAAACATATACACATCCATGCGTTATTGGGTTTTAGGATTGATTGTAGGACAGCTAATCAGAAGATGATGGCTTAACGCATCCTAAATGCTCTATCTATCAATGTCATAAAGTTTATGCCGAAAAGTGATACAACTCGCTTTCCGGCTGCCCCTCGCCTCCCCTTGGTTATTGAGCCGCAGAATGCTAACCTCCCGCCTCTTCTCGAGGAGCCGGGCTGCCGTCAGGAAAACCTCGAATTTCCGGAGGCAAAAGGGCTATACTCTGCGCCCGTTGGCTAATTTTAAGACGATTGGTAGTTCTTCCATGCTGAAATGGCTCGTACGCCTGTTTATTGTCATGATGCTGGGTGCTGTGCTGGGTGTTGCCAGCCTCATCGGTATCTACTTCTACATCAAGCCCCAGTTGCCGGATGTGACCGCGCTGCGCGACGTCAAGCTGGCCACCCCGATGAAGGTGTACAGCCGGGACGGGGAATTGATCTCCCAATTTGGCGAAATTCGTCGCATCCCGCTGCATCTGGATGAAATCCCCCAGTCCATGATCGATGCGGTACTGGCGACCGAAGATGCCCGTTTCTATGAGCACCCGGGGATTGACCCCATCGGCATCATTCGCGCAGCCACCGTCTGGGCCGTCTCCGGTCAGGCCCGCCAGGGCGCCAGTACCATCACCCAGCAGGTCGCCCGCAACTTCTTCCTGAGCAATGAAAAGACGCTGGTGCGCAAGATAAAAGAAGTCTTCCTGGCCTGGCGCATCGAGCAGAATCTCTCCAAGGACGAGATCCTGCAGCTCTATCTCAACAAGATCCCGCTCGGCTACCGGGCATTCGGGGTCGGTGCCGCAGCCCAGGTTTACTTTGGCAAGGAAGTCAAAGACCTGACGCTGGACGAGATCGCCATCATCGCCGGTTTGCCCAAGGCGCCGTCTATGTTGAACCCGATCCGCTCGCCGGAACGTGCCTTTGCTCGCCGCAACGTGGTACTTGGCCGCATGCTGGAAACCGGCAAGATCACCCAGGCCCAGTTTGATGAAGCATCCAAGATGCCGGTCAAGGCCCGCTATCACGGGGCCGAGATCACCTTGAATGCCCCTTACCTGGGGGAGATGGTGCGCCAGAAGATGGTGGAGCAGTTTGGTGAAGATGCCTACACCATGGGTCTGCACGTCTACACCACCGTCACCGCCAAGCGCCAGCGCGCCGCCCGTCAGGCCTTGCTCGACGGCGTGTTCGACTATGACACCCGCCATGGCTACAAGGGTGTGACCGCCCAGCTGTGGAAAGCGGGCGAAGCCGATTGGGATTATGACAAGATCATGGCCCATCTGGCCAAGCAGCCGACTTATGAGCCACTGATGGCCGCTGTGGTCACCAAGCTGGCTGACAAGAGTGCAACCATAGTGCTGAAGAACGGCAAGCAGGCTGAGCTTGGCTGGAACGGCATCAAGTGGGCACGCGCCTTCATCACCGATGATCGTCAGGGCTTTGCGCCCCGCTCGGCCCGCGACATGCTGAAAGTGGGCGCCCAGATCTGGGTTCGGGAAAAGGGTGAAGAGCTGCTGCTCTCCCAGATCCCCGAAGTCAACGCCGCTCTGGTGGCCATGAACCCGCAGGATGGTGCCATCGAGGCGCTGGTCGGCGGCTTCAGCTTCGAGCTCTCCAAGTTCAACCGGGTTGATCAGGCACGCCGCCAGATAGGCTCCAACATCAAGCCTTTCCTCTATGCCACCGCGCTGGAACAGGGCTACACCCTGGCCTCTCTCATCAACGATGCGCCGATCAACCAGTGGGATCCCTCCAAGGGCCCCATGTGGCAGCCCAAAAACTCCCCGGCCATCTATGAAGGCCCCACTTCCCTGCGCCTCGGCCTCGCCAAGTCGAAGAACGTGATGTCGGTCCGGCTGATGCGCGCCATCGGGCTGGATACCTACATCGACGGCCTGACCCGCTTCGGCTTTGCTCGCGATACCATCTCGCCCAACGAGTCGCTGGCCCTGGGTGCTGCCGAGTTCACCCCGCTGGAAGTGGTGCGCGGCTACTCGGTCATGGCCAACGGCGGCTTCCAGGTCACCCCCTACTTCATCACCGAAGTCACCGACAGCTTCGGCGCGCCTCTCTATCAGGCCAACCCGGCCGCTGCCTGCCGTGATTGTGGCGTGCTGGCCGCCGCCGGTCTCGACAGTGCAGATGCCTATGCCAATACGGCGCCGGACTGGAAAGCCCAGTGCCCCATCGATCCGGTCGTTCCCGGCAACATGGCACCGCAGACCATCAGTGCCCAGAGCACCTTCCTGGTGACCGACACCCTGACCACCGCCATCTGGGGCGGCAATGGCTGGCGCGGTACCGGCTGGCGGGCGGCGCGCGACCTCAAGCGCCACGATATCTCCGGCAAGACCGGGACCACCAACGAATCCCGTGATGCCTGGTTCTCCGGCTATACCCCGAATCTGGTCGCCACCTCCTGGATCGGTTTTGACAACCACCAACGTGGTCTGGGCCGGGCCGAATTTGGCGGTGGTGCCGCACAGCCCATCTGGATCGACTTCATGAAGACGGCGCTCAAGCAGGTGCCTGAGCGCAAGATGCCGGTACCGGAAGGGATCATCACGGTGCGGATCGATCGTGAGACCGGCCTGCTGACCAACCGGACCGACGGCAGCAGCACGGAAGAGTTCTTCAAGGAAGGCACCGAGCCGACCCGCTACGCGACACAGAGCTCGGATGGCAATCAGGTGTACGGCGGTGATGGTTCGTCCACCGATGGTCCCGTCTCCACCGACGATATCTTCTAAACCACCGCAGAAGATAAAAAAACCGGCGCAATGCGCCGGTTTTCTTTTTTGTGGCCTTGTAGTAGCGATGCGCAGTTAGCCAAGCAGGCTCTGCATCAAGCGCGAGATACGGGCGGCCAGCTCGTTGAAGCAGGGCCGGCGTACCGAATAGTGGCGATAGAGCAGCGCTATGGTACGCCCAGGCACGGGATCTATCACAGGTCGATAGCTGACACCTCCCTCTTCGGCATTGGCGGGCACGGCGAGCCTGGGCACCAGCGTCATGCCGCTGCCGGCGGCCACCATGTTGCGCAGGGTCTCCAGGCTGGTGCCCTTGAAGCGCTGATCCTCGCCGATTCCGGCGGCAAAGCAGAATCCCATCGCCTGATCCCGCAGACAGTGACCATCGGCCAGCATCAGCAACTTCTTGCCCTTGAGATTGCTGAGCGGCACCGCCTTGGCCTTGGCCTCCGGATGCTGCTGGGGCACCGCCAGCCACATGGGTTCCTGATAAAGCGGGATAGAACCAAACCCGTCCATGCCCTCCAGCTCGGCCAGGATCAGGCAATCCAGCTCCCCCTCTTCCAGCCGCTTGAGCAACACCTGGGTCTGCTCTTCATAGAGGTAGAACTCCAGCTTGGGAAAGTGCTCGCGCAGATCCTGAATAATGTGAGGCAGCAGATAGGGGCCGACGGTAGGAATGAAGCCGATGTGGATTTCGCCGGACATGGGCTCGGCAAAGTGCTGGCCGATGCTCTTGAGCTCACGCACCTCTTTGAGCACCTTGCGGGCCTGCTGGGCCATGGCATCGCCAGCCGGGGTAAACAGCACCTTGCGCGAGGTACGCTCGATCAGGATCACCCCGAGTTCATCCTCCAGCTTGCGCAGCTGGCCGCTCAGGGTGGGCTGACTGACGAAGCAGCGCTCCGCCGCCTTGCGAAAGTGCTTCTCCTCTTCCAGCGCCACCAAATACTCGAGATCGCGAAGGTTCATACATCCAGAATCCTGCCAACCAATGGGGACATTAGCATGCCCAAGAACGGCGGAGCGAACAAGGGATGGTGCAAGAGGGACAGTCGACTGGCCGATAAAACAAGGCGGGCCCGGATCCAGGATCCGGGCCCGCAGCTGCGAGCATCCAACCCGCCTTTACACCCGGAAGCGGCGCACCATCTCCTGCAACTGGGTCGCCAGGTGATTGAGGTCGTTACAGGCCTGTGCCATCTGGGTTGCACCAGCGGCCACTTCCTCGGAGGCATGGCTGATATTGACCACGTTGCGGTTGAGCTCTTCACTCACCGCCCCCTGCTCTTCGGTCGCGGTCGCGATCTGGATATTCATGTGGGAGATGCTCTCCACCGAGCCGCTGATCTCGGAGATGGATGCCCCTGCCTCCCGCGCCGTGCTCACGGTGGAATTCATCATGTCCTGGCTTTGTTGCATGGTGGTGCCGGCCTGCTCGGCCCGCTGCTGCAGTTCGGCGATGATGGTGTTGATCTGGGAGGTGGAATCCTGAGTCCGCTTCGCCAGAGTACGCACCTCGTCGGCCACCACCGCAAAGCCGCGGCCCTGCTCACCGGCCCGGGCCGCCTCGATGGCGGCGTTGAGCGCCAGCAGGTTGGTCTGCTCGGCGATCCCGCGGATCACCTCCAGCACCATGCCGATGTTGCGGCTGTCGTCGCCAAGCTGGCGGATCACCACGGCGGTGCTCTCGATGGCGCCGGCAACCTGCTCAATACGCTTGATGGAGTCGTTGACAGTGCGAGCCCCCTGTTCGGCGGTGCTGCTGGCAGCACTGGCGGCGCTGGCGGCATCGCTGGTGTTGCGGGACACTTCCTGCACCGTGGCCTGCATCTCGTTCATTGCAGTCGCCAGCTGATTCAGCTCGTGCTGCTGGCTGTTCATGTTGTTGGCGGACTGGCGTGCCACCGCGCTGATCTCTTCGGCTGCCGAGCTCAGTTGCACCACAGAGCCGGAGACTTCGCTGACCAGGGTTCGCAAGTTCTTCTGCATCTCGCTAAAGCCCTTGGCCAGTTGCCCCAGTTCATCGTTGTTGAACTGGCTGGCATCAAGATGGGCTGCCAGATCGCCTGCTGCGACCTTGCGGGTCTGCTCCAGCAGTGCCATCACCGGATTGCGGATCTGGCCGGTCAGCAACCAGGCAACCACCACCACGAACAGCACTGTGATGAGGCTCACCACGATACTCATGGTACGCGAGCTGCTATAAAGATCGGCCACCGACTTCACCATGCTGTCAGCCAGCTCGTTGTTGATCTCGCGCAGACGATAGGATTTGGCCCCCGCCTCTTCCAGGGCGGCGCGAGTCTCGTTTTTGCGCAGGCTCTTCACTTTTTCCAGATCGCCGCTGGCAAAAGCCGCAATCAGCTGCTCGTGCACCGAGAAGTACTTGGCGCCAGCGGCCACCAGCTGCTCGTAAGTCTGCTTCTCCTCATCGGTGCTGAAGGGCAACGAACCATACTTTTGCGCCGCCGCGTCAAACTCCTGCTTGGCCTTGTTGAAGGTGATGGTGCGTTCGCTCACCTCCTGGGCATCCTTGTTGAGGCCGCCAATCACCTGCGCCAGTTCGGAACGGCGGGCATCGAGAATGGCTACATGCATCTGGCTGGCATAACGGGTCGATGGCAACAGGTTGCCCGAGATGGTGGCGGTATCGGCATAAAGATGGGACAGCTGAGTGATGGAGAACCACGCCAGCCCCACCACTAGCAGGGCCAATACGGCAAAACCGGCGCTCAACTTCTGACCTATAGACATATTTTTGAACATGATTGGTATCCTTGGCGGCTAGACGCAAGCCCGTAGCCTCAAACGCCCGGGCTATCCCCATAGAGCATAGCGCGATGATCGCAAGCGGATGATTTTCAAACTGTCCGCTACTGAATATATCGTCCCACCTGGGGATAGCATGAGTGCCGGATAGGTGGGAAAAATCTGCAACGAGCACCTCGGACGCAGCACATCCGCCACCGGATACGACCTGCTGTTCACTCAATGATTCATCATGAGCTGGATCTGGCGAGCAAACTCCTGCGGTTCACCCAGGAAGGAGGAGGCGGACAAGGGGGTGACTTTGTCGCCCTGCACCAATCCCAGGGTCGGGTAGCCCTGCCCGCCGAGACGGCGCATCCAGCGCTGGCTGTCGGCCAGATGGCTTGCCAGGTCGGCCTGCTGGTAGGCCTTCACAAAATCATCCGCGCCAATGTTCTGCTCCGCCGCCAGGCTGGCCAGATGCTCGAGAGAACCGATCCAGATGCCATCGCGATAGTGGGATTGCTGGATGCGGTGCAACAGGCTCAGGCCGTTGCCACCCAGCGCCGTCACCGCCAGGATGGCGCGGATGGGCTGTTCCGAATCGAGCAGCAGACCATCGCGCAGCAGCAGCTCGTTGAAATAACGCTCGCCGAAAGGCTGGCCGGTCAGCGCCTGGATCCGCTCGTCATGGGGGCGGACGTAATCGCGCAGGGCCTGGCCCATCGCCTGCCTGCGCCCACCAAGCCAGAGACCACCAGCGTGCAGCTCGATGCGCAGCTCCGGGATAGCAGCCGCAGCCTTCAACAGCGGCGCGGCGCCGTAGCACCAGCCACAGAGGGGGTCGTATACATAATGCAGAGTCGTTTCGTTCATATCATTCACTCGTTCATTCGGCTAAAAAAACCGGGCCCTCGGGCCCGGTAAAAAAACACAGGGAAGTAGGCGTCAGGGGTTTACCACTTCATCTCGCCGGTGTTGACCTTGGCACCGATGGCCAGACCGTCGTCGACCGGCAGGGATGGGTAAGCCTTCTTCAGTGCTTCAATCAGCTGACCGGAGTTCTTGGCTTTGGCCAGCTCCTGTTCAAAGCGCTCTACGTAGTCACGGGTAAAGGTCACGGCTTCGGTACCCTTGGGCGCAGTCCCCAGGAAGTGACCCGGCACCACACGCTCGGGCTTCAGCGCCAGCAGATTGTTCAGCGCCTTGACCCAGTTGCTGCGAGCGGCTTTGGTCTGACTGTCAGCCATCCACACGTGCACGCCGCTGTAGACCGGTACGCCACCAAACGCCGTCTTGATGGATGGAGCCCACAGATAGGCATTCGGGGTGTTCATCTCTTTGATCTCGATCTTCTCGCCATCCAGTGTCAGATGGCTGGCCGTCATCACTTGCGGCACGGTCAGGCTCTTCGGTGCACCCTTGCCAAGGATGGGGCTCCAGTAGCTCAGTTTGGCGTCCTTAGTCTGGTTGATATGGTCGACCACATGCTGGTCCGCCAGTACCTTGACGTCCGGGAAGGCTGCCTTGATGGGCTCCAGACCGAAGTAGAAGTCGGGGTCACCGGCACTGATATAGACGGTGGTCAGCTTCTTGCCGCTCTTCTTGATCATGTCGACCAGTGCCTGGCCGTTTTGCACGTCGAACTGGGCATCGATCAGGATTGCTTCTTTGTCGCCAGTCACCAGGGAAGAGGAGACAGGAAAGATTGCCTTCTCGCCCGGGTTGTAGACGGTCACTGTGAGCGGGGCGGCCATGGCGGCACCGCTCAACAGGGTGGTGGCCAGGGTCAGGTTGCGGATCAGGGAGTTGTTCATCATCTATTCCTCATTAAGTATTCGGGGGTTCATTTGATGGACACAGTTTATTGGATCAATTACGGTACAAATACAGCATAATAAGCGCATCACTGTTGCATTAATCGAGCATATAGAGAGCCTGAAATGGATCGACTGACCGCATTGCGGGTCTTTGTCAGCGTAGTCGAACAAGGCAGCCTGAGCGGCGCCGGGGAGAAACTGGAGATGTCGCGCGCCATGGTGACGCGCTACCTGGCGGAGCTGGAACAGTGGATGGGGGCACGACTGCTGCACCGCACCACTCGCCGGCTCAGTCTGACCGGCCCAGGGGAAGAGGCGCTGAACCGGGCCCGCGCCATGCTGGCACTGGGAGAAGAGATGGAGCAGATCGCCGTACGCGGCGACGAGGCCCCCAAGGGCCAACTGCGCATCACCAGCAGCTATTCACTCTCGGAAGCCCTGCTGGTGAGCGCAGCCAACGACTACCTTGCGCGTTATGCGGGCACCGCCATCGACATCCTGCTGCTGGACCGCACCGTCAACCTGGTGGAGGAGCGAATTGATCTCGCCGTTCGCATCACCAATGACCTCGACCCCAATCTGGTGGCCCGCCGGCTCGGCACCTGTCACTCGGTGGTCTGTGCCAGCCCGGCCTATCTGGCCAAACACCCGACCCCGCACAAGGTGCAGGATCTCGCCCTGCACAACTGCCTCACCTACACCTATTTCGGCAAGAGCCTGTGGGAATTTCAGGGACCGGCCGGGCCCGAATCGGTACCGGTGAGCGGCAACCTCAGCGCCAACATCTCCAACCTGCTGCTGGAGGCGACCCTGGAGGGGGCCGGCATCAGCCTGCAGCCCCGCTACTCGGTCCAGCCCCACCTCGACAGCGGCACCCTGGTGCCGCTGCTGGAGCAGTGGCAACCCAAGCGACTCGGCGTCTACGCCGTCTACGGCACCCGCAAGCAGATGTCACCATTGTTGCGCAGCTTCCTCGACTTTCTGGTGGAACGCATGGCCGTCGATCCCATGTGGCGAGAGTAGTGACGGAAACAAGAGACAACGCAAACATGCGAAAGGGGCCAGCAGGCCCCTTTCGCGCATATGTCACACCAGTCCGCTGGCGTCAGGCTTCGAAGCCGGTCTGCGGGGCTTCGGCAGGCGCCTCCTGCGTCACGTCCAGATAGATATCCCGGTAGGCCACATAGATGGAGTAGTTGAGCGCCGGGATCACCACCAGCAGACCCACCAGCATCAGCGCCGCGCCGAACAGCATCAGGATGGCGGCGATCAACCCCCACCAGAGGAAGGGCCACATGTTGGTCAGGCAGCCTTTGAAACTCAGTTTGGCCGCCTGCAGGATCCCTACATCGTGGAAAAAGATGAGGGCGGGGGCGAAGGTGATGGCCATCAGCACCGGGATCAGCAGTGCCAGCCCCAGCAGCAGACAGAGCAGCAGCCCCTGGGCCTGGGCTGCCGTCACCACCAGAGATTCGGGATCCTGGGTCAGCAGGGAGGTGAGCCCCCACATGGAGAGCAGGCCCAGGCAGATGAGGCCGATCAGGCTGAACAGGGCCAGCACCAGCAGGCCCCCAAGCATCAGCGGGGTCAGCTTGTGGCGAAAACCGGAGAAGAAATCGGCAAAGCGCAGCGGATTACCTTCATAACCGTGACGGGCCACCGCCACCCAGCCGGCACCCCAGACCATGTAAAGCAGCTGGGAGATGAGGCTGCCCGCCGGCAGACGCTCCAGCAGCAGACCGACCGCAAACCAGATGAGGACCATGGCAACACTGACCCCCATCCCCTTGTTGAAGACATCGAAACCGGATCGCACCCAGACCCAGCCACGCCCGATGGGGTGACGAGCAGGTTCTGCGCGCAGGGGGGACAATCCATTCATAACATTTCCTCGGTTCAAAACGGCTGGTTGCCGATTCTAGAGCCATGGGCCGACCGACTCAATGGCGGGTCACCGCCGAGACCGGTTTTGCACGTCATGGCTGCTTGTATCAGACGTTACGGTTATCATAAGAGACCCCTTTGCAAGGGGCATTCACTTATTCAAGAGAATCCAAAATGCGTACATCTCACCTGGCGCCAATTCTGCTGGCCTCCCTGTTGCTCAACCTCTGGCAGTGGCAGGCCGCCCCTGTCAAACCTCAGCCGGGATCCGACACTGCCAGCCCCACCAACAGCCCGTCGCAATGCGATTCGGTCACCAGCCAGAACAGCGGCCAGAGCACCGGGCAGAGCCTGCTGGCCAAGCTGCCCGGCAAGGGAAGCCAGAGCGAGCCTCCCCCCGCCCAGGATGTGCTGCCTCCCAATCCCGAGCTGGAAGCCGCCATCAGCCAGTGGAGTCAGTCGAGCGAAGGATCCGTGCTGATCGAGCGACTCTATGACGCCGAACAGGGCAGCCAGCTCACCACCGTCTTTGACCGGCTCGACATAGTGGAAGACGTGCGCGGCCAGGTCCAGGAGCAACTGCGCGAGCTCTATCGCCTCGGCTTTGACCATCCCGATGCCTATGAGCAGGAGAGCCAGCGCATCTGGGGCAACCTCAGCAACCTGCTGGGGGAGGATACCCGTACCCGGCTCGAACAGGAGATCTACTCTGGCGATACCAACCGCCTGCTGGAGATCCAGGGTCGCCTGGCCGAGCACGGCGAGCTGCTGGCACCGGCCCAGCGCCAATCCCTGACGCGTCTGCTGAGCGAGGCGAACCAGCAGCTGGCCCAGCAGGAGAGCGGCGATGCCGGCACCTATCTGGAGAACCAGCGCGCCTATACCCAGCGGGTACTGGAGAGCAGCCGCGGCTTCCTCAATCCGGATCAGCTCAAGGTGGTACAAGACATGCTGGAGCTGGACCTGGTACGCCAGGAGGTGTCGGTCCAGATGGAGGCCATCTACCAGCGCTTCCAGCCAGCGTCCTGATTTCGTTACCGTTTCGTTTTAGTCAACCCAGCCTGGAATCATCATGAGAGTCGTTTGTTGTCTATTGTTGCTGCTGGCCAGCCAGTCCGCCCTCGCCGAGGGCTTCATCAGTCGCCTGCTCAACCACCCGGTGCCGGGGGGCGTCGCCGTGGTGGCGCTCGGCAGCGAGGCGCAGGCCCCGACCGCCCGCTATCAGGGCAAGCCAGTGTTGGTGGTGCGTGAAGAGGGCAAACGCTGGATTGCCATCGTCGGCATCCCCCTCAAGAGCCAACCCGGCCCCCATCAGCTGCAGGTGAGCGATGGCCGCACCCTCGGCTTCACGGTCGGCACCAAACACTACCGGGAGCAGCACATCAAGCTCAAGAACAGTCGTCAGGTCAACCCGCTGGCGGAAGACATGACCCGCATCAACCGCGAACTGGCGGAACAGACACGTGCCTACCAGACCTTCAGCCCGACCCAGCCGAGCAACCTGCTGTTCGACAAACCGGTGGAAGGGCCGCTCTCCAGCCCGTTCGGGCTGCGCCGCTTTTTCAACGGCGAGGAGCGCAACCCCCACTCCGGCCTCGACTTCGCGGTCGGTGCCGGCACCCCCATCAAATCGCCGGCGGCGGGCAAGGTGATCCTGATCGGCAACTACTTCTTCAACGGCAATACGGTGTTCGTCGATCACGGTCAGGGCCTCATCAGCATGTTCTGCCACATGTCGAAGGTCGACGTGAAGTTGGGCCAGAGCCTACCCCGCGGCGGCATCGTCGGCCGGGTCGGCGCCACCGGCCGTGCCACCGGTCCCCACATGCACTGGAATGTCAGCCTCAACGACGCCCGTGTCGATCCCGCCATCTTCATCGGCGCCTTCAAGCCCTGAACCGCTGACCTGTCAGGGGCGCTCAAAACGAAAAAGGCAGCCTGGGCTGCCTTTTTCATGGCCGACTGACCACATGTCAGGCTGCGCTATGCTGGCGCGCCTCCTTGTTCATGGCCCGCCACATCACCAGGACCAGCAAGGTGCTGCAGGTGGGCAATGCCAGCCAGACGCCGGATACCCCCCACAGGGAGGAGAAGCCCCACAGGAAGCCGCCGATCAGCACCAGCTTGCCGCCGGTGAGCAGGGAGGCGATGCGGGCCCGGTTGATCGCCTGGAAGTAGGTGGCCCCCACCAGCAGCAGGCCTTCCATCGGCAAACCCCAGAAGTAGAGCCAGATGCCGAGGCTGGCCACCGGCAAGAGGGCCGCGTTGTCCCCGGCAAACAGGTAGACCACCCCCTCCGGCCACAGATAGAGCGGCAGCATGCCGCACAGGGCCACCAGCAGGGTCACCCCCAGCGCCAGGTTGCGCACCCGCAGCACCCGTGCCCAGTTGCCCGCCCCGGCGTTGAAACTGGCGATGGGCTGGATGCCCATGGCGATCCCCTCGAAAATGAGATAGAAGAAGGCCTCGCTGTAGCTGATGACGCCGTAGGCCGCCACGTGCAGCGAGGTACCCACCGCCAGCAGCGCCTTGTTGTGCAGCGCCAGTACCACCGACAGATAGAGGTACATCAGAAAGCTCGACACCCCGAGTCGCAGCGTCTCCCCCATCAACCGCCAGTCGGGTCGCAGGGTGTCCCAACCAATGCGCAGCTGGCTGCGCGGGGTGAAGAAGTGCCACAGACAGAGGCCGCCGGTCACCGCCTGGGAAAGCATGGTCGCAATGGCGGCACCCGCCAGCCCCCAGGGGATCACCGCCATCAGCAGGTAATCGAGCAGCACGTTGAGCACGCCGCCCCCCACCAGGATCCAGGTGGTGAGGCCGGGTCGCCCGTCGTTGCGAAGCAGGGCGGTAAACGCCATGGAGAGCACTGCATAGACCCCGAGCCAGGCGTACCACTGCAGATAGGCGAAGCCGGCGTCAAAGATGAGCCCCTCCGCCCCCATCCAGATCAGCATGGCCTCGCCGTAACGGATGCCGATGAAGGCGAGCAGCCCAGAGGCGATGAGCACCATCATCAGCGCGTTGCCGACGATGTGGCGTGCCCTCGCCTGCTCCCCCTTGCCCAGATAAAACGAGGCGAGCGCCGAGGAGCCCATGCCGATCAGCGCCCCCACCGCATAGAGCACGGCGCAGATGGGGTACGCCAGCATCATGCCGGCCAACCCGTCCTGACCCAGAATATGGCCGACGAAGATGCCGTCTATGGTGACATAGATGCCGGTGACCAGCATAGCGGCCACGGTCGGGGTGACGTAGCGCCAGAACAGGCGGGAAAGAGGGGCCGTGCCCAGATCGACTGCGGACATAAAACGCTCAACGGAGGGAAAAACGGCCAGAATGATAGCCAAAGCGGGCCGGGAACGCCCGTTATTTATGTTACAAATCATTAATATGGAAAACTTTACCCGCCCCGGCCCCTGCTTTAGGCTAGGGCGACCTCACCTGAACGGAAACGTGCGCCATGTTGCAACGCCTGCTCTGCCTGCTGCTCTCTCTCACTCTCCTCACTCCCCTTGTCCAGGCTGATGACGCCATCACCCAGGTGGAAGAGCTGCTGCAGAGCGTGCCCAAGACGGACACCCCGGAAAACCAGAAGTTGCGGGAAAGTTACCAGCAGGCGCTGCAGTTTGCCCGGGAGGCCCAGCGTTATCGCGAGCAGGGCAAGGCCTATCAGCAGATCCTCATCGACTATCCCAAGGAGTCGGCCCGCCTCAAGGAGAGCCTGCACAACTACCAGCCCCAGCCTCGCCCGGCCCTCTCCTCCCTGAAGGAGGAGGCGCTGCGCCAGGCCATCGGCCTGAGCAGCAACCGCCAGCTCAACCTGCGCAAGGAGCGCCAGGGGGTGATGGACAGCCTCAACCAGCTGGAGAGCACCGGCCAGGAGTATCACCTGCGGGTCGACGAGCTGCGCAAGCAGTTGCAGCAGACCCGCGCCCTGCTCGACCGGCTCAGCTTCAGCAGCGAATCGGATCGCCAGCAGGATGCCCAGCAGCTGGTCACCCGCCTCAAGGAACAGAGCCTCTCCGACCGGATCCAGATGCTGGAGCTGGAGCAGCTCTCCGCCCAGCAGCGCAACGATCTCGGCAAACTCAGGCTGCAGGAGCTCAACCTCGCCATCACCGACGAGGATGAGTGGCAGACCAGCCTGCTCAACCAGCAGAACCAGCTGCGCCGCGACAAGACCGAGCAGGCGCTGGCAGAGAGCGAGCGGCTGCGCAAACAGCTCACCTCCGACATGCCGCTGCTGCTGGAGCAGCAACAGCAGAACCAGGCGCTCTCCATCCAGCTCGGCGCGCTGGAGGATCAGATAGAGCGGGTACAGGATGAGCAGCGGGTGATCGACAAGAACCTGTCGAGCCTGAACGATCTGGTCAACTCGGTGCGCGAGCAACTGGAGTGGCTGCAGATCAGCAACGCCTACGGCGAGAACCTGCGCAGCAAACTCTCGGATCTGCCCGCCTACTTCCCTCTCGACAAGCTGGAGTCGGCCATCGTCAACGCCCGCATGGCCAAGTACCAGTACGAGACCGAGCAGGACGCACTCAAGGACCCGCGCCAGATGCGCGATCAGCTGCTGGCCGCCGACGAAGTCGCCCTCGATCGCGCCCAGCAGGCGGTGCTCGACAACCTGCTCAAGGCCCGTCGCCAGCTGCTGACCCGGCTCAACGACGCCTCCGACAGCCTCATTCAGGAGCAGACCCGGCTCAAGCTGCTCTACAGCCGCCAGAACAGCAAGATCGACGAGATCCGCGAGCTCAGCGCCAGCCACCTGTTCTGGATGCCGGACGTGCGCCCGCTCACCCCGGCCGTGCTGCTCGGGGTGCCGGCGGCCCTCGGCCTCGCCCTCAACCCGGTCAACTGGCTGCAACTGCCCCAGGCCATCGCCGAGAACAACCCTATCACCCTCACCTTCGCCGGCATCGGCATCCTGGTGCTGGCCTGGTGCTGGTTCAAACTGGCTCGCCACCTGACCCACTACAGCCAGCACATAGCGCCCCGCATCGGCAAGGTGACCCAGGACAAGTTCAGCCTCACCAGCCGGCTGCTGATGCGCTCCCTGCTCGCCTCCCTGCCGCTGCCCGCCATGGTGCTGATGGTGCGCGGCCTGCTCGACGGCGCCTGGCAATATCCGTTTGCGGTGGCGGTAGCCCGTGGCCTCGGCGAGATCTGGTTCCTGCTGTTGGCGCTCTTGATGGCCCGTCACCTGACGCTGGAGAAGGGGATCCTGATCCTCCATTTCCGCTGGCAGAAGGAGCGGGTGCAGAAGGTGTGGAGCCAGTTTCGCACCCTCTTGCTGGTGATCATCCCGAGCTTCTTCGTGCAGGGCATGGCCAACAGTTATCAGGAGCACGCCTTCTACGACTCCCTCGGCCGACTGGCCTTCATCGTCGGCGCCCTCTGGCTGCTGCTGTTCTTCGCCCGCCTCAACCGGGAGCGGCTGCCGCTCACCTGGGGCCAGGCCGACATGACCAAGCCGCACCTGCTGCACCACTTCATCTGGAACAGCCTGATGCTGGCCCCCTTGCTGGCGGTGATCGGCTCTCTGCTCGGCTACTTCTATACCTCCCGCATCCTGCTGCGCCAGCTGGAGCTGAGCCTGCTGATGGGGCTGGGCTGCCTGCTCGTCTATTATCTGGCGCACCGCTGGATGCTGATCCAGCGCCGCCGCCTCGCCTTCGAGCGGGCCAAGAGCAAGCGGGCCGAGATCCTGGCCCAGCGCGGCCGGGAAGAGGGGCATGACGAACTCAGCTCCGAGATCCCGGACGTGGTGGAAGACACAGAGCTGGATCTGGATACCATCAGCGCCCAGTCGCTCGGGCTGGTGCGCACCCTGCTGATGCTGGGCTTCACCATGCTGGTGGTGGTGCAGTGGTCCGAACTCAACTCGGCGTTCAGCTTCCTGCGCAGCATCGAGGTGTGGCAGGTGAGCAGCAAGATTGGCGGCATTGAACAGCTCTCCGCCATCACCTTGCAGGATCTGATGCTGACGGTGTTTACCTTCATCCTGACCGTGGTCACCGCCCGCAACCTGCCGGGCCTGATGGAGCTGACCCTGCTCCAGCACCTGAGCCTCTCCCCCGGCACCGGCTTTGCCATCACCACGGTGACCAAGTACATAGTGCTGGTAGTGGGGGCGCTGACAGGCTTCTCCATCCTCGGCATCGACTGGTCCAAGGCGCAGTGGATGGTGGCGGCCCTCTCCCTGGGTCTGGGTTTCGGGCTGCAGGAGATCTTCGCCAACTTCGTGTCGGGCCTCATCATCCTGTTCGAGAAACCGATCCGGCTCGGCGACACCGTCACCATTCGCGAGCTGACCGGCACCGTCACCAAGATCAAGACCCGCGCCACCACCATAGTGGACTGGGACAGGAAAGAGATCATCGTCCCCAACAAGGCTTTCATCACCGAGCAGTTCATCAACTGGTCGCTGTCAGACGCCATCACCCGGGTACGGCTGCGCATCCGCATCGGCCTGACCCAGGAGCCCAGAAAGATACAGACCATTCTGGAAGAGTCGATCCGGGCCTCCACCCTGGTGCTGGAGACTCCCTCCCCCGAGGTGTTCCTGATCGAATTTACCGACTCGGCGCTGATCTACGAGATCCGGCTCTACGTGAACAGCATGGATCACCGCATGCCCATCACCCACGAGGTCCACTCGCTGGTGCTGGAAAAATTGCAGCAACAGGGGCTGGGGCTGCCGCACCAGCAGATCGACATTCGTCTGAGCCGGGCCTGAGCAGGCCCCACAGGAGTACATCATGCAGATCATTGCCCATCGCGGTGCCAGCGGACTGGCGCCGGAAAATACCCTCAAGGCCATCCGGCTGGCACTGGCGCTGGGCGCCGGGGCCATCGAAATCGACGTGCAGCTGGCCGACGGCGAGTTGTGGGTGTTCCACGACCGGAGGCTGGAGCGCTGTACCGACGGCAGCGGCGTGTTGACGGCCCAGTCGCGCGCCTACCTGGCGAGCCTGGATGCCGGTGAGGGGGAAGGAATCCCGACACTGTGGCAGGTGATGGAGGTGATTGCCGGCCAGGCCGAGCTGCATATCGAGCTGAAAGGATCACAAACAGCTGACGAGGTGGCCCGACTGACCCGGCGCGCCGAGGCCGAGCTTGGCTTCGGGCCCACGCAGTGGGTCGTCTCCTCCTTCCATCACCCGGAGCTCGCCCGCTTTGCCGCCCTGCGCCCCGACATCCGGCTGGGGGCACTGACTTCCACTATTCCCCTCACCTTGGCCAAATTTGCAGCCGAGCTGGGGGCCTGGTCGCTCAACTGCGACGTGGATTTTGTCGATCAGGCTCTGGTGCAGGATGCCCACAAGAGCGGGCTCAAGGTGCTGGTCTATACGGTCGATGAGCCCGCCGATCAGGCGATGCTGGCTGCCATCGGCGTCGATGGCATCTTTACCAACCGGCCGGACCGCTTCCTGCCGTCGACCAAAAACGGACTCATTGTGTCAGGGGGAGTTCGATAACCGCTGATTTAAGCTATAAATTTAAAGGCACACCGGGATACAAAAAGTTCTACTTTGGCCGATACAGTGTTGGCCCATAACAATAAGACCACACATCGCAGACTGACGCTCACAAGGATGTAAACATGAACTTATCCATCAAGAACAAGCTTGTCCTCGCCATCGGGGTCATTATCCTGGTCATCACCGGCCTGCAGGTCTGGTACAACACCACCCAGCTAAGAAGCGAAACCCAACGCCTGATCTGGAGCTTCATCGACGACAGCTCGGCTGCCAATGTGAAAGGCATCTCCCGCTGGCTGGACGCCCGCATCAGCATGGTTACTTCCACCAAGGAGGCCTTCGCCAAGGAAGACGAGCCCATCAGCCACCTGGCCCAATCCATGAATGCCGGCAACTTTGACCTGGTCTACGTCGGCACCAAGGATGGCAAGATGATCCAGAGCAAGCCGACCGACCTGCCGGCCGGCTATGACCCTCGTCAGCGCCCCTGGTACAAGGACGCCATGGCCGCCGGCAAGCTCGCCATCACGGCGCCCTACGCCGACATCACCACCGGCCAGCTGATCATCACCATCGCCGAGCCTTTCACCCGGGGCAATACCCAGGGTGTCATCGCTGGTGACGTCTCCATCGACGCCCTGGTACGCGATGTGCTGGCCATCAACTCGGAAGGGACCTACGCCATCCTGGTGGACAGCAACGGCACCATCATTGCCCACCCGGACAAGGAGCTGGCCCTCAAACAGGCGACCGCCATCTCCCCCGAGCTGACTGCCGCCAAGGTCAACGAGCTGGCCCATGACAATACCATCTCCGAGATGGATATCAGCGGCAAACCCAGCGTGTTCGACCTGACCGAGATCCCCAACACCAACTGGTATTTCGGCATCGTGGTGGATGAAGCAGTCGCCTACCAGTCCGTCTCCCGCATGGTGACCTCCGCCCTGCTGCAAGGCCTGCTCACCATTCTCATCGTCGCCGGCTTCTCTTATGTCGCCATCAACGGTTCGCTGGCCCCGCTGAAAACCCTGGGCGAAGCGATTGCCGATCTCTCCCGCGGCAACGGCGATCTGACCCGCCGCGTCAAGATCGAGCGTGAAGACGAAGTGGGCATTGTCGCCAAGCACGTCAACACCTTCATCGACCGGATCCACGTGATGGTGCAAGACATCTCCAACTCCTCCGGCCAACTGAACCAGCAAGCCAAGTCGTCCCACAACATGGCGGAAAAATCGAGCCAGGGTCTGGCTCGCCAGCAAAACGAGATCTCCCAGATCGCTACCGCTGTGCACGAGATGTCCGCCACTGCGGTGGAAGTGGCAAGCAACGCCGAGCAGACCGCCGATGCGGCCCGCAGCTCTTCCAGCAGTTGCGAGCATGGCAAGCAGGTGATCGCCCGCAACCAGCGCTCCATCACGGATCTGGCTACCCAGGTCAAGCAGGCCTCCGGCATCATTCAGGAACTGGAAAAGAACGCCCAGGAGATCAACACCATCCTCTCCACCATTCAGGGCATCGCCGAGCAGACCAACCTGCTGGCGCTGAACGCCGCCATTGAAGCGGCACGGGCCGGTGAACAGGGTCGCGGCTTTGCGGTGGTGGCCGACGAAGTGCGGGTGCTGTCCCAGCGTACCCACAGCTCCACCGTCGAGATCCGCAGCATGATCGAAACCCTGCAGCGCAACACCCAGGGCGCCGTCAGCACCATGCACGAGGGTCAGTTGCTGGCCCAGAACAGCGTGGAAGATGCCAACGATGCCACCCAGGCACTGGAGCAGATCACCGCCTCCATCAACCAAATCTCCGACATGGCCACCCAGATCTCCAGCGCCGCCGAGGAGCAACGGGCGGTGACCGACGAGGTCAGCCGCAACATCCAGGCGGTCAAGGATGTCTCGGACGAGCTGGCGGTCGATGCCGACAGTTCGCGCCATCTGTCTGAACAACTTAAAAATATTTCAGGTGAACTGAGCAATCAGGTCGGCATGTTCCGGATCTGATCAACCGAAATCAAAGGGGCCACACAGGCCCCTTTTTTTATAGAAAAATGCTTTTGTTTCAATAGTTATTACCACATCAACCATCGGGACTATGGGGATGAAAATCCCCATACGAAGCGCTATCTCATCATAAAGCAACGCATCAAGGCTGACATTCGGATTAGTTTTTTGAACTCAATCACAGTATTGTTCTATCCGTGAATAATTCTTATTAAATATTTTTGATAAAAAACTTAAAAACTTTATGGGTAATACCTAAAAAGAGAGGTGTTTCTCATTTTTTTGAAAGAAAACTACGTATAATCCTGAGCTTAAAATAACCATAGCAATGACTGCGGCTGATACCGATAACTGAAGGATGGCGATAATTACGGCGTTTTCATCCAAGGAATGGGGTGATTTTGATAAAAGTCACCATTGCCAAGCACTAAAACAAACCAGTTTGACTTGCATCAAGCCTGAATTTTTTTCATAGAGCAAAATCGTGCCCAGCAAATCTATCCCTAAGGAGGCAGATGTGGATATTATCAAGACCGATGTCGCCATCATCGGTGCTGGTGGCGGTGGCCTGCGTGCCGCAATCGCCATAGCAGAAGCCCACCCGGAGCTGGAGATCGCCCTGATCTCCAAGGTCTACCCGATGCGCAGCCACACCGTGGCCGCAGAAGGCGGTGCCGCCGGTGTCGTCCGTGATGATGACTCCCTCGAAAACCACTTCAACGACACCGTATCCGGTGGCGACTGGTTGTGTGAGCAGGACGTGGTCGACTACTTCGTCAACAATGCCACCAACGAGATGATCCAGCTGGAGCACTGGGGTTGCCCCTGGAGCCGCAAGCCGGACGGCAAGGCCAACGTGCGTCGTTTCGGCGGGATGAAGATCCCCCGCACCTGGTTCGCGGCAGACAAATCCGGTTTCCACATTCTGCACACCCTGTTCCAGACCTCCATCAAGTACCCCACCATCAAGCGCTTTGACGAGCACTTCTGCATGGATCTGATCGTGGAAGATGGCCGCGTCCAGGGCGTTCTGACCTTCGACATCCAGAACGGCATCACCCGCTTCATCCAGGCCAAATCCGTCATTCTGGCCACCGGTGGCGCCGGCCGTGTCTACCGCTACAACACCAACGGCGGCATCGTCACCGGTGACGGCATGGCGCTGGCCTACCGCCACGGCGTGCCGCTGCGCGACATGGAATTCGTGCAGTACCACCCGACCGGTCTGCCGGGTACCGGCATCCTGATGACCGAAGGTTGTCGTGGTGAAGGCGGCATCCTGCTCAACAAGGATGGCTACCGCTACCTGCAAGACTACGGTCTGGGTCCGGAAACTCCGGTCGGCCAGCCGAAGAACAAGCACATGGAGCTGGGTCCGCGCGACCGTCTCTCCCAGGCCTTCTGGCAGGAGCAGCAAAAAGGCCGCGTGATCCAGGGCCCGATGGGCGATGTGGTTCACCTCGACCTGCGCCACCTCGGCGAGAAGTACCTGAAAGAGCGTCTGCCGTTCATCTGCGAACTGGCCAAGGCCTACGTGGGTGTGGATCCGGTGAAAGAGCCGATCCCGGTCCGTCCGACTGCCCACTACACCATGGGCGGCATCGAGACCAACGGTCAGTGCGCCACCCGCATGCCGGGTCTGTACGCCCTGGGCGAGTGTGCCTCCGTCGGTCTGCACGGCGCCAACCGTCTGGGTTCCAACTCCCTGTCCGAGATCGTGGTATTCGGCAAGGTAGCCGGTGAGCACGCCGGTGAGTTTGCCAAGACCCAGCAACACGGCAACACCCAGGCGCTGGCCGCCAAGGCCGAGGCGCTGATCAAGCAGCACCTCTCCCTGCTCGATATCGACGGCACCGAAAACCCGGCCGATATCCGCAACGAGTTGGGCATGTCCATGGAAGCCGGGGTCGGTATCTACCGTACCGAAGAGCTGATGCAGGGCACCATCGACAAGATCAACGAGCTGAAAGCCCGTTACAAGAAGATCAAGATCAACGACAAGTCCTCGGTTTTCAACACCGACCTGCTGTACGCCATCGAACTGGGCTACATGCTGGACGTGGCCGAAGCCATGGCGCACTCCGCCCTCAACCGGAAAGAGTCCCGCGGTTCCCACCAGCGTCTGGACGGTTACGAAGAGCGTGATGACGTGAACTTCCTCAAGCACACTCTCTCCTTCTACAACGGTGAAGGGGCCCCGACCATCGATTACTCCGATGTGAAGATCACTAAATCCCAACCGGCGAAACGCGTATACGGTTCCGAGGGTGAGAAACAAGACGAGGCTAAGAAGAATGGCTGAGATGATCGAAATTGAAATCCTGCGCTACCGTCCCGAGCAGGATAACGAGCCCTGGATGCAGACCTTCCAGGTGCCCTACCTCAAAGAGATGTCCCTGCTGGATGCGCTGCAATACATCAAGGATCATCTGGACTCTACCCTGAGCTTCCGCTGGTCCTGCCGGATGGCGATCTGCGGCTCCTGCGGCATGATGGTCAACGGCATTCCCAAGCTGGGTTGCAAGACCTTCCTGCGCGACTACCTGCCGGGCAAGATGACCATAGAGCCGCTCAACAACTTCCCGATCGAGCGCGATCTGGTGGTCGACATGTCCGACTTCATCGAGAAGCTGGAGAGCATCAAGCCGTACATCATCCCGGCCGAGCCGCGCAGCCTGTGTGACGGCGAGTACACCCAGACACCGGCTGACATGGCGAAGTATCACCAGTTCTCCATGTGCATCAACTGCGGTCTGTGCTACGCGGCCTGCCCGCAATATGGCATCAACAAGAAGTTCACCGGTCCGGCAGCACTGGCGCTGGCCTATCGCTACAACGCCGACAACCGCGACAGCGCGTCCAGAGAGCGGATGAAGATCATCAGCCAGGACGAGGGCGTCTGGGGTTGTACCTTCGTGGGCTACTGCTCCGAAGTGTGCCCGAAAGGCGTGGATCCGGCGGCGGCCATCCAGCTTGGCAAGGTCGAGAGCGCCAAGGACTACATGATCGCCATGTTCAAGCCAGATTGAGATCAGGAATGAGACCATGAACAACACCAATAGCAAACGTAAGCCTTACGTCCGCGAAATGAAGAAAGACTGGTGGCTGAAGAATGCCTTCTACACCGGTTACATGATCCGCGAAGGCACCAGCATCTTCGTCTCCATCTACGCCGTCGTGCTGATGTGGGGTCTGTTGCGGCTGGTACAGGGTCAGGAGGCGTTCAACGGCTGGCTGGAATCCCTGCAAAGCCCAATCGCCATCCTGTTCCATGTCATCGCCCTGGCAGCCTGCCTGTTCCACGCCAAGACCTGGTTCGCACTGGCCCCGAAAGCCATGCGCATCTTCCGTGGCGAAGACCTGGTGCCGGAGAAGCCGATCGTCATCGCCCAGTATGTGGCGCTGGCGGTGGTATCCCTGCTTGTCCTGATCATCGTGGCCTGAGGAGAAAACCATGAGACGTTCTGACGAACCCAGTTATTGGTGCCTGTTTGGTGCCGGGGTGTCACTCAGAAACGTTGGCCACGATCTCTCAATCATGATTTGAGGAAAAAATATGAGACGTTCTGACGAGCCTATATATTGGGGACTGTTTGGTGCCGGCGGCATGGTGGTTGCCATGCTGCTGCCGGTCATTGTCCTCATCACCGGTCTGCTGGTGCCCATGGGCATCATGGACGTGGAGACCATGAGCTACGAACGCGCACTCGAGTTCGCCAGCTCCTGGTGGGGTGCCTGCATCCTGCTGGTCATCATCGCCCTGCCCATCTGGCACGGCATGCACCGCATCTACCACGGTCTGCATGATCTGGGGATCCACACCACCAAGCTGCACCACTATGTGTTCTATGGCTTCGCCTTCCTGGTGTCCGCCATCACTCTGGGTCTGCTGATGGTACTGGTATTCCAGTAAGCGCATCCTGACGCAATGACAAACCGGGCCAAGTGCCCGGTTTTTTTATGGCCCCTCGGCGGCTCACACCACAGCCCGATAGCGGCATTCCCCCTGGATGTGCCAAGGCACTCAGCCACATTCAGCGCCAACGGTCAGCCCCGTCACCACAGCGTCGGCGCCGGTTCACGACCATTTTCCGCGTAGTAGAGCGACGGCAGAAACTGCGCCAGATAGCTGAACTCGCTGTAGCAGTGGCGCATCAGGTTGAAGCCTATCTCGTCCGGCACCTCGTCAAACGGGTTGGCGCAGGTTTTGCCCAGCAGGAAGCGGCTACGCAGCACACAACCATAAGGGGTATCACGCGCCAGGTGCAGCATCTCGCCATCCAGCGGCGCACCGTTGTCATCCAGAGCTACCTCGTCGCCAAAGCCGATGCGGGCGCAGATGGCGGCAGAGAGAGCCTGCGTCTCCCGCGCCTCCTGCAGCGGCTGCGACGCAAACACCTCTTCGGCGCCATGGAACTTGAGGCGGGCTGCCACTGGCGGCAGCTCGGCAAGCCACTCCACCGCCGCTATGCTAGCCCCCACATAGCGCTCCCCTTTTTTCCAGTGATGATCCCAGCCCCGGTGCTCGACGTGGTCGTGCGGGTGCCACCACCTGATGTGCTGGGTCGTTTCGAAGAAGGTGAACCACCAATCCAGCATGCGCCCCTTGCAGCCGTGCAGATCGGTGCGGATGGCGACCGTCAGCAGGCCGTCGGAGCTGCGGGTCAGGCCCATTTCCAGGCGTAGCGGCTGCGGCCTGAGCAACTCATTGATGTCATTGACGCCCCAGGGGGCAAACAACGGGGAAGTATCCATGATGAGACTCCAATAAATTAGGAAACGAAATTAGTTTCCTAATTTAAGCTATGCCTGTATGCTGGGTCTGTCAATGCTTTCCAGGAACCAATCATGTCACAGCAAACCGATGAAGAGACACGCTCACGAGGCCGTCCGGTCACCCCGGAAGCCGACCTGCGCGCCGCCCTTGCCGAAGCGACGCTGACCTTGTTGCTCAAGGGGGGTTACGGCGCCGCGACCGTGGATGCGGTGGCCAAACAGGCGGGGGTTGCCAAGAAGACCCTCTACCGCTTCGCCGCCAACCGTGACGAGCTGGTGGCGCAGGCGGTGCGCAGCTGGACCGATGCCTTTCAACCGGCCTTCGAGCAGGATGCTGCTCACCCAGGCGCGCTGGGGGAGATGTTGGAGCAGGGCTTGCAAGCCATTGCCAGCCAGGTGTTAAGCGCGCAGGCGGTGGGCATGTTCCGGCTGCTGCAGCATGAATTCGCGGGGCGCGATGCCCTGCTGGCGGCCTATCAGGAGAACGGCATTGCGCGCGGCAGGGCGACCCTGGCGGCGTGGTTGCAGCGCCAGCAACAACTGGGCTGGCTGCGCGAGCTGGACACCGCCCAAACCAGCGATCTGTTGCTGGCGATGACCATGGCGGAGCCGCTGCGCCAGATGGCGCTCGGCTTGCTGGCGCCTGGCAGCGACATCCGCGCGCGCATCGCCGCCGCCGTAGCCCTGGTTCTGCCCGGCCTGGTGCGAGGGTAAAACCCCCTCGGTAAGGAACCTGCACCAGGGCAACGGGCGAGATGACATCCGAGATCGGAACCTGCCGAGGAGCCGCCGCCAGGCGGCCCCCATCCCAGCCATAAAAAACCGGGCGTCAGGCCCGGTTGTTGATGCAGGTCACTCTGTCGGTGGCAAAAAACGGCGCATCACCTCGTCGCTGTAACCGCTGTCCTGAAACTCGATGAACACCTGGTTGAGGCGGGTCACCAGCTCATAGGCCCGTGGCGACCCCTTGCTCACCAGCAGATAGAAGCCCTTGCGGCTGGGCAGGGCCAGGTTGAGCAGGCCGCTCTCGCTCTGGTAGATGCCAAGGCCGATGCCGCTCATCAGCGGCTCAATCTCGCTGGGCAAGAAGTCGCAGCGATCACGCCCCAGCATGTCCAGCGCCTGCTGCAGCTGCTTGACCCGGCGCGGCTCCAGAACCAGTCCGTAAGGGGCATAGTTGTAGCCGATCACCCCGCACACCCGGGAGCGATTGACCGTCTGCAGATCAGGCGCCTCGGGAAAGCGCCGCTTGAGGTAGAAAAATCCGAGGTGGGTGTAGTAGAGCGGCACGCTGTAGAAGGCATATTCCGCCCGCTCCGGCTTGTAGCTGGCATCCCAGGTCAGCTCGCACAAGCGATTCTGGCGATAGTCGGCCAGCTCCTGCTGCACCCGCGCCCAGGGCAGATAACGGATCTTGTAGGGCAACCCGAGCTTTTTCAGGGCCTCGAGCACCTGGGTTGTGGCGGAGCCGGTGAGACGGCGGGTGTCGGGCACGCCATCCTTGCGCTCCCAGTAGGTGAAGGGAGCCCACTCGTTGCCCTCCCCCAGACAGATCTGCACCTCAGGCTCCGCCGCCTCCACCAGCCCGGCCAAGCCCCATCCCAGCAGCAACAACATGGATCGCGTCATCGTCTCACTCCTTTGCTTCCCTTGCAGCTTAGTTCAGGCGGGAGTAACGCCCCCGTCAGGAGGCTCTCTCCTGCCACAGGGCCAGCAGGGGCGCGGGGATGGCGCCGTAGCGCAAGATCGGGGTCTGATGCCAGTCGGCCAGCCGCTGCAGCGCTTTGGCCAGATCCTGCGCCAGGGTCCTGGTCACCCTGACCCCCGCCTCCAGATAGAGGCTCTTTATCTCGAAGATCCCCTGCTGGCGATGGGCCTTGGCATCCATCCTGCCCACCAGCTTGCCGCGATGCAGCAGCGGCAGCACGAAGTAGCCGTACTGGCGCTTGGGCGCCGGGGTGTAGCACTCGATGCGATAGTCGAACTGGAACAGCTCTCTGGCCCGTTTGCGATCCCAGACCAGCGGGTCAAACGGCGACAGCGCCGTGGTGTGGCTGGCCTTGAGAGTGCCGGACTGGGCCTGGGCCAGTTCGTCTGCCAGCGAAGCGTGCACGAAGGCGCCGTGCTGCCACCCCTCCACCCGCACCGGCAGCAGCTCTCCCTCGTCCGCCAGCTGATGAAGCAGGGCATCGTATTTGCCGCGCCGCAACCGATAGTAGTCGGCCACCCAACCGGTCTTGACCAGCCCCAGCGCCCGACAACTGGCTCGCACCATGTCCCTTTGTGCCTGTTCCGGGCTTGGCAGATCCCGCTCGTCGCGCCACTCGGGCATCACCCGCTCGGCCAGATCGTAAACCCGCTGGAAATTGCGCCGCTCACGCACCATCAGCTGGCCTGCGGTAAACAGCACCTCCAGATGGCGCTTCTCCGGCTTCCAGTCCCACCAGCCGTTGCCCTTTCCCCCCTTGCGTTCAAAATCCGCCGCCCGCACCGGGCCGTGCTGGCGAATGCGTTCGATGATTTCGCCAATCTCCTGTTGGTGGGTGGCAAGCCAGTTGGCCGAAAATTTCCAGCCCATGGCGGCGGGATCCAGCATGCGATGGCGCAGCAGGCGGTAATCCTCGCGCGGCACGAAGCAGGCCTCGTGCGCCCAGTATTCGAAGATCTCGCCATCGGCCAGCAGCTGCTCGAGCCAGCGCGGATCGTAGTGGCCGAGACGGCTAAAGAGCACCAGATAGGGGCTGCGCGCCACTACCGAGATGGTATCGATCTGCAGCAGCGCCATGCGGCGGATGGTTGCCAGCAGATCGGCCGCTCGCGCCTTGCCACGGCGCGGCGTCAGCAGGCCCTGGGCCGCCAGTTGTAGATGACGGGCATCCTGCAGTGAAAGATGGGGAATCGACATGACGAACCACTCCTTGGTATCGGGATATGGGCGGCTTGCGGCGCCTGGGAGTCAATGCAGAGAAACAGGCAAGCGGACCCCGCCAATCAGGCCATCAGCATGCCCAAGCCGCCGTCAAATGAAAATGCCCGGCTCAGAACCTGTTCACGATCTGTGACGAGAGGTCGTCAGCAAGGTAAAGAGCAGCGCAGGAACCAGAGTGTATATAAATACATGAGGATTCCGAGCAGCACATGAGCCTTGATCACGACCTCACAGTAAGAACATGAGCAGGTTCTCAGGGTTTGGTGATGACCGCCACATCCGCGTGAGGAAACTCGACCTGCGCCTGCCAGCGGGCCGCCAGAGCGCGAAACGACGCCTCGGCAAAGAAGACGATATGGGTAGGATCGTGGCGGTAACGCCAGTTCTTGAACCGCTCGTCACCGAGCACCCGCTGGGTTTGCAGCACCAGCATGCCTCCAGGCTTGAGACAGGCCCACAACCGGTCAAGCACGGCGCGCGGTTCGGCAATGTGCTCGATCACCTCGGTACTGGTGATGAAGTCATACTGCTGCGCCAGCAGCTCGGGCTCATCGGCATAGAACTTGTCATAGCCCGCCATCTGGTAGCCCGCCTCGCGGCCCATGGTGATGAGTGCCGGGCCCGGGCCACAGCCAAAATCGAGGCCGCTGGCCGGTGGAGGCAGGCGGCGCTGCACCTCGCCGAAGGCCCGCTGCAAAAACTGGCGATAGCGGGGGTCATTTACCTGGTTGTCGTGGCCGTCATAGACCGCCTTCTCGCGCGCAGGATCCAGGTGCTCGGCCGCATCCAGCCAGACCAGCTCGCAGGCCCGGCAACGATGGTACAGCTTGCCGGCCACCGGCAGCTCATAGGCATCGGCGACGCAGCAGAGCGGGCAGGATAAGGGGGTCATGGCATCTCCTCTCGAAAGCGGGGCGGTCAAAAGTGGCCGCAGCTTGCCTGCCCGCCTGGCGGCTGACAAGGTTTTTGTCCGGCCACCCCGCAATCGCGGTCGCAGCATTATCTATTTTTTCAACCAGTTGCCTCTGTGTGAAACAGATTTTTTACCTCTTAAGGGTTTCTTAAGTTTGCCCCTTTAGTCTGATGACAATCGACAAGAAGGAGCCATCCATGACCACAGACATTCAAGCCCCCTATCGGCTGACGCTGGCCGACACCCCGCAGCAGGTCATGGCTCTGCAGGGCTACATCCAGGCCGCCTACAGCCAGGAATTCAACGCCCGCATTCCCCATTTTCTGCCCTGCCTGCTCGGCCTCTACCGGGCCGACGGCCTGCTGGTCGGCGCCTGCGGTCTCAAGCTGGCCAGCAGCGAGCGCCTCTATCTGGAGCAGTATCTGGAACAACCCATCGAGGCCGCCATCGAAACCCGGCTCGGCGCCCCCGCCCGGCGTGATCGCATCGTCGAAGTGGGCAACCTCGCCTGCAGCGAGCCCGGCAACGCCCGCCTGATGTTTGCGGCGCTCTGCCGCCTGCTGTGTGACAACGACCTCGATTACGTGGTGTTCACCGGCACCGCCAAACTGCGCAACAGCTTCCACCGCCTCCACCTCACCCCGGTCGAGCTGGCTCCCGCCCAGGCCGACAGGGTGGGTGACGACGCCAGCGCCTGGGGCGCCTATTACCACTGCCAGCCCAAGGTGATGGTCGGCGATCTCGGCATCGGACGGCAGGCACTGGCTCAGGGCAGCCTGCTGCTCTCGCTGCTGGCACCCATGCCCTCCCTGTTCAACTGCCCACACCGGAGCGCCTTATGATGCTGTTTGACCAAATCGCCTACTTCGCCCGCCAGACGCCCCACAGCCCGGCTCTTGCCAGCAGTCAGCACAGACTCAGCTACGAGGTGCTGTGGCAGCAGTTGCCACCGCTGGCCGACCGCCTGCAGATGGCCGGGATCCGCCGGCTGGCGCTGCAGCTGGACAACGGTCTGCCCTGGGCACTCATCGATCTCGCCTGCACCATGGCCGGCATCGTGGTGATCCCGATCCCCCACTTCTTCAGCCTGGAGCAGCAGGAGTGGCTGCTGGAGAGCAGCGGCGCCGACGCCCTGATCGGCCCCCACCATCCCGGCTGGCAGGCAAGCGACCCGCTGCAACTGGCGGTCGGTGAACTGCCGTTGTGGCGCCGTACCCCTGCCCGGCTGCCACCTCTGCCCGCCGGCACCGCCAAGATCACCTATACCTCCGGCACCACAGGGCAGCCCAAAGGTGTCTGCCTGTCACTGGCCCAGATGATGGCGGTCTGCGCCTCGCTGGCCGATCGGGTCGCCCCGGCCAACGTCGAGAAACACCTGACCCTGCTGCCGCTCACCACCCTGCTGGAAAACCTGACCGGCCTCTACGTGCCGCTGCTAACCGGCGCCTGCAGCCGCATCCCTTCACTGGCAGAGCTCGGCTTTGCCGGCTCCAGCAAGCTGGACCCTGCTACCCTGGCCCAGGCCCTGCTGCGCTGGCCCACCCACAGTCTGGTGCTGGTGCCCGAGCTGCTGCGCCTGCTGCTGGCCCTGTGCAACGCCAACCCGGCGCTGGCCGAGCAGCTGACCGGCCTGCGCTTCGTCGCGGTGGGCGGCGGCAAGGTCTCGCCCGAGCTCATCAGCCGGGCCCGCAAGCTGGGGCTGCCGGTCTACGAGGGGTATGGCCTGTCGGAGTGCGGCTCCGTCGTGGCCCTCAACGGCCCCGACGGCCACAGCTTGGGCAGCGTCGGCCAGCCACTGCCCCACTGCCGGGTATCGATCGCCGCCGATGGCGAGATCCTGGTGGAGGGAGCCGCCATGCTCGGCTATCTGGGCAGCGACGAGCCGACGCCAGTACTGGTCGCCACCGGCGATCTTGGCCACCTGGATGATGAGGGGTATCTGCACATTACCGGGCGCAAGAAGAACGTCCAGATCACCGCCTTTGGCCGCAACTTCTCCCCCGAGTGGGTCGAGGCGGAAGCCCAGCTCTGCCCGGCCATCGCCCGCATCGTGATCTTCGGCGACGGCCAGCCAGCCAACGTCGCCCTGATCCAGCCACTGCCCGGCGCCGACGCCCAGCTGGCCCAGCAGATCAAGCAGCTCAATCACCGCCTGCCCGACTATGCCCGCATCCATCACTGGCTGCCGGTGGCGCTGGATCAGCATCCGGAGCTGCTGACCGCCAACGGCCGCCCCCGTCGCGAACGGATTTATCACCACTTTTCCCGGCAGATCAGCCAATGCCTTACAGGAGAGACCTCATGAGCTTCTATCAAGTGCTGCAACAAGCCACCGCCCCGGCCCGGGAGCATCTGTTCAACGCCCCCATCATAGAGGCGTGCCGCAAGGGGGAGATCTCCCGCGACATCTACCTGCGCTTCCTCGCAGAGGCTTACTATCACGTGCGCCACACGGTGCCGCTCTTGATGGCCACCGGCGGCAAGCTGGGCCAGGAGTATGAGTGGGTACGTGGCGCCATCGCCGAGTACATCGACGAGGAGTATGGCCATCAGGAGTGGATCCTGAGCGACATCCGCGCCTGCGGCGGCGATGCCGAGGCGGTGCGCCACGGCCGGCCCGGGCTGCCCATCGAGCTGATGGTGGCCTTTCTCTATGACCAGGTGCAACGCGGCAACCCCATGGGCTTCTTCGGCATGGTACAGGTGTTGGAAGGCACCAGCGTCGCCATCGCCCTGACCGTGGCCGATCAGCTCAAGGCGGGTCTCGGCCTGCCCCCCCAGGCCATGAGCTATCTGAGCTCCCACGGCGCACTGGATCAGGAGCACCTCAAGTTCTTCGAGTCTCTGATGAACCGGGTGGAAAGCCCGGCCGATCAGGCGGCCATCATTCACTCGGCCAAGGTGGTCTACCGCCTCTACGCCGACATGCTCTATCAACTGACGGAAAACCAGACATCATGAAGCTTGAAGGAAAACTCGTGCTGCTCACGGGCGCCAGCGGCGGGATCGGCGAAGCGCTGGCCCAGGAGCTGGCAGCTCAGGGGGCGCGCCTGTTGCTGCACGGACGCAGGGCCAGTGCGCTGGAGAGGCTTCGCAAGGAGCTGCCGCACCCGGAGCGCCACCAGATGGTGATCGCCGATCTGGGCTCGCCCCAGGAGCGGGCCAAACTGCTGCAGCACCCGGCGCTGGACGAAGGGCTGGACGTGCTGATCAACAACGCCGGCTGCAACCAGTTTGCCTGGCTGGAGGATCAGAGCAGCGAGCAGGTGGAGCGCCAGTTGCTGCTCAATGTCGAGGCACCGATCCAGCTCACCCGCATGCTGCTGCCCCGCCTGCGCAAACCGGCGGTGATCATGAACGTCGGCTCCAGCTTCGGTGCCATCGGCTACGCCGGCTACAGCGTCTACTGCGCCAGCAAGTTCGCCCTGCGCGGCTTCAGCGAGGCGCTCGGCCGCGAGCTGGAGGGAACCGGCATCCAGGTGCTGCACTTTGCTCCCCGCGCCACCCGTACCCGCCTCAACTCGGAGGCGGCCTACGAGATGAATGCCGAACTCGGCACCCACACCGACAGCCCCCAGGACGTGGCCGAAGAGGCCGTCATCGCCCTGTGCAACGAAACCCGCCGCAGCTGGCTCGGCTGGCCGGAGAAGCTGTTCGTGCGGCTCAACGGCCTGCTGCCCGGCCTGGTCGACCGGGCTCTGGCCAAGCAAAAACCCATCATAGAGCGCTATGCCCGCCACGCGACGCCTGCTGCCGGCAACTCGGGGCACGCCATTTCCGTCATGACAGAGAAGGAACGTTAAGATGAAGCACGCCACTTTCCGCCCCCGTTTCACCCACGGCGCCCTCCTGCTGCTCATGCTGGGCTCGGGGATGGCCCAGGCCGCCGACGCCCTGCCCGTCATCCAGCAGCAGTGGGCCGTCTGTCAGTATCAGCAGACCGGCAAGGCCAAGGAGAGCTGCCTCGAACAGCTGAGCAGCCAGGCCGATCAGGCCAGCGCCAAGGAGGCCTTTCGCACCGACCTGCTGATCTGGTCGGCCATCGTCAAGAGCACCTGGGCCGGCGCCAAGGGTGGGCTGGGGGCGCTGGGTCTGGTCAAGGAGGCCAAGGCCAAGCTGGAGATCGCCCTCAAGCAGGATCCCAAGGCACTGGATGGCTCCGCCTATACCAGCCTGGGCTCGCTCTACTATCAGGTGCCGGGTTGGCCTGTAGGCTTTGGCGATGACGAGAAGGCCGAGCAGCTGCTCAAGCAGGCGCTGGCCATCAACCCGACCGGCATCGACCCCAACTTCTTCTACGGCGACTTCCTGCTGGATCAGGGCCGCAAGGCCGAGGCCAGGGGCTATCTGGAGAAGGCGCTGACCGCCCCGCCCCGGCCTGGTCGCGAGCTGGCGGATCAGGGTCGACGCATCGAGATCCGCGATCGCCTCGACAAGCTATAAACCCAAGTCGGATCAGTGCGCTATTTAAACTCTGCCCACCAGCTTGCATACTGGTGGGCAGCGTCTTTTGAGGGGAATAACAATGCGGATCCTGTTGGTGGAAGATGATGTGATGCTGGGCGACGGCATGGTGGATGCCCTGCGCAGCAGCGGCTATACGGTGGATTGGCTGCAGCAGGGGCTGCCCGCCCTTTCTGTGCTCAAGAGCGAGGAGTTTGCCGCGCTCATTCTGGATCTCAACCTGCCGGACATCGACGGCATCAGCCTGCTGCGCAAACTGCGCCGGGAAGGCCAAACGCTGCCGGTGCTGATCCTCACCGCCCGCGACGCCCTGGACGACCGGGTACTGGGGCTGGATGCGGGTTCCGACGACTACATGGTCAAGCCGTTCGCCCTGCAGGAGCTCAACGCCCGCCTGCGCGCCCTGGTGCGGCGCAGCAAGGGCCAGGCCCAGGCGGTACTGGAATACGGCGAGCTGCAGCTCTATCCCGAGTCCCAGCAGGTCACCTATCGGGGCGAGCCAGTCAAGCTCACCCCCCACGAATACAAGCTGCTGCAGGAGCTCATCACCCAGAGCGGCCGGGTGCTGAGCAAGGATCAGCTGCAGCAGAGCCTCTACGGCTGGGACGAGGGGGCAGAGAGCAACGCGGTGGAGGTGCACATTCACCACCTGCGCAAGAAGTTCTACAGCGACCTCATCCGCAATATCCGCGGGGTCGGCTATATTATTCCCCAGCTTGAACAGGCCCAGCGCCGGGGCCACCGGGCATGACGCGTCCCCGCTCCATCCGCCGCTTCCTGCTCTCCGGCATCCTGGCGCTGGTCAGCGCCAGCCTGGCCATCAGCGCCCTCATCGGTTATCTGGAGGCCAACCACGAGATGGAGGAGCTGTTCGATGCCCGTCTCGCCCAGTCCTCCCGCATCACCAACCAGCTGCTCAGCCGCTATCTGGAGCAAAATGGCGAACTGCCCGCCAACGGCACCGTCTATCAGGACTGGGAGCAGCACAACCCGGATCAGTGGCAGAAGGACACCAGCTTCAACCTGCGGGGGGAGGACAGGGAGCTCACCCCCTTCGGCCACGAATTCGAGCGCAACCTCTACTTCCAGCTGCTGAGCGAGCAGGGCCACATACTGCTGCGCTCCCCCAGCGCCCCCAGCCAACCCCTCGGCGCCCTGGCCCCCGGCTTCAACAACGTCACCAAGGACAACCACGAGTGGCGCACCTTCACCCTCTACAACCAGGACGAGCACACCTGGCTCATCGTGGCGGAGCGGGATGACGAGCGCAGCGAGCTGGCCAGCAAGATGGCCACCCTGGCCATGCTGCCGCTGCTCATCACTCTGCCCTTTCTACTCGGCCTGCTGTGGTGGCTCATCTCCCGCGGGCTGGCGCCGCTGCGACAGCTGGCCCAGGCCATCGGTGAGCGCCACCCGGCCAACCTGAGCCCGCTCACCCTGAAGATCCGCGCCCAGGAGCTGACCCCGCTCACCAACGAGATCAACCGGTTGATGCACGCGCTGGCCGACACCATAGAGCGGGAGAAGCAGTTCACCAACGAGGCCGCCCACGAGCTGCGCACCCCCCTGGCGGTGCTGCGCATCCACAGCGAGAACGCGCTGGCTGCCGAGGATGCCGAGAGCCGTCAGCACTCCCTGCAGAAGATGCTGCTGGCGCTCGATCGCAGCGATCGGCTGCTGCGCCAGCTGCTGACCCAGGCCCGCATCGACAACCAGCAGGGGCTGGAGCTGACCGAACTCAACCTGAACCAGCTGTTGCAGGGCACCCTGGCCACTCTGGCCCCCATCGCCTTGAAAAAGGATCAGCAGCTGTCGCTGGAAGGCACCGAACAGCTGACGGTGATGGGACAGGCCACCCTACTGGAGCTGATGTTCAGCAACCTCATCGACAACGCGCTGCGCTACACCCAGGCGCAGGGCGAGATCGCGGTCGAGGCGTGCCAGGAGGGGCACAGGGTAAGGGTCGACATCCGCGACAACGGCCCCGGCATCCCCACCGCCGCCCTGTCACGCCTGTGCGAGCGCTTCTTTCGGGTCAATCCCCAGCAGGGGGACGGGGTCGGCCTCGGCATGGCCATCGTCTCGCGCATCGCCCAGCTGCACGGCGCCGATCTCGACATCCACAACCGGCCGGAAGGGGGGCTGGAGGTGAGCGTGCTGCTGCCCGCCCCCTCTCGCCCAGCCTGATCATCACCATAAAAAACGGGGGCCAGGCCCCCGTTTTTTATGCCGTTCGCTTCCCTCAGCGACAGCTCGGCTGCACCGTGAAGGTGCGGCTCGAATCCACTGCGCCGAGATCCGCCAGCAGGCGACGCCCCAGCAACACCGGATAGATCATCTTGCTGCGATCCCGCAGGGTGAACCACTCCTCATACACCTTGTCGCCCAGGCAGATGGACATGGTAACCGTGGGGCGCTGCTCCATGCCGCCGGCACCACGTACCGTCACCATGTGCTCCACCGGCCGTTCCAGGGTCTGGCTCACCTGCCGATCGGTATTGGCATCGGTGACCTTCAGGGTAAAGCGTACCCAGGACTTGCCGTCACGCTTGAAGTGGCGCAGATCCCGCGCATCGAGCGAGGAGGTGAGTGCCCCGGTATCCAGCTTCATCTTCACCGCCACCCCGCTCGGCATGATGAGTCCCTTCTCAATCCAGCCATAGACGGCAGGATCGGAGGCAGCCCGAGCCGCTCCCGGCAGGGCGAGACCGACCAGCAACAGCAGTGGCATCATTCGCAATCCGAACATCTTTACTCCTTGTCAGGGCAGGGCCGACGCTGACCCGAGCAGCCCAGAGTGGGGATGGAAAAGGCGGCTGTCAACTGGTGAACGTGGCCGCCTCGCCGCCACCAGCGCGGCCATGGCGCATGGCGTCAGGATCACGCAGCAGCTTGCCAAAAAGGATTCTGTCAGGATCTTTCAATTAGACGAACGGGGGAACATCAACGGGGCTGGATGAAACCCAAGGCTGTGCTCAGGTTGTGACGCCAAAGGCTACCACAAGGCTTCGTGAATTATCAGTCTTGTTCTGGCGGGATTTTTGCCTACACTGTTGTAAACCGGAGGGCCTGAAAACCACCGGTTTTTTTGCGCCTGCCGAAAAGTTGCCACTGCAAAGTGACCTATCAAACAAGGCTCAATAAGGAATTCGTAATGCGTATCGAAGAAGACTTGAAGCTCGGTTTCAAGGATGTCCTGTTCCGCCCCAAGCGCTCTACTCTCAAGAGCCGTTCCCAAGTCAGCCTGACCCGTCAGTTCACCTTCAAGCACACCCAGACCCAATGGCAAGGGGTGCCCGTCATCGCCGCCAACATGGATACCGTCGGCAGCTTCGCCATGGCGCGTACCCTGGCCAGCTTCGAGATGATGACCGCAGTTCACAAGCACTACAGCCTTGCGCAGTGGCAAACCTTCGTCAATGAGACCGACCCGGCGCTGCTGGGTCACGTGATGGTCTCTACCGGCACCTCCGAGGATGACTTCACCAAGACCCGCCAGATCCTGGCCATGTCCAGCGCCCTGCGCTTCATCTGCGTCGATGTGGCCAACGGCTACTCCCAGCACTTCGTCGAGTTTCTGCGCAAGATCCGCGAGGCCTGCCCGAACCACGTCATTCTGGCGGGCAACGTGGTCACCGGCGAGATGGTGGAGGAGCTGATCCTCTCCGGCGCCGACATCGTCAAGGTGGGCATAGGCCCGGGCTCGGTCTGTACCACCCGGGTCAAGACCGGGGTCGGCTACCCGCAGCTCTCCGCCATCATCGAGTGTGCCGATGCGGCCCACGGCCTCGGTGGCCAGATCGTCGGTGACGGCGGCTGCACCTGCCCGGGGGATGTGGCCAAGGCGTTTGGCGGCGGTGCCGACTTCGTGATGCTGGGGGGCATGCTGGCGGCCCACGAGGAGTGTGGCGGCGAAATCGTCGACGTGGATGGCGAACCCTTCATGAAGTTCTACGGCATGAGCTCGTCCAGCGCGATGGACAAGCACGCCGGCGGCGTTGCCGAGTACCGCGCCTCCGAGGGCAAAACCGTGCTGCTGCCCTATCGCGGCCCGGTCGAAAACACGGTGCGCGACATCCTGGGCGGGGTGCGCTCCACCTGTACTTATGTGGGTGCCAGCCAGCTGAAAGAACTCACCAAACGCACCACCTTTATCCGGGTGCGTGAGCAAGAGAACAACGTCTACGGCAAGGAGTAAACCTGGTTCATCTGCTGTACCGCCTGCTTAAAGAGCTGCACAAAGCACACAACACCTTTATCCGGGTACGCGAACAAGAGAGCAATGTCTACGGCAAGGAGTAACCTGCCGCAGCCACCGTCACGCGCTGACGGTTAGAAGCCAGTCAACCGGTGTGCTACCCTGCGCACCGGTTTTTTTGTATCTGGATGCCCTGACATGACCAGCTCCCTCCCCCAATTTGACTGGGATATCTTCTGCTGCGTAGTGGACAACTTCGGCGACATCGGCGTCACCTGGCGGCTGGCTCGCCAGCTGAAACAGGAAGGCGCGCTCCCGACCCACGGCAATGAGGTCCAGGTGCGGCTCTGGGTGGACGATCTGGCAAGCTTTGCCCGCATCTGCCCTGGGCTCGACCCCGCGCTGGATAGCCAGTGGGTCGATGGCATCCATATCCAGCACTGGCACGACACCCTGCCGCCCGATACCCTCCCGGCCAGGGTGGTGATCGAGGCCTTTGCCTGCCAGCTGCCCGCCCCCTTCATTGAACGAATGCCCGAGCAGATGGCGAGCCAACCCAAGCCCCCCTGCTGGATCAACCTCGAATACCTCTCGGCCGAATCCTGGGTCGAGGATTGCCATGCCCTCGCCTCGCCCCAGCGGGTCGGCAACCAGAGCCTCAACAAATACTTTTTCTTCCCGGGCTTTACCGCTAAAACCGGCGGCCTCTTGTGCGAGCGCGGCCTCATCGTCGAGCGCGAATACTGGCAACAGGATGAAGCCGGGCTTGCCGCCTACTGGGCCAGCCTCGGCCTGCCGCCCAAACAAGAGCACGAGCTGCGGGTCAGCCTCTTCACCTACGAGAGCCCTGCCCTGACCAGCCTGGTCGAGAGCTGGTGCCAGAGCGCCACCCCCGTCACCCTGCTGCTGCCGCTCGGGCGCTCCCTCAACGACGTGCTCACCGGCGCCGGGCTGGCAGCGGCCATTCCGACGGCCAGGGCAGGGGCACTGCTGCAGGCGGGCAACCTCACCATCAAGCTGCTGCCGATGACCGATCAGGCCGGTTACGATCGGCTGCTGTGGAGCTGCGATCTCAATCTGGTGCGCGGGGAGGACTCCTTCGTGCGGGCCCAGTGGGCCGCTCGCCCTTTCCTGTGGCACATCTATCCGCAGGAAGAGCAGGCTCACATGGTCAAGCTGGACGGCTTTCTCGACCACTATCTGGCGGAGCTGCCCGCCGCCACCGGCCAGTGGCTGCGTGGTTTCAGCCACGCCCTCAATCAGGGGGAAAACTGTCGCGATTGGTGGGCGCAATGGCCGGAACACGCCGCGATATGGCTGCAACATGGGCGACCTTGGTCACAGAAGCAGCTCAGGGATGGGGATCTCGTCACTCGGCTGGTGAAATTTTTAGAAAGCCGTATATAATCTGGCAGTTTTTATCTGCCCGTATACGAACAGGAATTTTTACATGAAAACCGCACAGGAAATCCGCGCTGGTAACGTCGTCATGATCGGTACCGAGCCGATGGTGGTCCAGAAAGCCGAATTCAACAAATCCGGCCGTAACTCCGCCGTGGTCAAGATGAAGCTGAAAGGCCTGCTGAACGGCAGCGCCACCGAGACCGTCTTCAAGGCCGACGACAAGCTGGAAGTTGTTCAGCTGGAACGTAAAGAGTGCACCTACTCCTACTTCTCCGACCCCCTGTATGTCTTCATGGACACCGAGTACAACCAGTACGACGTCGAGAAAGACAACCTGGGTGATGCCCTGAACTACATGGTTGACGGCATGGAAGACATCTGCGAAGTGACTTTCTACAACGAGAAAGCCATCTCCGTAGAACTGCCGACCACCATCGTTCGCGAAGTCGAGTACACCGAGCCGGCCGCCCGTGGCGACACCTCCGGTAAAGTGACCAAGCCGGCCCGTCTGAAGGGCACCACCTACGAGCTGGCCGTTGCCGCCTTCGTAGAGATCGGTGACAAGATCGAAATCGATACCCGCACCGGTGAGTTCAAGCGTCGCGTCAACTAAGTTGGCCCCTTGAATCCATGGTAAAAAAGCGAGCCTTTGGCTCGCTTTTTTTATGGGTGCACGACGCCACCCGGCTGTATTCGAAACGCAAACATGGCTAAATGGGCAAGCTGGTTTGTGCCATCCTCCGGAGCGCCCCATGACATCTCTGCATAAAGGTCTGTTGCTGCTGTCGACCCTGGTACTGCTGATCCTCTCCGGCTGGCAACCCTATGACAGGGCGACCTGGCTGATGGAGATCGCGCCCGTGCTCATCGCCATGCCGCTGCTTGCCCTGACACACCGCCGTTTTCCGCTCACCAGCCTGCTCTATCTGTGCATCACCCTGCACGCCATGGTGCTGATGCTGGGCGGTGCTTATACCTACGCCCGCGTCCCGCTGGGATTCGAGCTGCAGCAGTGGCTCGAACTCAGTCGCAACCCCTATGACAAGATTGGCCACTTCTTTCAGGGCTTCGTGCCTGCCCTGGTGTGCCGGGAGATCCTGCTGCGCGGAGGTTATGTGCAGGGCCGGCGCATGCTGGCGTTCCTGGTGATCTGCGTGGTGCTCGCCATCAGCGCCACCTACGAGTTCATCGAGTGGGGAGCCGCCCTCGCGCTCGGCCAGGGGGCGGATGAGTTTCTCGGCACCCAGGGCGACCCCTGGGATACCCAGTCCGACATGTTCTTCGCCCTGATTGGCGCCGTCACTGCCCTGCTGCTGCTCTCCCCCCTGCACGACCGCCAGCTGGCCGGGCTGGCAAGTACCAAACGGCCGTCACCCTAGCGCTGTCACTTCCCCCTTCAGAAAACCGGCCTGGTGCCGCTAACCCAAATAACCGGGGGAGCGCACTATGGCCAGATTGTTCTTATCACTGCTGTTACTGACCCTGCTGGCAAGCAACCCCTTGCAGGCCAGCGAGGGCACACCGCTGACGCCGCTCGACTACTGGCAGAACAACGACTGGCAGGGGCTGCCCAACAGCACCCAGATTGACAAGCAGACAGTGCTGTTCGCCAAGCACGACAGCGACAGCTATGTGGGGCTGGCCATCCTCTTGCCCGACTGGCAGCGCAGCGGCCAGCTGTGGCAACTGACCCGGGCCCTCGGCCGGCTCGGCTTCGACACCCTGCTGCTGCTCCCCTCGCCCCAACAGACCGAACTGGACCCCGCCGCCGAGAAAAAGCAGCAGGCCATCGACGACTTTCGCAAACAGTTTGCCACCCGCATCAGCAAGCTGGGGGATGCCAAGATGCAGGAGGGGGGCTTCAAGCTGATATTGGCGCAGGGCACCGGCGCCGCCTGGGCCACCAACCTCATTGCCAGCGAACAACTGCCCGCCCCCGATGCGCTGGTGCTGCTCGACGGCTTCTTCCCCGACCAGCAGAGCAACCAGATCTTCGCCAAGGAGATCGCCCAGGCCACCATGCCGACCCTCGACCTCTATCAGGAGGATGGCGGACGCTGGCCATTGCTGGCCGCCGAGGCACGCAGAAGCGAAAGCCGCCGCAGCCACAAGCTCAACTACCGCCCCTACGCCCTGCTGGAGCTGGATGAAACGCCGACCCGGATCCAGGGCTGGCTCACCCACCTCGGCTGGCTCTGACCCAAAAAATGCCGTCTGCCTCACATCCGGCGCGATTGCCAAGCCATTGATGCGCAGTAAACTGGCCCTCGGTCGCCGATGTTTGGCATCATGAACGCCTCAACGGCAGGAGGCTTCATGCAGCAAATTGTGTTTCTCGACAGCGATACCCTGGATACCGGCATCACCCTGCGCCACCCCGATTTTCCCCATCACTGGCAGAGCTACCCGAGCACGGCCCCCGAGCTGGTGGTGGAGCGACTCAAAGACGCCAGCATCGCCATCATCAACAAGGTGCGCATCGGCGCCGCCGAGCTGGCCCGGCTGCCGGACCTGAAACTCATCGCGCTGGCCGCCACCGGCAGCGAAAACGTGGATCTGGAGGCGTGCCGCGCCGCCAACGTCGGCGTCTGCAATATCCGCAACTACTCGGGCCCCTCGGTGCCGGAACACGCCATGACGCTGATGCTGGCCCTGGCGCGCAACCTCTTCTGCTGGCGCCAGTCGGTGCTGGAGGGGCGCTGGCAGCAGAGCGGCCAGTTCTGCTTCTTCGATCACCACATCACGGATCTGCACGGCAAGCGGCTCGGCATCATCGGCAAGGGGACGCTCGGTCAGGCCCTCGGCGAGCGGGCCAGGGGGATCGGCATGGAGGTGCGCTACGCCCAGAGCCAGGTCGGCGCCAGCCACGACGAGGATCGGTTGCCACTGGACGAGCTGCTGCAAAGCGCCGACGTCATCAGCCTGCACTGCCCGCTCACCCCTTATACCCGCAACCTGATTGGCGAGCGGGAACTCGAGCTGATGAAGCCGGGCGCCTTGCTGATCAACGTCGGCCGCGGCGGTCTGGTGGATGAAGATGCCCTGCTGCGGGCACTGGCCAACGGCCGCCTCGGCGGCGCCGGTTTCGACGTGGCAAGCGTCGAGCCGCCGCCCCCCGACCATCCGCTGATGCAGGCGCTGCAGTACCCCCACTTCATCCTCACCCCCCACGTGGCCTGGGCCAGCGAGGAGTCGATGCAGCGCCTTGCCGATCAGCTGATCGACAACATCAACGCCTTCGCCGAGGGGCGCCGCCAACACCGGCTGGTGTGAGCGGCGGCCGAGCCAAACAAGAGAGGGGCCTGTCGGCCCCTCTCTCATTGCTGGCTGCGATCAATCATCGTCGTGCCATCTGTGTTTCTTGTGCTTTTTGTGTTTCTTGTGGTGCCTGTGCTCATCGTCGTAGTAACGATCGTTGTTGCTCTTGTGGCCATCGCCCGTCTTGGCACCGATGGCGGAGCCGCTGGCCCCGCCGACGCCAGCCCCGATCAGCTGACCCGTGCTGCCACCCACGCTCTTGCCGATGGCCGCACCACCGAGCGCCCCGACGGCACCACCGAGGGCCGCTTCATTCTTGTTGCCCTTGTTGGCCGTGGCGGCGCCACCGGCCGCACCGCCCAGCGCCGCCCCCACCAGGGCTCCGGTATCACCACCCAGCTCCTTGCCGATCATGGTGCCGGCCACGCCACCTGCACCGCCACCGAGGATGGTATTAAGTGTTTCCGAGGCTTGCGCCACGCCGCTGACCAGCAACAGTGAGCCCAGCAGGGCCAGGGCGCTCATGCCACGCTTGTTCATCTCCATGGGGTACTCCTGTCAAACCTGATTAATTTCCCCGAACTATACGATTCCCGCCAAAGGGCGCCACTGTCGCAGGAGAGCGACACCGCCTCCCGCACCGCCTTCGGTACCGTTCAATTCATGCATAAGGTATTGAATTTAAATACGTAAATGACATCGCCTGGAAATTGGGCAACGAACCGTACCGGGGCCCACCGAGCGGCAGCGGTCGCCTAGCCGTTATCCATATGACAGGATCTGTCAGCCCCCAGCTCCTGCCGGGTCAGCTCCGTCAAAGACCAGCCATCGCGCCCCAGCCGCTTGCTCCGATAGAGACACTCGTCGGCCCGCTCGAACAGCAGCACACCGTCATCCGGGCTATGGGCACCGCCCACGCTCAGGGTCACCGCCTCGCGAAACTCGCGCCACTGCTGATTGCGCACCCGCGCCAGCAGCCGGGTCAGCCCGGACTCCAGCTCGCTGCGCGGCCAGGCCAGCAGGGCGGCGAACTCGTCTCCCCCGATCCGGTAGACGCAGCCACTGCCCAGCTCCGCCACCAACAGCTCGGCGACCCGGCAGAGCACGCCGTCCCCCACCGTGTGTCCCCAGTTGTCATTGATGCGCTTGAAGTTGTCGACGTCGAACAGCAGCAGCCAGTGGGGTGTGGCGCTCTCCTCCAGTTCGCTGCGACGCTGGGTGAAGGCCCGCCGGTTCATGATGCCGGTGAGGGGGTCGTGCAGCAGGGCATCCTGCCCCTGCAGAAAGCTGGCCCGCACCTGATCTATCTCGCTCAGGCTGTTGTGCACGAACCAGGTCTTCAGCTGGCAGGGTGTCTGGGTCGGATCCCGCACTATGCCGGTCAGCGAGCCGGCCACCAGCGCCTGCTCCTGATTGAACACCCGCACCAGAAAGTTGATGCTGCAAAACCAGATGGCAAACAGCGAGAGCAGCGGCAGCACCACCATCAGCAGGGCCTCCTCGAGGCCGTCGTGAAACAGCTCGGGCGGCAGATAGATGTTGAGATCCCAGTCGATCCCTTCCAGCTCCCGGCGCAGATGGCGGCCATGCCAGATCACCTCCAGAGCGCTGCCCACCACGCCCGTCGTGGTCGCCGGCGGCTGATAGAGCGCCATGTTGCAGCCCACCACCAGTTCATCTCCCCCCCGCGAGCTGATGTAGATGGCCGCCTGGTTGCGACCCATGGCCCGCTGCAGTGCCTGCTGGATGGCGTTGAACGACATGTCGACCATCAGCAGGCCGAGCAGCTGACCATCCAGCCCTTTTACTCGCTTGATCAGGGTCAGGATCTGCTTGTCCGAGCCGAACTCCTGGTAGGGACCCAGCCAGATGAGGTCATCGCCCGGCATCGACAGCGCCCGATACCAGGGCCGGCTGGCGGCACGATACTCGGCCGGCTGCTGCCAGGACGGGTAGCTGCTGATGTGGTCCGTTTGCGGGTGATAGAAGTAGATGTAGTGGCTGTCGCGCTTGATCTGGTGGGCAATGGCCCAGAGCGGGTTGTCGGCCGGCTCGCCGCGGGCGATGGCGGCCTTGTCCAGCGACGCCTCCAGCACCGCCAGCTGACGCTGGTTGGCCAGCACCAGCTCGTGGATCAGGGCCGCATCGAGGGAGGAGAGCATGTGGCCGTAGCCGGCCACCGTCTTGTCGATGCTGCGCAGATAGCTGGCCGTCGCCAGGGCCAGGGTCACCACCAGCACCAGGGTGCCCAGCAACAGACTAAATGAGGTCAATAGGTAGTAACGCCGACTAATCAGCCACTGAAACATCAACACCCCGATAGAAATACTGGAATGCGGAGATCTTATGGTTGTCGGCAAGAATTATTCATTGATTGAAATCAGCCCTCACGCTGGCCAATTGATAAAAAACATATAAACGTGATACCGCTCATCCATGCCGTGGATATGTATATCAACAAAAAGTAAAAACAGTGACCACTGTGCGTTGACGGCTAACAAGGAAGGGGGTGTTATAGTCTATAGCTTGAACAATCGGAGCCGGATGGCCTTGCCAAGGACCACCGAAGACGATTCCCTGTCAAACAAAGGAGATGTTATGAGCAGTCCGTTTATCGAACAGATCAAAGTACGTCGTACCATCTATGCCCTGGGTGACCAGGTTTCCCATACGCCGGAGCAGCTGACCACTCTCATCCAGGATGCCATCAAGCACAGCCCCTCCTCGTTCAACTCCCAGAGCTCCCGCGCCGTCATCCTGTTTGGCGCCCAGCACCACAAGCTGTGGGATATCGTCAAAGCCGAGCTGAAAAAGATCGTGCCGCCGGAAGCCTACGCCCAGAGTGAGGCCAAGGTGGATGGCAGCTTCCGCGCAGGTTTCGGCACCGTGCTCTTCTTTGAAGACACCGACGTCATCAAGGATCTGCAGCAAAAGTTCGCCCTCTATGCCGACAACTTTCCCATCTGGTCGGAACATGCCACCGGCATCGCCCAGTTCGCGGTCTGGACCACCCTGGCCCAGGAGAAGATCGGCGCGTCCCTGCAGCACTACAACCCGCTCATCGACCAGGCGGTACACAAGGAGTGGAACCTGCCCGCCAGCTGGCTGCTGCGCGCCCAGATGCCCTTTGGCAGCATCAAGCAACCGGCCGGTGACAAGACCTTTATCGACGACGCCACCCGTTTCCGCGTTTTCAAGTAACCGTTGAGATAGCAAAACGCCCCCGCATCTCGGGGGCGTTTTTATTGCGGCTGGCTGTGGCTGCAAGGTGATCTCTCCACCGCTCAAGCGGGCAGCGTCACCAGCAGGGAGTCACCTTCCCCCAACGCCACCTTAACCTCGCGCCAGTCGCGGATCACCGCCACCACTGCCGGATGGAGCGGCGCATCGTTCCCCACCTGCACCACGCGACATCCCGCCCGCAGGGCACTGGTGATGCCGGCCGGCGCATCCTCGAACACCAGGCAATCGGCCGCCGCCAGCCCCAGACGCTCGGCCGCCAGCAGATAAGGCTCGGGAGCCGGCTTGCCATGCACCACATCCTCGGCCCCCACCAGCAGGGCGGGCAATGGCAGAGCGGCACTTTGCAGCCGATGACGGGCCACCCGCTGACTGGCGGAGGTCACCAGCGCCCAGCACTCGCTCGGCAAACCCGCCAGCAGAGTTCGGGCACCGGCGATGGCCTCCGCCTGACCGGTGTGGTTGATCTCCAGCTCGTCGAGCAGGGCCACCTCCTGCGCCATGTCCAGTTGCGGAGCCAGGGCGCGGAGCACCTCTCGCGAGCGCACCCCGTGGCACATGGCCAGCACCGGCTCGGGCGCCAGCTGATGGCGGCGGCACCAGAGCCGCCATACCGTCTCCACTTCGCCGGTGGAGTGCACCAAGGTGCCATCCATGTCCAGCAGCAGGGCGCTGGCCCGCAGCACAAGCCGGCTCATGCGCCGACCCCTGCCAGGCCGGGTTCGCTCCCCGCCAGAATATCGCCGAAGGCCCGCCGCTGGGCCGCCTGTTCATAGCAGGCCAGCGCCTGTTCGGCATTGCTCGCCCACACTTGCAAGGGGCCGACCGCAAAGCCCTGCTGCAGCAGACTGGTAAGCAGCTCTCCCGTCTCCGGCGCAGCCAGCGGCTGGGCCAGCACCAGAGTTCCCTTGATCAAAAACAGATAGCGTTCGGCAGGCATGAGATGACTCCTTGTGACGGTTCGGATGGGGCCAATGGGGCCCGCTACCAGACCATTAGAACAAGGCGATTAGATAATTTATAATCACAAAATGGCCACTTTAGATAACCAAATGGAATGAAATTCGATCTGAAGCAACTGCAGGCATTCGTCACCCTGGCCGACACCGCCAACTACCGGGAGGCCGCCAGCCGGCTGTTCATCACCCAGCCGGCGCTCACCAAGCAGATCCAGGGACTGGAGCAGACCCTCGGCAGTACCCTGTTCAACCGGGGTCGCCACGGTGCCGAGCTGACCGCCATCGGCGCCCAGCTGCTCACCCAGGCGAGTGCCCTGGTCGAACATGGCAAAGGCTTTGAGCGCCATGCCATGGCGTTGGCCAGCGGTATCGCCGGGCGCCTCAAGATTGGTTTCGGCCTGTCGAGCTTCGCATTGGCACCGGCACTGGTGGCCAGCTTCAAGCAGCAGGTGCCCGAGGTGATGGTGCATCTGCAGGACATGACCTCCGCCATCCAGCAGGAGCGGCTGCTGTCGGGCCAGCTGCAGCTCGGCTTCATGCGCCGGCCCCAGGCGCCGCAGTTGCAGGAACACAGACTGCTGACCGATCGGCTGGTGCTGGCGGTGCCGACCCTGATGACGCAGCCGGATCCGGCCGCCTTCGACGTGGAGCAGGCACTGGCCAGCCAGCCCTTGCTGCAGATGGTCGGTCACCGCTGCCCCGGCCTCAGCCAGCAGATCGCCGGCTTCCTCGGCGCCAACCGGCTGACCGGCATGATCCAGGAGGCGGAGGATATCCAGACCCTGGTAGCACTGGTGGCCGCCGGCATCGGCAACGCCATCCTGCCGCGCAGCGTCAGCTTCATCGCCGGCCCGGACGTCACCCTCTACCCCTTGTCCGGCCCCTGCTCCGAGTGGGAGATAAGCCTGGTGTGGAACCCGGAATTTGCCGATCCCATCCGCGATCGCTTCGTGCAACTGGTCATCGATGCCCACCCGGCGCCGCAGCCGGCCATGCCGGATCGCTGATGCGATAGGTTCAGGGAGTCGATATCAGGGGGCTGGTGAGGTATCGCCACAGAGGGGGTGGCAATCGAGTATCAGGCGGCCGGCAGCGCGCTGCAGCTGACGCAGTGGCAGCGATTCTTGCCCCCCTGCTTGGCCAGATAGAGCGCCATGTCGGCGGCGGTCAGCAGCTCCTCTTCCGAGACGCGGGCCTGCTGCGGCAACAGGGTGGCAATACCGACACTGGCGCTGAGTTGAAGTCCATCCGCCCCCGGGATCAGCAGCTCACCGATGCCAACGCGAATGGCCTCCCCCATGCGGGAGGCGGCCTCGTCCCCGGTGTTGCCGAGGATCAGGGCAAATTCGTCGCCGCCGAAGCGGCACGGTAGATCGGTGGCCCGCTGGCAGAAGGTGCTCAGCAGCTGACCCACCTGCTGCAAGAAACCGTCCCCGACCTGATGCCCGAAGTGGTCATTGCACAGCTTGAAGTTGTCCAGATCCAGCATGATGAAGGAGATGGGGGTCTGTTCGCGCATGCTGCGCCGCCACTCGTTGTGCAGAAAGCTGTTGAACAGCCGCCGGTTTGCCAGCCCGGTCAGCGGATCGTGCAGGGAGAGGTAAACCATGTCCAGCTCCTGCAGCTTGCGCTCGGTGACGTTGATGTGGCTGATGGTGTAGAACTCCACCTCGATACCGGGAATGGCGGAGACCCGCATCATGAACCAGCGCTGGGTATCCGGGCTGTGACAGGGGTACTCCAGATGAAAGTGCTGCTGTTCGTGGCGCAGTACCCGCCGGATCCCTTCGGCCGCCATCTGGGCCAGCGGCTCCACCGAGTTGTCGCACACCCTCAGATAGTTGACGCCCAGCCAATCGTACCCCTCTGGCATGCCGTTCTGTTCGGCGAAGCTATTCCAGGCGAGGTTGGTGTAGTGGATGACACCATCCCGATCGATCACCGAGATCTGCTCCTCCAGCGAATTAAGCAATGCAGACAGGTATTGCGCCCGATCGGAGAAGTGAAACAGTGCTCCCTGAAAATAGTCCGTCATGACCCTGCTCCTTACCCAACAACGACGCACCGCACCTGCCACAACCACAACAGTAATGCCGGCATTCCGTCCATGACGAAGGGGCATCGGCGGCCATGGCCCGCCCCCGGCCTGCAAGATAAAGATAGATGATCAACCACTTGCATCAGCCTATCCTTCGCTAGTGACCACACCACTGGCTTTCACATGGAATGCCGTCACCTTCGCCATCCATCTTGGTATTGGGGCAGTTTTGCAAAAACCAGGTCGCCTCCTCGCAAGAGGTCATCTGGGAGCAATACTGCCGACCGTCGCACTGACGGACGAAGGTAGGCACCGCCTGCGGGCTGTCTGTGCTGTCCGCTGCCTGCTGACTGAAAGAAGAGGTTGGCGAAGGCGAGACCGACTCGGCCGAGAAGCGGGAGTAAATGGAGAAGATCCCGGCCAGCACCAGCAGCGGGATCAGCTTGCCGCGCCAGTTGCTGCGGCGCCGATAGACGGGGCGCTGGCGTGCCCTGGCTGGCGTCGGCCGCTCCCCGGTCACAGCCTGTCTGCCCACAGAGGGCGCGGGTTGGGCGCCTGACAGCGACAGCGGCCGGTCCGGAAAGAACACCTGCTCGGCCCTGGGTTTGCCATCCTGGCCGCTGCCAAGCTGATAGGAGACCCGCTCGCCAATCTTGGGCAGCGAGCCATCTGACTGCAGCGCCGAGATATGCACGAACAGCTCGGCACCTTTTGGCTCTCCGTTTCCCTGCTCGGGGGCGATAAAACCAAAGCCGCGCGCCTCGTTCCAGCGCACGATCCGTCCCTGATAACGCATGCCCTCATCCTTGTGGCCATCGATACTCGCTTCATGTTGCCCAAAATGGCTGCGGCCCGACAGGGGGCCGCAGACAAAATGTCAAAACAGTGAGCAAGCTCCGCCTGCCGCCGGGATCAGGCCAGCTGGGCCACCTTGCAGATCTCGGCGATGCGGCCGAGCATTCGCAGCGAGGTATGGTGCTCATTGGCATCCGCCGCCGCGCAGGCATCCTCCAGGATGGTGATGGCGTAGTCGCGATCATGACCCTCCCGCGCCGCCGCCTGAATTGCCCAGCTGGTACTCACCCCGCACAGATAGAGATGGTCGATGTGGTTGGCCCGCAGCGCCGGCTCCAGCGCGGTGCCGTAGAAGGGGCTGACTCTGGGCTTGGTCAGCACCAGATCCCCCGGCTGCACGTCGAGGTCGGCGTGAAAGTCGGTGCCGCTATCACCAAGTGACAGTGCCCCGAACTGGTGAGCCCGGCCAAACATGGGCGAACCCTTGGGTTGCAGCAGATAGTACGGGTCAAAACCCACCTTGATCAGCACCACCAGCCAGCCGTGGGCGCGGGCATGGGCCAGCGCCTGATTGGCGTGCACGATGGCGTCCTGTTCCAGCACATGGGCCGCCGAGGCGGCGATGCGCCCGTCCGGGTGGGCGATGTCGTTGATGAAATCGATCACCAGCAATGCCTTGTTCATGCAGCCTGCTCCCTCATGATGGCGCCGCGCGCCTTAAACCAGCCCCAACGCATAGCGTAGCGCCATCTCCTTGAGCGGGCCCGCCTTGTCCGCCAGATTGAGGGCCAGGTTGCGCGCCAGCTTGAGCGGGCCTATCTCGTTGCTGAACACCCCGTAGAAGAGATCCATCCCCGACTGCATCAGCAGGTTGTCGGGGCGGCGGCGCCGCTCATAGCGCCCGGCCAACGCCCGCTGATGCCAGTCGGCCCCGGCCCCCTGCAACAGATCGCTCCAGCAGGCCACGTCCTTGAAGCCGAGGTTGACCCCCTGCCCCGCCAGCGGGTTGATGGTGTGGGCGGCATCGCCCAGCAGCACCACCCGGCCGGCGTGGTAGTCGTTGGCGTGGCGGCGCACCAGCGGGAAACTCCCCTTGGCCGTCACGGCAAACCCGCCGAGCCGGCTCGGGAAGTGGCGGCGCACCTCGGCGGCCAACCCCTCGTTGCTCATGGCGGCCAGCGCCCGGATGCGGGCCGGACTGTCATACCACACCAGGGAACCGTGCTGGCCTGGCAGCGGCAGGAAAGCGCGCGGGCCGCTCGGGGTAAACTGCTGCCAGGTGATGTCTTCCTGCTCGAAGTCGGTGTCGATGTTGATCAGCATGCAGTGCTGGCGGTACTCAAAGCGCGACACCCCGATGCCGGCCAGCTTGCGGGTGTGGGATTCGGCGCCGTCGCACGCCAGCACCCAGCGGGCGGCTAGCTCGCTGCCATCATCCAGGGTCAGCACCGCCTCGTCCGCGCTCTGGCGCAGGCTCTTGACCGCCGCCGGGGTGTGGGTCTGGATGTTGGGAAAATCTTCCATGCGTCTGAGCAACGCCAGCTGCACCAGCCGGTTCTCGATGATGTAACCGAGCTGGGGCAGGCCGAGGTCGGCGGCGTTGAAGCGGGTGGCGAAGCCGTCCAGCTCCCAGGTCTCCAGCCGGCGATAGGGGCACAGCCGCATCTGCTGCAGGTGCTGCCAGGCGCCGGCCTGCTCCAGCAACGCCACCGAAGCCTGACTGATGGCGGAGACCCGCAGATCCAACGGCTGCTCGGGGGCGTATTGCTCCGGCAGCCGGGTCTCGATGACCCGCACCGACAGACCCTGCGCCGCCAGCAGACAGGCGGTGGCGGCGCCGACCATGCCGGCTCCGACGATGGCGATATCACACTGTTCCATAACTTGATTCCTGCAAGGGGTGAGCCCGGGCAAGGGGAAAACACAGCCGGACCAAATGACTACATGATACCGCAAGGGGCGCCGGGAAACAGTGAAGGGTGTGGAGAATTAGTGCGCCAAATCAAGGAGAAAGCCGATGGCGACAGGAAGCCCGCCGGCGGCGTTCCGGCCGTGGCCGGCTGGATATTCGCTAGGCAGTCTCCGGATTGCGGAGTAAAATGCCCGGTCCTTTGACCATGCCGCATTCAAAACAAGTCAAGAGAAGCAATGAGCAAAAAACTTCACATCAAAACCTGGGGTTGCCAGATGAACGAGTACGACTCGTCCAAGATGGCCGACCTGTTGGATGCCAGCAATGGCTACACGCTTACCGAAGAGCCCGAAGAGGCAGACGTTTTGCTGCTCAACACCTGCTCCATCCGCGAAAAAGCGCAGGAGAAGGTGTTTCACCAGCTGGGACGCTGGAAAAAGCTCAAGGCAAACAAACCCGGTCTGGTGATCGGCGTGGGCGGCTGTGTCGCCTCCCAGGAGGGGGACAACATCCGCACTCGCGCCCCCTATGTGGACATCGTCTTCGGCCCGCAGACCCTGCATCGCCTGCCCACCATGATCAAGCAGGTGCAGGAAGGGCGCGGTGCCCAGGTGGACGTCGCCTTCCCGGAAATCGAGAAGTTCGACAGCCTGCCCGAACCGCGCGCCGAAGGGGCAACCGCCTTCGTCTCCATCATGGAAGGCTGTTCCAAATACTGCTCCTTCTGCGTGGTGCCCTACACCCGCGGCGAGGAGGTGAGCCGTCCGCTCGATGACGTGCTCTATGAAATCGCCCAGCTCGCTCAGCAGGGCGTGCGCGAAGTGAACCTGCTCGGCCAGAACGTCAACGCCTATCGGGGCCCGACCTTCGACGGCGGCATCTGCACCTTCGCCGAGCTGCTGCGGCTGGTGGCCGCCATCGACGGCATCGATCGCATTCGCTATACCACCAGCCACCCCATCGAGTTCACCGACGACATCATCGAGGTCTACAAGGACACCCCGGAAGTGGTCAGCTTCCTGCATCTGCCGGTGCAGAGCGGCTCCGACCGCATCCTGACCATGATGAAGCGCCCGCACACCGTGCTGGAGTACAAGTCCAAAATCCGTCGCCTGCGCGCCGCCCGTCCCGACATCACCATCAGTTCCGACTTCATCGTCGGCTTCCCGAACGAGACGGACGAAGATTTCGAGGCCACCATGAAACTCATCGAAGAGATCAACTTCGACATGAGCTTCAGCTTCATCTACAGCCCGCGCCCCGGTACCCCGGCCGCCGACCTGCCCGATGACGTCGACATGGAGGTGAAGAAAGCCCGCCTGACCCGCCTGCAGCACGTTATCAACAACCAGTCGATGCAGATTGGCCGCGCCATGCTGGGCTCCACCCAGCGCATCCTGGTGGAAGGGCCCTCCAAGCTCGACCCCATGCAGTTGTGCGGTCGCACCGAGAACAACCGGGTGGTCAACTTCGAAGGCCCGCACACCCTGATCGGCGGCTTTGCCGACGTGGAGATCACCGAGGTGCGTCCCAACTCCCTGCGCGGCAAATTCCTGCGCGGCGAGAACGAGATGAACCTGCGCATCGCCACCGCCCCGAGCGAGATCCTGGCCCGCCGCCCGGACAACATACCGGACCAGCTGGGCGTGGCCGCCTTCACTCCCCATTAATCTGTTCACCCCATCCGGCCCCGGCCGGGTGGGATCGCGTCAAGACGAGGACACTTTGAGCCGACACATCTCGACCCTGAATCTGCATCTGGAACCCGCCGACAACCAGCGTCTCGCCAGTCTGTGCGGTCCGTTCGATGACAACGTCAAACAGCTGGAGCGCCGCCTCGGCGTCGAGATCAGCTACCGCGACAACCACTTCCAGCTGCTGGGCAAGCAGGCCCAGGTGGAGGCGGCCGCCGTCATCATCAAGCACCTCTATGTGGAAACCCAGCCGCTCAAGGGTGGCAAGGTGACCGACATCACCCCCGACATGGTCCATCTGGCCATTCAGGAGTCGCGGGTGCTGGAGCAGGATGACGAGCCGGCGCCTAGCATCCCCTATGGCAAGGAGGTGACGGTCAAGACCAAGCGCGGCCTCATCAAGCCACGCAGCCCCAACCAGGCCCAGTACATCGCCAATATCGTGCGCCACGACATCTGCTTCGGCATAGGCCCTGCAGGAACAGGCAAGACCTATCTGGCGGTAGCGGCGGCGGTGGATGCGCTGGAGCGTCAGGAAATTCGTCGCATTCTGCTGACCCGTCCGGCGGTGGAAGCGGGCGAGAAGCTCGGCTTCCTGCCCGGCGATCTCTCCCAGAAGGTGGATCCCTACCTGCGCCCGCTCTACGACGCCCTGTTCGAGATGCTGGGCTTTGAGCGGGTGGAGAAGCTGATGGAGCGCAACATCATCGAGGTGGCGCCGCTTGCCTACATGCGCGGCAGAACCTTGAATGACGCCTTTATCATCCTGGACGAGGCCCAGAACACCACCACCGAGCAGATGAAGATGTTCCTGACCCGCATCGGCTTCAACTCCAAGGCGGTGGTCACCGGCGACATCACCCAGGTAGACCTGCCCCGCAACCAGAAGTCGGGCCTGCGCCACGCGCTGGAAGTGCTGCAGGATGTCGACGGCCTGTCGTTCAACTTCTTCGAATCCAAGGACGTGGTGCGCCACCCGGTGGTGGCCCGCATCGTGCAGGCCTACGAGGCGTTCGATGCCAAACAGGCGGCCGACAAAGTCGCCCCCCACACCAGTAAAGAGAGTGCCCAATGAGCGTGACCCTGGATCTGCAACTGGCCAGCGCCAGCACCGACGGCCTGCCGAGCGAGGCCCAGCTGCAGGGCTGGCTCGACGGCACCATTCTTGGCTTCCAGCAAGAGGCCGAAGTGACGGTGCGCATCGTCGACGAGGCGGAGAGCAACGAGCTCAACCTCACCTACCGCGGCAAGGACAAGCCCACCAACGTGCTCTCCTTCCCGTTCGAGGCCCCACCCGGCCTGGAGCTGCCGCTGCTCGGCGATCTGGTGATCTGCCGCCAGGTGGTGGAGCGCGAAGCCGCCGAACAGGGCAAGCCGCTGATGGCCCACTGGGCCCACATGGTTGTGCACGGCAGTCTGCATCTGCTAGGTTATGACCATATCGAGGATGACGAGGCCGAAGAGATGGAGGCGCTCGAGCGCGACATCATGCAGGAGCTCGGTTTCGCCGATCCTTACCTGAACGACGAAGAGTAAAGAACCGGATGGTCATCGTCTTGAAACAGCCGATGCCCATCCTCATATAGCCACAACGATTTCAAGTGTGTTCATACGAGTAACCAAGAGAGAAAATGACCGACGATCACCCTAGTACCGGCTCGCCGAAGAAAACCTGGCTCGACAAACTCAGCCAACTCTTCCAGGGCGAGCCAAAAGACCGCAACGATTTGGTGGAAGTGATAGCCGACGCCGAAGAGCGCGATCTCATCGATCAGGACACCAAGGACATGATCGAGGGCGTACTCGAAATTGCCGAGCTGCGCGTGCGCGACATCATGATCCCCCGCTCCCAGATGGTGACCATCGAGAAATCCCAGCCAGTGGACGAGATCCTGCCGGTGATCATCGAGTCGGGTCACTCCCGCTTCCCGGTGATCAACGAAGACAAGGATCACGTGGAGGGTATCTTGCTCGCCAAGGATCTGCTGCCGTTCGGGTTTGGCGGCCACCACGCCAGCGAGCCGCTACAGCTGGAGAAGATCCTGCGTCCCACGGTGATCGTCCCCGAGAGCAAGCGGGTCGACCGTCTGCTCAAAGAGTTTCGTGAAGAGCGCTACCACATGGCCATCGTGGTGGACGAGTTCGGCGGCGTCTCAGGTCTGGTGACCATCGAGGACATCCTCGAGCTCATCGTCGGCGAGATCGACGACGAATTCGACGACATCGAGGATGAGCCGGACGAGATCCGCCGCATCAGCAAGCGGGTGTTCGCCGTCAGCGCCCTCACCGAGATCGAAGATTTCAACGACTTCTTCGGCACCCAGTTCAGCGATGAAGAGGTGGATACGGTGGGCGGTCTGGTGATGCACGCCTTCAGCCACCTGCCCAAGAAGGGCGAGGAGATCGAGCTGGAAGGCTACCTGTTCAAGGTGATGCATGCCGACAAGCGCCGCCTGCAGCAGCTGCAGGTGAAGATCCCCGACAACCATGTCGCGGCCCAGTCCGAGGCCCAATAAGCCTTGCTCCGTGCCAACAGCGCCCCGCCCATCGGGGCGCTGTTCGTTTGAGCACACCACCTCTGCTTCTCCCCGGTCACAAGGCCCGTCATCCCCCTTTTATCCCCTCGCTTCGGGCCGTCGGCCGGGAGGCTCGCCGTTGACCGCCTTTACGGGTTAAGATACCGGCCACTCAACCCATTGCAGTTCAATCCGAGCCTTATCGCCCGTGAAATTACAGCCCGTGAAATCAAAACTCCTGACCAGCCTGTTTGCCATGGCCTCTGGCGCCATGGCCGTGCTCGCCTTCTCGCCCTTCAACTACTGGCCGCTGGTGATCCCCTCCCTGCTCGGTCTCTACGCCCTGCTGGACAAGGCCAACCCCAAGCAGGCGGCCTGGCGCGGCTTTGGCTACGCCATGGGGCTGTTTTTGCCGGGGCTGTGGTGGATCCACGTCAGCATGACCATGTTCGGCGGCATTCCGCTGCCGGTGGCCTTCGTGTTGCTGGCCGGGCTGTCGGCCTATCTGGCGCTCTACCCGACGCTGGCCTGCTGGGCCTTCGCCCGCTTCTTCAGCGGTCGCCACTGGAGCCGCTGGCTACTCGCCTTCCCGGCGCTCTGGCTGATGGCCGACTGGCTGCGCGGCTGGGTGATGACCGGCTTCCCCTGGCTCTGGTTCGGCTACAGCCAGATCGACGGGCCGCTCAAGGGCTTTGCCCCCATTCTCGGCGTGCAGGGCATCACCCTGGCGCTGCTGTTGACCGCCTCCGCCCTCTGGCTGCTCTGGCAGAGCCGCAAGCCGGCCTGGCTGCTGGTACCGGTGGCCCTGGTGGGCGCCGCCCAGGGGCTGATGCAGCTGAACTGGGTAACCCGCGGTGAACCGGTCAAGGTGGCGCTGGTGCAGGGCAACATCGAACAGTCCCTCAAGTGGGATCCGGAGGCGCTGGTGCCGACGGTGCGCAAGTATCAGGATCTCAGCCGCGAGAACCAGGACGCCGACATCATCGTCTGGCCGGAGTCTGCCATCCCGGCCATCGAGAAAGAGATGGGCAACTATCTGGAGAGCCTGGACAAGGCGATGAAGGTGAACGATACCGGCCTGCTGGCGGGGATCATCCACTACGATCTCGAGCAGCAGCGCTTCTTCAATACCGTGCTCGGCATGGGGGTGCAGGATGCGGAAGGCAAGGAGTCCTACTACTACCAGCACAAAAACCGTTACTACAAATACCACCTGCTGCCCATCGGCGAGTTCGTGCCCCTTGAAGATCTGCTGCGTCCCATCGCGCCCTTCTTCAACCTGCCCATGTCCTCCTTCAGCCGCGGTGACGAGGTGCAGCCGAATCTGATCGCCAAGGGGCTCAAGTTTGCCGCCGCCATCTGCTACGAGATCATCTTCCCGGACGAGGTGCGCCGCAACGTGCAGCCTGATACCGACTTCCTGCTGACCGTCTCCAACGACGCCTGGTTCGGCACCAGCATTGGTCCCTGGCAGCACATGGAGATCGCCCGCATGCGTGCCCTCGAACTGGCCCGCCCGCTGCTGCGCGACACCAACACCGGCATCACCATCGTCACCGAGATCGACGGCAGCATCATCGCCCAGATCCCGCAGTTTGAGGCCGGCGTGCTGCGCACCGAGGTGCGTCCCGCCCACGGCGAGACCCCCTACCTGCGCTTTGGCAGCTGGCCCATGTATGGCATCGCCGCCCTGCTGCTGGCGCTGGGACTGGGGCTGCGCCCCCGCGCCCACCCCTGGGCGCGCAAGGGCTGACCCGGTCGTACAACCCGATAAATGAGGAGAGGCGCCCTTGGGCGCCTCTTTTTTTGGTTTGGCTTATGGCTTGGCACCGTCTGGCTGCTCAGGGAGAGAGCGGCTCACGGTGATACTCATCGGCCCCGCACTCGGGACAAGTGCCGAGCTGCTCGGGGTGCAGCACGGTATGGCGCCACTCGCAGTGATCGCACACCAAGACCCCGAGCCCCACCCAGTCGCCAGCCCGGTAGACGCCTTTGTGCTCCAGCTCGTCCGCCAGCTCCTGCCACTCCACCTGGGTGCGGTCGGTCACGTCCGCCAGCCAGGACCAGGCGGTATCTTTGAGCGCCAGCATGAAGGCGGACTCCTCCACCTGCTCATCCTTGCGCCCCTCGTCATAGTTGCCCAGATCCCGCTTCACATACTCGGCGATCAGCGCCAGCTCGTCCTGGGTCAGATCCCCGGCCGCCTCCAGATAGGCCTGCACCTTGGCGATCATCCGGTTGAGGCGCTCCCCCTGGAACTGTTCTGTCTCTTGCCACTGCTTTTGCAGCTCGGCAATGAAGGCTTCGTACCCTTTTTGACGTTTGTCCATGGCCGTTACTCCTCTACTGAACCCTGATCAGGCCCGGCTTAAGGCCCGAGGGACGCTGGCGGTTGTTGCCGCCGCAGGATATGGGTATTCTATTGCGATTTCCCAGCTGATTTATCTATCCATTTCACAGATCCGGATGTCACCAATGCAAGAGCAATACGTTCCCCAATCCATAGAACCAGCAGTGCAAAAGCACTGGGATGCCAAGAAAACCTTCAAGGCGGTGGAGAAAGTAGACAAGGAAAAGTTCTACTGCCTCTCCATGTTCCCCTATCCGTCTGGTCGTCTACACATGGGGCACGTTCGCAACTACACCATAGGTGATGTGATCTCCCGTTATCAACGCCTCAATGGCAAGAACGTGCTGCAACCCATCGGTTGGGACGCATTCGGCCTGCCGGCGGAAAACGCCGCCATCAAGAACAACACGGCACCGGCGCCCTGGACCTACGAAAACATCGAATACATGAAGAACCAGCTGAAGATGCTGGGTCTGGGTTATGACTGGGATCGCGAGCTGGCCACCTGCAAGCCGGACTACTACCGCTGGGAGCAGTGGTTCTTCACCAAGCTCTACGAGAAGGGTCTGGTCTACAAGAAGACCTCTTCCGTCAACTGGTGCCCGAACGACATGACCGTACTGGCCAACGAGCAGGTTGTCGACAACTGCTGCTGGCGCTGTGACACCCCGGTGGAGCAGAAAGAGATCCCCCAGTGGTTCATCAAGATCACCGACTACGCCGAAGAGCTGTTGAACGATATCGACAACCTGGAAGGCTGGCCTGAGATGGTCAAGACCATGCAGCGCAACTGGATTGGCCGCTCCGAAGGGGTCAACATCAGCTTCGCCATCGAGGGTCAGGCTGAGCATCTGGAGGTCTACACCACCCGTCCGGACACCTTCATGGGCGTGACCTATGTCGGTATCGCCGCCGGCCACCCGCTGGCGCTGCAAGCAGCCCAGACCAATCCGGAACTGGCCGCCTTTATCGAAGAGTGCAAGAACACCAAGGTAGCCGAAGCTGAACTGGCCACCATGGAGAAGAAGGGCATGGCCACCGGCCTCTACGCCATTCACCCGCTGGATGGCCGCAAGGTGCCGGTCTGGGTCGCCAACTTCGTGCTGATGAACTACGGCACTGGCGCCGTGATGGCGGTACCGGGCCACGACCTGCGCGACCATGAGTTCGCCACCAAGTACGGTCTCGAGATCAAGCCGGTCATCAAGCCGGTCGATGGCGAGCTGCCGAACGTGATCGACGCCGCCTACACCGACAAGGGCGTGCTGTTCAACTCCGGCGAGTTCGACGGCCTCGAGTTCCAGCCGGCATTCGATGCCATCGCCAGCAAGCTGGAAAGCCTTGGCTGCGGCAAGCGCACCGTCAACTTCCGTCTTCGCGACTGGGGTGTCTCCCGTCAGCGCTACTGGGGTGCCCCCATCCCGATGTTGACCCTGGCCGACGGCACCGTCGTACCGACCCCGGAAGACCAACTGCCGGTACTGCTGCCGGAAGACGTGGTGATGGACGGCATCCAGAGCCCGATCAAGGCCGACGCCGAGTGGGCCAAGACCACTTACAACGGCCAGGAAGCGTTCCGCGAGACCGATACCTTCGACACCTTTATGGAGTCCTCCTGGTACTACGCCCGCTACTGCTCCCCGGACTACGACAAGGGCATGCTGGATCCGGCGGCAGCCAACCACTGGCTGCCGGTGGATCAGTACATCGGCGGCATCGAGCACGCCTGTATGCACCTGCTCTACGCCCGCTTCTTCCACAAGCTGCTGCGTGACGCAGGCCTCGTGAACAGCGACGAGCCGTTCAAGCGCCTGCTCTGCCAGGGCATGGTGCTGGCCGACGCCTTCTACTACAAAGACGAGAAGGGCGGCAACGTCTGGGTCAGCCCGACCGACGTCAAGGTGGAGCGTGACGAGAAGGGTCGCATCACCAAGGCCGTCGACAATGAAGGTCGTGAAGTGATCCACTCCGGCATGACCAAGATGTCCAAGTCCAAGAACAACGGCATCGACCCCCAGCTGATGGTCGAGCGTTACGGCGCCGATACCGTGCGTCTGTTCATGATGTTCGCCTCGCCCGCCGAGATGACCCTGGAGTGGTCCGACTCCGGCGTCGAGGGTGCCCAGCGCTTCCTGCGCCGTCTGTGGCGCATCACCTTCGAGCACGTCAGTGCCGGCGTAGCTCCTGCACTGAATGTGGCGGCACTCAGCGGTGACCAGAAGGCCGTGCGCCGCGAGCTGCACAAGACCATCGCCAAGGTGAGCGACGACGTGGGTCGCCGTCAGACCTTCAACACCGCCATCGCTGCCATCATGGAGCTGATGAACAACCTGGCCAAGCTGGGCAGCGACGAGCAGGATCGCGCCCTGATGCAGGAAGCGCTGGAAGCGGTCGTGGTCATGCTCTACCCCATCACCCCGCACATCGGCTTCGAGCTGTGGAAGATGCTGGGCAAGGGCGACGACGTGGATCACGCCACTTGGCCGGTGGCCGACGAAGCTGCCATGGTCGAGACCGAGAAGCTGGTGGTGGTGCAGATCAACGGCAAGATGCGCGGCAAGCTGACCGTGCCGGCCGAGATCAGCCAGGCCGACGTCGAGAAGCTGGCCATGGCCGATGCCTCGGTCCAGAAGTTCACCGACGGTCTGACTGTGCGCAAGGTGATCTACGTGCCGGGCAAGCTGCTCAACATCGTGGCCAACTGATGCCATACCGCCTGGCCATGCAGACTGACCGTCTGGTTGCCAGGCGGTAACAGCAAACGGATGATAACGGCGGGCCCTGCGCCCGCCGCTCTTCACTTCATGCAAAGAGGATTTTCTATGGGCACCACCCTCACTCGCTGGCTGACCATACTGCTGACCGGTCTGCTGCTGCAGGCCTGCGGTTTTCAGATGCGCGGCACCGCCATCCCGCCCGAGTTGATGACCATGAAGGTGGTCGGTGACAACAAGAGCGACTTCTATCGGCTGGTCACCACCCGCCTCAAGGCGGCCGGTGTGCAGCTCGCCGACAAGGAGGGCATCCCGGTGCTGACCCTGTCCGGCGTCGGCAGCACTAGCCAGGTCGCCTCCGTCGACTCCATCGGCCAGGCCCGTGAATACGTGTTGGGCTACAACACCCAGTTCACCGTCTCCATGCCGGGCAAGCCGACCCAGGTCTTCCCCATCGCCTTCAACCGCAGTTTCCTGAACAAGCCGGACGCGGCGCTCGCCTCCTCCCGCGAGCAGGAGCAGCTTGGCAAGGAGATGCAGGAGCAGGCCGCCAACCTGGTGATCCGCCAGCTCAGCCAGGTCAAGTTCTGATGCAAGTATCTTGATGAGAGTTCGTTGATGAGAGTCTATCCCGAGCAGTTTGCGGATCACCTCAAAGCAGGGCTCAAGCCCTGCTATCTCATTTTTGGGGACGAGCCCCTGCTCAAGCTGGAAGCGATCGATGCCGTGCGCCAGGTGGCGCGCAAACAGGGCTTCGATGAGCGCCACAGCTTCGTGGTGGAGCAAGGGCTGGACTGGAATCAGGTCTACGATGTCTGCCAGGCCATGAGCCTGTTCTCGGCACACCAGATCATCGAGCTGGAGCTGCCGGCCAAGGTCGACAAGGAGTTGGCCGCCCGCATCAGCGAGATCGGCAAACAGCTGCACCCCGACCTGCTGCTGGTCCTGAGCGGTAATCGCCTCAACCAGACCCAGATGAAGGCAGCCTGGTTCGACAAGCTGAGCCAGAGCGGCACCTATGTGCCGGTCAACCACCCCGAGCCCCGTTTCTTCCCGCGCTGGATGAGCGCCCGCTTCCAGCGCTTCGGCCTCAAGGCGCTGCCGGATGCGGTCAACTTCATGTGCCACTCCTATGAGGGCAACCTGCTGGCCGCCAGCCAGGAGATAGAGAAGCTGACCCTGCTCTCGCCGCCCCAGCCCATCAGCGTCGCCTATCTGCAGGAGACCATCATCCGCCACGCCCACTTCACTCCGTTTCAGCTCATCGACACCCTGCTGGAAGGGAAGGTGAACCGGGCCCAGCGCATCCTGCTGGCCCTGCGCGCCGAGGGCACCGAGCCCGGCATGCTGGCCTGGGCCTTGTGCCGCGAGCTGGAGCAGCTCACCGAGCTGGCGCTGGCGGCCAGGGCCGGTCAGCCGCTGGTGGAGCACTTCTCCCGCCTGCGCATCTGGCAGAGCCGCCAGCAGCTCATTCAACAGGCGCTGACCCGGCTGCCCTTCGCCAAGCTGCAGCAGTTGTGGCAGCTGATGGCCCGCCTCGACGACGCCCAGCGTCGCTTCGATACCGAGCAGGCCTGGCTGATGCTGCAGACTCTCGCCCTCGGTTTTCGCGATGGTACCCCCTTGCCGCTGGCGGGATCTGACGCATGATCCAGCCCGTCGACATCCCCGCCATCGCCGGAGGAAGCCCATGTTGAAACCGCCCATCGGCATTCTGGGGGGAACCTTTGATCCCATCCACATCGGTCACCTGCGCCCGGCCATCGAGGCCCGCGACGCCCTGGGCCTGGCCGAAGTGCGTCTGCTGCCGAACCATATTCCGCCCCACCGGGCCAGCCCCTTCTGCTCGAGCGAGCAGCGCCTGGCCATGGTCGCCCTGGCAGCAGCGGAAAACCCGGGCTTCGTGGTGGATGAGCGGGAGCTCAAGCGGGACACCCCCTCCTGGACCATCGACACCCTCATCGAGCTGCGTCATGAACTGCCGGACACCCCGCTCTGCTTTTTGATGGGGATGGACTCCCTGCTCGGCCTGCCGAGCTGGCACCGCTGGCAGGAGCTGCTCGATTACGCCCATCTGGTGGTGAGTACCCGCCCTGGCTGGCAGCCCGATTATCCGGCCGAGGTGGCCGAGCTGCTGGCCCGCCACCAGAGCCTGCAGGTGGCAGATCTGCACCGACTGTGCCACGGCCGCATCTGGCTAGCGGACAATCTGCCGGTCGAGCTGTCGGCTACCCGCCTGCGGGCGCTGCTGGCGACGGGCGCGGATCCCCGCTATCTGCTGCCGCCGTCAGTGGCGCAATACATCCGCCAGCAAGGGCTGTACCGGCCGGCATGAACCCGATCGCGGCTGGCGGTTGTCCGGCGCGGATCGCGCACTATAGTGATCAACAGGGGGCGAGTTTGCCAAGCGGGCACGGCCCCTGTTCCACTCCCCTTCGCCGCACTGGGAAACGGGAGTGACCATGATATAATCCGCCGCCCTCACGCCGTGAAAGCGCGCCGGAATACAGGAGAGACTCATTGCAAGGTCAAGAATTGCATGCCTTTATCGTCGACAAGATCGATGACATGAAAGGCCGCGACATCATCACCCTCGATGTACGCGGCAAATCCAGCATCACCGACACCATGATCGTCTGTTCCGGCAACTCCAGCCGTCACGTCAGCGCCATCGCCCACCATCTGGCCAGCGAAGCCCGCCATGCCGGGCTCGATCTGCTGAGCGTGGAAGGCCAGCTCACCGGCGAGTGGGTACTGGTGGATCTGGGTTCGGTGATCGTGCACGTGATGCAGGATGAGCATCGCGACTTCTATCAGCTGGAAAAACTCTGGAGCGGTACCGCTCAAGTGAACGCGCAATAACCGAGTACAAGTGTAATAAACGATGAAGATCCAGTTGATTGCGGTGGGCACCAAGATGCCCGCCTGGGTAGAGCATGGCTTCGAAGAGTATCGTCGTCGTTTCCCCAAAGACATGCCGTTCGAGCTGGTCGAGATCGGCGCCGGCAAACGTGGCAAAAATGCCGACATCCCCCGCATTCTGCAAAAAGAGGGGGAAGCCATGCTGGCGGCAGCCGGTCGTTCGCGTATCGTGACCCTGGATATTCCCGGCAAACCCTGGACCACCGAGCAGCTCGCCGTGCAGCTGGAAGCCTGGAAGCTGGATGGCCGCGACGTGGCCCTGCTGGTGGGCGGCCCTGAAGGACTGTCGCCCGAGTGCAAAGCCGCCGCCGAACAGAGCTGGTCGCTGTCGCCACTGACCCTGCCCCACCCGCTGGTGCGGGTGCTGGTGGCCGAGAGCCTCTATCGCGCCTGGAGCATTACCACCAATCATCCTTATCACAGAGAGTGAACCATGCGCTATTCCAGCATCACCCTCGCATACCCGTATCACAGAGAGTGAACCATGCGTTATTCCAGCATCACCCTCACATACCCGAATCACAGAGAGTGAGCCATGCGTTATTCCAGCATCCCCCTCTCAAACCAGAATCACAGAGCGTGAGCATGCACATCTGCACCCCGTTTCTCACCTGCTCGACAGTCATAAGGTAGCGGCATGCTGAAGAATCGCATCGAGATGCGCGACCACAGCGCCGAGGGTCGCCTCTTCTTCCGACGTACCCTGGTCGCCTACATCGGCATGATAGTGCTGATGCTGGTGTTGCTGGGCAATCTCTATTACCTGCAGGTCGAGTCTTACGACACCTACCAAACCCGCTCCAACGACAACCGCATCCGGGTGGTGCCGGTGGCGCCGCCGCGCGGCCTCATCTATGACGCCAACGGCGTGCTGCTGGCGGAGAACCGCCCGGTCTACAGCCTGGAGATAGTGCCGGAAGAGACCAAGGATCTGGAGAAAACCGCCGACGAGCTGATCGCCCTGCTGAAGCTGCCGGAGGGCACCAAGGAGAAGTTCCTGGCCGAGGTCAAGCGCCAGCGCCGCTTCAAACCTGTCGCCCTGTTCGAGAAGCTGACCGAGTATCAGGTCGCCCTCTTCTCGGTCAACCAGCACAACTACCCCGGGGTCAGCATCGAGGCCTACCTCAAGCGCTACTATCCGTTTGGTGACACCCTCACCCATGCGCTGGGTTATGTGGCCAAGATCAACACCCGCGACGTGGAGCGCCTCGACAAGGAGGACAAGCTCGCCAACTATGCCGCCACCAAGGACATCGGCAAGCAGGGGGTGGAGAAGTACTACGAGGATCAGCTGCACGGCGTGGCGGGCTACCAGGAGGTCGAGGTCAACAACCGCGGCCGGGTGGTGCGCACCCTCAAATTCCAGCCGCCCGAGCCCGGCAAGGATATCTACCTCAACATCGACATCCGTCTGCAGCTCAAAGCGCAGGAGTTGCTGGCCGGTCGCCGTGGCGCCATCGTGATGATGGATCCCAATACCGGCGCCATTCTGGCCATGGAGTCGAGCCCGAGCTACGACCCTAACCTGTTCGTGACCGGCATCTCCAGCGCCAACTACTCGGCGCTGCTCAACGATCCGGCAAGGCCGCTGGTGAACCGCACCACCCAGGGCATCTATGCCCCCGCCTCCACCGTCAAGCCCATGATGGCGGTGATGGGGCTCAACGAGGGGGCCATCACCCCCAACTACCGCTACTTCGGCGGCCCCAGCTTCTCCATCCCCGGCACCACCAAGAAGTTTCGCGACTGGCGCCGCTGGGGTCACGGCTGGCTCGACGTCTACCGCGCCATCGAAGTGTCGGCGGATACCTACTTCTACGATCTCGCCTACCGGGTCGGCATCGATAAGATCAACAGCTACATGACCAAGTTCGGCTTCGGTCAGTACAGCGGCGTCGATCTGTACGAGGAGACCAAAGGGGTGATGCCGTCACGCGACTGGAAGATGGCCCGCTGGCGCCAGCCCTGGTATCAGGGTGACACCATCTCCATCGGCATCGGCCAAGGCTACTGGAGCGCCACCCCGATCCAGCTGGCCAAGGCCATCAGCATTCTGACCCAAAACGGCCACGACGTGACGCCGCACCTGCTCAAGAGCACCGCCTCTATCGATGGCGTGGTCAATGCCCCCATCAACCCGAACATGGCCATCCAGACCAAGAGCGACAGCTACTGGCAAGTGGCCAAGGACGGCATGTGGCGGGTCATCAACGGTCACGAGGGAACCGGTCGGCGCGCCTTTGCCAACACCCCCTACAAGGCGGCAGGCAAGTCCGGTACCGCCCAGGTGGTGGGGCTGAAGGAGAACCAGGTCTACAACGCGGCCACCACCAAGGTGGAGCACCGCGACAACGCCCTGTTCGTCTCGTTCGCCCCGTTCGAAGCACCCAAGGCGGTCGTCGCCCTGGTACTCGAAAACGCCGGTGGCGGCAGCAGCATGGCCGCTCCGGTGGCCCGCCAGATGCTGGACGCCTACCTGCTGCCACCGGAGCCGCAACTGCCGCCGGCGCCGGCCAAGAAGCCCCAATCTGAAGAGGTCGCTCCTCATGAGTAATTCCGCTCGCCAGCAGAGCATCTGGTACAAGCTGCACATCGACTTGCCGCTGCTGCTCGGCCTGCTGACCCTGATGTCCCTCTCCATGGTGGTGCTCTACTCCGCCTCCGGCCAGGACGTAGACTCCATCGTGCGCCAGCTGGTGCGCGGCGGGCTGGCGTTTGCCCTGATGATCGGCATGGCCCAGCTGCCCCCCTCCCTCTATGCCCGTTGGTCGGTGCCGCTGTTCGTGGTGGTGGTGCTGCTGCTGGTCGCGGTGGACGTGTTCGGCCATATCGGCAAGGGGGCCCAGCGCTGGCTGGACCTCGGCTTCATGAAGTTTCAGCCCTCCGAGGTGATGAAGCTCTCCATGCCCATCATGGTGGCCGCCTGGCTCAGCCGCCACTCGCTGCCGCCCAAGTTCAGCCACCTGGTGCTGAGTCTCATCATGGTGCTGCTGCCTACCCTGCTGATCGCGGCCCAGCCTGACCTTGGCACCTCCATCCTGGTGGCCGCCTCCGGCTTCTTCGTGATCTTCCTGGCGGGGATAAGCTGGTGGCTGATCGGGCTGGCGGTGCTGCTGATCTGCGCCTTCATGCCGGTGCTCTGGTTCTTCCTGATGCACGACTACCAGCGCCAGCGGGTGCTGATGCTGCTCGACCCTGAGAAGGACCCGCTCGGTCGCGGCTATCACATCATCCAGTCCAAGATAGCGATCGGCTCCGGCGGCGTGTTCGGCAAGGGCTGGCTGCAGGGCACCCAGTCCCAGCTCGAGTTCCTGCCAGAGCGCCACACCGACTTCATCTTCGCGGTGTTCAGCGAAGAGTTCGGCCTGGTGGGCGTGGCCCTCCTGCTGGTGATCTACCTCTACATCATCAGCCGCTGCCTGTTCATCTCCATGCAGGCCCAGAACAGCTTCGAGCGCCTGCTGGGCGGTGCCCTGACCCTCACCTTCTTCGTCTACGTGTTCGTCAACATGGGTATGGTGAGCGGCATCCTTCCGGTGGTAGGGGTCCCCCTGCCGCTGGTGAGCTACGGCGGCACCTCCATGGTGACCCTGATGGCCGGCTTCGGCATCCTGATGTCCATCCAGACCCACAGAAGGCTGCTCGCCTGATGCGACTGGCCGGTTTGCTGCTCTCTCTCGTTGCCCTCACCGCAACGGCGGCCGTCGAGCCTCCGGGGCTCGCCCGGCTCGCCGAGCAGCAACAGGTGCCGCTGGCCGAGCTGCAGGCCGCCGCGGCCCAGGCCAGCTTGCGCCAGGAGGTACTCGACACCATCAGCCGCCCCTGGGAGGCCAAACCCTGGCACCGTTACCGGCCGCTGTTCATCACCCCGGAGCGGATCCGGGACGGTGTCGACTTCTGGCAACGCCACGCCGCCACCCTGGCGCGGGCCGAACAGACCTATCAGGTGCCGGCCTCGCTCATCGTCGCCATCATCGGCATCGAAACCTTCTACGGCCGCCAGATGGGCCGCCATCCGGTGCTCGACAGCCTCTACACCCTGGGCTTCCACTACCCCGAACGGGCAGACTTCTTCGCCAAGGAGTTTGCCCAGCTTGTGCTGCTTGCCCGGGAAGAGAAGTGGCCGCTCACCCGCCTGAAGGGCTCCTATGCCGGCGCCATGGTCATGGGTCAGTTCATGCCCTCCAGCTATCGCCACTACGCGGTCGACTTCGACGGCGACGGCAAGCGTGATCTGTTCGCAAATCCGGTGGATGCCATCGGCAGCGTTGCCCACTATTTTGCCGAGCACCAGTGGCGCTGGGGGGAGTCGCCGGTCGAACCCGCCTTGATCGGGTTGGCGCCAGTGGGTACCCTGCTGGGGCCTGCCCCCGAGCTGACCCAGACCTGGGCCGAGCTGGCCACCGCAGGCATTGAACTCGCCACCCCGCTGGCACCCGACACGCCGGTGAAACTGCTGGCATTGGAACAGGCCGATGGACCGGAATACTGGGTCGCGCGCCACAATTTTTATGTGATCACCCGCTATAACCGCAGCCCGCTCTATGCGATGGCGGTGTATCAACTCAGTCAAGCAATCCAGGACGCGTATGCATTACAGCCACAAACTTCTCCCGCTCAGCCTGACCTTGTTGCTGGCCGCCTGTAGCAGCCAGCCAGAGCAGCTTCCCCCGCCTCCCGAACCGATCCAGCCGGAAAAACCCCAGGTCATCGAGATCCCGCAGGCCACCGGCGCCATCCCGCGCCCCGAACCCCTGAGCGCCAGCGGCAACCGGGATTACTGGATAGGCAAGCAGAAGAACGAGGTGTGGCGCGACATCAAGCACTACAGCGAAGAGGGGACCGCCAGCTGGCTGGCGCAGGATCTGGACGGCCAGAAGACCGCCAACGGCGACGTGCAGGACAGCAAACTGTTCAGCGCCGCCCACCGCAACCTGCCGCTGCCAAGCTATGTGCGGGTCACCAACCTGGACAACGGGCTGGAGACCATAGTACGCGTCAATGATCGCGGCCCCTTCGGCAGCGACCGGCTGATCGATCTCTCCCATGCGGCCGCCAAGCAGCTGGAGATGGTGGAAGGGGGCGAGGCACGGGTGCGGATCGAGCTCATCAACGACACCCCGGACCAGATGGTGATCATGGCCCCCATGAAGCCCATCGAAATGACACCGACCACGCCGGCTGCCGCGGTTCCTGCTGTTCAGGACGGCTTTGTCGGTCAGCCCACCGAACTGGCCATGACCACACCGGCCGCCGCCGAACAGGCCCCCGTCAAGGCTCCGGTCGCCAAACCAGCCAAACCGGCAGCGGCCAAGGCGGCCACGCCCACCAGCAGCGGCGAGGGCAAGATGATCCAGGTGCTGGCCAGCGGCTCGCAGGCGCGGGCCGAGGCGATGGGCAAGGTGATGACCCAGCGCCATGGGGTGCCCTACCAGGTGGCGGCCCACGGTGCCATCTTCCGGGTCCTGCTGGGACCGGTCCCCGCCTCTCAGCAGAGCGCCCTGCTCGAACAGATCCGTCAGGGGGGGCTGGAGCAAGCCTTCATCGTCCCCTGATCGCGGAGTGGCTCACCCAGCATGAACCACCGCCAACCGCCCGCCATCACGTCGTTTCCCGGCGTGATGGCGGCAATGGATGGATAAAAAACCAGGCCAGATGGCACGTCGGGCTTTGACCGACGGTCGCTTCTGGTATAGTGAAGCCCGCATTTTTAACTTGGGTTACCCCAACCAGGCTCCAGGAATTTCAAGATGTCCAAATTTGCCCGTTCAGTTATTCTGGCCTCCCTGATAAGCGCCACCGCTCAGGCCAACACGCCTGTACCGACCCCGAACGCCAACCCCGTGGTCGTTCCCGCCGCGCCGGAGATCTCCGCCAAGGCCCATATTCTGATCGACTACTACTCGGGTCAGGTGCTGGCCGAGCAGAACGCCGAAGAGCGTCTGCCGCCCGCCAGTCTGACCAAGATGATGACCTCCTACATCATCGGCCAGGAGCTGCTGAAGGGGAACATCAAGCGCACCGACATGGTGACCATCAGCCAGAACGCCTGGTCCAAAAACTACTCCGACTCCTCCAAGATGTTCATCGAGGTGGGCAAGCAGGTCTCGGTCGATGACCTGAACAAGGGCATCATCATCCAGTCCGGCAACGACGCCTGCGTCGCCATGGCCGAATTCCTGGCCGGCAGCACCGACTCCTTCGCCAGCCTGATGAACAGCTGGGCCGCCAAGCTCGGCATGAACGACAGCCACTTCATGAACCCGCACGGACTGGATGCGGAAGGTCACTACAGTACCGCCCACGACATGGCGCGCCTGGGCCAGGCCCTGATCCGCGACCTGCCGGACGAGTACAAGATCTACGCCCAGAAATCCTTCGTGTTCAACGGCATCACCCAGCACAACCGTAACCGTCTGCTGTGGGATCAATCCCTGCAAGTTGACGGCATCAAGACCGGCCACGTCAGCCAGGTCGGCTACAACCTGGTTTCCTCCGCCACCAACAACGAAGGCATGCGCCTGATCGCCGTGGTGCTGGGTGCCAGCAGCGAAGCCTCCCGCGCCGCCGAGAGCAAGAAACTGCTCACCTACGGTTTCCGTTTCTTCCAGAGCCTGACCCCGTACAAGGCCGGCACCGAGCTGGTGACCCAGAAGATCTGGATGGGCGACAAGTCTGAAGTGAAACTGGGCGTCGACAAGGACGTCTCCGTACTGGTCACCCGTGGCCAGGGCAACAACCTCAAGGCCGACTTCCAGCTCGAAAGCGAGCTGAAGGCACCGCTGGCCAAGGGCCAACGGGTCGGTACCGTGTTCCTCAAGCAAGGCGACAAGGAGATCAAGCAGGTTCCGCTGGTCGCCCTGGAAGAGGTGCAAGAGGGTGGCCTGATGAGCCGTCTGTGGGATTACCTGGTGATGCTGGTCTCCAGCTGGTTTAAGTAACCTGCGCACAAACCTGATCAAACAGCGGCGCCAACAGGCGCCGCTGCTGTCTTTTGCGGTCGGGCCAGTCAATAACCCTGCAATCTGCAGGTTCCGCCGACTGACGATTTGTGGTAAAAAGCAGCACCTCCATGCCTCGTCTGCCAGACCGGACCTTGATCCCGGCCTGGGCAATGCCCATATACACTTGAGCAGTGCCCGCCACAGACGGGTAAATGGCGGCCCTGATGGGCCATCGGCCACTAGCCACAAGCGATGAAGTCGTCCCGTGACGACACCAAAAGGTGAGTAAATGAATACCAAGTTTGATGAACTGCTGGAGTTCCCCTGCAAGTTCCCGTTCAAGGTGCTCGGCGTTGCCGACCCGGCGCTGCCGGACATGGTGGTAGAAGTGCTGCAGCAGCACGCCCCCGGTACCTACAGCCCGACCGTGCAGCCCAGCTCCAAGGGCAACTACCACTCGGTCCGGGTCACTGTGACCGCCCAGAGCAAGGAACATATCGAAGCCATGTATACCGCACTCGGTAACATAGAGCTGGTTCGCTACGTCCTGTAAGTCGCCTCTCTCGCCCCGCCACCGGGGCGACTGATTATTTGCCAGCCGGCTGTCGTGGCCGCGCTGGCCGACCCCAGCGCCTGTCAGTGAGGAAAGATGTCACTCCAAACCCCCGCCGAATCACCATCGTCAGCCCCCCGGCTGCTGGTCAGACAGCTGGGCCGCCGTCCCTACCAGCCGGTATGGGATGCCATGAAGGCCTTCACCGACAGCCGTACCCCCGACACCCCGGACGAGTTCTGGGTGGTGGAGCACGACCCCGTCTACACCCAGGGCCAGGCCGGCAAGGCCGAACATCTGCTCGCCCCCGGCGACATCCCGGTGGTGCAGAGCGATCGCGGTGGCCAGGTGACCTATCACGGCCCCGGCCAGCTGGTGCTCTACGTGCTGGTGGATGTGCGCCGCAGCAAGCTGACGGTGCGCGAGCTGGTGACCTGCCTCGAGACCGCCATCATCAACACCCTGGCCAAGAGCGGGATTGAGGCTTATGCCAAACCCGACGCCCCCGGCGTCTATGTGAAGAACCAGCTCGGCGCCTCGCTGCAGACAGAAGCCAAACTGGCCTCGCTCGGCCTGCGCATCCGCAAGGGTTGCTCGTTCCACGGCCTGGCCCTCAACGTCAACATGGACATGACCCCCTTCCTGCGCATCAATCCGTGCGGCTATGCGGGCATGGCCATGACCCAGACCAGCGCCCTGGGCGGCCCGCAGAGCGTGGCCGAGGCGCAAGCGATGCTGGTGGCCGAACTGGCCAGCCTGATCGGCTATGAGACAATCACGAATACCGAAGAGGCGGCATGAGCGAGCCCATGCTGCCTGGCCATGAGGGCACCGAGATGACCCTGGTGGCTATCAACCAGACAATAACAAACACCGAGAGTGAATCATGAGCAAACCCGTTCGTATGGAGCCGGGCGTCAAGCTGCGCGATGGCGACAAGATGGCCCTGATCCCGGTGAAATTCATGCCGGATCCCAACGAAGAAGTGCTGCGCAAGCCGGACTGGATGCGGATCAAGCTGCCGCCGTCGAGCCAGAAGATCGAGCACATCAAGAGCACCCTGCGCAAGAACAAGCTGCACTCAGTGTGTGAGGAAGCCTCCTGCCCCAACCTGGCGGAGTGCTTCAACCACGGCACCGCCACCTTCATGATCATGGGCGCCATCTGCACCCGTCGCTGCCCCTTCTGCGACGTGGCCCACGGCCGCCCGCTGGCGCTCGATCCGGACGAGCCGAAGAAGCTGGCGCTGACCATCAAGGAGATGGGGCTGAAATACGTGGTGATCACCTCGGTGGACCGCGACGATCTGCGCGACGGCGGTGCCCAGCACTTCGCCGACTGCATCAAGCAGATCCGCGAGCACAGCCCGCAGACCCGCATCGAGATCCTGACCCCGGACTTCCGCGGCCGGATGGAGCAGGCGCTGGAAGTGTTTCGCGAGACCCCGCCTGACGTGTTCAACCACAACCTGGAAACCGCCCCGCGCATGTACCGGGTTGCCCGTCCGGGTGCCGACTACAAGTGGTCGCTGGAGCTGCTGCGCCGCATCAAGGAGATGCACCCCCATGTGCCGACCAAGTCCGGTGTCATGATGGGCCTGGGCGAAACCAACGAAGAGATCGTGCAGGTACTCAAGGACTTGCGCGAGCACGGCGTCAACATGCTGACCCTGGGCCAGTATCTGCAGCCGAGCCGCCACCACCTGCCGGTGAAGCGCTACGTGCCGCCCGCAGAGTTCGACGAGCTCAAAGACGTGGCCATGGGGCTGGGCTTCTCCCACGCCGCCTGCGGTCCCTTCGTCCGCTCCTCCTACCATGCGGACCTGCAAGCCAAGGGCGAAGAGGTGAAATAACCTCGCTCCCCCTGGTCAAAAAAGAGCGCCCCTGGGCGCTCTTTTTTATGGGGCCGGCCGCAGGCGGACGCCGTTCCAGCTGCCGACCACGACCAGCGCCGTTTGCACTCACTTCGCCGCCGGGTTAACGTGAGCCTCCCTTCTCCCCTTGAGTGATCTGCAGGATGCCGACACCGCTTATCCGCTTGCTGCCCATGAGCGAGCAGCACTACCCCGCCTATTGCGCCTGCTTCATCGAGGAGTACGCGCAGGATCTCGCCAGCAACCACGGCCACGACCTCGCCACCGCCCGCCACAAGGCCGAGGCCTCCCTGCAGCGCTATCTGCCGCAAGGGGTGGCCAGTGCCGGCCATTGCCTGCTCTGCATCCTGCCCGCAGAGGAAGCGGTTGCCCCCGCCGAGGAGGAGCCACTGGGTTATCTCTGGCACGCCATCGACAGCGACGGCGCCGCCACCTTTATCTATGACTTCTATGTCGCGCCGACCCACCGCAGCCGGGGGATAGGCAAGGCAGCCATGGCGCTGCTGGAAGCCGAGCTCAAACGCAGCGGCATCCACCAGATCACCCTGCGGGTCGCCCACGACAACCCGCGCGCCCTGGCGCTTTACCAGGAGGCGGGCTTCGCCATCACCGGCTACAACATGGCCAAACGGCTGGGTTGAACGCCTTGTCCCGCCCTTGTACTACCCGGACAGGGGCGTGCCACCACCCGGCTGGCGCTGATATGATGAGGCCGCCCCGGCCTGCGTCGCTGCGCACGCCCTGTTTGTTCCCTGTCGCCCCGTTTCAGGATCCTGCTTATGTCACACATCCGCGTCTTCATCGTGCACGGCTATACCGCCTCCCCCCACTCCCACTGGTTCCCCTGGCTCAAGGCACGGCTCGAAGCCCGCGATATCCGGGTCGAGGTGCTGGCCATGCCTGATCCCCACCATCCGCAACCCGCCGCCTGGGACGCCGCCATGGACAGCCTGGTACGCGATCACGATGAGCGGACCTTTCTGCTGGGCCACAGCCTCGGCTGCATCACCATCTTGCGCCAGCTGAGCCGCCTGCCCGCCTCCTGCCGGGTGGGCGGGATCCTGCTGGTGTCCGGCTTCGATCAGCCGCTGCACACCCTGCCTGAGCTGGATCCCTTCATGACCCAGGGTTACGACCCGGCCCACATCATGGCGCTGGCGCCCCGGCGGGTCGTGGTCGCCTCCCGCGACGATGCCATCGTGCCCTATCGCTACTGCCAGCATCTGAGCGAACAGCTGGCCGCACCGCTCTACAGCCTGGAGCATGGCGGTCACTTCCTCGATCGGGACGGTTTTTTGGAGCTGCCGCTGGTACACGACCGCCTGCTGGGGATGATCGAAGACCAATAGATAACAAAACGGCCACTTGCGTGGCCGTTGCAACACTCAGCAGGCTAGAGCGAGATGCCGGAAAAAGACATGAAGCCGAGCGACATAAGCCCGGCCACGATGAAGGTGATGCCGATGCCGCGCAGCCCCTCCGGCACATCCGAATACTTCATCTTCTGGCGCAGACCGGCGATGGCGACGATGGCCAGCAGCCAGCCCAGCCCCGAGCCCGCTCCGTACACCACGGATTCGATGAAATCGTAATCCCGCTGGGCCATGAACATCACCCCGCCGAAGATGGCGCAATGCACCGTCAGCAGCGGCAGATAGATGCCGAGCGCGTGATAGAGCGCCGGGAAATGTTTGTCCAGCACCATCTCCATCACCTGCACCAGCGCCGCCAGCACCCCGATATAGACGATGAAATCGAGAAAGCTCAGATCAAACTCGCCGAGGAAGGTACTCTCGGGACGCAGGATATGGCGGTAGATCAGGTTGTTGAGGGGAATGGCGATCACCATGACCACCAGCACCGTCATGCCAAGGCCGAAGGCGGTGTTGATGTTCTTGGAAACGGCCAGAAAGGTGCACATGCCAAGGAAGAAGGCCAGCGCCAGGTTTTCGACAAAAATCGAGTGAATAAAGAGGTTTACATAATAATCCATCGGGTCGGCTCACAACGTGTACGGGGCGGGAGCCGCCTTCGCGCCCGCCGGCGGGCAGGCACGAAGACGGTGCAAGGAGGGCACCGGACCGCACGGGCATGCCTTCGCGGCTGACATCAATCAGCGAGGAGGGGAAGACTCGGGCGGACGGGCGCTCAGCAAGCAGCCGGACGCGAGTCGCTGTGGCAGAAACGAAATTGCAGGTGATGGCAGCTCAAGCGCCACCGGTGCAGATAACCGAAGTAGTCGCTCAGTTGCCTGAGGTAGATGAGGGGCAGGAAGAATAGCAGGCCGCAGAGCAGGCCGAGGATATCGTGCTGGAACCAGGCCAGCAGCACCTCATAGAGCTCGGCTTGAGCGGCCCCTTCCAGCCGTCGACCCTGCTCGAAGCTGAGTCGCCACTGGCCGCCCGGCGGCAGGCTGACGCTGTTGACAAGCCCGGGATCGGCCGGCTCATGCAACTGCATCGAGGCACCCTGGCCAACCGCGGCCTGACGTACGGCTGCACCGACCTCTGCCGCGGCGAAGGCGGCAAGCCACAGAAGGCAGGCGATGGCGAGGGCCATCGGCCAGGTAGAGCGTCGGCCAGAGGGTGACAAGCGGGGAGTCCCTTCTTTAAAAGAGAATTCAGCGAGGCCGAATATATCACAATTCATCTTTTTATTAAATTATAAACCCTGCAAACACCCACGAATTGATACTAAAAACCCTCTTTATAAATAAAGAGGGCAATTAAAAACCACTATGAGAGCAAGGAGCACCCTCTTTAGCCCTCACGGTGATCCTCACTCCTGCACAAAGGCCGGGTGGTAGCACACTTCGCCACTGGGCATGGCAGCGCCGAACGAGCGGGCCATGAAGTACTCGGCTGGCACGCCGGGCAGCGTCAACCCCGGCTCGGGCACGAAACCGAAACGGCCGTAGAAGCCGGGATCCCCCAGCACCACGCAGCCAGCAGCTCCCATCGCCTTGAGCTCGGCCAGACCAGCCTCCATCAGCCGTGAACCCAGCCCCCTGCCGTGCAGCTCAGGAGAGACCGAAATGGGGCCAAGGCCATACCAGTGCGGGCTGCCATCGCTGATGGTGACCGGCGAGAAGCAGAGGTGGCCGACCACCCGCCCCTCCAGCTCCGCCACTAGCGACAGGCTGAGTGCCCCGGCCTGGCGCAGGTCACGCACGATCAGCTGCTCGTTGTGATCGGTATGGGGGGCATTGAGGAACGCGGCCACGGTCAGCGCTTCAATGGCGTCGTGATCGGCGCCTGTTTCGGGCCGAATGATGATGTTCATAAGTTTTCTCCGTTTGTTATCTTGCAATGGATGGCCTGATCAGACTGCCTGCAAGCAGCAGATCACATAGCCATAGCTGCCCAGGTATTGGCGGTGGATGGCCACTTCCCGGCTCAGATCCTGCCAGGCTGGGCTATCCCCCAGCTCGGCACTGTGGCGCGCCAGATTGCGCTCGATGGGATCCAGATAGTTGTGCCAGGCCCTTTGCGGCAACGGGGTGTGCCACAGGCAGCGATAACCCGCCTCCTGCACCGCTTTGAGCAGGCCCGCCAGGGTCTGCATGGCGGGATAATCCCGCTGCCAGAACGCCAACGCCTCCTCTGGGGGCGTGTCCGTCAGCCACACCAGGTCGCTCAGCACCAGGCTGGCAGCAGGGCCGGCAAGGTACGGCCGCCATGCCTGCAAGGCGTTGGCCACCCCGATGGTGTAGGCGCTCCCCTCGGCCCAGATGAGATCGGCGGGGGCAAGGTCTGCCGGCAGCGCCGCCATGTTGGCGCACAGGGTAGTGACATGACTCAGCCCCGCCGCACTGGCGCTACGGGCCACGGCGGCCAGCGCCTCCTCGTCCAGATCGATGGCCACGATGGTGGCGTCCGTCACCTGTGCCAGCGCCAGGGTGGCGGCGCCGCGCCCGCAGCCCATGTCGAGGATCCGGCGAGGCTGGCTGGGCAGCGCGGCAAACTGCTGCTGGGTGAAGGCGCGATCCCCCGGCCCCCAGTAACTCATGCCATCCAGCAGCTTGATAAAGTCCTTGATGTAACGCTCATGTTCATTCATGTCTTTGCTCAACCATTGCAAGTGGTAGCGATCTTTCTCGCTAAAACCCTGTTTCATCACCCACGCGAAGTAGGCCTCCGGCGCCTCGCGCTGCAGTTGCAGCTGCCAGGCCTTGAATTCCTCACCGGAGCGCGGGCGCAGCCCTGCCAGATCCGCCAGCAGATCCCGGGCGCGCCGCATCCGCGCCAGCTCCTCATCCAGCTCCCTGACCCGGGCCTGCAATGCCGCCTGATCTATCTCGCCCGCCAGACAGGCGAGGCACTGCTTGAGGCTGAGACCACCCGCCTGCAGGGCCTGCACCATCTGCAGTCGTTGCAGATCCCCCTCGTCATAGTGGCGATAGCCGTTGGCGCCCCTCGTGCCCGCAATCACCCCCAGCTTCTCGTAATAGAGCAGGGTGGAGCGGGCCAGGCCGCAGCGCCGGGCCAGTTCGGATATTTTCATGACAACACTCGCTGAGGGGTCCGTGACCCGATGAAGGAAAGCTTAAACTGTGAAGCAATAGACGGGTCAACGACAACATCCGGGTTCATACCATAAAAAAACGGCCACCCAGAGGTGGCCGTCATCGGCAGCAAGAGAGACTCGCGGGAATCAGAGGCCGGCGGCTTCCAGATGCTCCACCAGCAGCTGCACGCTGCGGTTGCCGCGCCACTCGTTGACGTCAAGCCGGTAGACCAGCCGCACCCGCTTGACCGAGGCGTCGGGCCAGCGCTTGAGATCGACCCCGAAGGCGATGGCATCCACCGCATGGCCGGAATCCGTGGTCAGCATCATCTTGAGGTGCTTCTCCCCCACCAGCCGCTGCTGCACCAGCACGAATTCGCCGTCAAACAGCGGCTCGGGAAAGGCCTGACCCCAGGGGCCGGAGGCGCGGATCAGCTCCGCCAGCTCCAGACTCAGCTCATCGGGCAGCAGCTCGCCATCGGTGAGCAACACCCCGGTCAAGAGCTCAGGGGTCACCAGCTCGCCGATGACTGCCTCAAAAGCCCGACCGAAGGCCTCGATATTGGCCTTGGGCAGGGTCAGCCCGGCCGCCATGGCGTGGCCGCCAAACTTGCCCATCAAACCGGGGTGGCGGGTGTCGAGCAGTTCCAGCGCATCGCGCAGGTGCACCCCCGGGATGGAGCGCCCGGAGCCCTTGAGTTCGGTCTCGCTGCTCTCGGCAAACGCTATGACCGGGCGATAGTACTTCTCCTTCACCTTGGAGGCCACCAGCCCCACCACCCCCTGATGCCACTCGTCCCGGTGCAGCACGATACCCGACGGCACCTCGCCGTCGCGAAAACGGATCTGCTCCAAAGTGGCGAGCGCCTCCTGCTGCATCCCCTGCTCGATCTCCTTGCGCTCCTGGTTGAGGCTGTCCATTTCGGAAGCGAGCTGGCGCGCCAGGTTGATGTCCTCGCTCAGCAGGCAGGCGACCCCGAGCGACATATCGTCGAGCCGGCCCACCGCGTTGAGGCGCGGCCCCAGCGCAAAGCCGAGATCGGCGGCGCACAGGCGACGCCCGTCGCGGCCCGACACGTCTACCAGCGCCTGGATGCCGGGGCGGCAGCGGCCGGCCCGGATCCGCTGCAAACCCTGATGGACCAGAATGCGGTTGTTGCCATCGAGCGCCACCACGTCGGCCACGGTGCCGAGCGCCACCAGATCGAGGTAATCAGCCACGTTGGGGGCGCGCAGCCCCTGACGCTCATACCAGCCGCTCTGGCGCAGATGGGTGTTGAGGGCCGCCATCAGATAGAAGGCGACCCCAACCCCAGCAAGCGACTTGGAGGGGAAGTCGCAGCCATGCTGGTTGGGGTTCACTATCGCGTCGGCGTCAGGCAGTTCCAGGCCCGGCAAATGGTGATCGGTAACCAGTACCTGCATGCCTGCCGCCTTGGCCGCCGCCACCCCGGCGATGCTGGAGATGCCGTTGTCCACCGTGATCAGGAACTCGGCGCCGCGGGCTACCGCCAGCTCGACGATCTCCGGGGTGAGGCCATAACCGAACTCGAAGCGGTTGGGCACCAGAAAATCGATGTGGCGACCGCCCATGGCGCGCAGGGCCAGCACGCACAACGCCGAACTGGTGGCGCCGTCGCAGTCAAAGTCACCGACGATGAGAATGCGTTTTTGCGCCGTCAGTGCCTCGGCCAGCAGCGGCACCGCCTGCGCCATGCCGAACAGGCGCTGGGGCGGCAACAGCTGGTTGGCACTGCGCTCCAGCAGAGCGGGATCTTCAACCCCGCGGCTGGCGAAGATTTGACGAAGCAGCGGGTGCAGGGTGGCGGGCAGATGGGAATCATCAACTCGCGGACGACGACGGATTAGCAGGGGCATTGATGTGATCCAGTATCTTGAGCAGTTGTTCAGGGCTCTGATAACCGCGCACCAGGTCGCCATTTGGCAGGACCCAGCTCGGCAGCGCCTTGATCCCGAGCCACTGGCTCAGGCCGATATGATGGGCAAGGATCTCATTACAGCCGGTCTCAGGCAAACGATCACTGAGATCCAGTGCACCGAACTGCCGGGGATTGCACCAGCGCGCCTGCGCCTCGGCCAGATCGGCAAAGGTGCCGAGCACCGGTAGCAGTTGCACGCTGACCCCTCTCGCCTGCAGGACCGGCAGCTCTTCCAGGGTAGTGCGACAGCTGCTGCAGGCGAGATCGGTGAACAGGGTGACGCGATGGCGCTCCTGCTCGGCCCGCAGCTGTACCCGCCGCTCGCCGATCTGCGCCAGGGCAAGTTGCCGCTGCTGACGCAGCCCCAGCATGGTGAGGTTTTTCATGTCGTGGGCCAGATCCAGCATGGTGCCCTGCAGCACATAGTCGCCCCTGGCATCGGTATAGAGCAGCCCCTGGGCGGTGCCCAGCATGTAGAGACCGGGCATGGGGGTCTCGTCCACCAGATAGACCTGTACCCCGAGCCGTTGCTCTATGGTCTGCTTCAACAGTTGGGGATCCATCCCCGCGCTGGCGGCAAAAGAGCCCAGCAGCATCATTCCCAGCAGTAAATACTTCACTCTTTTACTCACTTGGCATGAACGAATGGACTCACAAGGTAACTCAGTGAGTATTCTCTCCTCAACCGCTTAATTATCGATTGATTAATAAGCAGGGCCGCAAAAAATCCCGATCTGACAGGTTGCCAATCGGGCAAAGGCCCAGCAAGCTAACCGGGACGACAGGAAACACGACGGTCATCCTCTGTTTTCCTGAAGCTTTATTATTCAAATACCGGTGCGGCACTGGCCGTACCTTGCCCATTTTTGGAGGGGAAAATGAGTCTGATTCAAGAGTTCAAGGCCTTTGCGTCCAGAGGCAACGTGATCGACATGGCGGTCGGTATCATCATTGGTGCCGCCTTCGGCAAGATAGTCTCCTCCTTCGTTGGAGACGTGATCATGCCGCCCATCGGCCTGATCCTGGGGGGCGTGGACTTCAGCGACCTCGCCGTGACCCTGAAGGCCGCCGAGGGGAGCACCCCGGCCGTGGTCATCGCCTACGGCAAGTTCATCCAGACCATCATCGACTTCCTGATCATCTCCTTCGCCATCTTCATGGGGCTGAAGGCCATCAACACCCTCAAGCGCAAGCAGGAAGAGGCCGCGGCCCCGGCTGGCCCGACCAAGGATCAGGAACTGCTGACCGAGATCCGCGATCTGCTCAAATCCCAACAGGGAAAATAAGCGCCAGCTCCTGTCGTGTATTCGAAAAAAACCGCCTTCTGGCGGTTTTTTGTTGCCGGTCAGGCGCGCGGATGGTGCTGGCCGTGCAGCGCCTTGAGCCGCTCGTTGGCCACGTGGGTGTAGATCTGGGTGGTGGAGAGATCCGCGTGGCCCAGCAGCATCTGTACCACCCGCAGATCGGCGCCGTGGTTGAGCAGATGGGTGGCGAAGGCGTGGCGCAGGGTGTGGGGGGAGAGCTCGCCCTGGATGCCGGCGCGCTGGGCATAGAGCTTGATGCGGTGCCAGAAGGTCTGACGGGTCATCATGCGCGCCTGCTTGGAGGGGAACACCACGTCCGAGCTGGTGCCGCCGAGCAGCAGGGTGCGGGCCTCCCGGTAGTAGCGCTCCAGCCAGTGCACCGCCTCCTCCCCCATGGGCACCAGTCGCTCCTTGTTCCCCTTGCCGACCACCCGCACCAGCCCCTGGCGCAGGCTGACATGCTCGGCGGTCAGCCCCACCAATTCGGAGACCCGCAGCCCGGTGGCGTAGAGCAGCTCGAGCATCGCCTTGTCCCGCAGCTCCAGCGGCTCGTCCACCAGCGGCGCTTGCAACAGCGCCTCCACCTCGGCTTCGCTGAGATCCGATGGCAACTTCTTGGGCAGCTTGGGCCCCTCCAGCAGCACGGTGGGATCGTCGCTGCGCAGCTTCTCCCGGTTGAGGTACTGATAGAAACGGCGCAGGGCCGACAGGAAGCGGGCCGTGCTGCTGGCCGCAAACTGCTGGTCCACCCGCCAGGCGAGATAGTGCTGGATGTCGTCCAGCCCCGCCAGCAGCAGGGAACCACCCTGCTCGTCGAGCCAGAGGGAGAATTTTTCCAGATCGGTGCGATAGGAGCTGACCGTGTTGTCGGAGAGACCCCGCTCCAGCCAGAGGGCATCCAGAAACGGCTCGATCAGGGGATGGGATTCAGACTTGCTCATGGTGCGCCGCGCTCAGGGAAAACATGGCCCATTGTAACGTGCCGACCCACCGCGGCCGCAAGTTGCCGTTGTCCATCGCCCGCCAGGCGATGAAGCGTGCCGGGCAATCTGCTAGACTGACGCCCTCCCCCGGGCGCCACCCTGCGGTTGCCCGCTCCCATTGCCGACTGCGATCAAGAGAAGAGCGATGAAGATAGGTTTGTTTTACGGCTCTACCACCTGCTACACCGAGATGGCCGCCGAGAAGATCCGCGCCCTCATTGGCCCCGAGCTGGTCGATCTCCACAACATCAAGGATGTGCCCCTCACCCTCATGCAGGAGTACGACATCCTGATCCTGGGCATCTCCACCTGGGACTTCGGCGAGCTGCAGGAAGACTGGGAATCCCGCTGGGAAGACATTCAGGATGTCGAGCTGGAAGGCCGCATCATCGCCCTGTTCGGCCTTGGCGATCAGCTGGGTTACGGCGAATGGTATCAGGATGCCCTCGGCCTGCTGCACGATCAGCTGGTCCCCAAGGGAGTCAAGCTGGTGGGCTACTGGCCCAACGAGGGTTACGAGTTCGATGCCTCCAAGGCGCTGATCGACGATGGCCGTCATTTCGTCGGCCTGGCGCTCGACGACGCCAATCAGTACGACCAGACCGAATCGCGCATCGAGCAGTGGGTCGACCAGATCCTGGGGGAAATTCACGAGCTGCTCTGAAGCAGGGTTGCCTGACACCAGTGGCGATGGCCCCCAGCCATCGCCCTCTCCCCGCACGGCATGACGACAAAGGCCTGGTCAAAGGCCCCTTGATTGAACAAACATCAGCGGCGACGCTTCACTGACTGCCGGCGGCCGGGTTTCGGGCCACCGGGCGCATAAATCGCACCGATTTTCTCAATCGGTATCATCGCATGACGCTATAGCGACTTTTTTGTGCTGGTCTGCAACAATGGAAACGGTACCCCATAACAATCACAGCCGGGTATCGGAAGCAAACGGACAGACCAGAATAAGGAAATTCTATGACCCCATTCTCCCTGTTGGCCCCTGCCATCGCCCGCGACGTGCTCGATCACGCGCTGGCGCTGGGTGCCGACTTCGCCGAGCTGTTTGTGGAGCGCAAGCGCCGCAGCCAGCTCAGCCTGCTCTCCAGCCAGATAGAAAACATCAGCGGCGGCCTCGATTTCGGCATCGGCGTGCGCCTGTGCTACGGCCACAAGGTGCTCTACGGCTACACCAACCTGGCCAGCCGCGATGAACTGTTGCGCATCGTCAGCCTGCTGGCGGCCAAGGACCGGCGTGACCCCGTAGTGACTGCCACCGCCTTCGATTTCAGTCGCCTGAGCGATCGCAACCCGGTGGCCTTGCCGCTCTCAGCCGACAAGTTGCTGGAACAGAAGATTGCCTACCTGCACGCCATGGATGCCGCGGCCCGCGCCGAGAGCACCAAGGTGAGCCAGTTTGCCGGCAACGTGCTGGGCTGGGAACAGGAGGTAGAGATCTTCAACAGCGAAGGGGTGCAGGTGAGCGATCGCCGCCACTACAACCGTATCATGGCCCAGACCATCGCCGCCCTTGGCAGCGAACAGAGCGTTGGTTACGAAGCCCCTGGCGCCATGATGGGCTGGGAACACGCCGCCGGCGTGGATCCCCGCGAGCTGGCCCTCACCGCCACCCGCCAGGCGCTGGTGAAACTGGGCGCAGCCCCCTGCCCGAGCGGCAAGCTGCCGGTCATCATGGAGAGCGGCTTTGGCGGCGTCATCTTCCACGAGGCGTGCGGCCACCTGCTGGAGACCACTTCGGTGGCCAAGAAGGCCTCGGTGTTCCACGACAAGATGGGCCAGCTCATCGCCAATCCGGCGGTCAGCGCGGTGGACGAGGGGCTGCAGGGCAACGCCTGGGGTTCCATCAACGTCGATGACGAGGGAATGGCGACTCAGCACACCCAGCTCATCAAGGATGGCGTGCTCACCGGCTTCCTGGTGGACCGGATGGGGGCCCTGCGCACCGGCTACGCCCGTACCGGTTCCGGGCGCCGCGAATCCTACAAGTTCGCGCCGGCCTCGCGCATGCGCAACACCTACATAGAGCCGGGCAATCACAGCCTGGACGAGATGCTGGCAACCGTGGAGCACGGCATCTATGCCAAGCGGATGGGAGGGGGCTCGGTGCAGCCCGGCACCGGCGAGTTCAACTTCAACGTGCAGGAGGCCTACCTCATCGAGGGGGGCAAGATCACCCGGCCACTCAAGTCGGCCACCCTGATTGGCACCGGCCCGCAGGTGCTCAAGGAGATCTCCATGGTGGGGCGCGATCTGGCCCTCTCCGCCGGCATGTGCGGATCGGTCTCCGGCTCAATCCCGGCATCCGTCGGCCAGCCGCCGCTCAAAGTCGACAATATCCTGGTCGGAGGGAACGCCTGATGAGCCAACTCGACATGAACCAACTACTGACCCGTTTGCTGGACCAGGTCGCCGATCTCGGTGCCGAGGCGGACATCATCGCCAACCAGGACAAGGCCTTCTCCCTCAAGGCCGACAAGGGCGAACTCAGCGAATACAAGGTCACCAGCAGCCAGCAGATCGGCATTCGGCTGATAAAAGAGGGCCGGGTCGGCATCGCCTATTCGGAATCCCTCGACGAGTCTGCGCTGGCCGCCATGCTGCAGGATGCGCTGGATGCCAGCCGCTTCGCCAAGGTAGACCCGGATCAGACCATCGCCGTGCAGCAGAGCCGGCTCGCCACCGACTGCGCCGAAATCAATCAGCCCGACACCACCCCCGTGGAGGAGAAGATTGCCCTGGCCCTGCGCCTCGAGTCGGACATGCTGGCGCTGCCGGACGTGACCGGCGCCCCCTACAACAGCTTCTTCGAGGGAGAGGGCCGGCTGTGGCTCGCCAACAGCCAGGGCAGCCTCTGCCAGCATCAGGCGTTCAGCGTCGGCTGCTATAGCTCCGCCCTTATCGAGCGCGACGGTCGTCAGTCCATGTTCTCCCAGGGGCAGTATGAGCGCCGCTTCGATGCGCTGGACAGCCAGACCCTCATCCGCCAGATCCACGCCGTGGCCGACGGCCTGCTGGCGGGGGACGCGGTGCCGAGCGGCCACTACAGCGCCATCTTCGACACCAATGCCCTGGCCAGCCTGTTCGGCTGCTTCCAGGCCGCGCTGTCGGGCAAGTGGGCCCAGCAGGAGATCAACCCCTGGCGCGACAAGCTGGGCCAGTCGGTGGCCTCCCGCTGGCTCACCCTGGAGAGCCGGGCCTATATGCCAGGCGGCATGCACATCAAGGCCTTCGATGGCGAGGGTGCCCCCACCCGGGATCTGCTGCTGATTGGCGAAGGGGAGCTCAAAACCCTGCTGCACAACAGCGCCACCGCCCACCACTTTGGCCTGGCCAGCAACGGCTCGGCGGCGCGCAGCGCCCGCAGTGCGCTGGATGTCAGCCCGCGCCACCTGGTGTTCGGGCTCGGCCCCCACAGCGAGGCCGAGGCGCAAGGCGGCGAGTACCTGGAGCTGGTCAAGCTGGACGGCCTGCACTCCGGCGCCGATGCGGTAAGCGGCGACTTCTCGTTCGGTGCCTCCGGCTTCCTGTGCCGGGACGGCGTGCGGGTGGCACCGGTGCGCGGCATCACGGTGGCGGGCAACTTCTATCGCCTGCTGGGTGAGCTGGAAGCGGTCGCCAACGTGCTGCACCACGACGACGGCAAGAGCTTCTATGCGCCTCTTATCCGCATCGGCGGGCTAAGCATCGCCGGAAAGTAACTGTATATCGAGGGAAAAAACCTCCAGCTTCCCACCTGAAAGCGGCGCCATCAGGCGCCGCTTTTTTTCGCTCTGGCGCCCCTCATGGGCCGCTCCTAACCTCTAGGAAGCTGCCTGCGAACTGCCGCGAGAGGCCGTCAGCAAGGAACAGAACCGCCGGTCGCATCGGCCGGAACATGCTGGAGATCACCAAGATGGACAATACCCTGGTCTGGGCCGACATTCCGACACGGGATCTGGAACGCGCCATGGCCTTCTACTCGGCCCTGCTCGACGTGCCGGTCACGCCGATACAGGAGGAGATCCGCTTCGCCATGCTGCGCCACGATGGCAACAACGCGGCGGCCTGTCTCGGCCCCATGGACAAGTACCACCAGCCAGGGCACACGGGCCCCCTCATCTACCTCGCCCTTGGCCAGCGCCTGCAGGAGGCTGAACAGCTGGTGCCCAAGATCGGCGGACGGGTGCTCGAGCCCCTGCACAGCATCGGCAGCGGCCATGGCTGCCGGGTCATCATCGAAGATAGCGAGGGCAACTGGCTGGCCCTCTATGCCCCTCCCGCCAGCTGATAACCGGTGACAGAGCCAGAAACAACAACGGCGACCTCATGGTCGCCGTTGTGCATTGGCCAGTCTTCCCGGTCATCAGACCTGCGGGTTGAGACGGGTCGGCATGCCGGTACGCTGTTCCAGCACCTGCTTGACCACATTGGAGTCGCTGTCCATGTGGGCGATGAAGCGGGTGGTGGCCGGGGTCATGGGCAGCGGCACGGAGGCGGTGGAGTTGAACTCCTCCTCGTTGCGTGACAGCGGCTCGTGCACTTCCATGTAGCGACCGCCATCCGGCTCGACCGTGGTCTTGACCGGCTGGTTGACGAACTGGACGCGAGTGCCGACCGGCACGTTGTCGAACAGGTACTTGATGTCGTCGGCGCGCAGACGCACGCAACCGCTGCTCACCCGCAGACCGATGCCGAAGGTGGCGTTGGTGCCGTGAATGGCATACAGGTTGCCGATGTAGAGCGCGTGCAGGCCCATGGGATTGTCCGGACCGGCCGGCCAAACCGCCGGCAGGGTCTTGCCCTGGGCGGCGTAGCGGCGACGGATGTTCTCGGTCGGGGTCCAGGTCGGGTTGGCGCGCTTGCGCTCCACCTTGGTGATCCAGTTTTCCGGGGTGTTGACCCCCAGCTGGCCGATGCCGATGGGCAGCACCTGCACCACGTTCTTGCCTTTTGGGTAGTAGTAGAGACGCATCTCCGCCACGTTGATGACGATCCCTTCGCGGGGAGCGTTGGGCAGGATCAGCTGATGGGGGATGACCAGTTTGCTGCCCGCCTTGGGCAGGTAGGGGTCGACACCCGGGTTGGCTTCCATGATGTTGGTCAGACCCAACTGGAAGTCGGAGGCGATCTGCTCCAGCGGACGGTTGTCCGCGGGTACCACGTACTCCTGGTTCTCACCGATCAGGCGGCTGTTGGCTGCAGGCAGCTGGTATTCAACGGCGGCGGCCTGCTGGCTGACCAGCGCCAGAGTACATAAAAGAGCCGAAGCGGCAGTGCGAAGGGGATTCATAAAATTCCTGTGTGGTTTCCTGTACCAAGTTGGCCGACGGCCATTTCATCCTCGGTCTGACCCGTGACGAGTACCTTGCGCCCGAGGTCGATTACCGAGCGCGCATTCTTTCCTGAGTCGGCCAAAAATTCAACGTCGGGATCGCTCTTTTTGCAGGAAAAAGTGCATCCGGCGCCGCTGACGCCGCCTCTTGTCACGCTGGCCACCCTAGCAGCCACAAACTGAGCGCAAGCTGAACAACAGGGAGGCCATCGAGCCCCCCTGTTTCATCACGGGATCACCCTTGCCCGCCGAGCTGGGCCGTCACCGCCCCGGCGATGGCTGCGCGGGCATCGAGCGCAGCCATCTCGTCGGCCAGCAGCCGGGCCCTGGCCCGATAGCGCGGCTCGTGCACCAGCTTGCGCACCGCCACCGCCACCGCGTCCGCCGTCGGCTCGTTGCTGTGCAGATTGATGCCGGCGCCGCTCCACGCCACTCGGGTGGCCACCTCCGCCTTGTCCTCCCCGGTGCCCGCCACCACCAGCGGCACCCCGTGCGCCAGCGCAGCCTGCACCGAGCCATAACCACCGTTGGTCACCAGCACGGCGGCGCGGGGCAGTGCCAGCTCGAACGGCACGTGTTCGGTGACGATGGCATTGGCCGGGACGGCGGCGCCGAGCAGTGCCGGATCCCGCCCGCCGGTGGTCAGCAGCAGTTGCAGCTCGTCGCCGGCCAGCCCCTGCATGGCCGGCAACAGCAGTTGCCCCAGATCCACGTTGGCCAGGGTGCCCTGGCTGACGATGACCAGCGGCCGCTCATCGAGCCGCTCCCACCAGGGCGGTGGCGTCAGCTCAATCCGGGGGGGCAGCAGCGGGCCGACATAGCGGATCACCCCCTCCAGCTCCGGCCGCTCGTATTCAAAGCCGGCGCAGGAGAGCTGCAAAAAGGCATCGGGGGCCGTCACCATCACATCGGTGAAGGGGGCCGTCAGCGGCGGCGCCCCCGCCTCGGCCAGCGCGGCATCGAAGCTCTGCTGTACCTCCCTTTGCAGTTGCCGGGTCGGCTCGTCGAGCCAGGGCAGCTCGCCAAGGGAGCGGCGCAGCTCGGGGGGGATGCGCGGGCCGTAGAAGATGGCGTCCGGACTCGAGAAGGAGACCGGGTTTACCCCCAGCATCAGGATGGGAAGGTGCCGACCGCGCCCCTGCTGCAACAAGGGCAGCACGCCGTAGAAGCCGTTCTCCACCAGCAGCAGATCCACCCCCTCTGCCGCGATCAGCGCCCGCAGATGGCGGTCGTGCTGCGCCATGGGGGCGGCGAAGAAGCGCTTAAGCGCCAGCGCCATCTGGGCGGTACCGCTCAGGCTGGCCCGCTCGGGAAAATGCCGCTCCAGCGCCCGGTAGTCAAAGTCCACCTCGGGGGCGAAGGGCACGAATTCGGCACCGGTTGCGCGGATGCGCTGCTCGAACAGGGCGCCGCACAGCATCAGCACTCTATGCCCCTGCGCCACCAGCAGACGGGCCGCCGCCAGCATGGGATTGACATGGCCCGGGGTGGCGGTGGCCGCCAGCAAAATGGTCGCCATCACGCCGCCCCTTGCGGCGCCAGCGCCGGGTTGAGGCAGACCGGGCTGGCCTGGATGTGGACCCGCTGGATGTGGCGGGCCGAGCGGGCGGTGAACCCCTCGCGGCCGTGCAGCAGGCCGAGGTTGTCGGCGATCACCACGTCCCCCCCTTGCCACTGGTGGGCATAGAAGTAGCGTGGGTCATAGAGCCGCTGGTGCAGATCCTGCAGGAAGGCAGCCTGCTCGGCAGGTGCCACCCCCTCAATCTCGAGGGCATGCTGGTTGAGAAAACGTACCCCCTCGCGCGGCGGCTCGTTGTAGCGCAGCACCGTCTCGCCGCTCACCGGGTGGGGCACCAGCAGCGGCGAGCGCACCTGGCCGCCGTAGTGCACCACCTGCTTGATGCGATAGGTAATGTGCACCCGCTCCCAGCGGGCCAGCCGCTCGCCGTCGAGCTCGGTGAGCAATTGGCGGGTATTGATGAAGGTGGTGCGCCCCCCTTCGTCCGCCGCCGGGGCGTGCACGCAGTGAAACAGCTGGAACTCGGGCAGGGTCGGCTTGTACATGCCGTCCCAGTGCAGCGGCACATAGCTGGAGTCGAAGATGTGGTCGGTGGCGTTCTCGTGCTCCTTTACGTCCAGCACGGCGCCGAAGGGCCACATCATGATCTCGCCCCACTCCTCGCCGTAGCGGGTCAGCCGCTCGGGATCGGTGAAGCCGGACTCGAACCCGCGCAGGATCAGCACGCCGTGGCGGCGGGCCAGCTCGCGCAGCGCCTCGATAGCCAGGCTCTGCACCGGCTGGGCGTTGCGGGCCGGTTCAATCAGCAGGCCGAACGGGGCTTGTGGCAGGATACGGCAGCGCTCGCCACCGAGGGTAACGATGGATGCAGTCATGGGAAACTCCTCAGGCGGCGGCCTGCTTGCCGTTGATCAGGTAGTGGCTCGGACGGCCGTGGATGTGGACCAGCTCATGCTCCATCGCCAGCACGTCGCGCCGTTTCATCAGCACGAACTGGCCATCCAGATTGGCCGCCACCCCGTGCCAGGGGGTGAGCCAGTCATCCCGGGTCGGCAGCATGTGGATGCCCATCTTCAGGCTGTGGCTCGCCTGGGGGTGGATGGAGAGGCGGATCGCCTCGGGGAAGCGCTCAGCCAGCAGGTTGCCCCAGGCACGGCTGCGCTGGATCACCGCATGGGTGCGCGCCTTGGCATCCCGCTGCAGCGCCGTGTTGGAGAGCGGGGTATCCGGCAGCTGGCTGTCTTCATAGAGGAAGCGGGTCATGGCGCGATAGAGGCGAATGCCCTCCTCGGTGCTTCTCACCTCTTCCGTGATCTGTGCCAGCGGCTCGGCATAGCGCTCCACCAGCTGTTCGCGCAGGGTGTCGAAGTCGCGGCTGGCGCAAGACTCGGCCATGCCCGCCACCATGCCTAAGTGGAAGACCCCGAGGTGGGTCGCCCCCAGCTCCAGGATCAGCTGCTCGATGTGGGCCTGATAGGCGTCGATGGCCGGGTCCGCCACCCGGATGAGGTCACCGAACACATGGCCGTCCGAGCAGATGAGGATCCGCATGCCGGGCGCATAGTGCAGCTGGATGCGCTGGCAGAGGTGGTTGAGAAAGCTGAGGGAGAGCCGCTCCGCCATGTCCGGCAGGGTGCCCAGCACCTTGTTCGGATTGGGCGACTTGGTGGGAAAGGCGGGCAGCACGCAGGTGATGGTCTCGCCCCGCTCGATGAAGGCCTGCAGACGGGGGATCTGGATGGCGGCCACCTCTGCTTCCTCCTGCTGCCGATCCAGAATGGGATCGGGGAAGCGGCGGCGATAAGGCAACAGCTCGGCAAATATATTTTGGGCAATATGATGGGAAGATAAACCACTCATTATTCCGGCTCCTTTGGCAGGATTAAAATCAATAAAGATGACTCTTTATCAATGCGTCCAGTCTCTGTCGTTATTATTTTTGTATCCGTTTGCTACCCAAACGAATCGAGAGGGGACAGTAGCCGAGATGAAGTCAGGCTATCAATTCGCCATTGATGTAAACAGATTCAACCCGCAGCGAATAATCTATTTCGCATAAGTTATGTTGAACTATGCATATGAATATAAACAAATTTTATTTAAATAAATGCGTATCAAATATAACCAATCAGAAAAGTTCCCCGGTCGTTTTATTATTAAGTCACAAATTGACTCGTGGATTATTTAGCACAGCTTAATAGTCATATTTTTTCATGGTGGCAATCCTGACCATTTCGCTGTAAATATCGCAAATAATTATCCAGCTACATATTAAGCAGACGAACAGAGTGCAGCCACCGCCGCGCAAGAGGGGAATGACCGGGCGAAATGACGCGTCGCAGATCTGCTGCGCCATCGCCATGCGCTTTCATGGTGGCGACCCCGTTCGGGGCCGAAACTGTACACAGAGCGCGCCTAAGCGCTCCCTAGATAGTCGAGGGCCGCCTGCCAGCCCATCTGGTAACCCTGCTCCAGCCGTCCCCGGTCGGTGGTCATGCGGCCGACCCGAAAACCCGCCGGCGGCACTATGACCCGGATGCGGCAATCGGCCGGCGGCTGGCGGATGAAGTCGATGGCATCGTTGTAGCTTTGATGACGCGACAGGCTGGCGCGAGCCAGGGCCGGCGTCTCGCGCAGCAGGTAGCGATGCAGGGCGGGCAGGCGCGGCGCCCGCTTGCGATAGCCCAGCGGGCGGGAGAGCACCACCGTGATGTCGCGCGCCCCCTGCTCATAGGCGTGACGCACCGGAATGGAGTCCGCCACCCCGCCATCCGTCATGGCCTCCCCGTCGATGCGCACGAAGTCCCGGTAGACCAGCGGCACCGAGCAGGAGGCCTTGATCTGCTGCTCCAGCTCGGCGGCGTTGGCCTTGAGGTAGGCGGCCTGGCCGTCCGCGACCCGGGTGGTCACCACGGTCAGCGGCACCGGGTTGGCGGCAAAGCGCGCCAGATCTAGCCGGCATTCGCGGATGGTAATGGCCCACAGCCAGTCGAGATCGAGCCAGTGGCCGCCGCGCAAGAACTTGGCCAGGTTGATGAACTCGGGACGGCAGGAGTAGTCGGTGATGACGTTGTGGTTGCGCCCCTGCTGACCGGCCAGAAAGGCCGCCAGATTGACCGCCCCGGCCGATACCCCGATGCAGTGATCAAACGCCGTGCGGCCCTTGGCCAGAAACGCATCCAGCACCCCGGCGGCGAAAATGCCGCGCATGGCGCCCCCCTCGACCACCAGGGCCGTCTGTCGCCGACTCATCTCGCCTCTCCGTTTTGCTCTGTGAATGGTCTCACACTTTGGCCCATTCAGAGCCCGGCTGCCGGCCGGGATCCCTATAATGGGCACGCCTTCGCTCCCCATGAGCAAGGTATAACTTATTGATGCTACGGAATATTACAATGAAAAATATCAGCAAATCCCTACTGGCCGCTGCCATTTCCTTCGGATTGATGGCAGGCTGTAACAGCCAAAATGACTCCGAGACCCCGACCCCCATGGTTCGCTTCGCTACCTTCAACCTCTCCTTCGATCGCACCGCAGCCGGCATGCTCGCCGGTGAACTGGCCCTCAGTCGCACCGAACAGGATGCCCTGCTGGCCCGCCTCGCCGACGGCACCTTGAGCGGCGCCGAGAAGACCAAGGCCCTCGACGTGCAGCAGATCCGCAACATCGCCGAAATCATCCAGCGCACCCGGCCGGACGTGTTCCTGCTCAACGAATTCGACAATGACGGCAAGGGCGCCGACACCACGGACCTCAAAGCCTTCAACGACAACTACCTGGCCCACGCCCAGCACGACGAGGTGAAGGCCATCAGCTACCCGGTGCTGCAGAACTTCGCCACCAACACCGGCCTGATGAGCGGCCATGACCTCAACCTGGACGGCAAGATCAACAATGGGCCGGACGACGCCTGGGGCTTTGGCAACTACCACGGCCAGTACGCCTTCGCCGTGATGTCCCAGTACCCCATCGATACCAAGCAGATCCGCACCTTCCAGAAATTCAAGTGGAAGGACATGCCGGGCGAAACGAACCCCGTCATCGACGACTGCAACAATGCCAAGGCGCCGATCCCGGCCGGCCGCCAGTGCGGCGATGCCTGGTATGACGATGCCGCCTGGCAGGCCTTCCCGCTCTCGTCCAAGAACCACGCCGACGTACCGGTGCGCATCAAGCACGGCAACAAGGAGGAGGTGATCCACTTCCTCATCTCCCACCCGACCCCGCCCATCTTCGGCAACGCGGCGCGCCACAACGTCAAGCACAACCGGGCCGAAGTCGCCTTCTGGCAGGATTACGTGGAGACCGCCAGCTACATGGTGGATGACGCCGGCAAGGCCGGTGGCCTGCCCGCGGGCGCCAAGTTCGTCATCGCCGGCGATCTCAACGCCGATCCCCAGATTGGCGATGGCGACCTGACCGCCATTCAGGATCTGCACAACCATGTGCTGGTCAACCAGGCCGTCACCAACGGCACCCTGATCCCGGTCAGCCAGGGCGGCCCCGAGTGCCTCGCCAGCCAGCCGGATCAGTGCAAGCGCAACAACAGCCGCCCCACCCCGGAGCGCATCACCAGCAGCAGCGGCCTGCAGCTTGACCACGTGCTGCCCTCCGCCAACCTGAACGCGGTCGCCTCCGGCGTGTTCTGGCCAGCCAGCTTCGAGCCGGGCTACCACCTGGTGTACGACGCCAAGCTCGGCATCGCCAAAGGCGTCAGCTCGGATCACCGCCTGGTGTGGGTCGACTTCAAACTGTGACAGTGACGCAGAGCAGACAAGCAACGGGGCCCGCAGGCCCCGTTTTCATTGGATCGTCATACCAGCTTCTCCACCCGGGCCGGCAGCCCCTGGCGGGCCGACGAGCCGATGACCCAGTCCACCAGGGGGTAGCGGCCATGGCGGCTGGGATCCAGCACCGCCAGATCGTTCAGATTAACCCCGGCTCCGCGCAGCGGATTGGCAACCACTTTCTGGCCGTCTATCCAGTGTTCCCGCGCCCCCAGCTCCTTGTGGCCGAAGCCGTGTTCGATGGCGATGGCATCGGCCTGCACCCCGGCCACGCACTCGGCCACCCCGATCACGCTGCCATCCGGGGTGCTGACTCGCACCCTGTCCCCGCTCTCGATCCCCAGCTGCGCCGCCGTCTGTGCATTGAGCCGCACCCGGTTGCTGGGGTTCACCTGGCGCAGGCGATCCGAGCCGATGCTCATGGAGCTCATGGTGTGGGATTTGTAGCTGGTGAGCAGCAGCGGCCACTGGGCCGGCTTGAACGCCTCATTGAGCGGCGTGCCGTCCGCCAGCTGGGGGCGGAAGAAGCGCGGGGTGCCGCTCAAGAACTGCCCGCTCTGGCTGTGACGGCGGCTGCCCACCTCGGGGTTCCACACCATCAGCGGCTTGGGCCAGCGCTTGCTCGGCTGACCCGCTGCATCGCGCCCCTTGGCCGCCGGCTCGAAGCGCCCGCCACGGGCGAAGAGGTAGGCGGCGCGACCCGCCTCCTCCGCGCTCAGGGTGGCATTCAACACCGGCAGGATGCGCTCTACTCCGGACCAGGCGAGATCCTCGAGACCTATGGCGGGCACCGGCTCGCCGAGATAGGCAACGTTGGCCGCCCCGTAGAGGGAGAAGTCCGCCGCCTTGTGCAGGGCATGCACCTTGCCGTCCGCCCCTTTGAGCGCCCCCTCGCCAAAGCCCGGCAACCCCAGCCGTTTGGCCACCGCGATAAAGAAGGACTCCATGCAGACCGGATCTCCCTCGGCGGTCTTGGCGACACGGGGCTCCACGATGGGCCAGCGGCCGGTGGAAACCTTGGTCATCACCCCGTGCCAGGCGGTGGCCCAGCCCCAGGACTCGTAGGTCAGGGTATCCGGCACCAGGTAGTCCGACAGCGCCGACGACTCGTTGATGAAGCTGTCGATGCTGATAAAGAGCGGCAGCACCTTGGGGTCTTTCAACTGCTCGCCTATGGCCTTGCTGAGCCCGGCCTGGCCGTAGAGGGGGTTGCCCATGTGGTTGATCCAGGCCTTGAGCCGGTAGGGGTAACCGTTCACCGCCGCTGTCAGGTGTTCGCCGAGCAAGGGGCCCGAGATGGGGAACCAGGGCTCTTGCGCCGGATAGGGATTCTGGCCCGCCTCGCGCTTGCGCCGATACTCAGAGGTCTTCTCGTAGGGGAACTTGGATCGCGACAGGAAGACCCCGGCGGGCTTGACCATGCCGGGGAAGCTCGCCAGATCGTAGCGCGGCCCCGCCCCGAAGGGTTCGAACTTGCCGCCACTCGCCACGGCGCCGCCCCGGGCGTTCAAGTTCCCAATCATGACATTGAGCATCATGATGGCCCAGGCCGAGTAGAAGCCGTTGGCGCTCATGGTGCCGCCGTGGGAGACCACCGCCGCCCGGGTGCCGTGGCTGGTGAACTCCCGCGCCAGCGCCTCGATATCACTCACCGGCACGGCGCACTCTGCGCTGTATTGCGCGAGAGTGTGCTCCCGGCACGCCTCGGCCAGCAGCTGGAAGCTGCTCTTCACCATCAGCGCCCCCTTGGGGCCCTGAATGGGGCGATCCACCCAGAGGTTGGCCCGCTCACACTGGCCAGCGGGTCTCGGCTCGCCGCTGTTCGCCTCCTCTACCAGCATAGCGTCCCCCTCTCCATAGGCTTCCCCCTCAAAGGGCAAGCCGAGATCGCTGGCCCGCAGCATCTGGCCGAAGCGCGGATGCCCCTCGTCGCAGACAACCAGATGGCTGGCGTTGCAAAAACCGCGATAGCCGGCCCGCTCGGCGGCAGCAGCATGGGGGGCCGTCAGGAAAGGCTCGGCGTAGCGTTGGTTGTCGATGATCCAGCGCAGCATGGCCATGGCCAGCGCCGAGTCAGTGGCAGGGCGGATGGGCAGCCAGCGGTTGGCGGGGGCGGAGGGCATGTTCACCGTGTTGGGCAGGCTGGGGGCCACCACCACGCAGGAGAACGGCTTGCCCGGTCGCGCCCGGTTTGCCGCCAGCTGACGGGACTGGCGCTTGAAGGGATTGCCCGATTGCTGGGGCGAGGTGCCCATGAACAGCAGGAAGTCGCTCTCGTCCCAGTCCGGCTTGAGGTGGGCGTTCTTCTCCAGATCGTCCAGCAGGGCGCCGGCCCCGACCCGGAACGACAGGCCGCAATAAGCACCGTGGTTGGCGAAGTTGCGGGTGCCGAAGCTGTTGAAGGTGAAGCGCTTGATGAAGTGATCCCGCCCCTCGTCCGAGGCGTTGCTCACCAGCAGCTGGTTGGCCCTGGGGCCGTACTCCGGGTTGGCCGGGTCGAGCGGCTCGGCGAGGTTGCGAATGGCCCGCAGCCCCTCAACCAGGCCCTCGCCAAACAGATCGCCCCCCTCCACCACCTCGGCCACCAGCTGCTCGAAGGGGATGCTCTGCCAGCGGCCGCTGCCACGGGGTCCCACCCGCTTGAGGCAGCGGGTGACCCGCTGCGGGCTGTCGAGCTGCTCCAGCATGGCATTGCCCCGCGCGCAGGCGGTGGAGCGCCCATCCAGCCCCCCGTCCTGGTAGCCACTGGTGGCGAGCAGCGCCTGCTTGACCGGGGTCTTGAAGTCGATGTGATGGCGGGCGGAGAGGGGGTGATAGGGGTTGCCCAAGATCCGCACTATCTGGTCGCGCTCGTTGTCGATGCGGGCCCGCACTCCGCACAGGGTCCAGCAGCCGAGGCACATGGTGTTGGCAACCCGCTGGGCCGGGTTGGGGTACAGCTCCCCTCGCTCGTCAACCCGGTACTCCACGGCCAGCGAGTTGCCATGGATGGGATCCCGGGTCGGTTTGCCCGAGCTGCCGGTGGCAAGGCCGCTCGCCACCTGCTTGAGGGTGTCGCTGTAACCGGCGACGAACAGCCCGGTGCCGCCAGCGATGGCGGCGCCCTTGAGAAACTTGCGTTTGCTGTGATCCATCAGAGTGCCTCGCGTGCAAAAGTTGTGGATGCCTTGATGGCGGAGGAAGCAGAGGGGCGCACCAGCTCCGAGAGGGCCACCAGCAGGGCCACCAGCAGACCGAAAGTACCGAGAATGCCGAGCACACCGGCCGGGCCCCAGGCGATGTCATAGAGATAGACGCCGGCCCCGTACTTGGGTGCGAGCTGCCCCTGGATCAGCACCAGCCAGCGCAGGCCCCACACCAGGTGCAGCCCCAGCAGCGCCAACCCCCAGAGTGACAGGCGAGCAGAGATCCTGGGCCGCAGCAACATCAGCAGGCTGGCCAGCCCCAGGGTCAGCAACAGCCAGTGGGCCGCCAGCCGCCAGCTCGGGTCGAGCCGATAGAGGGCCGCGGCCTCTGCCGCCGAGGCGCCGCCAAACAGGGCCCAGCCCAGCAGGGAGAGCGCCAGCAGGCCTAACGTCCAACCGCTCTGGCGCAGCAGGGTCGACTCGGTCTGGGCACGCCAGCCCGCCAGCAAGCGATTGAGCAGCAGCAGGGCACTCTGAGCCCCCAGCACGGCGCTCAGGGTCAGCAGCCAGGGCAACCAGGGGGTATGCCAGAGCGGGCGCGCCGCCACCGCCATGGTCTCGAGCCCGGTGTAGAGGGCGATGCTGAGCCCGCTCAGGGCGGCCAGCAAAGAGAGAGGCCGCAGCCAAACGTGCCCCGACCAGCTTCCTAGGCAGAGCAGCCGGGCAAGGCGGGCGATCTTGTCCCCTTCTGCGCCGCGCCGGGCCAGGGCTGGCCTTAGCAGCAGCCAGCCGAGCAGCATGGAGAGCAGGCTGAACAGCGGCAGCAGATAGGCGCCATACCACATGACGGAGCCAAAGCGCGCCTGGGCGTAGAAGTGCCAGGCCCGGGCCGGCTGGTGCAGATCCGCGGTCAGGGCGATGGGGGCCACCAGGCCGGCCGCCACCATCAGCACCGCCGCCAGGGTCTGCAGCCGCGGGTCCGGCGCTTTGCGCCACAGCTCAAACGCGCCGAGCCAGAGGGCTCCGTAGGCGAGGCCGATGAGGAAGAAATATTGCACCGCCCAGGGCAGCCAGGTGATGGGCTGAGCCGGGGCCAGCAGTTCGTTAATGACCATGGGCTATCTCCTTGCCATCGTCGGTGAGCAGGGTGCGCAGGGCCGGGTTGCCGTCGACCTTGCTGACGAAGGCCTCTTCCATGCCGAGATAAAACACCCGCGGCTGGGTATGGGCCTCGGGCTTGAGCACCTTGAGCGCCGGCTCGTGTTCGCGCAGCAGCTGGCTGATCCTGCTCTTGGGATCATTCAAATCCCCTATGATGCGCGCCTCGCCGACACAGCTCTCGACGCAGGCGGGCAAGAGCCCCGCCTCCAGCCGATGGGCGCAGAAGGTGCACTTGTCGGCGGTGTTGGTCTCGTGGTTGATGAAGCGGGCGTCATAGGGGCAGGCCTGCACGCAGTAGCCGCAGCCGACGCACCAGTCGTTGTTGACCACCACGATGCCGTCGTCGCGCTGGAAGGTGGCGCCGGTGGGGCAGACATCGAGGCAGGCGGGCTTGGCGCAGTGGTTGCACAGCCTCGGCAGCATCAAGAGAGAGGCGGGAGCCTCGAGGGCGGCCACGTCACTCACCTCGTACTGGCTCACCGTGGTGCGAAACTGGCCGAGTGGAGGCTGGTTTTCGATGGTGCAGGCCACGGTGCAGGCCTGACAACCGACGCAGCGGCGCAGGTCGATCAGCATGCCGTAACGCTTGCGACCGTCCCCCCGGCTGATGGCCGCCCGCCCGTTGCGGGGAGCGGGAACAGACTGCGCCTGAACCTGGGTGACGGGGATCAGGGCCGCCCCTGCGGTGAGGGCGGCGATCCCGGATAACAATCGGCGCTTGCTGGGCTCCATGGCATCTTTCCTTCTGCTGAGCTGGCTTGAAAGGGGTTGGGCCGATTGTCCTCAACGCAGGAAGTCGCCTCTATTGTGGTTTTCCACATACCGGGAGCCGGGTTGATCCAGCGCAATAAAAAATGCCCCAGCCCTGCTGAACTGTGACCGGGGCGGCGTTTGCCGCCCCTCCCGGCCCCGTTCGCGTGCAAGCGCGCGCCCCAGTGATAGACTGCCCCCTTTGCACCGAGAGGAGAGCCCCCTGCACGCCCCACTTCCCTTGTCCCTGCTCAGCCTGCTGCTCTGGCTCGCCCTGTCAGCCCTGCCGCTGCGGGTGCAGGCCGCCCCGACCCCCTCTTCGCCAGCGCCGGCCCGGCAGCAACCCGCACCATCCCAGGCCGCGCCGGTGCAGGCCTTGGCCGAACCGATACGCATCGGCGTGCTGGCACCCCGTGGCCCGGCCCTGGCCAGAGCCCAGTGGCAACCGCTATTGCGCTGGCTGGCACAGCGCGTGCCCGACCATCGCTTCGTGCTGCATCCGCTGGGGCTCGATGAACTGGCCGAGGCCGTCGCCCGCGAGCACCTCGATTTCGTCATCACCAACCCGGGCCAGTCGGTGAGTCTGGCGCGCCAGTACCCGCTGGCCTGGCTCGCCACCCTCAAGAGCCCGGCCGGGGGGGACAATCTCGCCATCGGCGCCGCCCTGGTGGTGCCCGCCCGGGCCCCCTACCGACACTGGCGTGACCTCGAGGGGCAAGCGGTCGCCGCCGTCTCGGAGAACGCCTTCGGCGGCTACCTCGCCTATCGCTTCGAGGCGGGCGAACAGGGGGTCAGGCTGGAGCGCTTCTTCTCCACCGTGCAGTTCACCGGCTTTCCGCTGGACCGGCTCATTGAGCGGCTGGCGGCAGGGGAGGTGGCCGCCGCCATCGTGCCGGTGTGCCAGCTGGAGCGCATGGAGCGGGAAGGCAAGGTCGCCAGGGGGGCGTTTCGGGTGCTGGACGATCAGGCGCCGGCCGGCTTTGGTTGCCAGAGCTCGACCCGGCTCTACCCCAACTGGTCCTTCGCCAAGACAGAGCGGGCCTCCCCCGCGCTGGCGCTGGCGGTGACCCGCGCGCTGTACGATCTGCCCGCTGATAGCGAGGCGGCCATCGCCGCCGATTCGGCGGGCTGGACCGTGCCCACCAGCGAGCTTGCCATCGACCGCCTACTCAAGGCGCTGGATCGCCACCCGCTGCAGGGCCCCTGGTGGCAAGCGGCCTGGCACTGGCTGCGCCAGCATCAACAGTGGGGCTGGGGCGCCCTGGCGCTGGTACTGCTGCTGGGGGGCCACCACCTGCTACTGCAATACCTGTTCAACCGCAGCCAGCGCCGGCTGCTCAAAGCCCGCCACCAGCTTGAGCAGAAGGGACGCCAGCTGGCACAGGCCAGACGACTCGCCGAACTGGGTGAGCTGGGCGCCAACGTGGCCCACGAGATCAATCAGCCCCTGACCGCCATCGCCAACTACAGCCAGGGGGCACTGCTGCGACTGGACAGATTGGCACAGGATCCGGCCCAGGTTGCCGCCCAGGCCTCCCTGCGTCAGGCCCTGGAGCAGATAGGGCTACAGGTCCAGCGCATCACCCAGACCGTCAACCGGCTCAGAGCCAGGCTGCAAAAGCGCCCTCCCCGCTTCGCGCCTTGCGATCTGCCCACCCTGGTGGCGGAGTTGCGCCCCCTGCTGGAGCAGATGCTGGCGCCGCTCGACGTCGCCTTCACCCTGCACTGGCGGGGCCAGCCACGCCCGTTACCTCTGGACGGCACCGGGATGGAGCAGCTGCTGGTCAACCTCATCAAGAATGGCGCCGAGAGTGCAGCGAAGAGAGCGGCGCAGAGGGCAGCTAAGAGTGCGCACCCCGCTGTTCACTCCCCTGCTCACCCCCCTGTGCAAGCAGCGGCGCAGGCGCCTGCCCGGGTCGAGCTGCTGATCGCCTTCGAGGCGCAGAGCCTGCAGCTGGAGATCCGCGACAACGGCGTCGGCCTGAGGGTCCCCGCCACCGAACTGCAGCAGGCGTTTTACAGCGACAAGCCGGATGGCATGGGGCTGGGGCTCGCCATCTGCCGGGAGGTGGTCGAGAGCCATCGCGGCCAGTTCAGCCTGGAGAACCTGAGCCCCCACGGCTGTCTGGCCCGGGTCATCCTGCCCGTGCCGCCCCCCGAAACCCTCCCTTCATCCACTGACATGCCGAGGAACTGAGATGCCGACCCCTGCCCGCCCCCCGCTCTATCTGGTCGACGACGACGAGGCCGTGCTCGACTCCCTGCGCTTCATGCTGGAGAGCTGCGACGAGCGGCAGCTGCTCAGCTTTGCCGATGGCGAGCGCTTTCTGGCCGAGGTCGACCTGCACCAGCCCGCCTGCCTCATCCTCGACTGCCGCATGCCGGGGCTCTCTGGCCCCGAGGTGCAGCAGCGGCTGAAGACGGCCCAGAGCCCCATCGCCATCCTGTTTCTCACCGGCCACGGGGAGGTGCCACTGGCGGTGGAGTCCCTCAAGCAGGGGGCGGTGGATTTCTTGCAAAAGCCGGTGCAGCTGGCCCCCCTGCTCGCCGCCATTGCGCGGGCCGAGCAGGCGACGCTGAGTGCGGCCACCCGTTTCGCCCAGCTGGCCGCCTACCGGCGGCTCACCCCCCGCGAGCACCAGCTGCTGCAGCTCATCGCCCGGGGCCACAAGAATCAGCAGATTGCGCAGGATCTCTGCATCTCGGTGCGCACCGTCGAGGTGTGCCGCGCCAGCCTGATGAAACGCCTCGAGGTCGATTCCCTGGCCGAGCTGATGCTGCTCTATGCAAACGTCCATTCAGCCCCCTGAGCCGGGATACTAATCCAGGCCCCTGAGCCAGGCCGGGAGAGTGACCCACTTGCCGGGCCTATGCCCATCCCCCATCGGCCGCACAGGGGATGCCTTTGGCTCAGGGTGCCGGCAAATCTGTGCGCAGGCGCGCTATTCCGGCGCCCGCGGCTTGCAGCGCAAATCGGGGTTTGCTAATACTCCGCGTCCATTGGATGAGCATCCCCTTTCGAGATAGTGTGCCGTGGCTTTCGAACAATTCGCGCTCGTGATATCTCTCTTCCAGCAGCTCTGCGTCTATCTGGTGATCGCCTGGCTGCTCTCCAAGACGCCGCTGTTCATGCCGCTGACTCAGGTGACCCTGAGCTGGCCCCACAAGATCCTCTGCTACCTCATCTTCTCCGGCTTCTGCGTGATGGGTACCTATTTTGGCCTCAGGGTCGAGGACTCCATCGCCAATACCCGCGCCATCGGCGCCGTGCTCGGCGGCATCGTCGGCGGCCCAGTGGTGGGGCTGCTGGTGGGGCTGACCGGCGGCATTCATCGCTATTCGCTGGGGGGCTTTACCGCGCTCGCCTGCACCTTCTCCACCATCGCCGAGGGGCTGCTCGGCGGCCTGGTGCACCGCCACTTCGTCGCCCGCCATCGGCTCGACCTGCTGTTCAGCCCCTGGGTTGTCGGCTCGGTGGCCCTCGTCGCCGAGTTGATGCAGATGGGCATCATATTGCTGGTGGCCCGTCCCCTCGATGATGCCATCCACCTTATCGAGAACATCATCGCCCCCATGCTGGTGGCCAATACCCTGGGGGCCGCCATGTTCATGCGGATGATCCTCGATCACCGCGCCATGCTGGAGAAGTACTCGGTTGCCTTCTCCGCCCGCGCCCTCAAGATCGCCGAGCGGGCGATGCGGGTGCTGGACAAGGGCTTCACCCAGCAGGCATGTCAGCAGATGGCGCGCATTCTCTACGAGGAGACCGGGGTCGGCGCAGTGGCCATCACCGATCGGGAGAAACTGCTCGCCTTCATCGGCATCGGCGAGGATCACCATCTGCCGGGCACCGCCATCAACTCCGCCCACACCTTCAAGGCGATCCAGCACAACGAGGTGGTCTATGCCGACGGCAACCTCATCCCCTACAGCTGCAACCTGCATCCCCAGTGCCGGCTCGGCTCCTCGCCGGTCATTCCGCTGCGGGGGGAAGAGGGGTCGGTGGTGGGCACCATCAAGCTCTACGAGCCCAAGCGCAAGTTCTTCTCCTCCATCAACCGCACCCTGGGAGAGGGGATTGCCAGGCTGCTCTCCGGCCAGATCCTGGCCAGCAAATACAACGAGCAGAAACGGCTGCTGGCCCAGTCGGAGATCAAGCTGTTGCAGGCGCAGATCAACCCGCACTTCCTGTTCAACGCCCTCAACACTCTGTCGGCAGTGATCCGGCGCGATCCAGAAAGCGCCCGTACCCTGGTGCACCACCTCTCCACCTTCTTTCGCAAGAACCTCAAACGCCAAGGGGACGAGGTGACCCTGGCCGACGAGCTGGAGCACGTGAACGCCTACCTGCACATCGAGCAGGCCCGCTTCGCCGAGCACCTTAGCGTGCAGATCCAGATTCCCGAGCCGCTGCTGGAATACCGGCTGCCCACCTTCTCCCTGCAACCCATCGTCGAGAACGCCATCAAGCACGGCATCTCCCAGATGTTCGAGCCCGGCCGACTGACCCTGACGGCGCGGCAGGAGGGCGAGCAGCTGGTGCTGGAGGTAGAGGACAACGCCGGCCTCTATCAGGCCAAACGGGAGGAGAGCGGCCTTGGCATGAACATAGTGGATCGGCGCATCAAGGCCCGTTACGGCGCCGAGTACGGGGTCACCATTCACTCCGAGCCCCATCAATCCACCCGGGTGAGGATCACCCTTCCCCTGCAGGAGAGCCCATGCTGACCGCCCTGATCGTCGACGATGAACCCCTCGCCCGCGAGGAGCTGCGGCTGCTGTTGGAGCAGGCGGGCAACATCCGCCTGCTGGGGGAGTGTGCCCACGCCATGGAGGCGCTTCCCGCCATCCATCGCCTCAAGCCCGACCTGCTGTTTCTCGACATCCAGATGCCGCGCATCAACGGGCTGGAGCTGGTGAGCATGCTGGACCCGGACTTGCGCCCCCACATCGTCTTCATCACCGCCTACGACGAGTTTGCCCTGCGCGCGTTCGAGGAGAACGCCCTCGACTACCTGCTCAAGCCGGTCACGGCAGAGCGGATGAACAAGGCGCTGGAGCGCATCCAGCGGCTGCTCTCGCCAAAAGGTGAGCTGGCGGGCCAACCACTGCCGGACCCGACCCGCATCGCCCAGCCCCTGCGCAGCATCCCCTGCAGCGGCCACAACCGCATTCTGCTGCTGCCCCTTGGCGAGGTGGAGTTCATCCACAGCGATCTGGCCGGCAACAAGGTGGTGAGCGCCCAGCAGCAGGGCACCACAGAGCTGACCCTGCGCACCCTGGAGGAGAAGACCGGCTTCGTGCGCTGTCACCGCCAGTACCTGCTCAACCCCGGCCAGATCCGCGAGATCCTGCTGCTGGACGGCGGGCTGGCGGAGGTGGTGACCCAGGGCGGCCACAAGGTGCCGGTGAGCCGCCGCTACCTCAAGTCCCTCAAGGAGCTGCTGGAGATCCCCTGAGGGAGGGAGCGGGCCACTCACTCCGCTCCTGCTCTGCCCGTTACCACTCACCCGCCTCCCACGCCCGCCGGCTCATCCCTCAAACCGCTCGGGGCCGCTTTTCTGCCGCTCGCTGGCGACCCTCTACCACTGACCTTTTCTGCGCTCCCCTTTCCCTGCCGCATCGGTAGAGTGCAGCCTGAGCCCGGCCAGATTGGCCGCAGGAAAAGGAAACTCCGTCATGCAACACGCAATCACCTTCGTCATTGCGGCCCTCTGCATCCTCGCCATCGCCTATCGCCTCTACGGCGTGTTCTTTGTGCGCAAGGTGCTGATGGCCGACGACAAGCTGGTCACCCCCTCCCACCAGCTGGAGGATGGCAAGAACTATGTGCCGACCAACAAGTGGGTCAACTTCGGCCAGCACTTCGCGGCCATCGCCGCCGCCGGCCCGCTGGTGGGCCCGGTCCTGGCCGCCCAGTACGGCTACCTGCCGAGCTTTCTCTGGCTGCTGATCGGCTGCGTCATCGGCGGCGCGGTGCACGACACAGTCGTGCTGTTCGCCTCCATGAAGCATCAGGGCAAGTCACTCTCCGAGGTGGCCAAGGCCGAGCTCGGCCCCATCGCCGGCTGGTGCACCGGCCTTGCCATGCTGTTCATTATCACCATCACCATGGCGGGTCTCTCCATGGTGGTGGTGCACGCGTTGGAGCGTAACGCCTGGGGCGTGTTCGCGGTGTTCATGACCATCCCCATCTCCATGGTGGTGGGGATCTGGCACAAGCTGACCGGCAACCTGCAAGCCGCCTCCTGGGTGGGCTTCATCGCCGTGCTGGCCTGCGTCTTCTTCGGCCCCTACGTGCAGGAGAGCGCCTTCGGTGCCTGGCTGACCCTGCGCGCCGAGACCATCAGTCTGGCGCTGCCGGTCTACGCCTTCTTCGCCACCGCGCTGCCGGTCTGGCTGCTGCTCACCCCGCGTGGCTACATCTCCAGCTTCATGAAGATCGGCGTGTTCGGCGCTTTGGTGATCGGCGTCATCTGCATCAACCCCGAGATCCAGTTCCCCGCCATGACCCAGTTCGTCCACGGCGGCGGCCCGGTACTGGGCGGCCCGGTCTGGCCCTTTATCTCCATCACCATCGCCTGTGGCGCCATCTCCGGCTTCCACGCCTTCATCGGCTCCGGCACCACCCCGAAACTGGTGGACAAGTGGAGCGACATCCTGCCGGTCGCCTTCGGCGCCATGCTGGCCGAGTGCGTGGTGGGCGTGATGGCGCTGATCGCCGCCACCGCCCTGCACCCGGCCGACTACTTCGCCATCAACGCCACCCCAGAGGCCTTCGCCAAGCTGGGGATGCAGGTGGTGGACTTGCCGTTCCTCTCCCAGGAGATCGGCATGGATCTGAACGGTCGCACCGGCGGCGCCGTCACCCTGGCGGTGGGCATGTCCTACATCTTCACCAAGGTGCCCTGGTTCAGTAACCTCGCCTCCTACTTCTTCCAGTTCGTGGTGATGTTTGAAGCTGTGTTCATCCTGACCGCCGTCGACTCCGGCACCCGGGTCTCCCGCTACCTCATTCAGGACTTCTTCGGCGAGTTCTACCCGCCCCTCAAGCGCATCGACTGGATGCCGGGCGCCATCGGCGCCAGCGTGCTCGCCTGCGTGATGTGGGGCTACCTGCTGATGTCCGGTGATATCGGATCTGTGTGGGCGCTGTTCGGGGTATCGAACCAACTGATGGCCTCGGTGGGTCTGATCATAGGTGCCACCATCATCCTGCGACTGGCCAGCAAGCGCCGCTACATGCTGACCTGCCTGATCCCGCTGGCCTACCTGTTCGTCACCGTCAACTACGCCGGTTACTGGATGGTCAGCCACGTCTACTTCAACCCGGAAGCCAAGGGCTACAACCTGCTCAACGGCGGCATCTCGCTGCTGATGCTGGGGCTGGGCGCCGTTATCCTGGTGTCGGCCATCCGCAAGTGGATTGAGCTGTGGAAGCTGCGCCAGCAACCCGAGTTCCGGATTGCCCCGGCCAGCGCCAGCTGACCCATCCGCTGCAACCACAAACCCCGGCATGCCGGGGTTTGTGGCATCTGGCGGTCAAAAAACGGCCTCATCAGGGTACATGGCGCCATCGATCACAGAACCCGAGCAGCGATCGGGCTAGAATGGGGGCTTCCGTCACCCGGCCTGGAGCCGGTGACCTCTTCGCGCTTTCACTTATCGAGGACACGCTTCATGGAACTGCTTCTTCTCAGCAACGGCAAAGCCGCCGAATGCCCGGGCCTGCTCGGCTGGGCCCGAGATCGGGTGCAGACCCTGCTCGCCCGCAAACAGGTCAAGCGCATCCTGCTGATCCCCTACGCGGTGATCCGCAGCGACTGGGATGCCCGCGCCCTGGAGCTCAGCGAGAGCCTGGGGGTGGAGGCCATCAGCATTCACCAGTTCGATGACCCGGTGGACGCGATCAACCATGCCGACGCCATCTTTATCAGCGGCGGCAACACCTGGCGCCTCAACCAGCTGCTGCACGAAAACGGCCTGGTGGTGCCCATCCAGCGCGCCGTGCGCGAGCGTGGCGTGCCCTATGTGGGCTGGAGCGCCGGTTGCAACGTGGCGACCCCCAGCATCCGCACCACCAACGACATGCCGGTCTGCAGCGCTGCCGTGCTGCCTGCGCTGGGGCTGTTCCCGCTGCAGATCAACCCGCACTATCTGGATGCCAGCATCAGCGGCCACATGGGGGAGACCCGCGACGAGCGCCTGGCCGAGTTCTGCGCCATCAACCCGAGCGAACACGTGGTGGCCCTGCGCGAGGCAAGCCTGCTCCAGGTCAGTGGCGAGCACATCGAATACTGGAGCGCCCGCGGCGAAGGCTTCAAGATCTTCAAACACGCCGAGACCACCCAGGAGTTCAGCACGGCCGCACCGCTGGCCGAGCTGACGCCGTTTCGCCCGCGCGGCTGAATGGTGCTGACCGGTTAAAAACCCACAGGGGCGCAGGATGTCGCCCCTTTTTTCGCAATGAAGGGAGGATGAGATGAAGAGCAGGACTGAACACGACAGCTTCGGCGCGATCGCCGTGCCGGCCGATCGGCTGTGGGGGGCCCAGACCCAGCGCTCCCTGCAACACTTCGACATCTCCGGCGAACGCCAGCCGATGGCGCTGATCCACGCCCTGGCCCGCATCAAGTCGGCCTGTGCCCGGGTCAACCACGCCAACGGACTGCTGCCCGCCCGCACGGCGCAGGCCATCATGAGTGCCGCCGACGAGATCCTGTGCGGCCAGCATGATGAGGAGTTCCCGCTGCGGGTATGGCAGACTGGCTCCGGCACCCAGACCAACATGAACCTCAACGAGGTGCTGGCCAACCGGGCCAGTGAGCTGCTTGGCGGCACCCGTGGCGAGGGGCGGCTGGTGCACCCCAACGACGAGGTGAACAAGAGCCAGTCGAGCAATGACGTCTTCCCGAGCGCCATGAACCTGGCGGCCGTTACGGCCATCACCCAGCACCTGCTGCCCGCCCTGGCCACCCTGCGCACCACCCTGGCCGGCAAGGCGGCGGCCTTCGACGACATCGTCAAGATAGGCCGCACCCATCTGCAGGATGCCACCCCGCTCACCCTGGGGCAGGAGTTCTCCGGCTGGGTCGCCCAGCTCGAGCAGGGGGAGCGCCATATCCGGGCCGCCCTGCCCCATCTGTGCGAGCTGGCGCTGGGGGGCACCGCCGTCGGCACCGGCCTCAACACCCCGCCCGGCTTCGCCGAGGCGGTGGCCGCCACCCTGGCCGAGCAGACCGGCCTACCGCTGGTGAGCGCCCCCAACAAGTTCGAGGCGCTGGCGGCCAGCGATGCCCTGGTGCATGGCCACGGCGCCCTCAAGACGCTGGCCGCCTCCCTCATGAAGATCGCCAACGACGTGCGCTGGCTGGCGAGCGGCCCCCGCAGCGGGCTCGGCGAGCTCATCATCCCGGAAAACGAGCCTGGCTCCTCCATCATGCCCGGCAAGGTCAACCCGACCCAGTGCGAGGCGCTCACCATGCTGTGCGCCCAGGTGATGGGCAACGACGTCGCCATCAACATCGGCGGCGCCAGCGGCAACTTCGAGCTCAACGTGTTCAGGCCGATGATCGCCCACAACTTCCTGCAGAGCGTGCGGCTGCTGGCGGACGGCATGCAGAGCTTCCACGATCACTGCGCCGTCGGCATCACCCCGAACCGGCCCCGTATCGACGAGCTGCTGGCCCGCTCCCTGATGCTGGTGACGGCGCTCAACCCCCATATCGGCTATGACAAGGCGGCAGAGATCGCCAAGCGGGCCCACCATGAGGGGCTCAGCCTGCGGGAGGCGGCCATCGCCTCCGGCCACCTGACGGCGCAGCAGTTTGATGCCTGGGTGGTGCCGGCCGACATGGTGGGTCGGCGCGGCGGCTGAGCCAGCACGGCGGGAAACACGAGATAAAAATGAAGCCGGACTGCGCCGGCTTCTTTTTTCATCAATGAGTCAGGGTTTGATCAGCTTGCTCAACGCATCCAGATCGCGCTGGGCGGCCAGCAACTTGGTCTGGGCCTCTTCCAGCTTGGCCTGCTTCTTGGCGATCTTGTCGGGCTTGCCCGTCACCCTGGCGTTTTGCAGCTCGACCAACCGTTCGTTGACCTGCTCCTTGAGCTCGGCCACCCGCTGCTGCTGCTCCTTGAACAGACCAGCGTCGGTGCAGTGAGTCTCGATATTGCGCAGGGCCCGCTCCAGCCCGGCGACCTGATCCGCATTGTCGTGCGCCTTGGCAAACACCAGCTGATCCTTGACGGCCTGATGGCGCGCCTTGCAGCCAACGGCCTCACTGCCATAGGCCTGGCCGGCCAACAGCAGCATGCTCATTCCGATAACCTTCCACATAACGACCTCGTACCCCTGTCATGTTTGATGGCCGCCTATCAGACCGTACTCGGCCGACCGGGTCAAGGCACGGGCAAATCGCTACGACAGAGTTTGTGCGACATCACGCCAACCGGGTGCCGATGGGCCTACAATGGCTACTTTCATCAAGGAGTCTGTTATGAATCAAGAGATTGTCATCATCGCCAACGGCGCCCCCTATGGCAGCGAATCCCTGTTCAATGCCTTGCGCCTGGCCATCGCCCTGCGCGAACAGGGCGGTGCCAACCTGAAACTGTTTCTGATGTCCGATGCCGTCAGCGCCGCACTGGCGAGCCAGGCACCGGCCGAGGGCTACAACCTGCGCCAGATGCTGGAGATCCTGCTGGCTCAGGGCATCAGCATTCGCCTTTGCAAGACCTGTACCGATGCCCGTGGCATCACGGCGCTACCGCTCATCGAGGGGATCGAGGTCGGTACCCTGCCGCTGCTGGCCCAGTGGACACTGGCGGCCGACAAGGTGTTGACCTTCTAGCAGTGCGAGAACCGGGCGCAGGCGCTGATCTGCAACAATCCTGCGCCATTTGAAAACCTGTCTTGGGCTGTTAATGTCTACACTGTCAGTTACATAACAATGCGTGCGCCTCTATTTTCGCTCGGGAAACTGTCATGAATCCAACTGAACAGACTCTGCTGGAGCAGATGCGGATCACAGAGTTCGAAATCGCCCATCGCAAGGAGCTGCTGCTGCTGGATGAGCAGGATTTCGCCCTGCTCGCCAGCTATCGCCCTAAAATCGAGCCCCACATCGATGCCCTGGTCGACAAGTTCTACACCCTGCAAACCGCGATCACCGAAATTGCCCTGCTGATCGGCGACGCCGATACCCTCACCCGGCTGCGGGCGGCACAGCGCCGCTATATTCTCGACCTGTTCAGCGGCCTGTATGACCTGGAATACGTCAACAACCGGCTGCGGATCGGACTGGTGCACAAGCGGATCGGGGTGGAGCCCAAACTCTATCTGGCTGCCATCAACACCCTCAAGGGGCTGCTCATCGAGGATATCTTCGCCCAGATCCCCGATGAGCAGGAGCGGGTCACCATGCTGACCGCCCTCGACAAACTGTTCCTGTTCGACATCACCCTGGTGTTCGAGACCTATATCCGCAGCCTGGTATCGGAAATAGAGTCCTCCAAGGAGAAATCGGAGATCTACGCCAAGGCACTGGAGGAGAAGGTACGCGAGCGCACCCAGCAGCTGGAGGAGATGAGCCGGACCGATGCCCTCACCGGCCTGCTCAGCGTACGCCACCTGCAGGAGAACCTGACCCGCACCCTGCGTACCTGCCAGCGCCGCTCAGAGCCGGTGGTCATCGCCTATCTCGACATCGACGACTTCAAGCAGATCAACGACAGCCAGGGTCATCAGCGCGGGGACGAGATCCTGCGCATCGTCGGCGACTGCATTCGCAAGGTCTCACGGGCGGAGGATTGCTGTTTCCGTTACGGCGGGGACGAATTCTGCCTGATCCTGCCCAACTGCAACGAGGAGCAGGCCAGAGATGTCTTCCTGCCCCGCCTCAACAATGCGCTGAGCGAGCAGATCAGCGACGTCACCCTCAGCATCGGTCTGGTACAGACCGGGCCTGTCCAGTTCGATGAGGGCAACAGCCTGATCAGGCTGGCCGACGAGCGCATGTATGCCGCCAAAAAGGCGATGAAGCAGGTCAACCAGAAGGGGACACACTGAGGCTCAATCCTGCTTGACCCGAATCCGTTCCGGACGCGCAATGCGGGCGCCCCACTCATAGAGCAGGAAAGTAAACAGGCAGAGCACCGCCATCAGCACGTAGAGTGCCTGGCCGCCCCACTCGGCAAGGATCCAGCCCCCCAGCAAGGCACCGATGGCCCCACCCAGCCCGGCCAGCGCACCGGCACCGAAGTAGCTCCCCTTCAGATGCGGAGGCGACATCTGATCGATCAGCACGTTGAGCAGCGGAAACAGTATGGTCTCCCCTACGCTCAACATCAGTACGGCCCCGACCCAGTGTGACCACTGCTGCGGATCCCCCAGCGCAAACAGCACCTGAGCCCCCAGAAACAGAGTGATGCCGACCTGCAGGCGCACCTTGCCCGGCCAGCGGGCCAGAAGGTGCAGCAGGGGAAACTGCAGCAGCACTACGGTCAGGGCGTTGGTGGCCACCAGAAGGGCGATGAGGCTCGCCACCTCTGGCGTCCCGGCCCGGGTCAGGTACTGCACCAGCGGTGAGTGGAACTGGGAATAGACCAGGTTCATCAGCAGGTTGGCCAGTACCAGCAGCAAGAAGCCCCGGTCCAGCCACAGTACCTTGATGGCCGCACGCAAGCCCAGCTCGCTGCCGTGGGTCGCCGCTATCCTGCTTTGGGCAAATCCCCAGAGAAAGGCAGCCCCCAGCAGTAGATAGCTGCCACTGAGCAGCAGGAAGGTCTGCTGCTGGGCACTGATGCCAAGGGTCACCCCCAGCAGGGGGCCGAGAGCCGCCCCCAGGTTGAGCAGGAAGTAACGCAGGTGCAGCGCCAGCTCGCGGGCCTTGGCCGAAGCCAGGCTGTCAGCCATCAACGCCTTGCCGGGCGCATCGATGAGCCCGGAGGAGAAGCCGCTGCCGAGTACCCCGAGTCCGAGCCAGAGCACCGAATGGGAGAAGCCAAGCAGGCCGTAGCAGAGCATCGAGACCAGACAACCCGCCAGCAGGATGTTGCGTCGCCCCAGCTTGTCGGACAGCCAGCCACCATAGAAACTGACCAGGGTGGAGATAGCCGCAGTCGCCCCCAGCATGGCACCGATGGCGGTCGCCGAGAGGCCATACTCCCGATAGAGCAAGATGGAGAGAAACGGCCAGACCATGTAATAGCTGGTGCGCACCATGAAGGTGCCCAGGATTACGGTCCAGACCAGGGGAGGAAACTGCCTTAGGAGGGCCCACGACATCACACTGCTCCTTGTTACCCGTCGCGCGGGAAGCCTTTCGTTATAACAACAGGTCTCTAAAGCAACAACGCCAAGTCGCAAATATAAAAAAAGCCGACCCTGAGGTCGGCTTTTTCACGGCTCGGCGGCTTATTCGGCAGCCGGCTCTTCGACGGCGGCAACAGCCGGCTCGGCTGCGGCTTCGGTCGGGGCGTTCGCTTCCTTGATGGAGAGACGCACGCGGCCCTGACGGTCCACTTCCAGTACCTTCACCTTGACCACGTCACCGATCTTCAGGTAGTCGGCCACGTTCTGCACGCGTGCATCGGTGATCTGGGAGATGTGCACCAGACCATCCTTGCCCGGCAGGATGTTGACGAAGGCACCGAAGTCAGCCAGACGCACAACCTTGCCTTCGTAGATGCGGTTCACTTCGATCTCGGCGGTGATGGCCTCGATACGGCGGATCGCTTCCTTGGCGGCATCACCGTCAACGGCGGCGATGCGGACGGTACCATCATCATCCAGCTCGATGTTGGTGCCGGTCTCTTCGGTCAGGGCACGGATCACGGAACCACCTTTACCGATGACGTCCTTGATCTTCTCCGGGTTGATCTTGATGGTGTGGATGCGCGGGGCGAAATCGGAGATCTCGGCACGCGGCGCCTGGATGGCTTCGTCCATCACTTTCAGGATGTGCAGGCGAGCACCACGAGCTTGCTTCAGGGCAATCTCCATGATCTCTTTGGTGATGCCTTCGATCTTGATGTCCATCTGCAGCGCAGTCACACCTTCGGTGGTACCGGCAACCTTGAAGTCCATGTCGCCCAGGTGATCTTCGTCACCCAGGATGTCGGACAGCACGACGAAACCTTCTTCTTCCTTCACCAGACCCATGGCGATACCGGCAACGGAGGCCTTGATCGGCACACCGGCATCCATCAGCGCCAGGGAGGAACCACAGACGGAGGCCATGGAGGAGGAGCCGTTGGATTCGGTGATTTCAGATACCACACGTACCACGTACGGGAACTCGTCGGCGCTCGGCATCACCGCAGCAACGCCGCGCTTGGCCAGACGACCGTGACCGATTTCACGACGTTTCGGGCTACCCATCATGCCGGTCTCACCGACGCAGTATGGCGGGAAGTTGTAGTGCAGCATGAAGCGATCGGCGCGGTTGCCGGTCAGCTCGTCGATGTTCTGGGCGTCACGCTCGGTGCCCAGGGTGGCAACGACCATGGCCTGAGTTTCACCACGGGTGAACAGGGCGGAGCCGTGGGCACGCGGCAGTACACCGGTGGCGACGGACAGGGCGCGGATCATCTCCGGATCACGACCATCAATGCGCGGCTCGCCACGTACGACGCGACCACGGACGATGCGGCTTTCCAGGCTGTGGAACTCTTCGCCGATCTTCTTGGCATCTTCTTCCACGCCGGAAGCGATCACTTGCTCAACCACGCGAGCCTTGATGGCACCGATGGTTTCGTAACGCACGGCCTTCTCGGTGATGCGGTAGGCTTCACCCAGCTCAGCTGTCGCCAGCTCGGCAACCTTGGCTTTCAGCGCTTCGTTGACGGCAGGAGCAGTCCAGTTCCACGGCTTGGTGCCGACATCGGCAGCGAATTCGTTGATGGCGTTGATAACGGCCTGCATCTGCTCGTGACCGAATACTACCGCACCCAGCATCACCTCTTCGGAGAGGATGGCCGCTTCGGATTCAACCATCAGCACGGCGTTGGCGGTACCGGCAACTACCAGGTCCAGATCGCTCTGCGGCAGTTCGGTAGTGGTCGGGTTCAGCACATACTGACCGTTCATGTAACCCACGCGGGCTGCACCGATCGGGCCGCCGAACGGGATACCGGAGATGGCCAGCGCCGCGGAGGCACCGATCATGGCAACGATGTCGGGAGAAACGGCCGGGTTCACGGACATGACGGTGGCAACCACCTGAACCTCATTGAGGAAGCCTTCCGGGAACAGCGGACGAATAGGACGGTCGATCAGACGGGAGATCAGGGTCTCGCCTTCGCTCGGACGGCCTTCACGACGGAAGAAACCACCCGGGATACGACCAGCAGCATAGGTACGCTCCTGGTAGTTGACGGTCAGCGGGAAGAAATCACGGCCGTGATCGGCCTCTTTCTTGCCAACTACGGTCACAAATACGCAGGTATCGTCCATGCTGACCATGACGGCCGCAGTGGCTTGACGGGCCATCACTCCGGTTTCCAGAGTGACGGTGTGTTGACCGTACTGGAATGACTTTACAATAGGATTCACGTGAATTTCCTTTTTACAATTTGGCGCTTTAAATTCGCGTGCAAGTATACTTGATTCGATGCAAAAGGTAAGCAGCGACACAAATTCTGTGAGGGCGGCAACAGCCTGACGCGCAATAAAAAAGGGGAACCCGGAGGTTCCCCTTTTTCGCGAAATCTGATGATCGATTAACGACGCAGACCCAGCTTGGCGATCAGAGCAGCGTAACGCTGAACGTCTTTACGCTTCAGGTAGTCCAGCAGCTTACGACGCTGGGAAACCATGCGCAGCAGACCGCGACGACCGTGGTGGTCCTTGGAGTGCTCCTTGAAGTGACCTTGCAGATGGTTGATCTGGGCAGTCAGCAGGGCAACTTGCACTTCGGGGGAGCCAGTGTCGTTGGCGCAACGAGCGTTGTCAGCAACGATTTGAGCTTTGATCTCAGCATTTAGAGACATGGTATTACTCCAGTAGAGTGTTTAAAGGTTCACAGCCAATCTCTAATTCAGCCGTGAAATGAGGGCGGTATCATAATCGTCCCCGTCACTTTACGCAACGGGAAAGAGCCACAACGGCCAACACGCGTCGATACCGCCTGAGGATCACTCCTCGTCGTGTTCGTCGTGATAACGCACCAGACGCTTGGGCGCCACGCGCCCCTCGTCGTCGATCTCGCCCACGCCGATGAACTCGCGCTCCGGACCGACCGTCATGCGCACCTGACCGCTCTGCGGCGCTCCGGCGACCTGCACGGCCTGGCCCTGGTTCACATAGGCGGCCACGGCGGCCAGCATGTTCACCTCGGGCAGGCTTGCCACGGCGGTGTCCATCGGCAGCAGCAGCGGATCCAGCTGCTCGCGCGGCGGAATGCTTTCGGCCTTGGCCTGCTCGAAGATGCACTCGAGCTGTTCCAGGGTCAGCATCCGCTCATAGGGATAGCTGGCCACCTGGGTACGGCGCAACTGGGTGACATGCGCGCCGCAGCCCAGCACCTCGCCCAGATCATCCACCAGAGAGCGGATGTAGGTACCCTTGCTGCAGTGCACCTCCAGCTTGACCTCATCCCCTTCAAAGCTGATGAGCTTGAGCTCGAACACCGTGATGGGACGGGCTTCCCGCTCGATCTCGATGCCTTCACGGGCGTACTCGTAGAGCGGGCGACCGTTGTGCTTGAGGGCGGAGTACATGGACGGCACCTGCATGATGGGGCCGCGGAACTGGTCCAGCGACTCGATCAGGGTACCCACGGCCACGTTCACCGGCCGGGTGGAGACCACCTCGCCATCGGAGTCGCTGGTATTGGTGCGCTCGCCCAGCTTGGCGGTCACCTCGTAGCGCTTGTCCGCTTCCAGCAGATACTGGGAGAACTTGGTGGCTTCGCCGAGGCAGATCGGCAGCATGCCAGTTGCCAGCGGGTCCAAGGCGCCGGTGTGGCCGGCCTTGGCGGCGTTGTAGATCCGCTTGACCTTCTGCAACACATCGTTGGAGGTCAACCCGGTCGGCTTGTCCAGCAGCAGGATACCGTGCACGTCACGGCCCTTGAAACGACGTCTACGAGACATCTCAGGCGTTATCCTCAGTAGTTTCATCCGGCGCGACATCGTCTTCTTCACGACCGGATTCGGCCATGCGACGCTTGTCTTCACGGATGGTGTTGGTCACCAGGTTGGAGAGACGCATCCCCTCGACCAGGGTCTGGTCGTAGAAGAAACGCAGCTCGGGCACCACACGCAGGCGCATGGCGCTGCCCAGCAGGCTGCGGATGTAGCCAGCGGCTTCCGTCAGCGCCTTGAGCCCTTCCTTGATGCGCTCGGCATCATTTTCCAGCTGCAAGAAGGTGACATACACCTTGGCATAATTGAGGTCACGGGACACTTCCACATCGGAAACGGTCACCATGCCGATGCGCGGATCCTTGACCTCGCGCTGCAGAATGAGCGCGATTTCACGCTGGATCTGCTGTCCGACCCGACGGGTCCGGCTAAATTCTCTGGCCATATTCTATCCTGCGATAAAAGGGGGCCGCGGCCCCCTATTTAATCTGACTCCAGCCTTACAGAGTCCGTTGAATTTCAACGGTCTCGTAAACTTCGATCTGGTCGCCTTCGCGTACGTCGTTGTAGTTCTTGACCGCGATACCACACTCGTAGCCGTTCTTGACTTCGTTGACGTCATCCTTGAAGCGACGCAGAGATTCCAGCTCGCCTTCATAGATAACCACGTTGTCGCGCAGAACGCGAATGCGGTTGGAACGCTTGACCACACCCTCGGTGACCATACAGCCGGCCACGGCACCAAATTTCGGTGACTTGAACACGCTGCGCACTTCGGCCAGACCGATGATTTCCTGACGGTACTCGGGGGCCAGCATGCCGCTCATGGCCTGCTTCACTTCGTCGATCAGGTCATAGATGACGGAGTAGTAACGCAGATCCAGGCTCTCGGCCTCGATGACCTTGCGTGCAGAGGCATCGGCACGGACGTTGAAGCCCACCAGGATGGCGCTGGACGCGGCAGCCAGGGTAGCGTCGGTCTCGGTGATACCACCCACGCCGGAACCCACGATCTTCACCTTCACTTCGTCGGTGGAGAGCTTGACCAGTGCATCGCAGATCGCTTCCACGGAACCCTGTACGTCGGCCTTGATCACCACGTTCACTTCGGACACTTCGCCCTCGGTCATGTTGGCGAACATGTTTTCCAGCTTGGCCTTCTGCTGGCGAGCCAGCTTGACTTCGCGGAACTTGCCTTGACGGTAGAGCGCCACTTCACGGGCTTTCTTCTCGTCACGCACAACGGTGGCTTCGTCACCGGCAGAGGGAACGCCGGACAGGCCGAGGATTTCCACCGGCAGGGACGGACCCGCTTCCTTGATCTCGCGACCCAGCTCGTCACGCATGGCACGGACACGACCATATTCCAGGCCGCACAGCACGATGTCGCCCTGACGCAGGGTACCTTCTTGTACCAGTACGGTAGCAACCGGGCCACGACCCTTGTCCAAGAAGGACTCGATCACGACGCCGTTGGCCATGCCGTCAACCACGGCTTTCAGCTCCAGTACTTCGGACTGGATCAGGATGGCTTCCAGCAGGTCATCGATGCCCTGGCCGGATTTGGCGGAGACATGTACGAACTGGCAATCGCCACCCCAGTCTTCAGACATGACGTTGTAACGGGCCAGCTCGGTCTTGACGCGATCCGGATCCGCTTCCGGCTTGTCGATCTTGTTGACCGCCACCACCAAGGGCACTTCAGCGGCCTTGGCGTGCTGGATGGCTTCGATGGTTTGCGGCATCACGCCATCATCGGCAGCAACGACCAGCACCACGATATCGGTCGCCTTGGCACCACGAGCACGCATGGAGGTAAACGCCGCGTGACCCGGGGTATCCAGGAATGTGATCATGCCACTGTCGGTTTCGACGTGGTAAGCACCGATATGCTGGGTAATGCCACCGGCTTCGCCCGCGGCAACCTTGGCTTTACGGATGTAGTCCAGCAGCGAGGTCTTGCCGTGGTCAACGTGACCCATGATGGTCACGACCGGCGCGCGCGGCTTGGCTTCGGAGGTCTCGTCACGATCGGACAGTACCGCCTCTTCCAGCTCGTTCTCGCGACGCAGCACCACCTTGTGACCCATCTCCTCGGCGACCAGCTGAGCGGTCTCCTGGTCGATCACCTGGTTGATGGTGGCCATGGCACCCATCTTCATCATCACCTTGATGACTTCAACGCCCTTGACGGCCATCTTGTTGGCCAGGTCGGCCACAGTGATGGTCTCGCCGATCACCACGTCGCGGTTCACTGCGGCAGCCGGCTTGTTGAAGCCGTGCTTCATGGCGTTCGGAGTGGCAACCTTGCCACGCTTGCCCTTGCGAGCACGCGGATTGCGCGCATCGCGATCGTCTTCACGACGACCGGCCTTTTTCGGGCCCTTGGCAGCAGCGGCAGTGCGGCGGCTGGTCTCTTCCTTACGATCCAACTCATCTTCAGCCGCCTGAGCGTGCTTGTTGGTGGTCAGATGGTAATCGCTGCTCTCTTTGGCGCGAGCGGCTTCTTCTTCAGCCCAGCGGGCTGCGTTCTGTTCCGCCATGACACGAGCCTCTTCGGCTTTCTTCGCGGCGAGTTCCTCAGCCTTGGTCAAGGCTGCTTGTTCTTGTTGGCGCTTCAGTTCTTCTGCTTCGCGCTTGGCCATCTTTTCTGCCTCTTGCTGAGCTGTGCTACCGGCTGCTTTGGCGGGCTGTTGAGCCTGTCGAGCCTTTTGTTGTGCCTCGATCCGCGCCTTTTCCTCAGCTTCACGACGAGCCTGCTCAGCCTCACGGCGAGCCTTCTCTTCAGCGTCGAGACGGGCCTTCTCTTCGGCCTCGCGACGAGCTTTTTCTTCTGCTTCCAAACGCGCTGTTTCCTCGGCTTCCGCCTGGCGCTGTTCATCTTCCAGCGCCGAACGTCTTACATAGGTGCGAGACTTGCGCACTTCTACCTGCACTTCCTTGTTCTTGCCGCCAGTCCCCTGAACACTGATGGTGCTCTTGGTCTTGCGCTGCAAGGTCATGCGGGCAGGTGCGGCGACCTCGTCACCTCCATGCTGTTTCTTCAGATGGGCCAGCAGTGTCTGTTTCTCAGACTCGCTGACCATGTCGTCGGCCTTGCTCTTGCTGATACCGGCATCGACAAACTGCTGGAGAAGACGATCAACCGGTGTGTCGATGTCAGTGGCAAGTTGTTTGACTGATACTTCTGCCATTCATTTTCCTCCGTTTGATCTTACTCAGACTGCTCTTCTCCGAACCAACAGATATTACGAGCAGCCATAATCAGCTCACCGGCTTTCTCTGCCGTCAGCCCTTCAATATCAGCAAGGTCATCGATGCCTTGCTCTGCCAAATCTTCCAGGGTACCGATGCCGCGAGCGGCCAGTGCGTACGCCATTTCACGGCCAAGGCCGTTCAGATTGAGCAGTTCTTCGGAAGGCTCTACACCTTCAAAGGATTCTTCTTTGGCCAAAGCCTTGGTGGTCAGAGCATCCTTGGCGCGTTTGCGCAGCTCTTCCACCATGTCTTCGTCCAGGCCATCGATGGCCAGCAGCTCGTTGACCGGCACGAAGGCGATCTCTTCCAGAGTGGAGAAACCCTCTTCCATCAACAGGCTGGCGAAATCGTCATCGATGTCCAGAGTGCTGGTGAACAGCGTCAAGATGCGGTCGTTCTCGGCCTGGTGCTTGGCACGCATGTCCTCGACGGTCATCACGTTCAGCTCCCAACCGGTCAGCTGGGAAGCCAGACGCACGTTCTGACCGTTGCGACCGATGGCCTGGGCCAGGTTGGCGGCTTCCACGGCGATGTCCATGGTGTGGTTGTCTTCATCAACGATGATGGAGGCCACATCGGCAGGCGCCATGGCATTGATCACGTACTGGGCCGGGTTGTCATCGTACAGCACGATGTCGGCGCGCTCGCCGCTCAGCTCGGCGGAAACCGCCTGAACGCGAGCACCACGCATGCCGATACAGGCACCGATCGGGTCGATACGACGATCGTTGGTCTTCACCGCGATCTTGGCGCGGGAACCCGGGTCACGGGCTGCGCCCATGATTTCGATCATCTCTTCACCGATTTCCGGTACTTCGATGCGGAACAGCTCTTTCAGGAAGTCCGGGCTGGAACGGCTGACAAACAGCTGGGAACCACGGGCTTCCGGACGCACGGCGTAAAGCAGACCACGGATGCGGTCGCCCGGGCGGAAGGTCTCGCGCGGCAGCATGTCGTCGCGGAAGATCACGGCTTCGGCGTTGCTGCCCAGATCCAGGATCACGTTGTCGCGGTTGCTCTTCTTGACCACGCCGCTGATGATGGTGCCTTCCTTGTCCTTGAACTGGTCAACGACCTGGGAACGCTCGGCTTCGCGCACTTTCTGCACGATGACCTGCTTGGCAGTCTGGGTGGTGATGCGGTCGAAGGTGACAGAGTCGATCTGATCTTCAACGTATTCACCGATCTGGATTTCTGGCTGCTCGATCTGGGCAGCTTCCAGGGTAATCTCGGCGTAGGGGTTTTCCATCGCAGCTTGATCTGCAATCACCACCCAGCGGCGATAAGTGTCGTAGTCACCGGTCTTGCGATCGATCTCGACCCGAACTTCAATCTCGCCTTCGTATTTTTTCTTGGTCGCTGTCGCCAACGCGGTTTCCAGAGCCTGGAAAATCTTCTCGCGGGGTACCGCCTTCTCGTTGGAAACTGCGTCAACGACCAGCAAAATCTCTTTATTCATATCCGATAGCCTCGTTAACCAAAGTTCGGCACTATGTTCGCTTTTTGGATATTGGTGAAAGCCAACACTTCGTCCTTACCATCTACCGTCAGGGTGATCATGTCGCCCTGCACAGCTTTGATTACGCCTTTGAACTTGCGGCGGTTGTTTGTTGCCATCCGAAGCGTTACCGCCGCCTCTTGGCCAACGTATTTTTCGAACTGGGCAACCTTGAACAGGGGACGATCCAGACCCGGGGAAGACACCTCGAGGTAATACTCCTCGGTGATGGGATCTTCGACATCCATGATGGCGCCAACCTGATGGCTGACCTCAGCACAGTTCTCGACGCTCACGCCATGCTCGCCGTCGATATAGACGCGCAAGGTGGAGTGTTTACCCGCACGGATAAACTCAATACCCCACAGTTCAAAGCCCAAGGCAACGACAGGAGCCTCGAGCAGATCGGTCAAACGTTGTTCCAACGTAGCCAAAGTCACCCTCCGAAAAAACAAAAAAAGGGCATAAAGCCCAGATAGAAATTGGTTCAGAGTAAATTGCACATAACAAAAAGCCCCGATGTCAAATCGGGGCTTGGCGCTTTACCCTGATTGTCGCCTCGCAGCGACCGCCTTCCTGAGCGTAGGAAATGCGTGAAATTTGGTTGCGGGGGCCGGATTTGAACCGACGACCTTCGGGTTATGAGCCCGACGAGCTACCATGCTGCTCCACCCCGCGTCCGAAATCGTGCGAGATTATAGCCACTTCACCCTCGTCACACAAGACTGACTGGCTATAATACACCCGGTTACCCGGGCTCACTGCTTAATTGGTGCCGTGGGCGGGACTCGAACCCGCACACCCTAGAGCACTACCCCCTCAAGATAGCGTGTCTACCAATTCCACCACCACGGCAAAACTCTTACTCGGGAACGTCAGTGTCTTTCTTGACTGGCGCTTTGCTCTGCTCAACCTGTTGGGTTTGTTGCAGATTTTCCCATTCACTACCCTGTTTGACCTTGTTGCTGGACATAGAGCCAAGCACCAAGCTAATCAAGAAGAACAGAGTAGCCAAAATCGCTGTTGTGCGGGTCAGGAAGCTGCCTGAACCACCGGAGCCGAATACGGTATTCGATGCCCCTGCGCCGAAGGAGGCGCCCATGTCAGCCCCTTTACCTTGCTGAATCATCACCAGACCAATCAGAGCCAGTGACACCAGCAGATAAACGACCAAAAGAATCTCGTACATTTAACTTGCACCCTTTGCCGCTTCAACAATTCCTAAAAACGCTTGGTCATCGAGACTTGCTCCACCAATCAGGCCGCCGTCAACGTCGGGCTGGGCAAACAACTCTCTCGCATTGGCTGGCGTCACGCTCCCACCATAGATGATTCTGACTTTCTCACCTATGACCGGAGTATCCTCCGCCAAGCGACCACGTATAAAGGAATGAACCTCTTGTGCCTGCTCGGGTGTGGCGCATTTACCTGTACCTACAGCCCAAATCGGCTCGTAGGCGATGATAGCATTATCGAAAGCCATCGCGCCATTTTTCTCTATGACGATGTCCAGCTCTTCGGCGATCACCTCGAAGGTTCTTCTCGCCTGCCTCGCCGCCCCTGACTCACCCAAACAGAGGATGGGAATCAGACCTGCCGCTCTGGCTGCCGCAAACTTCTCTGCGACGATAAAACTGGTCTCACCAAAGAGACGCCTGCGCTCGGAGTGCCCTACCAGTACGTATCGGCACCCTGCCTCGACCAGCATCTGACACGAAATTTCCCCCGTGTAAGCGCCCTGTCTGTGCTGGCTCACATTCTGAGCCCCCAACTTTATTGCCCGCTGCTCACCGAGCAGTGCGGCCGTAAAGTCGAGATGCACATGGGATGGACACAAGACCACGTCTACTCGTTCATCAATGCCCTTCAGACATTGACCGGTAAACTGCTCTAACTGCGACCTACTACCGTGTAACTTCCAGTTGGCTGCTACAAACGGCTTGCGATGTCCCATCGGCAACTCCCTTGCGAAAGCGGGGCTGATAATATCCAGAGGATTGTCAGCTGACAAGCGCTATTTTCAAATTTTCGAATCGTTTGAACAAGATACAACCAGGGCGGCTTAAAAGCCGCCCTTTTTGTTCATTAAAACGCCGATTCAACCTGTTGTGCGATGCGTTGGGCCATGTCACGCACCTGCTGTTCATGTTCCCCTTCCACCATCACGCGGATCAGAGGTTCAGTGCCGGATTTTCGCAGCAGCACACGACCACGACCGGCCAGCTCCTGTTCCACCTTGGCCACTTCCTGCTGCACGGCGTCGGCCGCCAGCGGATCCTTGCCTTCGGCAAAGCGCACATTGACCAGCACCTGCGGGAACTTGTTCATGCCGGAGCGCAGCTTGGCCAGCGGCATCTCGGCGGTGCAAATGGCAGTCAGTACCTGCAGGGCGGCGACGATGCCATCCCCGGTAGTGGTCTGATCCAGGCAGATGATGTGACCGGAGTTCTCGCCGCCGATGCGCCAGCCCTTCTCGTTCATCATCTCCAGCACGTAGCGGTCACCCACCTTGGCGCGGGCGAACGGGATGCCGAGAGTCTGCAGCGCCAGCTCCAGACCCATGTTGGCCATCAGGGTGCCCACCACGCCGCCCTTGAGGCGACCGTTGCGCAATGCATCGCGGGCAATGATGTAGAGGATTTCGTCGCCGTCGATGATATAGCCGGTGTTGTCCACCATCACCAGACGGTCGCCATCACCATCGAAGGCCACCCCCAGATCTGCCTTGCACTCCAGCACCTTGGCCGCCAGGGCTTCGGGGGCGGTCGAACCGACACCGTCGTTGATGTTGAGACCATCCGGGCTGCAGCCGATGGCGATCACTTCTGCCCCCAGCTCGCGGAACACGGAAGGCGCAATGTGATAGGTCGCACCATGACCGCAGTCCACTACCATCTTCAGCCCTTCCAGGCTCAGATTGGAGGGGAAAGTGCTCTTGCAGAATTCGATGTAACGACCGGCAGCATCGTCGATGCGCAGTGCCTTGCCCAGCTCGGCGGACTCCACGCACTTCAGCTCGTGGTCCAGCTCGGCTTCGATGGCCATCTCGACTTCGTCAGGCAGCTTGGTACCGTCGGCGGAGAAGAACTTGATGCCGTTGTCGTAATAGGGGTTGTGGGAAGCGCTGATGACGATGCCGGCTTCGGCCCGGAAGGTGCGGGTCAGGTAGGCGACGGCCGGGGTGGGCATGGGGCCCATCAGAATGGCCTTGAGACCCGCGGCGGACAGGCCCGCCTCCAGTGCAGACTCCAGCATGTAGCCGGAGATGCGGGTATCCTTGCCGATCAGCACCTTGCGAGTACCCTTCTTGGAGAGCACCTTGCCCGCGGCCCAGCCCAGTTTCATCACGAAATCCGGGGTGATCGGGTATTCACCCACCTTGCCGCGTACACCGTCGGTGCCAAAATACTTTCTTGCCATTGTCTGTTCTCGTTTTTTTATTTGGATATGAAATCTTGTCCCGTCATGACCATCCAGCCGGTACGCAAGGCATCCATGGTCGCTCGCACATCGTGCACCCGAATGATCCGGGCACCACGCTGCATCCCGATGAGCGCACAGGCCAGACTGCCGGCCAGCCGTTCATCAACCGGGCGGCCAAGCAGGTTGCCTATCATAGACTTTCGCGACATACCGACCAAGAGCGGAAGCTGGTAATCGAGCAACTTGTCCTGTTGGGCAAGCAGCTGATAGTTGTGTGCGAGCGTCTTGCCGAAACCGTAACCGGGGTCCAGCAACAACTGCTCCCTCTCTATTCCCGCTGCCAGGCAGGCGGCGATCCGCTCGTCGAAAAAAGCCCTCACCTCCCCCAGCAGATCGTCATAATACGGCTCTGCCTGCATGGTTCTCGGCTGTCCCTGCATGTGCATCAGGCACACCGGAACGTTGGCAACGGCAGCCGCAGCCAGGGCGCCGGGCTCGAGCAGGGCTCGTACGTCGTTGATAAGATGGGCACCCACCGCGCAGCCTTCCCGCATCACCGCCGCCTTGGAGGTATCCAGGGAGATCATCACCTCCAGCTCGGCGACCATGCGCTCCACCACGGGAATGACTCGGTCCAGTTCCTCCTGCTCGCTCACATCGGGAGCTCCTGGACGGGTCGACTCACCACCGATGTCGATGAGGGTCGCCCCCTCCGCCACCATCTGGCGCGCATGGGTCATCGCCCGCTCCAGCTGATTGAAATGACCACCGTCGGAGAAGGAGTCCGGTGTCACATTGAGGATCCCCATGACGTGGGGACGTTCGAGGGAGAGGCTGAGCCCCTTGCTGGTTAGCTGCATCGTTACTTCCGTTGACATAAAGAAAAACCCCGGGGCCAGCCCGGGGTTTGTATCATCACGATTTATTTGGCCGGCAGATCGTTGGCCTTGTCGATATCGACATCAGCCACCTGCTCGGTCTCGGCTACCGCCGGCTTGGCCTCTGCAGCAACCGTGGCCCCTCCTTGCGGGGTATCACCGTGCTCATCATGCCAGTTGCTGGGGGCTCGCACTTCGCGGCGAGCCATCAGATCGTCGATCTGCTTGGCATCGATGGTCTCGTACTTCATCAGCGCATCTTTCATGCTGTGCAGCACGTCCATGTTGTCCAGCAGGATCTGCTTGGAGCGAGCGTAGTTGCGATCAATGACCTGCTTGACCTCGGCATCGATTACGCGCGCAGTATCATCGGACATGTGCTTGGCCTTGGCCATGCTGCGACCGAGGAACACCTCGCCATCTTCTTCCGCGTAGAGCATGGGGCCGAGACGCTCGGACATACCCCACTGGGTCACCATCTTGCGGGCGATGTCGGTGGCGCGCTCGATGTCGTTGGACGCACCGGTCGATACCTTCTCGGCACCGTAGATCAGCTCTTCCGCCAGACGACCGCCGTACAGGCTGGAGATCATGGACTCCAGATGCTGCTTGGAGTGACTCCAGCGATCCTGCTCCGGCAGGTACATGGTCACACCCAGCGCACGACCGCGTGGAATGATGGAGACCTTGTAGACGGGGTCATGATCCGGCACCAGACGGCCAATGATGGCGTGGCCGGCTTCGTGATAGGCCGTCATCTCCTTCTCGGACTCTTTCATCACCATGGAGCGGCGTTCCGCGCCCATCATGATCTTGTCCTTGGCCTTTTCAAACTCGGCCATGGAGACCACACGACGGCTCTCGCGGGCCGAGAACAGGGCGGCTTCGTTGACCAGGTTGGCCAGGTCAGCACCGGAGAAACCGGGGGTGCCGCGGGCAATCAGCGCCGGATTGACGTCATCCGCCAGCGGCACCTTGCGCATGTGCACTTTCAGGATCTGTTCGCGACCACGGACATCCGGCAGACCGACCACGACCTGGCGGTCAAAACGACCCGGACGCAGCAAGGCGGGGTCCAGTACGTCAGGACGGTTGGTGGCGGCGATGACGATGATGCCTTCATTGCCTTCAAAGCCATCCATTTCGACCAGCATCTGGTTCAGGGTCTGCTCACGCTCGTCATGACCACCACCCAGACCGGCGCCACGCTGGCGACCGACCGCATCAATCTCATCGATGAAGATGATGCAGGGAGAAGACTTCTTCGCCTGTTCGAACATGTCGCGTACCCGGGAGGCACCAACACCCACGAACATCTCGACGAAATCAGAACCCGAGATAGTGAAGAAAGGCACCTTGGCCTCGCCCGCAATGGCCTTGGCCAGCAGGGTCTTACCGGTACCGGGAGGACCAACCAGCAGCACGCCGGTCGGGATCTTGCCACCCAGTTTCTGGAACTTGCTCGGATCGCGCAGATAGTCGACCAGCTCCTTCACCTCTTCCTTGGCCTCGTCACAGCCAGCCACGTCGGCAAAGGTGGTCTTGATCTGATCTTCACTCATCAGGCGAGCCTTGCTCTTGCCGAACGACATGGCACCCTTGCCACCACCGCCCTGCATTTGACGCATGAAGAAGACCCAGACACCGATCAGCAACAGCATCGGGAACCAGGAGATGAAGATGGACGTCAGCAGAGACGGCTCTTCCGGTTTCTCGCCCATCACTTTGACATTGTGATTGAGCATGTCGTTGAGCAGCTGGGGATCCGGCGCCGGGATGATGGTGGTGAAGCGTTCACCGGTGCGCTTGACGCCATTAATGACCTTGCCATCCATCCGCACTTCACGGATCTGCTCTTGGGTCACTTCTTTAACGAAGCTGGAATAGTCCAGCTGGCGACTGGTGGTATCGCTGGGGCTGAAGCTATTGAACACCGACATCAACACGACGGCGATGACCAGCCACAGGATTAGGTTTTTCGCCATGTCACTCAAATCAGTAACCTCGCAGACTGACAGTTAACGATGAAGGTTAGGGTACTACAGTTTAAAACCGGTAGCCACAATGTAGACTTCTCGTGAACGAGCACGAGATGAGTCTGGTTTACGAATCTTGACGGCAGTGAAAAGTTTACGGATTTCATTGAGATAGATATCAAACCCCTCCCCCTGGAACACCTTGACCACGAAGCTGCCGTTGGCCCGCAGGACCTGATTGCACATGTCCAGCGCCAGTTCGACCAGATACATGGAACGGGCCTGATCCACCTGCTGGGTACCGCTCATGTTGGGCGCCATGTCGGACATGACGACGTCAACTTTGTCCGGACCTACCCGTTCAAGCAGGGCGCCGAGTACAGTTTCCTCCCGAAAGTCGCCCTGAAGGAAATCGACACCGGCGATGGAATCCATCGGCAGAATATCGCAGGCGATCACCCGGCCCTTGTCACCGACCTGGTCGATGGCAAACTGAGACCAGCCACCGGGGGCCGCCCCCAGATCCACCACCGTCATGCCCGGCTTGAGCAGTTTGTCCTTGCCCTGGATCTCGTCGATCTTGAACACGGCACGGGATCTCAGTCCCAACTTCTGGGCTTTTTTGACGTATTGATCGTCAAAATGCTCTTTTAACCAGCGGGTTGAACTGGGGGAATGTTTTTTCTGGGTCATGATCGTCGACTTTAAAAAACCACAAGGGTTATTAGTATTAAGGGCTAAGTGGGGGTAGAATACGCCCCTTTCAACCCTGACTTATGAAGAAATTGCCATGATTCTCAACAATAAACAGAAACAGTACCTCAAGGGCCTTGCCCACAGTCTGAAGCCGGTCGTCCTGCTGGGACAACACGGTCTGACCGAAGGTGTGCTGGCCGAGATCGATCTGGCGCTCAACCACCACGAGCTGATCAAGGTTAAGGTTGCGTCTGAAGATCGTGAGATGAAACAGCTGGTTATGGATGCCATCGTCCGTGAAACCGGCGCGGTGAAAGTACAGAGCATCGGCCACGTGCTGACCATCTATCGTCAGGCCAACGAGCCGAAAATCCAACTGCCCCGCAAGTAACAGGAAAGAGCATCGCTCTTTCCTTCATTTCCCCTCTTCCCAAGTCGCTTGCCAAAGTAGTCGCCAGGCCCTTAACCTGCGATGAATACTCGTGGATACCCGCTATGGATCACCATCAGATTCTCACCGAAGATGAACTGGCCATGCTACGGGACTTGGGAAGCGATCAGGAGACGGCCGCCGGTCAATCCCTGAGCGGTTATCTCGCCACTCCCCTGCTAGGCCTGCTGCAACGCGCCGACCAGCTGGTGCTGGAAGCCCGTTTTGCCGGACATCAGCTCCGTTTTCCGCTGCGCTTCACTCAAGGGGATGATGGCTTCGTCGAGCCACGCATCGCTGCCCCTGTCATCAAGGAGCTGGGTTATCCCCATCCGCGCACCTGGCGGCTGGACGAGCAAGCCAGCTTCAGAATGGGTGGGCACGAGTATCTGGTGCACAGCCTGTCGCTCGATGGTCTGGTCGTCGAGGGCCTGCCGCCCGGACTGGCCGTCGGCGCCACCTTGACGGGCAGCCTGCTCATCGAGGATCTAGCCCCCCTGCCGCTCAGCGCAGAGCTGGTCAGACACATTCATCGTCGCAACGGCATCCAGGGCTGGGCCCTGCATTTCCAGATGGCCAAACCGGACCTCGAACTGCTGCGCAACTGGATGTTCCAGCGTCATCAGGACGCCTTCACCCAGGCTTACCAGCCCCGCTAAATACAAACAGGGGAGCCGGGGCTCCCCTGTTCTGGCATCAACCTACCTCAGAGGTAGGCAACTTCCAGGATCTCGTACTCCACATCGCCTGCCGGCGTCTTGACGATGGCCACATCGTCCACTTCCTTGCCGATCAGGGCACGGGCGATGGGGGAGTTCACGGAGATCATGTTCTGTTTGATGTCCGCCTCGTCGTCGCCCACGATACGGTAGACCACCTCTTCTTCCGTCTCGCTCTTGAGCAGTGTCACGGTTGCCCCGAAGATGACGCGACCATTGTTGGTCATCTTGGTGATGTCGATCACCTGGGCGTTGGAGAGCTTGCTCTCGATTTCCTGGATACGGCCTTCACAGAAACCTTGCTGCTCACGGGCAGCATGGTATTCGGCGTTTTCTTTCAGATCACCATGTTCACGGGCATCTGCAATCGCTTCGATAATCTGCGGACGCAGCTCGGTCTTGAGATATTCGAGCTCTTCACGCAGCTTTTCAGCGCCGCGAACAGTCATCGGAGTATGATTCATAGTCGAAACCTGGGTTGCTTGAAAAGAGAAGCTGCGGCTATCAGAGAGAGCCGCAGCTGTCGGTTCGGATGAGGCATCTTAATATGAAGCCGGCACAAAATCCATGTCAGTCCCTGCGAGCGGGATCGCGCTTTCTCATCAGAATTTGCCGGAACTATTTCTGCTCCTGCGCGCTGATCGGGGCTGACACCGTCGGTTTGCCCTGCATGATGGAGATCTCCACCCGCCGGTTCATGCGACGGTTTTCCGGGCTGGTGTTGGGCACCAGCGGCTGGGAATCGGCCATGCCCTGTACCACCAGCCGGCCACCATCGAAGCCAGGCACCTTGATCATCTGGTGGGCCACCGCCACCGCCCGCTGGGAGGAGAGCTCCCAGTTGGACTGGAACAGCTCATCCTCGGTGGCCACATTGTCGGTATGACCCGAGATAGTGATCTCGCCGGGCACATCCTTGAGCAGAGCCGCCACCTTGCGCACCACCGGCCAGAACTGGGGCTGCAGGAAGGCCGAACCTGCCGGGAAGGCTGCCTTTTCCCGGATCCGGATGATAATCTGCTGGCCCAGCGCCTCCACCTCGATGGCGCCGTCCTGGATCTGCGCCTTCATCTGATCCGCCAGTGCCTTGGCCAGCGCGTTGGACTGCTCCTGCTGCTGTTGTTTCTGCGCCTCCTGCTGAGTGTCGCCCCCGACCAGCTTGTCCTCGCTCTTGTCATGACCGCCGGCCTTGTCGGCATCGCCGGGCTGGAAATCCAGCTCGGTCTGGGTCATGTCAATGGTCTGCTGCATGATGGTATCGATGGGGGTTGGCTCGGGACGACCCGGTCTGAACTCCTGCGCGATGACAGAGGTTCCCTTGGGGATATCCTTCACCTCGAGAATGTTCTGCACCCCGAACGCCTTCTCCATGGAGCCGGCAATCTGCTTGAACTTCTGCACATCCATCTCGGCAAACGAGAGCAACAGCACGAAGAAGCACATCAATAGCGACATCAGATCGGCGAAGGTACCCATATAGCCAGGCAACCCGGGTGGTGGGCACTTGCAATCAGACATAAGGCCCCCTACTCGCTGCCATTGTTGCGTTTGGACTGGTTCAGGTAATTCTGCAGCATGGACTGGATCACCCGCGGGTTTTGGCCATCCTGAATGCCCATGATGGCGTCCAGCACCAGGCAGCGACTCAGCTTCTCCTCACCGCTGCGCAGTTCAAGCTTGTCGGCGATGGGGATGGCAAGCATGTTAGCCTCAATCGCCCCATACAGGGTGGTAAGCAAGGCCACCGCCATGGCCGGGCCGATGGATTTGGGGTCGCTCATGTTGGCCAGCATGGCCACCAACCCCACCAGAGTACCGATCATCCCCATGGCCGGCCCCAGATCTCCGAGGGTACGAAACACCTTGATGGCGATGGCATGGCGCTCGGAGGTGAGTTCGATATCTTTTTCCATCACCGCACGGATGACGTCGGCGTCATGACCGTCCACCAGCATGTCGATGCCCTTCTTCATGAAGGCATTGGGTACTTCAGCCGCCTCCAGCGCCAGAAAACCGCCCTTGCGAGCTGCATCGGCCAGCTCGACCGCCTTGACGATCAGGTCGTCAAGCTTGTCACCCTTGTAGATGAACGCCTTGCCAGCCACCTTGAACGCCATCAGGAACTGGCCGAGGTTGAACTTCATCATGGCGATGAAGATGGACCCGAGAATAGTGATATAGACCGAAGGCATGTCCACATACATGCTCATGGGTCCACCCAACAGCATGCCGTACACCACCACCCCAAATCCCAGCACTATGCCAATCAGACTACCTAGATCCACATCCCTACTCCTGTCAGCTGAAATTTGTTGTATCTGCAGTTTGTTGAATTTTCTGCTATTGGCTCATCAGCGGCAAGGGTTGCCACAATATTCCCCGTTCAGAAGATGGCTTATTATCGGCCACTTTTCCGAGAGTTTAAGCCGACAGCATTTTTCTGCCTCCCCCCTGCCCGTCGTCGATGTTAAGATAAGCCGTTTTTTTCAATCCCCGAGGATGGACATGGCCAGTAAAAAAATCGACCGCCTGAGTTTTGATGCCACTCTGGAAGAGCTGGAAACCATAGTTCATCAACTGGAACAGGGCTCTCTGCCGCTGGAAGAGGCCCTTAAGCAGTTTGAGCAGGGCATTCATCTGGTGCGGGCCGGCCAGCAGAAGCTGGAGCTGGCCGAGCAGAAGATCCAGATCCTGCTGACTCAGGCCGATGGCAGCGAGCAAGCAGTCCCCTTCCAGCCAGAGCAAGGAGAGGAGTGAGTGACGCTGGACGATTTTTCCCGCCTGCACCGGCAACGTATTGACGACTGTCTGTCTGCACAACTTGAATCCTTGCCTGCCATGGCTCCCCGCCTGCTCGATGCCATGCGTTACGGTCTGCTGCTGGGCGGCAAGCGGGTGCGCCCCTTCCTGGTCTACGCCGTCGGCGAGATGCTGGGCGTAAAGAACGAACTGCTGGACGGCCCGGCCGCCGCGGTAGAGTGCATCCACGCCTACTCCCTGCTGCACGACGATCTGCCCGCCATGGACAACGACGATCTGCGTCGCGGTCAGCCGACGGTACACAAGGCATTTGATGAAGGCACCGCCATTTTGGCTGGCGACGCTCTGCAGACCCTGGCCTTCACCATTCTGGCCGATCACCCGATGCCGGATTCGCTGCAGGCCAATCGGGTACGGATGCTGAGCCGGCTGGCCCGCGCCTCGGGTTATCTCGGCATGTGCGGTGGCCAGGCGCTGGATCTGCAGGCAGAAGGTCGCCAGATCACCCTCGTCGAGCTGGAACAGATACACCGTCACAAGACCGGGGCCCTCATCGAGTGTGCCGTGGCGCTTGGCGCCCTGTGCAAGGCCGACGTGGATGACGCCACTCTGAGCGCGCTGCAAACCTATGCCGCCGCCATCGGTCTCGCCTTCCAGGTGCAGGATGACATCCTCGACATCACGGGCGATACCGCCACCCTCGGCAAGCGACAAGGCTCTGATCTGGCGCTGGAAAAGAGTACCTATCCGGCACTGCTGGGGCTCGACAACGCCCGTGAGCTGGCTCGCGAACTGCATGGTAAAGCCTTAACAGCCTTGCAATCTTTGCCCTACAATACCGACATTCTGGAAGCGTTTGCCGATTACATCATCGAGCGAACCCACTAAACGCTGGATAACAGTAACAATATGAGCGTTGATATAAGCAATTTCCCCAACCTGGCCCTCGCGGATACGCCGGTCGAGTTGCGATCCCTGCCCTTCGAGCGACTGCCCGTACTGTGCAACGAACTGCGTGAATATCTGCTGCGTTCGGTGAGTCGCTCCAGTGGCCATCTTGCCTCCGGGCTCGGCACCGTCGAACTGACGGTGGCGCTGCACTACGTCTACAACACCCCGTTCGATCGGCTGGTGTGGGACGTGGGCCACCAGGCTTATCCCCACAAGATCCTCACCGGTCGCCGCGATCGGATGCAGAGCATTCGCCAGAAAGACGGTCTGCACCCCTTCCCCTGGCGTGGCGAGAGCGAATATGACGTGCTCTCGGTCGGCCACTCCAGCACCTCCATCGGGGCGGCGCTCGGCATGGCCGTGGCGGCCGAAAGCGAAGGGCTTGGCCGCAAGGTGGTGGCCGTGATCGGCGATGGCGCCATCACCGCCGGCATGGCGTTCGAGGCGCTCAATCACGCCGGCGATGTCCACAAGGACATGCTGGTGGTGCTCAACGACAACGAGATGTCCATCTCCGAAAATGTCGGGGCTCTGAACAACCACCTGGCCCGCATCATGTCTGGCAAGCTCTACACCACCATCCGCGAGGGTGGCAAGAAGGTGCTGGCCGGCCTGCCGCCGGTCAAGGAGCTGGCCAAGCGGGCCGAGGAACACCTCAAGGGAATGGTGGTGCCCGGCACCCTGTTCGAGGAGTTCGGCTTCAACTACATCGGCCCCATCGACGGCCACGACATCAACGCCCTGGTCGAGACCCTGCGCAACATGCGCAACCTCAAGGGGCCGCAGCTGCTGCACGTCAAGACCAAGAAGGGCAAGGGCTACGAGCCCGCCGAGAAGGACCCCATCGGTTATCACGGCGTGCCCAAGTTCAATCCGGACGAGTGCACCCTGCCCAAGGCGAGCGGCGGCAAGCCGAGCTTCTCCGCCATCTTCGGCCAGTGGCTGTGCGACATGGCGGCCAAGGATGAGCGGCTGGTCGGCATCACCCCGGCCATGCGCGAAGGCTCCGGCCTGGTGAAGTTCAGCCAGCAGTATCCGGATCGCTACTTCGACGTGGCCATCGCCGAGCAGCACGCGGTCACCTTCGCCGCCGGTCTTGCCATCGCCGACCAGAAGCCGGTGGTCGCCATCTACTCGAGCTTCCTGCAGCGGGCCTACGACCAGCTGATCCACGATGTGGCGCTGCAAGAGCTGCCGGTGCTGTTCGCCATCGACCGGGCCGGCCTGGTGGGTGCCGACGGCCCCACCCATCAGGGGGCGTTCGACATCAGCTTCCTGCGCACCGTGCCCAACATGGTGATCATGACCCCATCCGACGAGAACGAATGCCGTCAGATGCTCTACACCGGCTACCAGTGCAACGGGCCGGCGGCGGTACGCTACCCCCGCGGCAGCGGTACCGGCATCCAGGTCGAGAGCGAGATGCAGGCGCTGGCGCTCGGCAAGGGCCGCATCGTGCGTCAGGGCAAAGGCACCGCCATCCTGGCGTTTGGCACCCTGCTGCAACAGGCCAAAGCAGCAGCCGAGGCGCTCGATGCCACCCTGGTGGACATGCGATTCGTCAAGCCGATGGACGAGGCGCTGGTGCTCTCCTTGGCCGCGAACCACGATCAGTTCGTCACCCTCGAGGACAACGCCATCATGGGCGGCGCGGGCTCTGCGGTGAACGAGCTGCTGATGCGCAGCAAACAGTGCAAGCCGGTGCTCAATCTCGGCCTGCCGGATCGCTTCGTCGAACAGGGTACCCAGGAGGAGCTCTACGCTCTGCTGGGGCTCGATGGCGCCGGCATCCAGCGCAGCATCGAGCAGTGGCTGCAGACTTGACCCCCTCAGCACACAGCAAAAGGGCGCCGTTATGGCGCCCTTTTTGTTTGTCTGTCTCGCTTGTTTACCTGTGACCATCAGCCCTTGTAGAGCTTGGGATTGAACACATCCCGCAGCCAGTCACCCAACAGGTTGATGACCAGCACCAGCACCACCAGGCAGATGCCCGGGAAGGCGGTGATCCACCAGGAACCGGAGAAGATGTAGTTGAAGCCCACGCTGATGAGCGAGCCCAGCGACGGCTGATCCACCGGCATCCCCAGACCGAGGAAGGAGAGCGCCGCCTCGCTCATGATGGCGTTGGCCACCTGCACAGTGGAGATGACCAGGATCGGCGACAGGCAGTTGGGCAGAATGTGGCGGAACATGATGCGCGGGGCGCGAAAGCCCATCACCTTGGCCGCTTCCACATACTCCTTCTTCTTCTCCGCCAGTACCGAGGCACGCACGGTTCGGGCGTACTGCGGCCACTCCGCAATACCGATGATCACCACCAGCATCAGGATGGCGAACTTCGAGTAGAACTCGGAACCAAACGTCGCCTGGAAGATGGCGGAGATGATGATCGCCACCATCATGGTGGAGAACGACAGCTGCACGTCGGCAAAGCGCATCAGCAGGCTGTCGATACGGCCACCGAAGTAACCGGCGATGAGGCCGATGACGATGCCGAGCACCAGCTGCAGCGCCACCGCGAACAGACCTATGGTCAGCGAGATGCGTGCGCCATAGAGGATGGTGCTCCAGATGTCGCGACCCTGGTTGTCGGTACCGAGCCAGAAGCGCTCTTCGCCCCCTTCCAGCCAGGAGGGCGGCAATTCGGCATCCATCAGATCGAAGCTGGTCTGGTCATAGACGTTGTACGGGGCCAGCCAGGGTGCCAGCAGCGCCGCCAGTACGAACACCACGAACACCGCAAAGCTGAACATGGCTACCTTGTCCCGCAGGAAGTAGTAGACGATGTCGGAATTTTTAAAACGTGCCCAACGGCTTGGGCTTGCAGTTACAGCATTAGTCATCTGTTACCCCTTGGCGGTCAGGTTGACGGTCGGGTTGATCAACCCGTAGAGCAGGTCGACCAGGGTGTTGGTCACCACGAAAATGAGCCCGACGAAGATGACGTAGGCGGTGATGAGGGGCGTATCGACCCGGTGGATCGCCTCGAGGAACAGAAAGCCGGTCCCCGGCCACTGGAACACGCTCTCGGTCAGGATGGTGTAGGCCACCATGGTACCGATCTGCACGCCACCAACGGTAATGACCGGTAGCATGGTGTTCTTCAGAGCGTGCTGATAGTAGACCTTGTTGTTGTCCAGCCCCTTGGCACGGGCGAACTTGACGTACTCGGAGGAGAGCTGCTCCAGCATCTCGGAGCGCACCAGCCGGATGAACAGCGGCAGCATGATGGAGGAGAGCGCCACGCAGGGCAGGATCAAATGCTTGATGCCGTCCCAGGTGAAGAAGCCCGACTCCCAGCCCAGCAGGTTGTAGGTCTCGCCGCGGCCATAGGCTGGCAGCCAGCCCAGCTGGATGGAGAAGAGGTACATCAGCATGATGGCGGTCAGGAACACCGGGATCGAGATGCCGATGCTGCTCCCCGCCATGATGATCTTGGTCGGTATGCTGTGCGGGCGGATCGCCGAGTAGACCCCAAGCGGAATGGAGACCAACACGATGATCAACGCAGCGCCAAATACCAGCTCAAGAGTAGCCACCAGCTTGTCGAGGATAACCTCGAGGGCTGGTCGCTTGAAGAAGTAGGAAGTACCCAGATCCCCGTGTACCGCGTTCTTCAAGAAGCGGCTGTATTTGACGAGGAAAGGATCGTTGAGGCCCATCTTCTCGCGCAATTCGTGGCGCTGGGCTTCGGAGACCGATTGTCCCACCAGCTCGCGCAACGGATCCCCCAGGTTGTCCTGGATGGAGAAGGCGACCAGGCTGATGACGAACATCACTATCACGGCCTGATAGAACCGTTTCAGCAGGAATGTAAACATGCTTGTCCTTCTACGTGGCCTGTGTCATGGCACAGGCTTCTGTTAGCAGGCGGGGTGGCCGGCTGACCACCCCGCCCCGTCCTTCCTTGCAACCTTCGCTTACTTGCCGACCACCAGGTCGCCGAAGTAAGGGAAGTTCATCACGTTGACCACCGGCTTGATATCGGCGTTCTTCTTGGCGCCGTAGGCCAGATCTTCCCAGTGCAGCGGCACATAGGCAGCGTCGTCGATCAGCATGGCTTCGACCTTCTTCAGCATCTCGGCACGCTTGGCCGGATCGGTCTCGGCGTTGGCCTGCTCGACCAGCTTGTCAGCCTCGGCATTGGCATAACCGGCGCAGTTGTACTGACCCATGCCGGTCTTGGCATCCTTGGTGAAGGTCAGGAACTCGAAGAAGTTCGCACTGTCTTCGGTGTCGGAGTGCCAGCCGATCAGCTGCATGTCCGCGGCGCACTTGTCAAACTCAGGCCAGTACTGGGCCACCGGCATGGTCTTCAGATCCACCTTGATGTTGATCTTGGCCAGCATGGCGGAGACGGCCTGGGCAATCTTGACGTCGTTGACGTAGCGGGCAGCCGGGGAGATGAAGCTCATCTTGAAGCCCTGCTCATAGCCGGCTTCCTTCATCAGCTGCTTGGCCTTGGCCAGATCATACTGGGGCTTGAGCGCCTCGTTGTGACCGGCATAGCCTTTCGGGCTCAGCTGGCCGGCAGGGGTGCCGAAGCCTTTGTTGATCTTCTCGACGATGCCCACCTGGTTGATGGCGTAGTTGATCGCCTGACGCACGCGCTTGTCTTTCAGCGCCGGGTTGGTGTTCTGGTTCAGCTCGATGATGATGGCGCGGGTACCGGACAGGGTCACCAGCTGGGTGTCCTTGCCGTTCTTCACGCGCTCCAGATCGTTCGGGGCGACCGGGTAGATCACGTCCACATCGCCACCCAGCAGGGCCGCCACGCGGGTGGCGTCTTCCTTGATGGGCACCACGGTCAGGTTGTCGACGTTGCCCTTGGAGGCCTTGTCCCAGTAGTTGGCGTTGCGGGTGTACTCCAGCTTCACGCCCTGCTCGCGGAACTTGACGCTGAACGGGCCGGTACCGGAGACGTGGGTGGAAGCGTAGGAGTCGCCGTTCTTGACGATCTCGGCCTTGTCTTTGCCCGCCTCGGTTTTGCCGGTATAGAACTTGGAGTCCATCGGGAAGATATAGGTGACGGTCTGCAGCACCAGCGGGAACGGCTTGGCGGTGACGAGATCGACGGTGTACTCATCGACCTTCTTCACTTCGGAGATGGGGTCGAAGATGGCCTTGAAGTCGACGGAGGACTTCAGACGGTTGACGGTCCACACCACGTCGTCGGCGGTGAAGTCGTTGCCGGAGTGGAACTTGACGCCCTTGCGCAGGAAGAAGCGCACGGTCTTGTCGTCGATGCGCTCATACTTCTCGGCCAGACGGGGCTCGAACTGCAGGTCCTGGGTGTAACGCATCAGGGGATCGAACACCAGGTGGGACATCTCCAGGGTCTGACCGGAGAGCTGCTCCTGCGGGTCCAGCGAGGTGGCGTCGGAGGCGACGGCGACCTTGATGTCGACGGCGGAAACGTTAAAAGCGAAACCGGCGGCAAACAGCGCCAGGGCAATCTTGGATAATCCTTTCTTCATGTCTTTCTCCATGCTTTTGGCTTTTTATTGACACTTTTTTTGACAAGCAGAGCGGCGGGCCGCCCCTTTCCTAGCTTGCGATTTCCAGCCCCTCGCGGGACATTCCCTTGAACTCCGGCATGAGGGAGATCAGCTTGCGGCTGTACTCATGCTCGGCATTGGTAAAGAGTTTCTCGGTCTCCGCCACTTCCACCAGATGGCCGTGCTGCATCACCCCGATGCGATCGCACATCTGGCGGATCACCGGCAGATCGTGGCTGATGAACAGCATGGTGAGGCCAAGCTCCTGCTGCAGATCCTTGAGCAGGTTGAGGATCTGGGCCTGTACCGACACATCCAGTGCAGAGGTGGGCTCGTCGCAGATGAGGAAGCGTGGCCGGGTCGCCAGGGCGCGGGCAATGGAGATGCGCTGACGCTGGCCGCCGGAGAATTCGTGGGGATACTTGACCCCGGCACCACGGCCAAGGCCGACGTGATCCAGCAGATCCCCCACGATCCCCTCGATCTGGCTCTCGCTGCCGGCCAGCTTATGAAAGCGGATCGGCTCGGCGATGATGTCGCGCACCTTCATGCGCGGGTTCATCGAGGAGTAGGGGTTCTGGAACACCATCTGCATCTGGCGGCGCAGCGGGCGACGCTCATGCTCACCCTTGAGCGCGGTCAGATCGATCCCCTCGAAGAAGATCTTGCCGGTATCGGGCGGATAGAGGCCGGTGATGGCACGGGCGATAGTCGACTTGCCGGAGCCAGACTCCCCCACCAGACCGAAGGTTTCACCCTCGAAGATCTCGAAGCTGATGTTGTTGCAGGCCCGCACATACTGGCGGCGGCTCGGGAACAGGGAATCCTTAGTGACGAACTTCAGATCCACGTTTTCCACCCGCAGCAGCGCCCCTTCATAGGCGCGCTCGTCCTGACTCTGGCCGAGCCAGTGGGTCTTGAGATCGATGCTGGTATCCGCCGCACCGGCGTCCTCGATATAGGAGACCAGCGGGAAGCGCACCAGCTTCACATCGGATCGGGGCACCGCCGAGATGAGGCTGCGGGTATAGGGGTGGTTGGGGCGGCCCAGCACCTGTTCGGTGGTACCGAACTCCACCAGATCGCCGCGATACATGACCGCCACCTTGTCGGTGACGTTGGACACCACGCCCATGTCGTGAGTCACCAGCATGCAGCCCACCTGCCGCTCTTTGCAGAGGTTGCGGATGAGCTGAAGGATCTGATCCTGAATGGAGACGTCCAGCGCCGTGGTCGGCTCGTCGGCGATGATGAGCTCGGGGTCGCCGGAGAGGGCGATGGCAATGACCACCCGCTGGCGCATGCCGCCGGAGAACTGATGGGGATACTGCTTGATGCGCAGCTCAGGCTGCGGGATCCCCACCGCCGCCATCAGGGAAAGCGCCTTGGCAAACGCCGCCTCACGGGTGAGGTCGGTATTTGCCAGAATGGTTTCAACCAGCTGCCGTTCGACCGTGAACAGCGGATTGAGGGAGGTCATGGGGTCCTGGAAGATGAAGCCGATGCGCGATCCTCGAATGGCCCGCATCTCGTTCTGGCTCTTGCCGGAGATGAGTTCGCCATTGAGATAGATGTCGCCACGGGCGATACGGCCAGGGGGGCTCAGCAGGTCGATGACGGCGTTGCCTATGGTGGACTTGCCGGCACCGGACTCGCCTACCACACCGACGATCTCGCCCTTTTCAACGGAAAAAGAGAGATCCTTCACTGCGGCCAGCACCCCGTAGCGGGAGGGATACTCGATCCGCAAGTTTTTCACTTCGAGCAAGGACATGTTTACCTCTGCGGGGGACATCCGTCCCAAATAATTCGTCCGTAAATCGGCCGCAGATGCCGGTCGTGCCGTGGGGTGATCTTGAGTGCTTGATGTGACTGCAAAACGCTCAATCCATGAGACAACGAAACCAGCGATCCGGGCGGGTTTTTTGCATTTTTTTGGAATAACCCGCGAGTAACTTAGACGGTTTGGCGGCGAGTGTAAATGATCGGGTTATACAATTTCGCAATACTTTGCTCAGTCAGCAGCCTGAACAGCAGTCATAAATCATGACTCCTATCACATATACAGACTATATGACCGATAAAATCCATGAATAGTGCTTTTACTTTCAACAAGGACGTAACAGGCGGGAATATTCACTATTGACTTAATAGTCTTAAGCTTCGAATGAGTAGTGAATATTTATGTGAAATGATTTTTTAACGGCAGCATATGCCGATGAATGAAAACTAAACAGAGATATATAGGGGGATGCCAGCATGGCGCTCCCCCCTTGCTGTCACCCTCAACCCAGCCAGTATGCCAGTGATTGCATACAAAACAGGGCGAACAGGCCAGCGATGAGATCGTCCAGCATGATGCCGAGGCCGCCATGAATGCGGCGGTCAAACCAGGAGATGGGCCAAGGCTTGAGGATGTCGAACACCCGGAACAGCACGAAGCCGGCCAGCACCCACTCCCAGCCGGCCGGGGCCGCTATCATGGTGACCCCAAAACCGATCACCTCGTCCCAGACAATGGCGCCGTGATCCGGCATGCCGATGGCATCGGTGGCGCTCTGGCAGATGCGGATGCCCGCCACGAAGCCCACTATCAGCAGTGCGATGAACCAGGGCGTCGACAGACCGCTCACCAGCAGGTAAAGGGGGATGGCGGCGAGCGTCCCCATGGTACCCGGCGCCTTGGGCGAGAGGCCGGAGCCAAGGCCCACCGCCAGAAAGTGCAGCGGATGCTTCAGGTTCAGCCGCTTCAGCTCTGGCTTTATCGTGAACAGACTCATGCGAAGTGGTCCCACCCTTTCAGCTCCAGCTCCACCGTTTGTTCACCCCGCAGATAGTCGATGCCAGGTTCGCCGGCAACGATGCGGCCGATACGGGTAAACTTGACGCCGCAGTTGGCCAGCGCCGTGTCCAGCGCGCCGCGATGCTCCTCCGGCACGGTGAAACAGAGCTCATAGTCATCGCCACCGGCCAGTGCCAGCTGCCAGGCATCCTGTTCGCTCACCGCATCCTGCAGCACCGGCGAGAGCGGCAGCAGATCGAGATCAATCTGGGCCCGCACGCCGGAGGCCTTGAGGATATGGCCGAGATCCGAGGCCAACCCGTCGGAGAGATCCAGCGCGCTGCCTGCCAGCCCGCGCAGGGCCTGTCCGGCCAGAATACGGGGATGGGGATGGTCGAGCCGCGGCAACACGGCCGCCAGCTGGTTCTCGTTGAGGGTTCGCTTGGCCAGCAGATGGGAGAGCGCCAGGGCGGCATCGCCCAGGGTGCCGGTCACATAGACCCCGTCCCCGGCCTTGGCACCGCTGCGCAGCAGGGCACGGCCAGCCGGCACTGACCCTTTCACCGACACCGTGATGGAGAGCGGGCCACGGGTCATGTCACCACCCACCAGCGCTACGTTGTAGTATTCGGCAAGCTCCAGGAACCCTTCGGCAAAGCCGGCCACCCAAGCCTCGTTGATGGTGGGCAGGGTCAGCGCCAGCGACACCCAGCGCGGCTCGGCACCCATGGCGGCCAGATCGGAGAGATTGACCGCCAGCGCCTTGTAGCCCAGATCCACCGGATCCATGTCGGGAAAGAAGTGGACGCCGCTCACCAGGGTATCCGTGCTCACCGCCAGCTGGGTGTCGGGGGGCAGGGTCAGCAGGGCACAATCATCTCCAGGGCCCATCACCACGTCCTTGCGGGCGTGGGGGACCTTGAAGTACTTATCAATCAGCTCGAATTCACCCATACAGTAAAAAGCCAGCAAATAAGCTGGCTCCTCTCTTAGATGCTGTTGACGGACAGCAGGATCAACGCTTGTTCAGCGACTTGATCACCTTGTCCAGTACACCGTTGACAAACTTGTGGCTGTCATCGGCAGCAAAGGATTTGGCCAGCTCGATCGCTTCGTTGATGGCCACGCGCGGCGGCACATCATCACGACGGGTCAGCTCATAGGTCGCCAGACGCAGGATCGCCTTGTCCACCATGTCCACTTCTTCCAGCGGACGGGAGAGGAAAGGTGCGAAGACCTTGTCCAGCTCGTTGCAGTGGAGGGCTACTCCGAACAGCAGATCGCGGAAGTAGTTCAGGTCCACACCCTTGGTGTCCTGATCGATCTTGAACTGCTCTTCGATGTCGCCCACGTTGGCCTTGGTCATCTGCCACTGGTAGATGGCCTGGGTGGCACAATGGCGGGCCTTGCGGCGCTCGGACGGTTTCAATGCATTTCTCCTCGTTACACGTCCAGCTGTTTCAGGACGTTGATCATTTCGAGCGCGCTCAATGCTGCCTCTGCACCTTTGTTACCCGCCTTGGTACCGGCACGCTCGATGGCTTGTTCAATGTTTTCAGTGGTCAGTACGCCGAAGGCAACCGGAATTTCATATTCCATCATTACCTGGGCCATGCCCTTGCTGTTCTCGTTTGCCACCAGATCGAAGTGATAGGTGCCGCCACGGATGACGGTGCCCAGCGCCACGATGGCGTCATATTGACCACTCTTGGCCAGCTTCTTGATGGCCAGGGGGATTTCGACTGCGCCCGGCACTCGCACCAGGGTCAGGTTGCTGTCCTGGACTTGACCTTGACGCTTCAGTACGTCTACCGCACCGTCCACCAGGCTTTCGTTGATGAAGCTGTTGAAACGGGCAACGACAATAGCAACGCGCGCCTCAGGAGCGGCGATATTTCCTTCGATAACCTTCATGGGAAATCCTGTCTCTGTGCAATCAAAAGGGGCCGGAGTCAAAAGTGCGCACATTCTAGCACAAAGGGGAATCGGACAAAAACATGCATCACAATTCTGGCAACGAGAGCGCAATTGACTTTTTGCTTAACTGATCCGACCTGTTAATAATACGTCACCCTACTACGGGTTAAAATAATAACACCAAGGAGTTCAGTATGTTGGATTTCAAACGCAGCAGCGTCGCACTCGCCTGCCTGCTGCCGCTGGCCGCTCAGGCCGATGCTGGCAGCCCGCGCATCATCGGTGGCAGCGCCGTGACAGCCCCCAGCTGGATGGTGGCTATCGGCGAAGTCGTCAACGGCAATTGGAGCAATTTCTGCGGCGGCACTCTCATCGACAAGCAGTGGGTACTCACCGCAGCGCACTGCGTAGCAAATGCCCAGTCCGGCCCCATGGAAGTGGCCATCGGGGTGAGTGATCTCAGCCGTCCTCACCTTCGCAGCAAGGTCGACCAGGTGCTGATGCACCCGGAGTATTACGTCAACCTGCTGATCAATCTGGGTTATCGCGACACCCCGAACGCCTCGGATGTAGCCCTGCTGCACCTTGCCACCCCCGTTACCCAGGCACCAATCACCATCGCCGACCCCGTCATCAAGGATACCTGGCAGCAGAACACGACCATGCTGCATGCCCTGGGGTACGGTGGCATCGACCCCAGCGCGACCAAAGCCAGCCCGCAACTGCTGGCGGTGGATCTCGCCTATCGGGGAGACCGGGACTTCTGGTACGGTGACCCGACCACGACCCATATCTTCGCCGGCAAGCTGGCCGGTCAGGACACCTGCAAAGGCGACAGCGGTGGTCCGCTCACCTATGGTGGACAACTGGTCGGCGTGACCAGCTACGGTGCCTTCCCCTGCGCCACCGGCAGCGCCGGTGGCTATGTCTACGCCCCCGCCTTCCGTGACTGGATCGCCGAGCAGCAGCAAGGCGTCACCCTGACCACGGTCCGCGGCCTGATCCTGCCTTCAGGCACCAGTGGCTGGGCCGACTACCTGCTGGCCAACCGCAGCAACCAGGCGGTCACCCTGAGCGGCATCTACAGCGACGCCCCCGCCATGAGCAACGGCTGCGCTGGCCGTCTGGAAGCGGGTCAAACCTGCACCCTGCGCCTTCGCGCCGATGGCAACGACACAGTCGGTACCCTGCGCGTGAAGGGCGTTGAACTCACCGCCACCAATGAACAGGGGGCGAGCCAGCGTCTTGAAGGGGCCTTGATCAGTCTCACCAGCGAGCCCACCAAGACTCCGGATACCACCACGACCACCACAACGACCACGACTTCAAGCAGTGGCGGTGGTGGCGCCACCGGTTTCGCAGCCCTGTTGCTGCTGCCGCTGGCCTGGTTACGCCGGCGCCGCTAAGGCAAAACAACAAGGGATGACCGAGGTCATCCCTTGTTTCATCTCCGTTTCATCGCATCAGGCTTATTCGCCGACGTACTCCACCACTTCCAGGCCGAAACCGCCGAGGGCGTGGTACTTCTTCGGTGAGCTCAACAGGCGCATCTTGCCGACACCCAGTGCCTTGAGGATCTGGGAACCAACGCCGACCCGGCGCGAGGTGCCCTGCCACTTGGCCCCTTCCGGTGCCAGCCCCTTGTCCGCCGCCTCGAACCCCTTGACCCGGGCCAGCAGCTCGGCGCCGTGAGCTTCCGCCCCCAGGATCACCAGCACCCCGCCTTCGTCGGCGATGCGGGCCATGGATTTGGGCAGCGGCCAGCTGCGGGCGCTGTGGCGATCAGTCAACAGCAGATCGCTCAACACGTCGTGCAGATGGACCCGCACCAGGGTCGGCTGTTCGGCCTGAACCTCACCCTTTTTCAGGGCGAAGTGTACCTGGTTGTCGATGGTGTCGCGGAAGGTGATGAGATCGAACTCGCCAAACTCGGTGGGCAGCTTGCACTCGGCCACCTTCTCCACCGTAGTCTCGTGCTGGTTGCGGTATTCGATGAGGTCGGCGATGGTACCGAGCTTGATGCCGTGCTGCTCGGCGAACAGCTCCAGATCAGGGCGGCGCGCCATGGTGCCGTCTTCGTTGAGGATCTCGACGATGACGGACGCCGGCTCGTAACCGGCCAGCCGGGCCAGATCGCAACCGGCCTCGGTGTGGCCGGCGCGAGTCAGCACGCCACCGTCCTGCGCCATCAGCGGGAAGATGTGACCGGGCTGCACCAGATCGGCCGCCTTGGCGTTCGGTGCGACAGCAGCCTGCACGGTCACCGCGCGGTCGGCGGCGGAAATGCCGGTGGTTACCCCTTCGGCCGCTTCAATGGTCACGGTGAAGGCGGTGGAGAACTGGGCGTTGTTGCGATCGACCATCAGCGGCAGCGCCAGCTGCTTGCAGCGATCCCGGGTCAGGGTCAAACAGATGAGCCCCCGGCCGTAGCGGGCCATGAAGTTGATATCTTCCGGGCGGACACAGGAGGCGGCCATGATGAGGTCCCCTTCGTTCTCCCTGTCTTCGTCATCCATCAGGATCACCATCTTGCCAGCCTTGATATCGGCAATGATTTCCTGGGTCGTGCTTAGCGCCATGGGCTACTCCATCAACATGCTGCGGGGATTGAGCCAGTCGGCTCGGCTTGATAATGCCTATTGTGCTCTAGATGGGGCACAGGGGGCCCCATTTCAATTGGCGCGGGATCACAGAAAAGCGTTTTTCCCGCCGAGGGGCCATCACAGGAAACCGGACTGGGCCAGCTTTTCCAGGGTCAGGGTGGAGGCGTTGCTCTCCTCGCGCTTGCCCGTCATCAGCCGCTCCAGATAGCGGGCAATCTGATCCACCTCGAGATTGACCCTGTAGCCAGCTTTCCACTGGGCGATGGTGGTCTCCTGGGCAGTGTGGGGCACTATGGTCAGCCGGAACAGATCCCCCTGCACCGCGTTGACGGTGAGGCTGATGCCGTCCACCGCGATCGATCCCTTCTCGGCGATGTAGCGGGAGAGTTCGCCCGGCGCCTTGATCCAGTATTCGATGGCGCGGCCGCTGGACGATTTGCTCTTCACCTCGCCGATGCCGTCCACATGGCCGGAGACCAGGTGGCCACCGAGGCGGGAAGTGGGCATCAACGCCTTCTCGAGGTTGACCCGATCGCCCACCCTGGCGGTGGCGAAACCGGTGCGGGAGAGGGTTTCCAGCGACACGTCGGCGGTATAGCTCTTGTCGCCGAGCGCGATCACGGTGAGGCAGACGCCGTTGGTGGCGATGGAGTCGCCCAGCTTGACGTCGCCAAAGTCCAGGGTCGGTGCGTGCACGGTGAGGACCATGTCCTCACCCTGACGGTGTAGCTCGGCCAGGGTTCCCACCGCTTCGATAATTCCGGTAAACATGCAGATCACCTTGCTGATGACGGGGCGGCACCGCCCCCTTTAACATTGATAAATCAGGCCAGTCTGGCCGTAATGCGGATATCCGGCCCCACCATGCGCACATCCTTGATGTTGAGCTTGGGCACCTGGAACAGCCGGGTCAGCCCCGGCAGGTGGAACAGGCCGCGCCCTTCATCCCCCATCAGTTTGGGCGCCTGATAGAGTACCAGGTCATCCACCAACCCCTTGTCCAGCAGGGCGCCGCACAGCCGCGGCCCCGCCTCCACCAGCACAGAGTTGACGTTCTGCTTGGCCAGCAGCATGAACAGGCTGACCAGATCCAGCTTGCCGTCCAGCAGCGGCACTTCCAGCTGCTGCACCCAGGCGGGCCACTCACCGGATGCCTTGTGGCGAGCCAGCAGTACCGGGCCCTCGCTCTGGAACAGCGGCAGATCCGGGGTGAGCCGGTTTTGCGAATCGACGATGACCCGCAGCGGCTGGCGCAGGGTCTCTTTGGGATAGGCGGCCTGGACCGAGGCAGGCAGCTCGTCCCAGCGCACGCTGAGGGAGGCGTTATCCACCAGCACCGTCTCGGCACTGGAGAGCACCGCATCGTGGCGGGCCCGCAGTCGCTGCACGTCGCGACGCGCCTCCGGGGAGGTGATCCACTGGCTCTCGCCGCTCGCCATGGCGGTGCGGCCATCCAGGCTGGCGCCAAGCTTGACCGTCACCTGCGGAAACGCGGTGCGCATCCGCTTGAAAAAGCCCGGGTTGAGCGCCTCGGCTTCCGCGGCCAGCAGGCCGAAATCGGTCTTGATACCCGCCTCGGAGAGCATCCGCAGGCCGCGCCCGCCCACCTGGGGATTGGGATCCACCATGGCGGCCACCACCCGGGTCACCCCGGCTTTGATGAGCGCCTCAGCGCAGGGCGGCGTGCGACCGTGATGGGAGCAGGGCTCCAGGGTCACGTAGGCGGTGGCGCCGCGGGCGTTGTCACCGGCGGCATGCAGGGCGTACACCTCGGCATGGGGCTCGCCCGCGCGCTGGTGCCAGCCCTCTCCCACCACCACGCCAGCTTTCACCAGCACGGCGCCGACGCAAGGGTTGGGGGCCGTGGTGTAACGGCCGCGGCGGGCCAGTTCGAGGGCCCGGCTCATCCATTGGTAATCGTCTTGACTAAACATCTGGGCTCCTCTGACAGCACATCCAGGCTTACGCAATATCGTAGGTTCGATTAGCGCAGCGTAATCGAACGCGGCAACCTGGTTTGGAAGAAAGGCTTACTTCTCCAGCTTGGCGATCTCTTCGCCGAACTCGCGAATATCTTCAAAGCTGCGATAGACGGAGGCAAAGCGGATATAGGCCACCTTGTCCAGGCTCTTGAGCTCGTCCATCACCAGGTTGCCCACCAGCTGGGAGGCGACTTCGCGCTCGCCGGTGGCGCGCAGGCGGGACTTGATGTGGTTGACCGCCTTTTCGATGGCCTCCATGCTCACCGGCCGCTTCTCCAGCGCCCGCAGAATGCCGGCCCGCAGCTTGTCTTCGTTGAACGGCTCGCGCGAGCCATTGGATTTGATGACGCGGGGCATCACCAGCTCGGCCATCTCGAAGGTGGTGAAGCGCTCGTGGCAGAGCAGACATTCGCGACGGCGGCGCACCTGATGGCCTTCGGCCACCAAACGGGAATCGATCACCTTGGTATCTACCGCACTACAGAAAGGGCAATGCATCGGACCTCCGGCGTTGACGGAAAAGGGCGCCGGCCCCGGGGGCTGGCGCTAGGCCGGCCAGTGTAGCACGGCCATCCGGAACCGGTAAAAGCCTGTGGAAACAAGGGATGTGACAGATGCCATCAGCAACCACGGAGTGCATCAATGGCGACATCAGACAACCAGATCACAGTATTGGCGTCGCTCTCGATTAACTCGACAATGGCTTCTCTCGGACCTGTCCGCCATGCTTCAGTGGCATAGAATGCCGCCTGTGAACGATTTAATTCCTCAAGGTCATCGTAAGCCCGCATCAAAAAATAAACGTCCGGATCATGTAGGGAGGGTCCGTGATTCACCACATCCATCCCCCACTCACGATGTAGAGGCAAACTCTGTTCTGCCACCAACTTATGAAAAATCGCTCCACTCCCGGCTTTGAGCCGATAGTTTCGGATCTCTAGCACTCTCTTCACTGAGCTATCTCCTGCAATCCATCTCTTGAAAAATAGTGTTTCCGATGTTCACCCTGACTATCCAATCAACCGAGCTCAGTCGTCATAAGGCAGGGTATCGGGGTCGCAGCCCTGATAATCGGGGGCGGGATCCACGGCAAAGCGGCGCGCCTCGATATGGCTGTGGCCCAGCAGCAACGCCTTGCCTACCCGGTGCATCCCATCCATCACCCGACCGGCGCTGTCGAGAATGATCGGATAGGCGAGATCCGCCGCCATGATGAGCTGGCAGTGCGCCACCACGCTGCGTACCGTCGGAGTGGCGCTGCCATGACCGTACCAGTGCACCTGATCGAGCTCGGCAATCTCGCCAAGCGCCACCGCCTACACCGGCAGATCGCGGCTCAGTCGCACCAGCCGGCGCACGTCCCACGCCAGCAGCCCCTGTTCGCTGGCGCGAAAGTGGTACTGGGCGCGGATCGCCTGCCTGAGCGCAGCCTCCAGTGCCGGTTCTTGCTGTTCACTGGCCTTGGCCACCTTGCCTTGCCCGCAATGCTCTTCACCGTTCAGCGTCATCAGGCCCTCCTGTGTTGCCAAACGCCACAAAAAAACAATGCCACCCGTGGGTGGCATTGGTCTCAAACCGGGTGAGGGCCGTTATCAGGCATACACCGGGAAACGACGGCAGATGTCCAGCACCTGTTCACGTACGGTGGCCAGCACGGCATCGTTGTCGTGGTTGTCCAGCACATCGCAGATCCAGTTGGTCAGCTGGATGGACTCGGCTTCCTTGAAACCACGGCGGGTGATGGCCGGGGTACCGATCCGCACGCCGGAGGTGACGAACGGGGAGCGCGGGTCGTTGGGCACGGAGTTCTTGTTGACGGTGATGTTGGCTTTGCCAAGGGCCGCATCGGCCTCTTTGCCGGTCAGCTCACGGCCGATCAGGTCAACCAGCATCAGGTGGTTGTCGGTACCGCCGGAGACGATCTTGTAACCGCGCTCGATGAAGGTCGCTGCCATCGCCTTGGCGTTCTTGACAACCTGAGCCTGGTAGGTCTTGAACTCGGGTTCCAGTGCCTCTTTGAAGGCCACCGCTTTACCGGCGATGACGTGCATCAGCGGGCCACCCTGACCACCCGGGAAGACGGCGGAGTTGAGCTTCTTGTAGAGCTCCTCGTCGTCGGCGGCGGAGAGGATCAGACCACCGCGCGGACCGGCCAGGGTCTTGTGGGTGGTGGAGGTGACCACGTGCGCGTGAGGCACCGGGTTCGGGTAGACGCCAGCGGCGATGAGGCCTGCCACGTGTGCCATGTCGACAAACAGCCAGGCACCGACCTTGTCGGCGATTTCACGCATACGGGCCCAGTCAACGATGCCGGAGTAGGCGGAGAAGCCACCGATCATCATCTTCGGCTTGTGCTCGACAGCCTGACGTTCCATGTCGTCGTAGTCGATCTTGCCGGACTCATCGATACCGTAAGGAATAATGTTGTACAGCTTGCCGGAGAAGTTGACCGGGGAGCCGTGGGTCAGGTGACCGCCGTGGGCCAGGTTCATGCCCAGCACGGTGTCGCCCGGCTGCAGCAGGGCCATGTAGACGGCGCTGTTTGCCTGGGAGCCGGAGTGCGGCTGCACGTTGGCGTAAGTGGCACCGAACAGCTCTTTGGCGCGCTCGATAGCCAGGGTTTCAACCACATCCACATACTCGCAACCACCGTAGTAACGCTTGGCGGGGTAACCTTCGGCGTACTTGTTGGTCAGCTGGGAGCCCTGGGCTTCCATGACTCGGGGGCTGGTGTAGTTCTCGGACGCAATCAGCTCGATATGCTCTTCCTGACGACGGGTCTCGTCTGTGATGGCCTGCCACAGCTCTGGATCATAGCCGGCGATGGTCATGTCACGTTTCAACATCCGTTTCTCTCCTGAAAATCGTTTGCGCGATAGGTGAAGTGGGCCCGCGCATTGTAACGTGAGCTGGATCAAAGAGACAGTCCAACCACCCAAAAATTTGTTTAAAAAATGTAAAATGTGTCGCGAAATTCACAATGACCATGGCCTCCAATCGGCTGGGCCGCCATCATCCGACACCCACGCCAGCCGTGCCATCGCCAGCCAGCGCCCAGGCAACATGACCGGGCCCGGACTGGTCGAACGGCCAAAACCAGAGCCAGATCATGGATATAGCATTTACTAACAGATAACATCTTTAACTGGCACAGCGGTTGTCCGGCATGCGCAGCAACAACGCGACCGGCAACAGAAGGGCCCTCTCATCGCATCCGGTCAACTGCTGCTCACGTCACCCCTTGCCTCTTTGCACCGCAGACCTCACGGGAGTAAGCCATGCTGGATAACCTGATGCTGTTTCTGATTATTTCGGTATTCGCGCTGTTCTATTGGATCTACTATACCGGCACTCGCAAGAGTCCCTTTGTCACGCAGTGGGATCAACTGCCCACCCGCGAGCAGTATCTGGCAGCCCACCCGGAAGCCATCGATGGCGACATCATCTTCTGCATTCATTGCGGCCACCATCAGCAACTGGATGTGGGCCTGGTGCACCAGACCGATTTCCGGCGCCAGCATATCTGCACCCACTGCAAGAAGACGCTCTATCGCGAGGAGCTCTGACCCATCAGCCAAGGATCCGCAAGATGACATCATTGACCGCCAGCTGCCTGTGCGGCGCCGTCGCCCTGAGCCTGCCCGACCGCTTCGACTATCTGGGCAACTGCCACTGTTCCGAGTGCCGCAAATTTTCCGGCGCCGATTACGCCCCGGTGGGCGGCCTGGATGGCGCGCTCGTCACCATCACCCAAGGAGAGGAGGCCATCAGCCGCTTCCAGAAATCCCCCGAAACCACCCTCGCCTTCTGCCGCCACTGCGGCTCCAGCCTGTTCAGCGAGAAGCGCAGCAGCGGCAAGCTGAACCTGCGCCTCGGCATTCTCGACACAGCGCCGAGCCAGCGACCCGGCTTTCACATTTTCGTCGGCTCCAAGGCTCCCTGGCACGAGATCACCGATGAGCTGCCGCAGTTCGAGACTCGCCCCACCGCCTGACACTGTCGCCGACATGCCCTGAAAAGGCCGCCTCTGGCGGCGTTTTTCCCGACTTGTTCGGCGGATTGTCACCTATGGGTTAACTTTTCCGCCAAAGCCGTTAGAATCGGGCTCAGTCTGCTTCCCGCTTGCCATCCACGGAGGAAAAATGCAGGAATTTCTGGCCACTAGCGAACGTCGGGCCGAACTTTACTGGTGGTTTGCCACCCTGTTTACCGCCCAGCTCAGCGACGAACAGATCGCCGAATACGACAGCTATGATGTGCGAAGCTTCCTGAAGAGCCTCTCCACGCTCGATCCCATGCGCCCGGCCGTGGCCGAGCTCAATGACGCCATCGCCCGCCTGCTGGTGCGTCCCGAGCGGGCCAACGCGCTGGCCAGCGACTTCCATGAGCTGTTCCTGGCCAACGACGCCGTCTCTCCCCATGAATCCGCCCACCAGGACGCCGCTGCGCTCGAGCGCATGCAGGCACGGCTGAGCCGGCTCAATATCGATGTCAGCGCCAAATACCAACAACCGGTCGATCATCTGGGGGTCGAACTGGATCTGATGGGCAATCTCATCATTCGCGCCGCCGAAGCCGCCAGCGCCGATCTGCGCGAACAGTGGCTCGGCGAGCAAGAGGCCTTGCTGCACGGCCATCTGCTGGCCTGGTTCCCGCATTTCGAGCGCGCCTGCCGCGCCGCCGATCCGTTTGGCTTCTACGGTGCCAGCGCCCGCCTGCTGGGGGTCTTCCTCACCATGGATGCCAACTACCTCAGCCTGGTCAAACCGGCGCCAGCCGCCGACTGAGTTCGACATGAAGACGGCCCTGCTGCTGATTGCCTGCTGGCTGCTGGCCCTGATCCCGCTGGATCAGGGCCTTACCCCCCTCGTGACCCTGCTGTTCAACCCGGACCGCGTCCTCTACGGCACCGCCCAGCTCACCGGTTTCGCCGGTATCCTGCTGACCCTCTACCTCGCCAATCTCGGGGTGGAGGTGGTGCTGCGCCGCCGCTTCCAGATAGCGGGCATGCTGGCCCTGCTGGCCGCCTGGGTCGACTTCATCAACAGCAGCGGCAGCGAGGCCCACTGGCTGCTGCTGCTCGCCCTGGCGCTGCCGTTTCACGGACTCGGCCTGCTGGTGCTGGTGCGCGGCATCCAGGCCTTCGGCCGCCAGAAAGGCTGATAAACCGCCAAAACTATTACAAATCATGACAGCCCGATCCGCCCATCCGCCCTTGTCACAAGGGCAGACCCTCAATTCCTAGTAACATTCGCTTACATTCAGCTCCCGTTCAGTTTCGTCGCAACCGTTATAGTGCCGCTCCTTTTCCAACCAATGCAGGAGCATCAGCATGCCTCCACAGGATGCACGCATCACGGGTCTCGACCTGTTGCGAGGGCTCGTCATCTTCATGGCCGTCTTCGAGCACTACACCGGCTACCTCAACTACTGGTACATCGACTTCTTCAACCGGGAACACGCCCTGTGGGACAGCTTCTATCTGTCGCACAAGGCGATGGCCGGCCAGCTGCTGCCCATGGATCACACCACGGCCCAGGTCTCGGCCTGGCTCATTCCCTGGGTCAGCCAGATCTACCTGGCGCTGGCCGCCTTCAACCTCAGCCGCCGCGATCAGGCCAGCTTCAGACCGCAACTGGGTGGCAAGCTGGTGCTGTTCGCCAGCATTATTCTGGTGCTCTATGTGGAAGGGCTGGTGATCGCCCCCAACTTCGGCGAGGCCATCTCGTTCTATCCGGTGATGCTGTGGATGTGCCTGCTGGCGCTCTTCTCGCTGGTCTACGCCTGGTTCGGCATTCGCGGCATGCTGCTGCTGACCCTGCTCAGTCTGCTGCTGGATCAGCTCGGCGTGCAGGATCTGCTCGGTCACATCGACGGCTGGATGAAGCTGCACGTGCACCCCGACTACGAGCTGGATGCCCGCCTCGACCTCTTCATGGCCAGCGGCTGCTTCGGCTTCCTCTACGGCTGGTGCTGGCATCAGCGGCCCCAATGGCGGGACCGCCTCAACGCCCTGGTGCTGACGCTCTCGCTGGTAGCGCTGGCCGTCTATCTCATGTTCGGCGAGACCAGCACGGTCGAGCTCAGCGACATCTACGCCAACGAACACGAACTGGCGATGGACATGGTCGGCCGCGCCGGCATCTGGGGCATGGAGTTTCTGGTGATCGGGGCCGTGCTCTGGCTGCATCAGCGCAACATCCGGCTGTGCTGGCGCCCGCTCAACTGGATAGGCATGTACTCGCTGACCGTCTTCATCTTCCACAAGAGTATCTTCGTGCACCTGTGGGGCCCGCTCTTGCTGTGGTGGACCGCCCGTCAAGGCACCATCTTGCCCAACAACTTCGGCCTCATCATGGCGCTCAGCGCCACCAGCGTGCTGCTCATCTACGCCTTCCAGCGCTCCGGCATCATCTGCCACCTGATGGGCATGCATCAGGACCGTGACTGGGCGCGGCTCTATGGCAAATAAGTGCTGGCTGCCGCTGCTGTTCCTGACCCTGACCCTGCCCCTGTCGGCCAAAGAGCCGGACAACCAGTGGCAGCTGGGCGGTCAGTGGCAGCTCGGCAGCAATCAGGCTGGAGTCCGCGCCGATGCCAGCATGCAGTTCTGGCTCGCCTATGAGCGGGAAACCCAGGTCGGCCTGCTCTTCGCCGATGGCCAGAGCGCCGGGCTGGCCTTGCCGCTCTATAAAAAGAGCTTCTTTGCGGTCGGCGTCGCGCCCATGCAGGTGGTCGATCGCAGCCGTTTCAGCGCCTTCTGGCGCCTCGGCTGGCAACTGGACGACGATCACCAGCTCACCTTGGGCCAACTCTATGACGTCAGCGGCCGTTATGGCCAGCTCTGGTATATGGAGCACAGCCTGCCGCTGCCGGCCGAGATCTCCCTCAACCTCTGGCTGACCCGGGGCAGTCAGGCCCACATGGCTGCCTATGGGGCAGATGAGGGCCTGCGGGACTGGGGAGTCACACTGGAACGCAGCTGGCGCTGGCAGCAGTGGCGCCTTGGCACCGAGTTCGGCGCCAAGCAGTGGCTCATCAAGGAGCACGACTGGCAACCGATGATCAACCTGACCCTGAGCTATCACTTCAGCTGGTAACACCGTAAAAGGGGGCGAATGACGCCCCCTTTCTTCCCTCCAGAATGCTTCATGCCATACTCACAGCAGTTTAAATGACAAAGATGTCAATTCAGGGGGCGCGCGATGGGCGAAGAGACTTTCAATGCCATGCCGGATCCACCGCTGGCGGGGCAATTGGACATGAACGAGCTGCAGCAGCTGTTCGAACTGGCCCCGTTTGGCATAGGCGTGTTTGACCGCCACTTTCGCTGCCGCAGCGTCAACCAGACCCTGGCCGATCTCAACGGCCTCTCCCGAGAAGAACACTACGGCAGATGCCTGCGGGAAATCGTCCCCACGCTGGCTCCGGTGCTGGAGCCTCTGTTCCAGCAGGTCATCAGCAGCGGCGTCCCCCGGGTCGAGCTGAACCTGAGCGGCCATACCGCAGCCCACCAGGGTCGGCAGCGCTACTGGCAGGCCATTTACAGCCCCATGCTGGACGAACAGGGGGTGCCCGACCGCATCCTCACCATAGTGCGGGACGTCACCGAACAGGTCGAAGCACAGCAACGGCTGCAACTGGCCATGAGAGCCGGCCAGATCGGGGTGTGGGAGTGGCATGTGACGGAGGACAGGCTGCAGTTTGACGGCCAGGTCGAGCGCCTGCTCGGTACCACGGCCAGCCAGTTTCAGGGGGGGATGGAGCAGTTCATCAAGCGCTTCGATCCGCTCTCTGGCGAGCAGTTCAGGGCGGCGGTCAACGGCACGGTCCCCATTCACCTCACCCTCGGCTATCTCGGGCCGGATCAGTTGCGGGGCTGGGTCGACATTCACGCCGATCACGTGGCGGCCACCGACCATCAGGGGCGACGCATCACCGGGGTAATCCACGATGCCACCAGTCGCTGCAACCAGGAGGACAAGCTGCGCCAGGCCAACGTGGTGTTCGAGACCGCTGCCGAAGGCATCATCATCATGGATGGCCAGCGCCAGATCATCTCGGTCAACCCGGCCTTTTCCAGCATGACTCAATATGAAGAGGCAGAGATCGTGGGCAAGTCGCCGGAGGCCATCATGCACCCGCGTCGCCACACCGATATCGATTATCCCTGGCATACCCTGCTGCCCGGCAGTCACGCTTGGCATGGCGAGATGATGTGTCTGCGCAAGGATGGCGGCTACTTCACCTCCTGGCAGCATGTCAGCGCTGTGCACGACAGTCGCCACAACACCACCAACTATGTCATCGCCTTCTCCGACATCAGCGCCATTCGCAAGGCCGAAGCACAGCTCAACCACCTCGCCTATCACGATCCCCTGACCGAGCTCGGCAACCGCAACCTGCTACAGGAGCGGCTGGAGCTGGAGCTCAAGACGGCGCAGCTCAACCATCAGCGACTGGCCCTGCTGTTCATCGATCTGGATGGCTTCAAGCTGATCAACGACACCCTGGGCCATAGCGCCGGCGACGAACTGCTCAAGCTGCTGGCCGAGCGGATCCGCCGCGTCCTGCGCCACAACGACGTGGCCGCCCGGCTCGGTGGCGATGAATTCCTGGTGCTGATCCCCTACTTCGAGCAGCCAGAGGAGCTATCCAGGCTCGCCGAGCAACTGCTGGCCAGCCTGCGCGAACCGGTCGAACTCGGCCACGAGCGGGTTGCCGTCTCCGCCAGCATCGGCATCGCCCTCTATCCGGAACATGCCACCAGCTCGGAAACCCTGATCAGCGCCGCCGACAGCGCCATGTACGAGGCCAAGAGCCGGGGCCGCAACGGCTATCTGTTCTATACCCCGGACATGACCGAGCAGACCCGGGAGCGAATGAGCATGGAGCAGGGGCTGTTCAAGGCCATCGAGCAGCATCAGCTCTGCGTCCTCTATCAGCCCATGACGGAGCTCGCCAGCAACCGCATGAGCGGGCTGGAGGCTCTGCTGCGCTGGCAACACCCCAGCGAGGGGATGATAGGGCCCACCCGCTTCATCCCGGTGGCCGAGGAGTGCGGGCTTATCGAGCAGATCGGCGAGTGGGTCATGCACACCGCCTGCCAGCAGGGACAGGCGTGGCTGGCCGCCGGGCTGGCGGTCCCCAGGCTGTCGATCAATGTGTCGGTGCGGGAGATGCGCTCGGCAGGTTACGTGGAACGGGTCGCCGCCATCCTGGCCGAGACAGGCTTCCCGCCAGAGAAGCTGGAGATAGAGGTCACCGAGAGCATCATCCAGCGGGTCGATCAGAGCCTGCAGCTGTTCAGACGCCTGAAGGCGCTGGGGGTACAGATCGCCATCGACGACTTCGGCACCGGCTTCTCCTCCCTGAGCCTGCTCAAGAGCCTGCCCATCGATCGCATCAAGATTGACCGCACCTTCGTGCAGGCACTGCCCGATGACAAGCACAGCCGGGAGCTGTGCCGCACCATCATCAATCTGGCTGACAGCCTGGGCATGGTGGTCACCGCCGAAGGGATTGAGACCCAGGCCCAGCGCCAGTTTTTGCAATCCCTGCACTGCCAGGAGGGGCAGGGCTATCTGTTCAGCCATCCGCTGGCCGAGCCCCATCTGGCCGAGCAACGGGGCTCGCGCAAGGGTGCCTGGTGCTAGCGGCGCAGGTGACGCTCATCAGTTGAACGTCAGCCTGGCATCCCACCCTTCGTCCTGCCGCCGGCGTGACTCTTCCAGCAACGCGTCCTGCGGATAGGAGGATTTTTTCTCTTCGAGGGTGACGGACACCGACGGCTTGCGCGCCAGCCAGGCCTCGCTCAACTGACCGCTGATGTGGTCCCGCAGGGATGGCGAAGCAGGCTGTACCGGTGTCAACGCAAGGCCGTTGGCATGGGGGGCCGCCAATGCGGCCTCATCGGCGACCTTCGGGGCCTCGAACTGCCAGAGGGAGGAGCACAATAGCAGGGTCAACATGGGACTATCTCCGTCGATAAAACGACGTTTTACCCAATCAGCGATGAATTGTCATCGACTCGACTGTAAGCGGATGTTGCCATCTATCCAAAAGTCTAATTGCCCTCCCCCGCCAAAGGTATAAGTTGTTACTTAATCATTACAAGAATGTATTCAAAGGAGTGACACATGAGCGAGAGCAAGGTCTACCCGGTCAAAGCCCACATCAGCAAAGGCGCCCTGCTGAACAAGGCAGGTTATGAAGCCATGTACCGGGCCTCGGTGCAGGATCCGGATGCCTTCTGGGGCGAGCAGGGCAAGATCCTCGACTGGATGCAACCCTACACCAGGGTCAAGAACACCTCCTATGATCCGGGCCACGTCTCCATCAAATGGTATGAAGACGGCCTGCTCAACGTCTCTGCCAACTGCCTGGACCGCCATCTGGCCCAGCGCGGCGACAAGGTTGCCATCATCTGGGAAGGGGACAACCCGGCCGAAGATCGCAAGCTCACCTACCGCGAGCTGCACACCGAGGTGTGCAAGTTTGCCAACGTCTTGAAGGCACAGGGAGTGCATCGCGGCGACGTGGTCTGCCTCTACATGCCCATGGTGCCGGAAGCCGCCATCGCCATGCTGGCCTGTACCCGCATCGGCGCGGTACACAGCATCGTGTTCGGCGGTTTCTCGCCGGAAGCCCTGGCCGGTCGCATCATCGACTCCGGCTCTTCCATCGTCATCACCGCCGATGAAGGGCTGCGCGGCGGCCGCCCGGTGCCGCTCAAGAAGAATGTGGATGAAGCGCTCACCAACCCGGAGACCAAGGTCAACAAGGTGATCGTACTCAAGCGCACCGGCGGCAACATCGCCTGGCACAACCACAGGGACATCTGGTGGCACGACGCCGTCGCCACCGTCAGCGCCGACTGTCCGCCGGAGGCGATGGGGGCCGAAGACCCGCTCTTCATCCTCTACACCTCCGGCTCCACCGGCAAACCCAAGGGGGTGCTGCACACCACCGGCGGCTATCTGGTCTATGCCACCCTCACCTTCAAGTACATCTTCGACTACCACGAAGAGGACATCTATTGGTGTACCGCCGACGTGGGTTGGGTCACCGGCCACTCCTATCTGGTCTACGGACCGCTTGCCAACGGCGCCACCACCATCATGTTTGAAGGGGTGCCCAACTACCCGGCCACCAATCGCATGAGCCAGGTGGTGGACAAGCACCAGGTCAGCATCCTCTACACCGCCCCCACCGCCATCCGGGCGCTGATGGCCAAGGGCAACGAGGCGGTAACCGGCACCTCCCGTTCGAGCCTGCGCATCATGGGCTCGGTGGGCGAGCCCATCAACCCGGAAGCCTGGGAGTGGTACTACCGCACCATCGGCGAGGAGCGCTGTCCCATCGTCGATACCTGGTGGCAGACCGAGACTGGCGGCATCCTCATCAGCCCGCTGCCCGGCGTCACCGATCTCAAGCCAGGCTCGGCTACCCGTCCCTTCTTCGGCGTGCAGCCGGCGCTGGTGGACAACATGGGCGAGCCGCTGGAGGGGGCCACCGAGGGCAACCTGGTGATCACCGACTCCTGGCCGGGCCAGATGCGCACCGTGTTCGGCGATCACGAGCGGTTCGAGCAGACCTACTTCTCCACCTTCCCCGGCCGCTACTTCACCGGCGACGGTGCCCGTCGCGACGAGGATGGTTACTACTGGATCACCGGACGGGTGGATGATGTACTGAACGTCTCCGGTCACCGCATGGGCACCGCCGAGATCGAATCTGCGCTGGTTTCCCATCCCAAGATCGCCGAAGCGGCGGTGGTGGGCGTGCCGCACGAGATCAAGGGTCAGGGCATCTACGCCTATGTCACCCTGATCGCTGGTGAGGAGCCGAGCCGCGAGCTGCATAAAGAGGTGAAGGAGTGGGTCCGCAAGGAGATCGGCGCCATCGCCACCCCGGACGTGATCCACTGGGCCGAGGGGCTGCCCAAGACCCGCTCCGGCAAGATCATGCGGCGAATTCTGCGCAAGATCGCCACCGGCGAGACCGACAGCCTGGGGGATATCTCCACCCTGGCGGATCCGGGCGTGGTGGACAAGCTGATCCGCGAGAAGTCGGAAGCAGCCTGATCCTGACTGCGTTCCTGCCTCCAAAGCCGGCCTCGAGCCGGCTTTGTCGTCTTTGCTACTGAGCGTTTCAACAACGCACCGCTTAGCGCAAAAAATAGACAGATGTAGAGATTAGACCAGTAAAATGCTGCTAATTTTCACGAAATCAATATAATTGCGAAATCTGTGTGCCAGTGCACACCGATTTGCGCAGAAAATGACTAGATTTCTGATAGTCCACAAGATGGCTGACAGATAGCAGCATTATCATCGAGGATGTACTCAATATGTCGCAAAAACACCGAATTCTCCTGCTCAACGGGCCGAACCTGAACCTGCTGGGCAAACGGGAACCGGGCATCTACGGCAGCAAGACGCTCGATGAGATCGTCGCCGATCTGACGCACAACGCCGGCGAACTCGGGGTCACACTGGAACACCTGCAATCCAATGCCGAACATGAGTTGGTCGGCCGCATCCACCAGGCCATGGGTCAGGTGGATTTCATCATCATCAACCCGGCCGCCTTCACCCACACCAGCGTCGCCATCCGTGATGCGCTGCTGGGTGTGGCCATCCCCTTTATCGAGGTTCACCTGTCCAACGTCCATGCCAGGGAACCCTTCCGTCATCACTCCTATCTGTCTGATGTCGCCAAGGGGGTCATTTGTGGGCTGGGGGCCGATGGCTACCAATTCGCTTTAACCGCGGCCGTGCACCAGTTGCGCGCGGCTTGATAATCACTGATCAGATAAAGAAGAAAGAGAATGCTAATGGATATCCGCAAAATCAAGAAGCTGATTGAACTGGTTGAAGAGTCCGGCATCGCCGAACTGGAGATCTCCGAAGGTGAAGAGTCCGTTCGCATCAGCCGCAACTTCTCCGGTCAGGTGACCACTGCTCCGCAGATGATCATGCAACAAGCTGCCGCCCCGGTTGCCGCTCCTGCCGCCGCACCGGCTGCTGCTGCCCCGGCTGCCGACGCCATCCCGAGCGGTCACCTGATGCGCTCCCCGATGGTTGGCTCCTTCTACCGCTCCTCCAGCCCGGAAGCCAAGCCGTTCGTGGAAGTCGGTCAGCACGTCAATGTCGGCGATACCCTGTGCATCGTCGAAGCCATGAAAATGATGAACCAAATCGAGTCTGACAAGGCCGGTGTGATCAAAGCGATCCTGGTTGAAAATGGTCAGGCCGTCGAATTCGACGAGCCGCTGTTCATCATCGAATAAGGGAAGTCGCCACCCATGTTGGACAAAGTAGTCATCGCCAACCGCGGTGAAATTGCCCTGCGGATCCTGCGCGCCTGTAAAGAGCTCGGGATCAAGACAGTGGCCGTTCATTCCACCGCCGACCGGGAGCTCAAGCATGTGCTGCTGGCCGACGAAACCATCTGTATCGGCAAGCCGGCCAGTACCGACTCCTACCTCAATGTGCCGGCCATCATCGCCGCCGCCGAGGTGACCGGTGCCGTCGCCATCCATCCGGGTTACGGTTTCCTCTCCGAGAACGCCGACTTCGCCGAAGTGGTCGAGAAATCCGGTTTCATCTTCATCGGCCCGCGCGCCGAGACCATTCGCCTGATGGGTGACAAGGTCTCCGCCATCGAGGCGATGAAGAAAGCGGGCGTGCCCTGCGTACCGGGCTCCGACGGTCCGGTCGACAGCGATGCCAAGCACAACGCCGCCATCGCCAAGCGCATTGGCTACCCGGTGATCATCAAGGCCGCCGGCGGCGGCGGTGGTCGCGGCATGCGCGTGGTGCGCAGTGAAGCCGAGCTGTCTGCCGCCATCGCGCTGACCAAATCCGAAGCAGGCCAGTTCTTCAAGAACGACATGGTCTACATGGAGAAGTACCTGGAGAACCCGCGCCACATCGAGATTCAGGTGTTGGCAGACGGCCAGGGCAACGCCCTCTATCTGGGTGAGCGCGACTGCTCCATGCAGCGTCGTCACCAGAAGGTGGTCGAAGAGGCGCCGGCACCCGGCATCACCGAAGAGATGCGCAAGTTCATCGGTGAGCGCTGCGTACGCGCCTGTATCGAGATCGGCTACCGCGGTGCGGGCACCTTCGAGTTCCTGTACGAAAACGGCGAGTTCTATTTCATCGAGATGAACACCCGTATCCAGGTTGAGCACCCGGTCACCGAGCTGGTTACCAGCGTGGATCTGATCAAGGAGCAGCTGCGCATCGCCGCCGGTCAGCCCCTGTCGATCACCCAGCAGGACATCCGCATCCGTGGCCATGCCATCGAATGCCGGATCAACGCCGAAGACCCGGCCACCTTCATGCCGTCTCCGGGCCTGATCCAGCGCTTCCACGCGCCGGGTGGTCTGGGCGTACGCTGGGATTCCCACATCTACGCCGGCTACAAGGTTCCGCCCTACTACGACTCCATGATCGGCAAGCTGATCTGTTACGGTGAAAACCGCGACGTCGCCATCGCCCGCATGCGTCAGGCGCTGGACGAGCTGGTGGTGGAAGGGATCAAGACCAACGTCTCCCTGCAAAAAGAGATCATGAAGGACGAAAACTTCCAGCACGGTGGGACCAACATCCACTACCTGCACAAGAAGCTCGGTCTGTAAGGATCCTTGACGAAGACCGCCATGTCGGTGGACGTCGGCTCCGCAAGGAGCCTCTGTTGAAAAAGGGCCATGGCGACATGGCCCTTTTTTGTTATCCTTGCGCCCCTCAAAATTGTCGGAGGCCAAGGTGAATCGTTTCGCGCTCGCTCGCCGGGAAGCAGCCCTCTGCCTGCTGCTGACCCTGCTCTACTTCCTTGCCTGGTATGGCACGGCCTATTTCATCCCCGCAGAGATTGAATGCTGGGACATGCCGCTCTGGTTCCTGCTCAGCTGCATCCTGATGCCGCTGCTGTTCATCGTGCTGTGCGGCCTGATGGTGGATCGTCTGTTCGTGGACATCCCCCTCGACTCCCCTCCCCTCGATGCCAAGGAGCCTTCCCATGAATCTTGAGCTGATGCTGCCGTTGTGCATCTATTTGGTGCTGGTGCTGGGAGTCGGCTTCTGGGCCAGCCGCCACAGGGTGGGCGGCGACTTCGTCCAGGAGTACTTCATCGGCAACCGCAGCATGGGCGGGCTGGTGCTGGCCATGACCCTGGTGGCCACCTACACCTCTGCCTCCTCCTTCATCGGCGGGCCGGGAGCGGCCTACAAGATTGGCCTTGGCTGGGTACTGCTGGCGATGATCCAGCTGCCCACCGTCTGGCTCACCCTGGGGGTGCTTGGCAAGAAGTTCGCCATCATCGCCCGCCGGGTCAATGCGGTGACCATCAACGACATGCTGTGGGCCCGCTACCAGAGCAAGGCGGTGGTGGTGCTGGGCTCGGTTACCATCATCCTCGCCTTTATCGCCACCATGGTGGTGCAGTTCATCGGTGGCGCCCGTCTGCTGGAGACCGCCACCGGCCTCAGCTATCAGCAGGGGCTCCTGCTGTTTGCCAGCTGCGTGCTGCTCTACACGGTGATCGGCGGCTTTCGCGCCGTGGTGATGACCGATGCGCTGCAGGGGATCATCATGCTGATCGGCACCGGCGCGCTGCTGGCGGGCATTCTGGTGGCCGGTGACGGCCTGCCCAACCTCATCCACCAGCTCAAGGTGATCGATCCCAAGCTGGTGAGCCCGCAGGGGGCCGGCGACATGCTGACCCAGCCCTTCATGCTGAGCTTCTGGGTGCTGGTCTGCATCGGGGTGGTGGGGCTGCCCCACTCGGCGCTGCGCTGCTTCGGCTATCGCGACAGCAAGGCGCTCCATCGCGGCATCCTCATCGGTACCATCGTCAGCGCCTTGCTGATGTTCGGCATGCACCTGGCCGGCGCCCTGGGCCGCGCCATCCTGCCCGGCATGGACAGCCCGGACAAGATCATGCCCTCCCTGATGATGGAAGTGCTGCCTCCCTGGCTGGCCGGGGTTTTCCTGGCGGCGCCCATGGCGGCCATCATGTCTACCATCGACTCCCAGCTGATCCAGGCCTCCGCCACCCTGGTGAAGGATCTCTACCTCAACTACTTGAGTCCGGAGAAGGCCGGCCAGGAGAAGCTGGAGGTGCGGGTGCCGCGCCTCTCCCTGCTCTGCACCCTGATCCTGGGCACGCTGGTGCTGCTGGCGGCGCTGCAGCCCCCCGAGATGATCATCTGGCTCAACCTGCTCGCCTTCGGCGGCCTGCAGGCGGTGTTCCTCTGGCCACTGGTGCTCGGCCTCTACTGGTCGCGGGCCAACGGCCCGGGGGCCCTGGCCAGCATGGTGTGCGGCATCCTCTGCTACGCCATCCTGAGCCAGTGGGAGATCAAGCCGGCCGGCCTGCACGCCATCGTGCCGAGCCTGGGGCTGGGGCTGATTGCCTTCGTGCTGGTCAGCCTGCTCACCCCGGCCCCGAGCCAGCATGTGCGGCGCTTGTTTGAGCCGCAATCATAAATGGATTAATAAAGGGTTCCGAAACTATCCCAAAATGGGTGTTTTACGGGTAAACTGTGCGCCATATCACAAAATGCCGCGCCCTTATGCCCGTACAGAACGCCAGACAGATCCTGACCCAAGCCCTGCAGCGACTCGGTTACGCCCTGTTGCTGCCGGTCTCCATCCTGCCGCTGGCCGCGCTGCTCTATCGGCTCGGCCAGCCGGACGTGCTGGATCTGGCGGTGCTCTCCCTCACCGGCCGCGCCCTGTTCAGCCAGATGCCGCTCATCTATGCGGTGGCCATCGCTTTCGGGCTGAGCCGCCAGGGTGAAGGCACTCAGGCGCTGGCCGGCGCGGTCAACTTTCTGCTGCTGAGCTCGGCGCTCGGCACCCTGGCCCCCGGCCTGCACAGCGACATGATCTGCGGCCTGCTGGCGGGATTGACCACCGCCATCGTCTACCCCTGGCTCAAACGCCACCCCATGCCCCACTGGCTACGGCTGGTCAACGGCGACTTCACCAGCCTGCTCGCCTCGGCGTTCACCTGTCTGCTGCTGGCCTTCCCCCTTGCGCTGCTCTGGCCGCTGCTGGAACAGGGCATCACCCTGCTCGCCTCCGAGCTGCTCACCACCCCGTTCGGCGCCTTCTGCTACGGCGTGCTGAACCGGCTGCTGATCCCGCTCGGTCTGCATCAGGTGCTGGGCAGCCTCATCGGGCTGGGGGAAAGCAACCTGCAGGCACTGGCCAGCGCCCAGCCGCTGCACGAAGGCTATGTGGCCGGGCTCTATCCCATCATCATGTTTGGCCTGCCGGGCGCCTGCTTCGCCATCTGGCTGCACCGCCAGCGCATGCAGCGACTGCCGCAGGGGGGCTTGCTGCTCACCCTGGCGCTCACCTCGGCGCTGGTGGGCATCACCGAACCCATCGAGTTTCTGTTCGCCTTCACCGCCCCCTGGCTGTTTCTGGCCCATGCCCTGCTGACCGGCCTGTCGCTCGCCACCTGCAGCGCGCTCGGCATCAAGGTGGGCAGCTACTTCTCCGCCGGCCTGCTGGATCTGGTGCTGAGCTACCACGCCGGCGAGCACAGCTTCTGGCTCATTCCGGTCGGCATCCTGTTCTTCGTCGCCTACACCTTGCTGTTTTATCAGCTGCTGGAGCGCACGCCCCTCAGCCTGCCGAGCAAGCCCATCGCGCCGGAGCACCCGCGCCTTGCCAGCGTCGCCCCCTCCGATCCCCAGATGCTGGCGATCCAGTACCTCAAGGTGCTGGGGGGCATGGACAACCTGCAGGCGATGAGCGTCTGCCTGACCCGCCTCAGCCTGCGGGTGCGCGACATCTCACTGGTGGATCAATCCCGCCTGCTGGGGCTGGGCTGCCTCTCCTGGATCCAGCTCAACGACCATCAGCTGGTGCTGGTGCTGGGCCCCAACGCCAGCCTGATCGAAGGGCAGATCCGCATGCTGGCGGAGCGTCAGTCGGTGCCGCTCGGCCTCAAGCCCAATCAGGAGTCCGCCGGCCAGAGCGGCTGGTAGCCTCAGGCAAATGGCAACCGCTCGGCCACGAAATCCATCAGGCTGCGCAGGGCGGGCGCCAGGTGCTCCCGGCTCGGATAGATGAGGTAGAAGGGGTTGGGCGGCACGGCGAGCTCGGGCAACACTTTTTGCAAGCGACCACTCGCCAGATCACCTTCGCAGACATGATGCGGCAGCAGGGCAATTCCCCCCTCGTTGATGGCCAGCTCCCGCAGCGCCAGCAGGCTGTTGCTCAGACAAGCCCCCTGCGGCCGCCAGCCCCCCTCCTGCAACGGCCACACAGGCAGCGACGTGTGCACCAGGCAGGCGTATCGCCCCAACTCGCTCAGCTGTTGCGGTGTGCCGTGGGCCGCCAGATAGGCGGGCGCCGCCACCAGATGGCGCGGCACCTGACCGATGCGCCGGCAGATCAGGCTGGAATCTTTCAGCGGTGCCGCCCGCAGCGCCAGATCATAACCCTCCCCCACCAGATCAAGCTGCTCATCGCAGAGGGTCAGCTCCAGCACCACCTCGGGGTAGAGGGCCCGAAACTCGGCCAGGATCCGGCCGAGCAGCAGGGTGCCGGTCGCCTCCGGCGCGGTGATCCGCACCCGGCCGGCCGGGGCCGCGCGCAGCCGCGCCATCGCCAGATTGGCGCTGCGGGCCAGTGCCAGCAGCGCCCGGCACTGCTCCACATAGACCTCTCCCTGCGGGGTCAGGCTCAGCCGGCGGGTGGTGCGCTGCAACAGGCGCACCCCGAGCTGGGATTCGAGCCGCGAGATCTTCTGGCTGACCGAGGATTTGGGCATGCCGAGCAGCTCGGCCGCCCCGGTAAAACTGCCCTGCTCCACCACAGTGGCAAACAGCCCCATCAGCTCCAGTTCGACATTGTTCATATATTCAAACAGTCTTTACCAATTACCCATCTTAATCTGAATAATCAACCAGACTAGAGTGGCTGGCAATCCCCATCCAACCGATTTGAAAGGAACTGCCATGAAAGCCATCGCCCTGACCCACTATCTGCCGAGCGATCATCCCGACTGCTTCATCGAGGTCAATCTGGCCGACCCGACGCCGGGCCCGCGCGACCTGCTGGTGCGGGTCAACGCCACCTCCATCAACCCGGTCGACACCAAGGTGCGCGCCCCCAAGGCCAAGGTCGAGAGCAGCCCGCGGATACTGGGCTGGGACGCCGTGGGCGAAGTGATCGCCGTCGGCCGCGAGGTGACCCTGTTCAAGGTGGGCGACCGGGTCTGGTATGCCGGCGACATCAGCCGCCCCGGCAGCAACAGCGCCCTGCAACTGGTGGATGAGCGCATCGCCGCCCTCGCCCCCACCAGCCTGAGCGACCTGGAAGCTGCCGCCCTGCCGCTCACAGCCATCACCGCCTGGGAAACCCTGTTCGAGCGCATGCGCCTCACCCGCGAGAGCCGCGGACGGCTGCTGATCATCGGCGGCGCCGGTGGCGTGGGCTCCATCGCCATCCAGCTGGCCCGCCAGCTCACCGGCATGGAGGTGATCGCCACCGCCTCGCGCCCCGAGACCCGGGCCTGGTGCCTGCAGATGGGGGCCCACCAGGTGGTGAGCCATCACCAGTTGCAGGAGGAGCTCACCGCCCTCGGCATCACTCAGGTAGATGCCATCTTCTGCACCAATGCCACCGAGCAGCACTGGGATGCCATGGCCAGCCTCATCAGCCCGTTCGGCCATATCTGCACCATCGCCGAATCGAGCGTGCCCTGGGACCTCTCCCTGCTCAAGAGCAAGAGCGTCACCTTCAGCCAGGAGTTCATGTTTACCCGCTCCCTGTTCCAGACCCCGGACATGATCGAGCAGCACAACCTGCTGGGGCTGGTCGCCGCCCTGGTGGATCAGGGCGTGGTCAAGACCACACTCAGCAAGGTGGTGGCCGAGCTGACCCCGACCACCCTGGCTCAGGCCCATGCCGAGGTGGAAGCCGGCCGCATGGTGGGCAAGCTGGTGATCGACATGAGCCAGTTCGGCAACTAATCCCTTATGGGTAAAAACTGCACCATCATGGGGTGAACTCACCAGTGACAAGCCCCATCACAGCACAACTCACATCAGGCAACAGACAGTCACCACGCAGCATCACCATAAAAAGAGCCAAAAAAAGGGGCCATCCCGCCGGGATGGCCCTAAATACCTGAACGTTGGGGTAACAATCACACACATATCCTTATGCAGGACCTCTGTATCTTTGCAGCTAGTGTGCCAATCCCACCCCTCTCCCCGCTTGCTTGCCACATTGCACCCTGCCACCGGGGTCTGCAGCCCCCGGCCAACCTGCAGGCAAAAAAAAAGCCACCCGAAGGTGGCTGAAAAAGATGACGGAACTTTCCTAGAGCAAAGCATTCAGCGGGAACAGGTTGCTTCCCGTCACCCAATGAGGAATACATTAACCGTGCCAATTCGGCAAAGACCGCATCCTCCACCACACTGCATGGGCAAACCACGACAGCACACGCCCATGATGATAGAATCCCGCGGTTTCACATTTATGAAGAGTCGACGCCATGCCCTGGATACAAATTCGAATCAACGCCACTGCCAAGACCGCAGACAAGGTGAGCAACATGCTGCTGGGGCGTGGTGCCCAGGCGGTGACCTTTATGGATGCCAAGGATGTGCCCGTCTATGAACCCATGCCGGGCGAAACCCCGCTCTGGGGCGAGACTGAAGTAATGGGGCTGTTCGACGCCGAAACCGATCCGGCGCCCACCATCGCCTTCTTCCAGCAGATCTTCGGTGAGGACGTTGGCTACAAGGTGGAGCAGCTGGAAGACAAGGACTGGGTGCGCGAGTGGATGGATCACTTCCACCCCATGCAGTTCGGCGAGCGGCTCTGGATCTGCCCGAGCTGGCGCGACGTGCCGAACCCCGATGCGGTCAACGTCATGCTGGACCCAGGTCTGGCCTTCGGTACCGGTACCCACCCCACCACGGCGCTCTGCCTGCAGTGGCTGGACAGTCTGGATCTGGCCGGTAAAACCGTGGTCGACTTTGGTTGCGGCTCCGGCATCCTCGGCATTGCCGCCCTGAAACTGGGTGCCGCCCGGGTCATCGGCATCGACATCGATCCGCAGGCCATCCAGGCCAGCCGTGACAACGCCGAGCGCAATGGCGTCGCCGATCAGATAGAGCTCTATCTGCCGGCGGATCAGCCGCAAGATGTCGAAGCGGACGTGGTGGTCGCCAACATCCTGGCCGGCCCGCTGCGCGAACTGGCGCCGCTGATCGCCGGCCACGGCAAAGCGGGCAGCCTGATGGCCCTCTCCGGCGTGCTGGAAAGCCAGGCGCCGGAGCTGGAGACCATCTACGGCCAGTGGTTCGAGATGGATCCGACCGCCGTCAAGGAAGAGTGGTGCCGCCTCTCCGGCCGCAAACTCGGCTAATAAGCAACAAACCACGGCGGCTGCCAACCCATCGGCCGCAAACTCGGCTAATAAGCAACAAGCCACGGCAGTTGCCAACCTATCGGCTGCAAACTCGGCTAAGTCATTGACACAAAGCTGCCAACGGGGCTCCCACACGGGAGCCTCGCCTGTTTTCAACCTGCCCGCAGCAGCCACCTCTCTGGTACGGCCAACCAGCACCATCCATACCCGCACTGCAATCAGTGCTCATTTGACCACACAGCTCACCCCGTTTCCGGTAGGATAGGCCGCCAGTCCCCCTTGCGACACGGAGTGCTTATGCGGATTGCCATACTGGATGACTATCAGGATCAGGTGCGTCATCTGCCCTGCTTTACGCGCCTGGCAGGCCACGACGTCACCATCCTCACCCAAAGCGAACCTGACCCCGAGCGCCTTGCCGCCAAGCTGGCAGGGGTGGAAGCGCTGGTACTGATCCGCGAGCGCACCCGCATCGACGAGGCGTTGCTGCGCAGGCTCCCCTCCCTTCGGCTCATCAGTCAGACCGGCAAGATCAGCCAACATATCGACCCCCTCCTGTGTCAGCGCCACGGGGTGGCCGTCGCTGAAGGCATCGGCAGCCCGGTGGCGCCCGCCGAGCTCTGCTGGGCGCTCATCATAGCCGCCTCCCGCCACCTCCCGGCCTATTGTCATGCCCTCGCCCAGGGACAGTGGCAGCAATCCGGTACACTGGGGCTGGGCCGTACCTTGCAGGGGCTGACGCTCGGCATCTGGGGCTACGGCAAGATTGGCAGGCTGGTGGCCGGTTACGGCCGGGCCTTTGGCATGTCGGTGCTGATCTGGGGCAGCGAGGGTTCCCGCCAGCAGGCCGAGCGGGATGGCCATGCCAGCGCCCCCGACAAGGAGGCCTTCTTTCGTGACGCCGACATCCTCTCTTTGCATCTGCGCCTGCACGAGGCAACCCGTGGCTGTGTGACCCGCACCGATCTCGCGCGGATGAAGGCCGACTCCCTGCTGGTCAACGTCAGTCGAGCTGAGCTTGTCGAACCGGGCGCCCTTTATGCTGAACTCGCCGCCAACCCCACCCGGCGTGCAGCGCTCGACGTGTTCGACGCAGAGCCGGCCACGGCGCAAAGCGAGCCTTTGCTGCGCCTGCCCAATGTGCTGGCCACGCCCCATCTCGGCTATGTGGAGCGCAACAGCTACCAGCTCTACTTTCAGGCCGCCTTTGACAACCTGATTGCCTTTGCCGAGGGCAGGCCGACCAATCTGGTGCTGCCCAGCGGGCCGCTGATCACGGTTATCCGGCGGCCGGACCGCTAACATGTGAACCCCATGCGCCACCAAGGCAAGCCACAGGAGCAGCCATGACCGAGTACGACAAGATGATCGCCAGCCAGCCCTACAACTGCATGGCACCGGAACTGGATCTGTTGCGCCGGGAGACGGCCCGTCTGTACCGCCGCCTCAATCGCAGCGACAAGGAGGATGAGCAGCTGGCGCTGCTGCAGCAGATCGTCGGCGAGCTGGCCCAGGGTGCCTTCATTTGCCCGCCCCTCTACTGCACCTATGGCCGCCACATCTACCTTGGCGAGCGCAGCTACATCAACATGGGGGCCACCCTGCTGGACAATGCCCCCATTCGCATCGGCGCCGAGGTGATGATTGGGCCAAACGTGCAGATCTACACCGCCGCCCATGCGCTGGATGCCGATGAGCGCATTCAGGGGGTTGAGACGGCGCTGCCGGTCACCATTGAAGACAGGGTCTGGATTGGCGGCGGTGCCATCCTGCTGCCCGGTGTCACCATAGGGCGGGAAGCTGTTGTGGGCGCTGGAGCCGTGGTCACCAAAGACGTGCCGGCCGGCGCCAGGGTGGTGGGCAACCCGGCCCGGCTTTTGCCAGTCAAAGACTAGGCAGAGGGCCCGAGGCTCGCTCAGGCGCTCTCCAGCAAGCGGTCGATGCAGTGCACCACCTGCATGCTGGCGTTTTCCATGGTCTTGAGCTGCTCGACCATCCCTTTGATATCCCCCTGCTCGCGCGCGTGCAGGGCAGCCTTGCCGCTCTCGTGGACCCGCTTGTGCGGCCCGTCCAGTTCACGAAAGCCCGGCTTGTGGGCAAAGAGCTCGGCACCCTGCCCCTCTAAATACCATTTACCCAACCTGCACTGAGCGTGGTCGCTCACCGGCTCGTGAAAATGCTGCTGATCGATGAGCCGATAGATGGTGTTTTTCCAGACGGCGTGATCCAGCTTGGTGGTATTGAGGAAGGAGGTGGTGGCCGCGCTGTGGATCACCTGCTGCATCCGGCCAGATTGTGCCAACACCTGGGTCACCACCACATCGATCTGGGAGGAGGAGGTCGCCACTTCGGCGGCACTGGCCTGGTTGTCATCGATGATGGACTTGATCTCCTGTGCCTGGGCCACTATCTGCTTGACCAGCACCTCGATCTGGCTGCTGGCCTCATGGGCCTTGCTCGCCAACTGACGCACCTCATCGGCGACCACGGCGAATCCTCGACCAGCTTCACCGGCCCTGGCCGCCTCGATGGCCGCATTGAGTGCCAGCAAGTTGGTCTGCTCCGAAATCCCCTGGATGGCGGTCACGAACTGGTTGATGGCGGACGTGCTGGTATCGAGCTGATGGACGGCCGTGAGACTGCGAACAGCCTCATCCGTGATGGCATGGGCACGATTGGAAAGACGGGTGATGGCGCCCCTTGTCTGGGCAAAGAGCTGATCCAGCTCGCAGAGTGCTCCCTTTTCCGCCATCAGGTGCTCGGCACTGCCGGCCAGTGCTTCCCGCACGCTCTGCAACATCTCTCCCCCCTGATTCTGACAGGAGATCACCTGATTGAAGAGATCGCCATGCTCCCGACTGGTGCGCTGCATGTGCTCGTACTCACCGATGGTGGCTCGCAATTCGGCCAGCTCGCTCTGGTGCTGCTGCTCTTTGAGAAGCAACGCCTCCCTAAGCTGTTGATTCTCTTTTTCAAGCTTGCGGTTGAACCACATATGGCCTCCGGATGGCATAGGTGCGGGCAGTCGATGTCAAAGGGAAGCCTCTGGCTCTCTTGTCTCTGTCGATGCTGGCGGATCCCGAGCCGGATTTCACCTGTAAATGCAGGATCTTTGATCCTGATCCTGATTCCAATCGAGGCCACACGCATAACTGTGCAAAAGATCGCCGCAAAGAGGCAGGGTGAGGTAGATAAGAAGAGGAAAAAGAACGCGGAAATACCGGCCCTACAAAAAATGAAGCCCAATGTCATCAAGACGTTGGGCTGTAAAAAGGTGCTACGGAATTGCGACTCTCATCGCAGAAAATTAGAAGGGGTCACCTTCTAAACTGGCACAGGGATATTAACGAGGCGCAAACGTTTTACATAGCGTAATAAACCAGGATTGAGAACGGCATCTCACTATTTAAAAAATTCCCTGCCAGCCACGGCCGCCCTCTTGGCAATCTTCCAAATATCAGTACAGCCTGTCACCAGAAACAAAAAAGCCCTGACAAGTCAGGGCCTTGCCAGTAATGAGGCAGACTAGAAGCGGCGCACGAACTCGCTCACCGGCAGCTCGCGCAGCTTGCGGGCCTCCAGCATGGGGGTACCGAGGTAGAGGAAGCCCACCAGCTGATCCTCCGGTGCCAGTCCCAACCCTTCATTGATCTGCTCGTCGAAAATGAACCAGCCGGAGCGCCAGATGCCGTTGAAGCCCTGGGCCTGGGCCGCCATCTGCATCGCCATCAGGGCGCAGCCGGCGGAGAGCTCCTGCTCCAGCCGCGGCACCTTGGGATGCTCCTGATAGCGGGTTGCCACCGCGATCAGCAGCGGTGCGCGCAGCGGAGCTTCCTGACACTTCTTGATGCTCTCCTCATCCTCACCGCGGCTGCGAGCAGCCTGTGCCAGCAGGGTACCGAGCCGTTCGCGCCCCTCCCCTTCAAACAGGATGAACTGCCAGGGGGTCAGGGTGCCATGATCCGGCGCCCGCAACCCGGCCTTGAGGATATTGTCGAGTATCTCGCCGCTCGGGGCGGGCTCGGCCAGACGACCACAGGAGTGACGATTCAGTAACAGGTGGAGGGCATCCATGGGCAGTTCCTTGTCAGGGGCTATGATGGCGCTACCTTAGCACAGCACCGGATGAAGAAAACCCCTGAGCATCAGGGGTTTGTCGCAATGCATGGCGGCCCGCTGACTAGATGACTGCAGCCAGTTCGGCCCCCTGGCGGATGGCACGCTTCGCGTCCAGCTCGGCGGCCACGTCGGCCCCGCCGATGATGTGTACCGGCTTGCCCACCGCCTGCAGACCGGCCTGCAGCTCCTTGAGCGGCTCCTGGCCGGCGCAGATGATCACCTGATCCACCGGCAGACACTGCTGCTGTTCGCCCACCTGAATGTGAAGCCCTTCATCGTCGATACGCAGGTACTGCACGCCGGAGAGCATCTCCACCTTGCGATTCTTGAGCACGGTGCGGTGGATCCAGCCGGTGGTCTTGCCCAGGCCGTCGCCCACCTTGCTCTCCTTGCGCTGCAGCAGCCAGACCTGGCGCTCGGGGGCGTCGATCACCGGGGCCATCAGGCCGCCGCGCTCGCCAAGCTGCTTGTCGATACCCCACTCCTTGAGCCAGTGATCGCGACTGCGATCCCCCTTGCCCTCTACCAGGTATTCGGCCACGTCAAAGCCGATGCCGCCGGCACCGATCACTGCCACCTTCTCGCCCACCGGCTTGTGATCCCGCAAGACATCGAGGTAGCTCATCACCTTGGCATGCTCGATACCTGGAATGTTGGGAGTGCGCGGGCGGATGCCGGTGGCGAGGATCACCTCGTCAAAACCGCCGCCCAAGAGGCTCTCGGCACTCTGGCGCTGGCCCAGATAGAGCTCGACGCCGCACTTCTCCAGCCGCTTGGCAAAGTAGCGCAAGGTTTCGTGAAACTCCTCCTTGCCCGGGATCTGCTTGGCGAAGTTGAACTGGCCGCCGATTTCGCTGGCCTGATCGAACAGGCTCACCTGATGGCCGCGCTCGGCGGCGTAGCAGGCAAACGCCAGCCCGGCGGGACCTGCGCCCACCACCGCCAGCTTCTTGGGCTGGGGCACCCGGCCAAAGGTGAGTTCGGTCTCGAAGCAGGCGCGCGGGTTGACCAGGCAGGAGGCCCGCTTCTGTTTGAAGACATGGTCAAGACAGGCCTGGTTGCAGGCGATGCAGGTGTTGATCTCGTCCGCTCTGTCTTCAGCAGCCTTGATGACAAATTCCGGGTCCGCCAGGAAGGGGCGCGCCATGGAGACCATGTCCGCCTCGCCGCCCGCAAGAATGCGCTCGGCCACCTCGGGGGTGTTGATCCGGTTGGTGGTGATGAGCGGTACCTTGAGGTGCTTTTTCAGCTCGGCGGTCACCCAGCTAAAGGCGCCGCGCGGCACGCTGGTGGCGATGGTGGGAATGCGCGCCTCGTGCCAGCCGATGCCGGTGTTGATGAGGGTGACTCCCACCTGCTCCAGCGCCTTGCCAAGGGCGATCACTTCCTCAAGGGAGGAGCCCTGCTCCACCAGATCCAGCATGGAGAGGCGGAAGATGATGATGAAATCCGGCCCGACCCGCTCACGGATGGCGCGGACAATCTCCACCGGGAAGCGCATGCGGTTTTCACTGCTGCCACCCCAGCCATCGGTGCGCTTGTTGGTGCGCTCGCAGATGAACTGGTTGATGAGATAGCCTTCCGACCCCATCACCTCGACCCCGTCGTAGCCCGCGCTCCTGGCCAGTTGTGCGGTGGCGGCGAAGTCGCGGATGGTGCCGCGGATCTGCCGCTCGCTCATGGCGCGCGGCTTGAACGGAGAGATGGGGGCCTTGAGGGCGCTCGGTGCCAGGCTGAATGGATGATAGGCGTAGCGGCCGGCATGGAGGATCTGCAGTGCTATCTTGCCCCCCTCCTGATGTACCGCACTGGTCACCTTCTTGTGCTTGGCCACCTGCCAGGGAAAGCTCAGCTGGGAGCCGTGGGGCACCAGCCGGCCACGCAGGTTGGGGGCGATGCCGCCAGTCACGATGAGGCCGACCCCGCCCCGGGCCCGCTCGCCATAGAAGGCGGCCAGCTTGTCAAAGCCCCCCTTCTCCTCTTCGAGGCCGGTGTGCATGGATCCCATCAACACGCGGTTGCGCAGCTGGGTAAAGCCGAGATCGAGGGGGGTCAGCAGGGTCGGGTAACGGCTCATCATGAACTCCTTTTCGGGGCCCGGCTGGATGGCACCACGCCCATTCCCCGCCGCCTGGACTCAAGCCCAAGACACGACGGCAGGATGGGTGGGCGGCTCACAGGGCCTCCAGTTAATTTTTTGTTATCAAACCGAGGCTAGAGTAAAGAATCGAAAATGCTTTTTCAAACAAATGTTTGGACAATTTTTCGGCGAACAGACGTGTTCCGAACAACCGGGCTCCGATCCTGTCCAAGCGGAAATGGCATTTCACCGGCCAACTGGTTAATAATGGCGCTTCCCTCCCCATTAACAGGGCGATAACGCGACTATGTCTATTTTCAAAGGTCTGGGTTGGCTGTTTCGCAGCCTGTGGCGCCTGCTCAATTTCACCCGGCTGATGCTGGTCAATCTGCTGTTTCTCGTCGTGGTCTTGATCATCGTCTTCAGCATCAGCCAGAAAGAGGCGCCCAGCGCCCCCATCGAAGGGGCCCTCACCCTCAATCTCTCCGGCGTGCTGGTGGAACAGCGCTCGCAGACCGATCCCACGGTGCAGCTGCTGCGCCAGGTGGACAACAGCGACGAGCTGCCCAGCGAGATCGTCCTCTCCGATCTGCTGTGGGCCATCAAAAGCGCCAAGGATGACGATCGCATCAAGGCGCTGGTGATCAAGCCCCAGGGGCTGCAGGGCACCAGCTTCTCCAAACTGCAGGAGGTGGCGAGCGCCATCGATGCATTCAAGGAGAGCGGCAAGCCGGTCATCGCCATGGCCGACTTCTACACCCAGGGCCAATATCTGCTAGCCGCCCACGCCGATCACGTGCTGCTCAACCAGAGCGGCGCCGTGGTGATCGAGGGGCTCGGCGTCTACCAGACCTACTACAAGTCGGCGCTGGAGAAGCTCAACATCACCCCGCACGTGTTCAAGGTCGGCACCTACAAATCCTTCGTCGAACCCTACACCCGTGACGAGATGTCCCCCGAGAGCAAGGAGGCGAATCAGCGCTGGTTGGATCAGCTGTGGCAATCCTATGTGGCCGACGTGGCCGAGCAGCGGGAGATCGAACCGGACGCCGTGGCACCGGGCAAGGATCGCTTCCTCGAGCTGCTGCGCAAGGCCGGCGGCAACGCCGCCAACTACGCCCTCGACAACGGTCTGGTGGACCAGCTGGCGACCCGCGACGAGATGACCCAGGCGGTGATCAAGGAAGTGGGCGAGAGCGATGACCACGGCTGGAAGGGCGTGGGCCTCAAGGAGTACCTGGCCGCCATCCCGAGCCAGTATCCCCAGAGCGGCAAGGATGAGGTGGGCCTCATCGTCGCCAGCGGCGCCATCATGGATGGTGTCCAGCCAGCCGGCACCATCGGTGGCGACAGCCTCGCCGACCTGCTGGCCGATGCCCGCCGCGACGACAAAGTGAAAGCCCTGGTGCTGCGGGTCGACAGCCCGGGCGGCAGCGCCTTCGCCGCCGAGCAGATCCGCGCCGAGCTGCTGGCCCTCAAACAGGCCGGCAAGCCGGTAGTGATCTCCATGGGCAGCTACGCCGCCTCCGGTGGCTACTGGATCTCCGCCGATGCGGACAAGATCTTCGCCTCCCCCGCCACCCTCACCGGCTCCATCGGGGTGTTCGGCATGTTCGCCACCATCGACAAGGCGCTCTCCCAGTACGGGGTACACTCCGACGGCGTCGGCACCACCGACTATGTCGGCGTCGGCCTGACCCGAGCCCTGCCGGAACACGTCGGCCAGGCGATCCAGCTGAGCGTGGAAGACACCTACCAGCGTTTCGTCGGTCTGGTGAGCAAGGGCCGTGGCCTGAGCCCGGAAGAGACCGAGAAAGCAGCCGAAGGCCGGGTCTGGACCGGTCAGGATGCCAAGGCGCTGGGACTGGTGGACGAGTTTGGCGATCAGGAGGCGGCCATCAAGGCGGCGGCCGAGCTGGCCAACCTCAAGGAGTGGCAGGTCACCCCCATCGAGCAGGAGGAGTCGGCCAAAGACAAGTTCCTGCGCCAGCTGTTCGACAGCAGCGCCCAAGTGCTGGCTTCCCACCTGCAGAGCTGGTTGCCGGCCGGGCTCGGCAAGGCACTGGTGGAGGTAAACCGCAGCCTGGACCCGCTGACCCGCTTCAACGATCCGCAGGGCACCTACGCCCTCTGCCCGGTCTGTACGCTCTGATCGGCAGCAAACGAAAAAAAACCGCCTTGGGGCGGTTTTTTTTATGGCGTGCGGGCTGCGTTCAGCCCAGCAGGCCGGCGCCGTGCCAGTGGTGCAACTCAGCCAGCACCCGGGTCTCTCGCACCGTCCACTGCGGACAGGGGCCTGCCAGCTGGGTCTTGTTGGTCTGCAGCGCCTCGGCCAGTTCGAACCAGCCAGGGGTGAAACCGAGCCTTATCTCGTAGGGCTGGGGCTGCGGTTCACACCACGCCTCCCCCACCTGACAGAGGTAGTAGAAGGAGCGGATGCAGTAGGCATCGTAGTCAGCCTCGCGGGCCGGCCGGTACTCCCGCGTCTCGCCAAGCAGGGCACCGACCGCCACCAGCTCGGCACCGCACTCTTCGCGCAGCTCGCGCGCGAGGGCCGTGCGGTGACACTCCCCGTGCTCGATGCCGCCACCGGGAAACATCAGATCGCCGTTGACCCGGGAGTGCACCAGCAGCAGCTGGTCGCCGCGCAGCACCACGGCCCTGACGGTGACCCGCTCCAGCTGGCGGCCATCTGTGTTGACCCGGCCGTGGGTGAGCCGGATGTCGAAGGGGTGTGGCCAGTCGCTGGCCAGAGATTCAATGTGGTTCATCAGGGTTCAGGGACGATAGGTCCCGCTTTTCAGTTGCTCAACCAGGGTGGCAGCCTGGCTGTCCAGGCTCTCCTGCTCTTGCTTGCTCAGGGAGTGATAGAGGCTGAAACGGGTGGCCGACACCTCGGCGGCATTCTGAAACGACTCGCTCACCTTGCCCCACAGATAGGCCTGTCCGTACTGCTTCTGGCCCATGTAGAGGGTGCTGAGGGAGGTAAGGACCCGGCCGTTGACCTGATCCCCTTCCCGGTAAAGGGAGAGGGCGTGCTGCATCAGCGCGATGGCCTTTTGCGGCTCGCGCTTGGCATAGATGCCCCCAAGTGCCAGTTGCAGCTCGGGCTCCTCCAGCACGGGTTGCCCCTCCAGCGCAAGAAACTGCTGGCGAGCCAGCTCGTTGGTGTTGTTGGTCCAGTGCCAGAGCAGCAGGTAGGGATCTTTGGCATTGCGGGTAGCGGCGTCGAGCTGGGCCAGTTGTTCGCCGGCCGCCAGCATCCCCTCCACCCGCGGGCTCTTCTGCTCGCGGGCCCGCTTGTACTCGATGTTGGTGGAGCGTTCGGCACATTTGAGATAACGCTCCAGGCTGCGCATCAACTCGTACTGGCGCCGCTCGGTCCCCTCCGCCTGCAGGTAGTAGCGGGCCCGGATGATGTCGCTGCGCTCGTAACGACACCAGCCGTCATCCACCAGATCCTGACAGAGGGCCGGGTAATTGGCACAGATGTTGTGGATCCTGTCATCGTCACAGGCGGTGAGCAGCAGGCCGAAACAGAGGCCGAACAACAGGGAACGAGCTGGAAAAGGGGTCATGGTTCATATCTTGTTGGTAACAATTGCAGCCTGCCATGGCCACCCTTGGCTAGCAAACGGATTACATATCCATTACAATGCGCGCGCCGTATAAGGCCGCGACTGCAGAATAATATAACGAAATATACACCCCTACACTGATCTGCATTCGACGAATTTCTATTTGCCCCAACAACGTGAAATAAAGGATCTGGTCAATGACCCACGAGCACTATCTGCAGGCGTGGCAGGAGAGCCAGGAGCTCGCCGAAGCCATGCAACCCTTGATCGGTCGCCTCTACCGCCAGCAGGGGATCGAGATCACCATCTTCGGCCGCCCGCTGCAAAACGCCTCCACCATCGATATCCTCAAGGCCCACCGGGTCGTTCGCCGCCACCAGGGAGCTCCCCTCCCGATCCAACAAAGCTTTCCCCTGCTGCAAGCCATCCTGGCCCTGAACCCGACCGCCGCCGAGATCGATCTGGGCAAGCTGGCCGTGGGTTACTGGCAGGATCACCAGGATGAAGCCGGCATCGACGACTACCTTCGTGCCAAGCTGGCGCCGGCCCTGGGTCGCGGTGTACCTGCCCCCACCGACGTTGTGCTGTACGGCTTTGGCCGCATCGGCCGCCTGCTGGCCCGGCTGCTGATCGAGCGTACCGGCGCCGCCAACTCCCTGCGACTGCGCGCCATCGTGGTGCGCGGCGGTCGTGACGGGGATCTGGAGAAGCGTGCCAGCCTGCTGCGCCGAGACTCGGTGCACGGCCCCTTCAACGGCTCCATCGAGGTGGATGTGGAACGCAGTGCCATCATCGCCAATGGCACCTTCATCCAGGTGATCTATGCAAACAGCCCGGCCGACATCGACTACACCGCCTACGGCATTCACGATGCGCTGATCGTCGACAACACCGGGGTCTGGCGTGACGAGGCGGGGCTGTCTGAACACCTCAAGGCGCGCGGCGCCGCCCGGGTGCTGCTGACCGCTCCCGGCAAGGGGGAGATGAAGAACGTGGTGTTCGGGGTCAACCACGAGGTGATTGGGCCGGATGACAAGATCATCTCCGCCGCCTCCTGCACCACCAACGCCATCACCCCGGTGCTCAAGGTGATGCAGGACAAATACGGCATCCGCCACGGCCACGTGGAGACGGTCCACTCCTACACCAACGACCAGAACCTCATCGACAACTATCACAAGGGCGAGCGCCGCGGTCGCAGCGCAGCCCTCAACATGGTGATGACCAGCACCGGCGCCGCCAAGGCGGTGGCCAAGGCGCTGCCGGAGCTCAAGGGCAAGCTGACTGGCAACGCCATCCGGGTGCCGACCCCCAACGTATCGCTTGCCATCATTAATCTGTCGCTGGAACAGACCACCGATCGGGAGAGCCTCAATGCCTATCTGCAGCAGATGGCACTGAGCTCGGCCCTGCATCGCCAGATCGACTTCAGCGCCAGCACCGAGCTGGTCTCTTCCGACATGGTGGGCTCCCGTTTTGCGGGCATCGTCGACTCTCAGGCCACCATCGCCGAGGGGGATCACTGCGTGCTCTACGTATGGTATGACAACGAGTTCGGGTACAGTTGTCAGGTAGTGCGGGTGATGGAGCAGATGGCTGGCGCAGTTCGCCAGGATCTGCCGGTCTGATCCCGATTCGTCATGGCTCAATGTGCAAGGAGAAGGCCGGATGTCGTTTCAACAAGGTGAGTTTCTACAAGCAATCAGGCAGATGCCCGCAGAGGTGTACGAGCGCCTCAAGACGGCGGTCGAGCTCGGCAAGTGGCCGGACGGCAAGCCGCTCACCGACGAGCAGAAGGCCACGTCGCTACAGGCTGTGATGGCCTGGCAGGCGATGCACCTCGACAACCCCGAGCACATGAACATCGGCCGTGACGGCGAGATCGTGATGAAGAGCAAGAGCGAGCTCAAGCGTCAGTATCGCGACGAAGAAGAGATAGTGCGGGTCGACCTCAACCACTGAGCCTGACCCACCCGCCACAACGAAAGAGGGGAGCCAATATGGCTCCCCTCTCTTTTTCCTGACATATCCCCTCATCCCCGGCCCTTCTCCCGCCAGGGGAGCAGACTCGCAGCTGCGAACAGTAAGCGGGCCACCTGCCGGCGATCTTCATGGCAAACCTCGCCACCTCGATCTATCCCCTCTCCCACTGGGAGAGGGTTAGGGTGAGGGGGAAACCAGTCAGGGGGTCAGCTCCCCGCGCAGCGACTGCTGCATCAGCTCGCGGATGCGCGGCGCCGGCAGATCCTGGCTCAGCAGGAAGTGCAGCTTGGTTAGCGCCGCCTCGGCGGTCATGTCGAAGCCCGAGATGACCCCGGCCCGCGACAGCGCATTGCCGGTGGCATAGCCCCCCATGTTGACCTTGCCGTGCAGACACTGGCTCAGGTTGACGATGATGACGCCGCGGGCCGACGCCTCGGAGAGCAGCGCCAGCATGGCCGGATTCTGCGGCGCATTGCCCACCCCGAAGGAGAGCAGGATCAGCGCCCGCACCGGCTGCTGCAGGATGTTGGCGATCACCTCGGCCGAGATGCCCGGATAGAGGGTCACCACGCCGATGGGCTGGGGGGTGATGTCGTGCAGCACCAGCGGCCGCTCGGACGGCACGCCCAGCTCGCCCGCTTCCAGCGAGATGGCAATGCCGGCGTTGAGCAGCGGCGGGTAGTTGGGCGAATCGAAGGCGTGGAAGCCGTCGGCGTGCACCTTCTTGCTGCGGTTGCCGCGGTAGAGCTGGTTGTTGAAGAACAGCGTCACCTCGTGGATCGGGTAGTTGGCCGCGATGTAGAGAGCATTGAGCAGGTTCTGCTGACCGTCGGAGCGCAGCTCGGCGAGCGGGATCTGGGAGCCGGTGATGATGACCGGCTTGTGCAGATCTTCGAGCATGAAGGAGAGCGCCGAAGCGGTAAACGACATGGTGTCGGTGCCGTGCAGAATGACGAAACCGTCGTACTTGTCGTAGTTGCCTTTAATATCCTCGGCGATGCGCTGCCAATCCGCCGGCGTCATGTCGGAGGAGTCGATGAGGGGCGCATATTCGTGAATATGGTAATCCGGCATCTCGGGACGATGGAACTCGGGCATCCGCGCCAGACAGTCTTCCATGAAGCCCGCCATCGGCACATAACCGTGGTCGGACCGCTGCATCCCTATGGTGCCGCCTGTGTAGGCGATGTAGATGGACTTCTTCACACCCTCTCCTCTTTGATGGGCACAACACCCGCGAATCGTGGCTAAGCCGGGGCGAAACGGCGGCATCGACTGCCCGCCGCGTTCGCCATGGGCCGAAAGCCCGCCCATGATAGCGCGCCGGGCAGCCAGCTCACATCCCACCAGTGTCGTCCGGCGGGCCAAAAACCGCCGAATTATAGGGACTGGCGCCCCAAATGACAGCCGGAAAATGGTCTGCAGCCGGTATTAAACGGCGACTAACCCAATAGTGTTAAATGTCACGAGATACATCAAGATTGAATATTTATCTGACAAATGTGGATATAAGTGGTGCTTTTTGCTACTATCCGCTCGATTTTTCATAAATCTCATCTGGAAGCCTGAACCGTTCAGGCCCGCACCGGCCCCATTTTTACGTGGGGCGGGGGCATGTTGCCCCTTCTTTGTTGGCACCTGAGCCACACTGTTTTTATCCCGGCTGAATCTGTGAGTCTGCATCAACGAAAGACACAGCCAATCAACATGGGAGTACTGAATGCTACAACTTGATTCCTACGCCACCCTGGTCGCAGCCACCCTGGTGTTGCTGCTCGGTCGTTTGCTGGTGACCCGAGTCGGGCTGCTGCGAACCTTCAACATCCCCAAGCCGGTTGCCGGCGGCCTGGTGGTCGCCCTGGTGCTGCTGCTGCTGCGCTCCACCCTGCAGATGGAGCTGCAGTTCGATACCAGCCTGCAAACCCCGCTGATGCTGGCGTTCTTCGCCTCCATCGGTCTCTCCGCCGATCTCGCCAGCCTCAAGCGCGGCGGCAAGGCGGTGCTCACCTTCCTGCTGGTGGTCACCGGTCTGCTGCTGGTGCAAAACAGCCTGGGCGTAGGTCTGGCGACCCTGCTCGGTCTGGATCCCCACATGGGGCTGCTGGCCGGCTCCATCACCCTCTCTGGCGGCCACGGCACCGGGGCGGCCTGGGGTGCCACCTTCACCGAGAAATACGGGGTGCAATCCGCCGCCGAACTGGCCATCGCCTGTGCCACCTTCGGTCTGGTGCTGGGCGGCCTCATCGGTGGCCCGGTCGCCCGCTATCTGGTGAAAAAGGTGAAGGTACCCGGCGAGGAGCACAACCGGGATGACGCGCCGCAAGGCTTCGAGATGCCGGACATGGAGCGGCCGCTCACCACCTTCAGCCTGATCGAGACCCTGGCGCTGATCGCCATCAGCCTGAAAGGGGGCGAGATGCTCTCCGCCTACCTCAAGGGCGGCGCCTTCGAGTTGCCGGTGTTCGTCTGCGTGCTGTTCGTCGGCGTGCTGCTGCGCAACATGCTGACCCTGCTGAACTGGCATGAGGTGAGCGACCGCGAAGTCTCCCTGCTCGGCAACGTCAGCCTGTCGCTGTTCCTGGCGATGGCGCTGATGAGCCTGCGACTGTGGGATCTGGCCAACCTGGCGCTGCCCATCTTCGTTCTGCTGGCGGCCCAGACCGTGGCCATGGCGCTCTACGCCATCTTCATCACCTTCCGGGTGATGGGCAGCAACTACGATGCGGCCGTGCTGGCGGCAGGCCACTGTGGTTTTGGTCTGGGGGCCACCCCCACCGCCATTGCCAACATGCAGGCCATCACCCAGCGCTTCGGCCCCTCCCACCTGGCGTTTCTGGTGGTGCCCATGGTGGGCGCCTTCTTCATCGACATCATCAACGCCATGGTGATCAAGCTGTTCCTGGCACTGCCCTTCCTGTAATTCCTTTCCCGTCAGACGTCTATGAACAGAGCCCACCTCTTGGTGGGCTCTGCCATTTCTGCTCGCCAGCGCCGCTACATCCCATCCTTCATGGGTGCTCGCTGCGAGATGCATAAACAAAAAGCCCCGCGCTCGGCAGAGGGCGGGGCTTTGTCATGGCGGCCGTGCTCGCCGCGTGTCAGAACTTACAGGATAAAGGTCGAGACCTGCTGGTTCAGGTCGGTGGCCCGGCCCTTGAGGCTCTCGGCCTGATCCAGATCGCGCATGGCGGCAGCGGTGATCTCGTCACTCACGTCCTTGATGGCGGTGGTGTTCTGGGTGATCTCGCCGGTCACCTGGGTCTGCTCCTCGGCGGCGGTGGCGATCTGACCCGCCATGTCGGAGATGAGCGACACCGCCTGGGTGATCTCTTCGAGCGCAGCGGCGGCGGCATCGGCGTCTTTCACGCTGTTGTCCGCCAGCCCCTGGCTGGTCTGCATCAGGCTCACCGCACGGGCCGTGGTCTGCTGCAGGGTCTCGATGGTGGACTGGATTTCCTGGGTGGAGTCCTGAGTCCGGCGCGACAGCACCCGCACCTCGTCCGCCACCACCGCGAAACCGCGACCCTGTTCACCGGCGCGGGCCGCTTCGATGGCGGCGTTCAGCGCCAGCAGGTTGGTCTGCTCGGCGATGCCCTGAATGGTGGAGAGGATGCCGGAGATGGCCTGGGCGTGGCGGCTCAGCTCGCCGATCACCTCGGTCGCCTGCCCCACTTCCTCGGCCAGACCGTTGATGGACTGACGGGTCTGGTTCACCAGCATCTTGCCCTGCTCACTGCTCTGGGCGGACTGCTGGGCCGCAGCGGCGGTGTTCTCGGCGTTGCCGGCGATCTCCATGGTGGCGCTCGCCATCTCGGTGACGGCGGTGGCGACCATGGTCACCTCTTGCTGCTGACGCTGCAGCTCGTCCACGGCGGCCTGGTTGGTCACCAGACTGCGCTCGGCATCGGCATTCAGCTCGTTGGCCAGCTTGCGGATATTGCCGATCAGCTGGTGCTGGCTGCCGACGAAGCGGTTGAAGCTGTTGGCCAGCTGACCCACTTCGTCGTTGGTGTCGATCTTGATGCGCTGGGTCAGATCGCCGTTACCGTCGGCGATGCGCGCCAGGGCCTGGGAGACCTTGCTGAGCGGGCCGAGCAGCATGCTGACCAGCCAGGAGATGGCGAGGATGCTGCCCACCAGCACCAGCAGGGCTAGGCCGAGCTGGGTCATCAGCAGGGAAGAGAGCGGCGCCTCCAGGGTCTCTTTGTCCAGCACCAGCACCAGCTCCCAGTCGGTATCGGGAATGTCCACCGCCCACAGCAGCTTGTCGCGCCCTTCGTTGTCGAAGTAGGCCGGCACCAGGCTGTTGCGGGTCTTGCTCTGCTCGATCAGGGCATTGGTCAGATCGTTGTCGATCTCGGTGGCCGGTTTCATCGCCTTGGCGGCGTCCTTGTAGGCGATGACGGTGCCATCTTTGTGCATCATGATGGCAAAACCATCGGCCGGCAGCTTCATCTTGGTGACGTCCTCCACCAGCGAGGCGATGGAGAGGTCGCCGCCGACTACGCCGCCCTGAGCAGGCTGGGCCAGGGTCACCACCATGATGTTGTAGGCCACATCCAGATAGGGTTTGGTCACGATCAGGCCGCCCTTGCTCATCGCTTCCTGATACCAGCCACGGGAGCGGGGATCGTAACCGTCACGGTTGATGGAGGGATCGGAGTCGTTCATCTTGCCGCCGCTCTCGCCAAAATAGGTGAGCTGGAAGCGGCCGGAGACTTGTGCCTGTTGCAGGGCGTTGAGGGGTTCGGCACCGGCCTTGTTACCGAGCGCCTGAATGACGTCGCGACGGGCCGCGAGCCAGTCACTGACACTGGCGGCCTGCTGGCTGCCGAGGCGTTGAACCTGTTCCTGACTGCCTTGCAGCAACAGGGACTTCTGGCTGGTATAGCTCTGCCAGGAGAGCAGCAGGATCACCAGCGACAGGGCGATCACCACCGACAACAGTATCTTCTGCTTGAGTGATAGGTTTTTCATCATGCGTTCTTCTTATGAGGTCAGGAACAGGATTTCCCAAAAAGTGCACAGCACTGCGTAGTTATTAACGACCCGTCGGCACAAAACTGAACCGGAAAATGGGCCGGCGGGCGATATTTTCCACCGAGTTGGGGAAAACTGCACCAGAAATTGACTACGAGGCACGCACAAGGACAGCCGACCCTGTTTATTCCTTCCACAATTGGCTAGAATATCCCGTTTTTAAATCACATCGACCCCGAGAGTTTTCACGATGTTTGAAGTCAATCCTGTATTAAACAAGCTTAAGGAGCTGTCTGAGAGGACCGAGCTGCTTAGGGGGTACCTTTGACTATGACGCCAAGAAAGAGCGTCTAGAAGAGGTCAACGCCGAGCTGGAACAGCCGGACGTCTGGAATGAACCCGAGCGCGCACAGGCGCTGGGCAAGGAGCGCGTGGCGCTGGAAAACGTGGTCGGCACCATCGACACCCTGACCCAGGGCGCCGACGACGTGGCCATGCTGGTCGAGCTGGCCGTGGAAGGTGAAGACGAAGACACCTTCAACGAAGCCGTGGCCGAAGCCGACGTGCTGGAAACCAAGCTGGTGGATCTCGAGTTCCGCCGCATGTTCTCCGGTCAGCACGATTCCTCCGACTGCTACATCGACATCCAGTCCGGCTCCGGTGGTACCGAAGCGCAAGATTGGGCCAACATGGTCCTGCGCATGTACCTGCGCTGGGGCGATGCCCACGGCTACAAGCCCGAGCTCATCGAATGCTCCGAAGGCGACGTGGCCGGCATCAAGTCCGCCACCATCAAGTTCACCGGTGAGTATGCCTTCGGCTGGCTGCGTACCGAGACCGGCGTGCACCGCCTGGTGCGCAAATCCCCGTTCGATTCCGGTGGCCGTCGCCACACCTCGTTCTGCTCGGTGTTCGTCTACCCCGAGATCGACGATGACATCGACATCGAGATCAACCCGGCCGACCTGCGTATCGACGTCTACCGTGCCTCCGGCGCCGGTGGTCAGCACGTCAACCGGACCGAATCCGCGGTACGTATTACCCACATTCCTACTGGGGTCGTGGTACAGTGCCAGAACGATCGTTCCCAGCACAAAAACAAAGATCAGTGTATGAAGCAGCTGAAGGCCAAGCTCTACGAGCTGGAAATTCAGAAGCAGAATGCCGAGAAGCAAGCCCTCGAAGAGACCAAGTCCGATATCGGCTGGGGCAGCCAGATCCGCTCCTATGTGCTGGATGATGCGCGCATCAAGGATCTACGTACCGGCGTCGAAACCCGCAACACCCAGGCGGTACTCGACGGCGACTTGGACAAGTTTATCGAAGCTAGCCTGAAATCAGGCCTGTAAAAAAACAGAACAGCAGGAATCACCATGTCTGAACAAACCACTACTCCGGAAGTCGACCAAACTCTCGATCTGAACAACGAGATGCAGGAGCGTCGTTCCAAGCTGGCCGCCTTGCGCGCCCAGGGCAACCCCTTCCCCAACGACTTCCGTCGTGACAGCCTCTCCGGCGATCTGCACGCCGAGTTTGGTGACAAGAGCGCCGACGAACTGGCCGCACTGGGTAAACGGGTGAAGATTGCCGGTCGCATCATGACCCGCCGGATCATGGGCAAGGCATCTTTCGCCACCCTGCAGGACATGGCTGGCAAGATCCAGGTCTACGTCACCCGTGACGACCTGCCGGAAGGCTTCTACAACGAGCAGTTCAAGAAGTGGGATCTGGGCGACATCGTGGGTGTCGAAGGTACCCTGTTCCGCACCAACACAGGCGAACTCTCCGTTCATGTCTCCGACATTCGCCTGCTGACCAAGGCCCTGCGCCCGCTGCCCGAGAAGCACAAAGGTCTGACCGACCAGGAAGCCCGCTGCCGTCAGCGTTACCTGGATCTGATCGCCAACGAAGAGTCCCGCAAGACCTTCGTGACCCGTACCAAGGTCGTGGCCGGTATCCGCAAGTTCCTGAACGACAAGCGCTTCATGGAAGTGGAAACCCCCATGATGCAGGTCATCCCGGGTGGCGCCTCTGCCCGTCCGTTCATCACCCACCACAATGCGCTGGACATCGACATGTACCTGCGTATCGCTCCGGAACTCTATCTGAAGCGTCTGGTGGTTGGTGGTTTCGAGCGTGTGTACGAGATCAACCGCAACTTCCGTAACGAAGGTATCTCCGTTCGCCATAACCCCGAGTTCACCATGCTCGAGTTCTATATGGCCTACGCCGACTACATCGATCTGATGGATCTCACCGAAGAGATGCTGCGCACCCTGGCGCAGGACATCCTGGGCGACACCAAGATCCGTTACGCCAAAGAGGGCGAAGAGGGTCTGACCATCGATTTCGGTCAGCCGTTCCAGCGCCTCTCCATGGTTGACTCCATCCTGAAGTACAACCCGGATGTGACCCGTGACGACCTGGCGACCCTGGAGAAGGCCACCGCCGTCGCCAAACGCCTGCACATCGAGCTGATGAAGAGCTGGGAACTGGGCCACGTGATCACCGCGATCTTCGAAGAGACCGTGGAGCACATGCTGCTGCAACCGACCTTCATCACCGAGTACCCGGCCGCCGTTTCTCCGCTGGCCCGTCGCAACGACCAGAACCCGGACGTCACCGACCGCTTCGAATTCTTCATCGGCGGCCGCGAGCTGGCCAACGGCTTCTCCGAGCTGAACGATGCGGAAGATCAGGCCGAGCGCTTCCAGGCTCAGGTTGACCAGAAAGCCGCAGGCGATGACGAAGCCATGTTCTACGACGCCGACTTCGTGACCGCGCTGGAACACGGTCTGCCGCCGACTGCCGGTCAGGGCATCGGTATCGACCGTCTGGTCATGCTGTTCACCAACAGCCACACCATCCGCGACGTCATCTTGTTCCCGGCTCTGCGCCCACAAAAGTAAGAGCCGCAGAAACAGGGCCGCAGCAAAACGCTGCCGTCCATGGCAATCAAAACGCCCCGCAATTGCGGGGCGTTTTTTATGGCAGGCACAAACCGCTGACGAACCTTCAAGACGCCGCCAGCTTGCCGTTTATCAGGCCACTGGCAACTGCCACGCCCCCTGCCACAAGGTGACGGCCTCACCGGCCATCAGCACCCGATTCTCCTGCAGTTCTAGCCGCAGCTCACCACCCCTTGCCGAGATCTGACGGGCCCGCAACTGCCGCTTGCCGAGCCGCTCGGCCCAGAAGGGCACCAGGGCGCAGTGGTTGGAGCCGCTCACCGGATCCTCATCCACCCCGACCCAGGGGGCGAAGTAGCGGGAGACGAAGTTATAGTCATGGTCGCGCGAGGGTGCCGTCACCATCAGGCCGCGGCCTGGCAGGGCACGCAGGGCCTGAAAATCTGGGCTGAGCGCACGAACTTCCTCCTCGCTGGCCAGCTCCAGCAAGAACTTGGCGCCAGCCGCCAGGGTTTGCAGCGGCTGGCAACCGACCGCAGCCGCATAGGCCGGATCCAGAACCAGCGGCACCGTGGCAATGCGCGGAAAATCGAGCCAGATCCACGCCCCTTCGCGCCGGGCCAGCAGCTCGCCGCTGCGGGTCTCGAAGTAAATGACCTCACCCTCTGCCAACGCTCCCGTCTGCCACAGCACGTGGGCCGCCGCCAGGGTGCCGTGGCCGCAGAGATCCACTTCCAGCTCGGGAGTGAACCAGCGCAGCTGATAGCGGGCATGGCCAAGGGGCACCAGAAAGGCGGTCTCCGACAGGTTGAACTCGGCCGCCATGGCCAGCAGGGTGGCATCCGGCTGACTCGGCCCCAGCACCACCACCGCCGGGTTGCCGCCAAAGGGGTGCCGGCTGAAGGCATTGACATGAAACAAGCTGATGGTCGACATTCACGCTTCCTGTGTGGGTAATACGGGCTCATTCATCGCTCTTTATACCATGAGAGCCCTGTCGACCTGAGTCGCTTTGCGCCCCTCTCCATCACCGTTTTAATGCAGTAATAGAATAAAAAAGACATTTTTATTCTTTGTTGTTATCCATCACACCCCTTAACCTGACCAAAAATCAGACCATGGAAGACGTGTGTGATGCAATTGAAGGACTCCCTGACCAACCTGACTCCCCTCTCCGACGAGCAGCAGCGACAGCTGAGCCAGGCGCTATCGACCCTCAACACCCAGCAACTGGCCTGGGTGAGCGGTTATCTCTACGGTCTCTCCCAGGCGGGCAGCCAGCCGGCCGTGACCGGCGCAGCAACCACTGCCACCAGCGGCAATCTGACCATTCTCTACGGCTCCCAGACCGGCAATGCCAAGGGCGTGGCCAGCGCCATCAAGGCGCAGGCCGAGGCGCGCGGTCTGCCGGTGACCCTCACCTCCATGGCGGACTACAAACCCAAGCAGCTCAAGAAAGAGACCCACCTGCTGGTGGTAGTGAGCACTTACGGGGAAGGTGAACCGCCGGAGAGCGCAGTCGATCTGTTCGAGCAGCTCAAGAAGGGCAAGGTCGGCAAGCTGGAAGGGCTCAAGTTCGCCGTGCTGGGGCTGGGTGACAGCTCCTATGAATTCTTCTGCCAGACCGGCAAGGACTTTGACAGCCTGCTGACCAAGGCTGGCGCCGATCGGGTGCATGAGCTAGCCAGCCTGGACGTGGATTATCAGGATGCCGCCAAAGCGTGGGGTGAACAGGCGCTCAATGCCATCGCCGCCACCCTCTCCGCCGGTCCTGCCGGCAGCAGCGTGGCCAGCGCGGTACAACAGGCGGTCGGCCACAGCCAGTACAGCAAGGAGAACCCCTTCCCGGCCAGACTCTCGGTCAATCAGAAGATCACCGGTCGCGACTCGACCAAGGATATCCGCCACATCGAGATCAGCCTTGAAGAGTCCGGTATCCGCTACCAGCCGGGCGATGCCCTCGGCATCTGGTTTGACAACGACCCCGCACTGGTAAACGAGGTGCTGGCGCTGGCCGGTCTCTCCGGCGACGAGGCCACCGCCCGCGGCAGCCTGCGCGAAGTGCTCAGCCGCGAGCTGGAGCTGACCCGCTTGCACGGCGGCTTTATCACCGGTCTTGCCGAGATCTCGGCCAACGTGGCACTGAAAGATCTGGCCGGCGACAAGGCCCAGGTCAACGCGCTGGTGGCCTCTGCCCAGGTCGTGGATGTACTGAAACGCTTCCCGACCGCGCTCACAGCCGAACAGCTGCTGGGCCTGCTGCGCCCGCTCACCCCGCGCCTCTACTCCATCGCCTCCAGCCAGAGCGAGGTGGAAGAGGAGGTGCACCTGACCGTCGGCGTGGTGCGCTACCCGCAGGAAGATGGCACTGTGCGCAGCGGCGCCGCCTCCTCCTACCTGGCGGACCGGCTGGCCGAAGATGCCGAAGTGCGGGTATTCGTCGAGCACAACGACAACTTCCGCCTGCCGCCAACCCCCGACACCCCCGTCATCATGGTGGGCCCGGGTACCGGCATCGCACCGTTTCGCGCCTTCCTGCAGGAGCGCGAGGCCCAGGGGGCCGAGGGCAAGAACTGGCTGTTCTTCGGCAACCCGCACTTCACCCAGGACTTCCTCTATCAGGTGGAGTGGCAGCGCTATGTGAAGAGCGGGCTGCTCAGCAAGATCTCGCTGGCCTTCAGCCGGGATCAGGCCGAGAAGGTCTACGTACAGCACCGCCTGCGGGAAGCGGGCCAGGAGCTCTATCAGTGGCTGGAAGCAGGCGCTCACTTCTATGTGTGCGGCGATGCCAACCAGATGGCGAAAGATGTGCAGGAAGCCCTGCTGGATGTGATTGCGGAACATGGCCACAAGAGCCGTGAGGAAGCAGAAGAGTATTTGAGCGAATTGCGTCGTGCCAAACGTTATCAAAGGGATGTCTATTGATGAGCAAGCAACTGATTCCAGGGCCGGTGGAAGGACCGCTGGCCGACAACGAACGTCTGAAACGCGAGAGCGATCACCTGCGCGGCACCATAACGCAGGATCTCACAGACCCGCTCACCGGCGGCTTCAACGGCGACAACTTCCAGCTGATCCGCTTTCACGGCATGTACCAGCAGGATGACCGCGACATCCGCCCGGAGCGTACCGCCCAGAAGCTGGAGCCGCTGCACAACGTCATGCTGCGCGCCCGCCTGCCCGGCGGCATCATCACCCCGGCCCAGTGGCAGGTGATCGACAAGTTCGCCGAGGATCACAGCCTGTACGGCAGCATCCGTCTGACCACCCGCCAGACCTTCCAGTTCCACGGGGTGCTCAAGCGCGACATCAAGATGATGCACCAGACCCTCAACAGCACCGGCATCGATAGCATAGCCACCGCCGGCGACGTGAACCGCAACGTGCTCTGCACCAGCAACCCGGTGGAATCCGAGCTGCATCAGGAGGCCTACGAGTGGGCCAAGAAGATCTCCGAGCACCTGCTGCCCAAGACCCGCGCCTACGTGGAGATCTGGCTGGACGGCGAGAAGCTGGGGGGTGACGAAGAGCCGATCCTGGGTTCCAACTACCTGCCGCGCAAGTTCAAGACCACTGTGGTGATCCCGCCCCACAACGACGTGGACATCCACGCCAACGATCTCAACTTCGTGGCCATCGCAGATGGCGGCAAGCTGGTGGGCTTCAACGTGCTGGTGGGCGGGGGTCTGGCCATGACCCACGGCGACACCAGCACCTACCCGCGCAAGGCGAGCGATTTCGGCTTCGTGCCGCTCTCCCATGTGCTGGAAGTGGCGGCCGCCGTGGTCAGCACCCAGCGCGACTGGGGCAACCGGGTCAACCGCAAGAACGCCAAGACCAAGTACACCCTTGAGCGCGTCGGCGTCGAGGCCTTCAAGGCCGAGGTGGAGAGCCGCGCCGGCATCCAGTTCGGACCGGTACGCCCCTATGAGTTTACCAGCCGTGGCGATCGCTTCGGTTGGGTAGAGGGGATCGACGGCAAGCACCACCTCACCCTGTTTATCGAGAACGGCCGCCTGCTGGACTTCCCGGGCAAGCCCCTCAAGACCGGCATGCTGGAGATCGCCAAGGTACACCAGGGGGATTTTCGCCTCACCGCCAACCAGAACCTGATCATCGCAGGCGTACCTGCCGGTGAGAAGGCCCGCATCGAAGCACTGGCACGCCAGTACGGCCTGCTGGATGACGGCGTGAGCGAACAGCGCAAGCAGTCCATGGCCTGCGTGGCCCTGCCCACCTGCCCGCTGGCGATGGCCGAGGCCGAGCGCATGCTGCCGACATTCGTCAGCGACATCGAAGGGCTGCTGGCCAAGCACGATCTCGCCGATGATGCCATCATCTTCCGGGTCACCGGCTGCCCCAACGGCTGCGGCCGCGCCATGCTGGCGGAGGTGGGTCTGGTGGGCAAGGCGCCGGGACGCTACAACCTGCACCTGGGTGGCAACCTCGAGGGGACCCGCATCCCGCGCCTGCACCTGGAGAACATCACAGAGCCGCAGATCCTGGCCGAGCTGGATGCCCTGATCGGTCGCTGGGCCAAGGATCGCAACACTGGCGAGTGCTTCGGCGATTTTGTCATTCGCGCCGGCATCATAGCCCCGGTCATCGATTCTGCGAGGGACTTCTATGCAGCCTGATCAGACCGATACAGCCCGGCTGGCGCGCACCGCCGATGGCCGGCTCGACCTCGACGCCCTGCTGGCCTTGAGTCGCGAGGAGCAGGTCGAGGCGCTGGCCCCCCTCAACCGGCAGCTGGATGCCATCAGCGCCCCAGAGCGGGTGCGCTGGGCGCTGGCCAACCTGCCGGGGGAGCATGTGCTGTCATCAAGCTTCGGCATCCAGGCGGCGCTGATGCTGCATCTGGTGAGCCGCGAGCGGGCCGATGTGCCGGTGGTGCTGACCGATACCGGTTATCTCTTCCCCGAGACCTACCGCTTTATCGACGAGCTGACCGAGCGCCTCGCCCTCAACCTCAAAATCTACCGGGCCGAGCTCACTCCGGCCTGGCAGGAGGCCCGCTTCGGCCTCCTGTGGGAGCAGGGGGTGGAGGGGATCACCCGCTACAACCAGCTCAACAAGGTGGAGCCGATGGACCGCGCCCTGAACGAGCTGGGTGCCCGCACCTGGTTCTCGGGCCTGCGCCGGGAGCAGTCCGGCAGCCGGGGCAAGCTGCCGGTGCTGGCCATCCAGCGCGGCCGCTTCAAATTCCTGCCGGTGATCGACTGGAGCAACAAGGACGTCTTCTACTACTTCAAGGAGTTCGACCTGCCCTACCACCCGCTGTGGGAGCAGGGCTACCTCTCGGTCGGCGACGTGCACACCACCACCAAGTGGGAGCCTGGCATGAGCGAGGAGCAGACCCGCTTCTTCGGCCTCAAGCGCGAGTGCGGCCTGCACGAGGAGAACGGCGAGAACGACGGCTCCGGCATCTGAACCAGACGGCCCGCCCGCACGGCTTCCATAAAAAACGCCCGGCAACTGCCGGGCGTTTTTCTTTGCGCAAAGAGCGAGCTACCGCCCCTCGTTACTTGGCGGCGGCGCGCGCCTGGGTCAGCCAGTCGTTTACCAGCGCCTCGTGGCCCTTGAGCCAGGCGTCGGCGTGACGCTCCACGTCCGCCGGCTTGTTCTGCCCCTTGTTCATCAGGCCGTTCTGGACGTTGATGTCATTGAGCGGCAGCTTGACGATGGAGAACAGCCTGGCGGCTGCCGGGTTGGCCTCGGCAAACTGCTTGTTGGCGACGATGTGCATGGTGTTGACCGGGAAACCGTAGTTCTTGCCGTTCGGCAGCCGGGTCTTGGCCGCATCAGGGCCATCGGCGGGCACCTCCAGCCACACCACATCCTTGCCCGGCACCAGCTCGCTGCTGAGCCAGTAGGGGGTCCAGGTGTAGTAGAGCACCGGCTTGCCGGCCTGGTAACGGGCACGGGTATCGGCGATCAGCGCAGCGTAGTTGCCCTGCTTGTGGGTGACGGTCGGGGTCAGACCAAAGCCGGCCAGATGACGGTTGATCGCCTCTTCGCAGCCCCAACCCGGGTTGCAGCCCACCAGGTCGGCCTTGCCGTCGCCATCGCCGTCAAACAGCGCCGCCAGCTTGGGGTCCTTGAGCTGACCCAGGTTGGTGATGCCGTAGCGGGTCGCAGTCTGCTTGTCGATGAGATAGCCCTGGGCGGCACCGGCCACATAGGTACCCTCACGGAAGAACACCTTGTCACCCCCCGCCTGCTCATACTTGTTGTTTTGCAGCGGTATCCAGTTGAACGCGAGGAAGGTGCCATCCCCCTGCGCCACCGAGGCGTAGGCCACGTTGTAGTCCACCTCCTGGGTCGGCAGGACGTCATAGCCGAGGCGCGCCATCAGCTTGCTCACCAGCAGGGTCTGAAAGCTCTCCTCCGGCAGCGAGCTCTGCAGGGGCTGGACGCGCACACCCTCCCCCGGCAGCTCGGTGCTGGCCATGGCGAGCGGGCCGAGCAGTTGGGAGCTCAACAGCAGGGAACCCAGGGTCAGCGTCTTGGTGATGAGTCTCATGCATTTACTCCTTTGTAATCGATAGACTTGTCGCGGCCGAGCAGGCGCAGCAGCAGGGCGGCGGGACCGCGTTGATACCAGCGGCCGCTACGGCTGCGATCCGGCTGTCCCATCGCCTGGGTCAGGCGGTCGAGCACGATGGCCAGCAGCACTATGCCGAGGCCGCCGATGGAGGCGAGCCCCATGTCGAGCCGGCCGATGCCGCGCAGCACCATCTGGCCGAGGCCCCCCACCGCGATCATGGAGGCGATCACCACCATGGAGAGTGCCAGCATCAGGGTCTGGTTGACCCCGGCCATGATGGTGGGCATGGCGAGCGGCAGTTGTACCTTGAACAGCAGCTGAGAGGGGCTGGCACCGAACGAGTGGGCCGCCTCTACCAGATCCGCAGGCACCTGGCGAATGCCCAGCATGGTCAGCCGGATCATCGGCGGCAGCGCAAAGATGACGGTCACCACCACCCCGGGCACGTTGCCGATGCCAAACAGCATGACGATGGGAATGAGGTAGACAAAGGCCGGCGTGGTCTGCATCGCATCCAGCAGCGGCCGGGTCCAGCGCGACAGTCGCTCGCTCCTCGCCAGCAAAATGCCGACCGGCAGCCCGATCAGCACGCAGAAGAACAGCGAGGTCAGTACCAGCGACAGGGTCACCATGGCATCGGACCAGGCGCCGATCAGCCCCACCACCACCAGGGAGAACAGGGTTCCCAGCGCCATGCGACCGTTCACCAGTTGCCAGGCGATCAGGGTCAGCAGGCCGATCATCAGGGTGGAGGGCACCGTCTGCAGCAGATGGGTCATGCCGCCCAGCGCCAGCTCCACCGGCGCACGGATCAGCTGAAACACGGGACGCAGGTTGTCCACCAGCCAGCCGATGCCGCCCTCGACCCAGCTATCCAGCGGCACCAGCGCCTGCTGGAAGGGATCCAGCCAGTCGACGGCGGCAGTGGTATCAACCGCCTCGATCTGGTTCTGCCAGTCGGTAGCCTCAGTGTCGGTACTGCCCCAGGGATCGGCAACCTCGGTGGCGGCAGCACTGGCCCCCCAGGGGTCGGCTGCCGCCTCATCGGCACGCAGGGAAGGGCTCGCCAGCAGCACCAGGGCCAGCAGCCCGCTCAGTAAAAAATGGGGATTCATCCGCTTCATGCCGGGGTACTCCTGTCCAGGGTGTTCAGCAGGTTGGCCTTGGAGATGAGGCCGAGGTAAGTGCCATCCTCCTCGACCACGGGCACCTGACAGGGAGCGGCCGCCACCTGGCTGATCAGTTCGTTGAGGGCGGTGTCCGCCAGAATGGGCTGGATGTCCGCCAGCAGCGCCTGTTCCAGGCTGCCTTTGGCCCTGACCGCCTGACCGAGCGACTCCACCGAGACGACCCCGATGAAGCGACGCCGGCGATCCACCACGTAACCGAACTCCCGCTCCTGCTCCTTGAGCTGGCGCAGGGCGTTGCCCGGCCCGTCGGTGGTGTGCTTCTTGATGAGCGGCATCTGCTTGCGGCTGGCCACGTCGCGGGCGCTGAACACGTTGGCCAGATCCACCCCGCGAAAGAAGGCGCGCACATAGTCGTTGGCGGGCTGGTTGAGGATCTCGTCCGGGGTGCCGACCTGCACCAGCTGGCCGTCCTGCATGATGGCGATGCGATCGCCGATGCGCATCGCCTCGTCCAGATCGTGGGAGATGAAGACGATGGTGCGCTGCTGGCTGGCCTGCAGCTTGAGCAGCTCATCCTGCATCTCGGTGCGGATCAGCGGATCCAGCGCGGAGAAAGCCTCGTCCATCAGCAGGATGTCGGGGTCGTTGGCGAGTGCGCGGGCCAGGCCGACCCGCTGCTTCATGCCGCCGGAGAGGGCATCGGGGAAGGCATCAGTCCACTGACCCAAACCCACCTGATGGAGCGCCTGACGGGCGCTCTGCTGGCGCTCCGCCAGCGGCACACCAGCCAGCTCCAGCCCGAAGGCGGTGTTTTCCAGCACGCTCAGGTGCGGCATCAGGGCGAAGGACTGGAATACCATGCTGATCTTCTTGCGTCGCACCTGACGCAGTTCGCGCTCCGAGATGGCAGCGATGTCCTCGCCATCGATCAGTACCTGGCCGCGGGTCGGCTCGATCAGCCGGTTGAAGAGACGCACCAGGGTGGATTTGCCCGAGCCGGAGAGGCCCATCACCACGAAGATCTCCCCTTCGTCGATGGCCAGATTGACATTCTGGACCCCCAGGGTCTGCCCGGTTTTTTGCAGGATGCTGGCGCGGTCATGCCCTTTCGCCAGCAATTTGAACGCTTTTTCCGGCTGTTCGCCGAAGATTTTGTAGAGTGATTTAACCTCGAGTTTGACTGTCATATTGTCCTTTTTTCTTGGCCGACGACTTGCCTGGCAAACCGTCGAACGTGAGCCAATTACTTTTAACACTAAGTAATTTTCAGCCAAAACAAAAGAACCAAAAGAGTCCAAACAAAAAAGCAAAATCATAATTCATTGATTTTTAAGGATTATTTAACACCATAAAAATTCATCAGAAGGTGATACAAGACCCTGTGACAAGCCATTAAATGCAAACAAATTCAATCATAATGCCGGATTTATTGAGGAATAAAGCCAGAAAAAGGTCAAAAAAACGCGCCAGACAAGGAAGGAATCTCGCATATCTGCCAAGGGCAATAAAATGATTAGACAGCTAACTATTTTCAAGTCCACTTTAGGGAGACAAACAGAGAGGGTGCAGGTCAATCGATACCTAGATCAACACCGCCATTCATCCCTCGCGCGGCAGCTACGGACAACAAAAAGGCCCCTTGTGCAGCACAAGGGGCCTTTTATCTGCCAGAGCGGTAACGTCGCCCGTCAGCGCCGCTGCCAGGTCTCGAAACAATAGAAGTGAGGGTTCTTCTCGTCGGGCTGATGTGGCTCGCGCTCGATGCACGACCAGTCGCCCTCATCGAAGGCCGGGAAGCGGGTATCCCCCTCCACCGCCAGATCGATGCGGGTCAGATAGAGCCTGTCGGCCCGTGGCAGCAGCTGGCCATAGAGATGACCGCCCCCGATCACCATCAGCTCGGCCACGTCGCTACCGGTCAGCAACGCCAGCGCCGCCTCCACCGAGTCGATGACCTCCACGCCGTCGGCCCGGTAGTCGGGGTTGCGGCTGATCACCAGATTGCGGCGGCCAGGCAGCGGCCGCCCGATGGATTCAAAAGTTTTGCGCCCCATCAGTACCGGCTTGCCCAGGGTCACCCGCTTGAAGTGGGCCAGATCCGCCGGCAAGTGCCAGGGCATCTGGTTGTCCAGCCCTATCACCCGATCGTGGGCCATGGCGGCAATCATGGAAATCATCATGGGGTCAACCTCTCGAACCGTCGGTCAGATAATGGGGCGGTTACGGTACACGACCAGGGAGGGGATCGCCAAACCGAAACTGAGGGCCCCCACGATAAACAGCGCCTTGAGGCCGTTTTCCACCGCGCTCTGGATAAGCTCCATCGTCACTCCGGAGATATTGAGCTCCACCACCGCGATCATCGCCTTGAACGCATAGCTACCCGGGATCATTGGGATGATGGAGGCAACGCTGAACACAGGGCGTGGCGCCAGCAGCCGGCGCGACCAGTAGACGCAGACAAAACCGACCGTGGTCGCCGCCGCCAGGGTGGCCCACTCGATGGGCATGCCCTGATGGATCAGCAGGGTGCGCAGGCTGTGAGCCAGCGCGCCGCCCATGGCGCAGTACTTCAACATCCGTGGCGGCACGTTGAACAGCATGGCAAACCCCACCGCCGGAATGGCCGACCAGAAGGCATCCTTGGCCAGCAGCCAGATGAAATCCATCATACCTTCCACCCCCAGATACCGGTCACCGACATGGCGAGAATAATCCCTATCGCTGCGCTGATGGTCAGCAGGGTCGCCGTGCCCCAGCGGGCCAGCCCCATGTTGAAGTAACCCTTCACCATGTCGGAGACCGCGTTGATGAGCGGAAAGCCCGGCACCAGCAGCAGTACACTGGCCGCCATGGCGAGATAGGGCTGCGCCCCCCAGTTGAAGAAGGTGGCGCTGGAGGCGAGCAGGGTGGCGATGAAACCGGTGGCGGCAAAGTTGATGAGGGGGCTGTGGTGATGGCGGGCGATCAGCTGACGCACCCGCATGGCGACCGAAGCCGAGAAGCAGGTTACCAGGAAGATGGGCCAGTCACCGCCGAACAGCAGGCTGAAGGCGCCGCAGGAGAGCCCCACCATGGGCACCACCAGCCAGGGGTGATAGTGAAACGGCACTATGGCATCGAGCCGCTGGCGCACTTCCCGCGCGCCGATGAGCTCCTTCTCCGCCATGATGCAGATACGCTGGATCTCGCACACTACCTGCATGTTGATGCCATGCTCGCGCACCCGCCGGGTGGTGGTGACGCAACTGCCCTGATAGAGGCTGGTGAGCACGATGGCGCTGGAGGAGATGGCCATCTCGACGCTCTCCAGCCCGAGCGCCATGCCGAGCCGGACCGTGGTCTGCTCGATGATGCGACTCTCGGCGCCGAACTGGGCCAGCATCTGGCCCACCTTGACGATAATGCGGGTGATCTCCGTCTGCTGCTCCCGCGACAGCACCCGTCTTGGTGTGATACTTCTCATAATCCCTTCGAGTCGTAGCAAATTAAAAAAGTCTCGCCATATTAGCCTAACAATCGGCGCCATACATCTACACATATCACGCCAATAACCAAACTCAAATAAAATAAAAGGCGACACAAAAATACATCAAATGGATTACAAATCACGCCAAACTGTTCAACGTTCGTCAGCCAGCCTCACCCGGCAACTGCGCAGAATAACGGAGATATATTTTGATAATTACTCAGGAATAATATTATTTTTTCTTGCGGTAATAATCGCTGAAATAGAGCACATTGTTCTCCTTATATTCCGGCAGTGGTTCAGCATAATCAGGATTATTGAGATGAACCATTTCACAGCGCATGGAATAAAAGGAGTCGTGCATCATGGCGGCAATCCGGATGCAGCTGTCCAGGTTGTTTTTGGCCAGCTGACGTTGGCAGTCGATGCGAAATTGCAGACCGCGCAGACGCATTTGCTGCTGCGGGCTGACCCGGTCGATCAGCCCCTCAATCTGCTGCTGCAGCAACTCGTCAAGCCGCTCGGGCTCCGCCACCGCCAACCGTTTCAAGGTATCAAAATCAGGCAACTCCATATGCCCTCCCGCGGCCAGCCGCTGCATGGTGATACTCAAACAACAACAATCGGTTCATATTTTCACCAATCGCATATGGAGTTATATAAGCCGAACCCCGCCGCGGTTCAATCCGCCGGGCCCGCTTTCCCCTCCTCTTGCGCCAAAAGATGACGGCGCAGCCGGACCTCAGGCGGGTTATTCGTTATGGATCAACCGATTATTCCTGAATATCGATGGCGGGTTCGTTTATACATTTTTGGCACGGCAATATGCCGATGTTATGTCTTATTGAAAGGAGGTTGCCAATATGGCTTGCCATTTGACGCTCGCCTTCACGCCACCATCCGGCTGGTTTAACATATCTTGCTGATTATGTTATTTTATTTGCCACTTATAGCGGCAACCAAGAGCAGACCATGAGCAAGGCAAAAATCGGTATCGTCACCGTCAGCGATCGCGCCAGTGCAGGCATCTACGAAGACCTGTCCGGCAAGGCCATCATCGACACGCTGAACGCATATTTGACCTCGGCGTGGGAGCCCGTCTATCAGGTGATCCCCGATGAACAGGAACAGATCGAAGCGACCCTGATCCGGCTGGCGGACCAGGAGCAGTGCAGCCTCATCGTCACCACCGGCGGCACCGGGCCGGCCAAGCGGGACGTCACCCCGGAGGCCACCGAAGCGGTGTGCGATCGCATGATGCCGGGCTTTGGCGAGCTGATGCGGGCCGAATCCCTCAAGTTCGTGCCGACCGCCATCCTGTCGCGCCAGACCGCCGGTTTGCGCGGCAGCTCGCTCATCGTCAACCTGCCGGGCAAACCCAAGTCGATCCGTGAGTGCCTGGATGCGGTCTTCCCCGCCATCCCCTACTGCATCGACCTGATGGAAGGCCCCTATCTCGAGTGCGACGAGACCGTCATCAAGCCGTTTCGTCCGAAGAAATAAAGGCTGGGCGGGGATTTGCCCCGCCCTTTGCTTATTTGCGGCCGTATACCTTGACCCCGGCCTTGCTCCCTTCCGAATTGCCGTACACCTCGATCCGCTTGATGCAGAGCCGGCTGCCGAGGGATTTCCACCCCGACTCCTGATCCTCTTTCAGATCCTTGTCGAAATAGAGGGTCTTGCTGCGATCGTTGCCATAAAACACCTTGACCCGCTCCAGGGTCAATTCCCGCCCAGCCTTGACCATGATGGATTTGGTCGGCCGGCAGGCGAGCATGGGAATGATGGCGGGATGATCGCCGACCCCGAGCAGAATGGTCTTGCCCAGCCGAAATTCATCATCGGCCATGGCGGGGGCGGCCAGCGCCCACAACAAGCTGGATAACAGAACGCCCTGCAGGACGCGCAGACGCTTGGCGGAAAAAGAAAAACCAGATAACAAAGACATGATGCCTCCCGAAAAAAACGGGGGGCATATTAATTCATCAAGGCTAAACCCAGCCTGTACCGGTGCCCTGCCAAGCAGGGCACCGACACTCAGGACCAGCGTTTGAAGATGAGGGAGGTGTTGATGCCGCCGAAGGCGAAGTTGTTGGACATCAGGTACTCCACCGCCAGCGTGCGGCCGCTGCCCACAACGTGATCGAGCGGGGCGCAGGCCGGGTCCGGTTCGGTCAGGTTGATGGTGGGAGCAAACCACCCCTCCTGCATCATCTCCAGCGCCAGCCAGGCCTCGATGGCGCCACAGGCTCCCAGGGTGTGGCCGAAGTAGCTCTTGAGCGACGAGATGGGGGTACGGTCGCCAAAGATGGCGGCGGTGGCGTGGCTCTCGGCGATGTCACCGCGCTCGGTGGCGGTGCCGTGGGCGCTGATGTAGCCGATGTCGGCGGCCGCGAGCCCGGCCTGGGCCAGCGCCATCTCCATGCAAAGCTGCATGGTCTCCTGCTGGGGCTGGGTCACGTGGGCGGCATCGCAGTTGGTGGCAAAGCCCACCAGCTCGGCGAGGATGGTGGCGCCGCGCGCCTGCGCATGTTCCAGCTCCTCCAGCACCAGGGTGCCGGCCCCCTCTCCTATCACCAGCCCGTCCCGCTGCCGGTCAAACGGGCGTGGCGCCAATTCGGGGTTGTCGTTCATCTGGCTGGTGGCAAACAGGGTATCGAACACCACGGCCTCCGACGGGCAGAGCTCTTCCGCCCCGCCAGCCACCATCAGGGTCTGGTAGCCGTGCTTGATCGCCTCATAGGCATAACCGATGCCCTGGCTGCCGGAGGTACAGGCGCTGGAGGTGGGGATGACCCGCCCGCGCAGGCCGAAGAACAGCCCGGTGTTGACCGCCGCCGTGTGCGGCATCATCTGCACATAGGTGGTGGCCGTGATGCTGGCGGTGCTCTTGTCGTTGAGCATGACCCCGAAGGCGCGGATAGGATCCGTGCTGCCAGTGGAGGAGCCGTAGGCGATGCCGGTGCGCCCGTCGGTGAGCACCGGGTTGTCCAGCAGCCCCGCCTGCGCCAGTGCCAGCTCGGTGGCGACGGTGGCAAGCGCCGAGACCCGCCCCATGGCGCGGGTCTTCTTGCGCGGATAGTGGGCCGGCAGCGTGAAGTCCGGAATGGGGGCCGCCAGCCGGGTGTTGAGGCCGTCGTAGATAGCCCACTCCGGCATGTTCACCACGGCGTTGTGTCCCGCCTGCAGGCGAGCCCGCACGCTCGGCCAATCCTGCCCGAAGGCGGTCACCCCGGCCATGCCGGTCACCACGACCCGCTTCATACCATGCCTCCGTTGATGGAGATGACCTGGCGCGTGACATAGCCGGCGATGTCGGACATCAGGTATGAGACCAGCCCGGCCACTTCGTCGGCCTGCCCCATCCGTTTGAGCGGGATCAGCTTCATCGCCTCCGCCTTCACCTCCTCGTCCACCATGCCGGTGTCGATGAGGCCGGGGGCCACGCAGTTGACCGTGATCTTGCGCTTGGCGAGCTCCAGCGCCAGCGCCTTGGTAGCCCCCATGATGCCCGCCTTGGCGGCGCTGTAGTTGACCTGGCCCCGGTTGCCCATCAACCCGGATACCGAGGAGATGGTCACGATGCGCCCACCCCGGCGCAGGCCGATCATCGGCATGATGCAGGGCTTGAGCAGGTTGTAGAAGCCGTCCAGGTTGGTGTGCAGCACCCCGTCCCACTCCTCGTCGGTGAGGGCGGGGAAGGCGCCGTCACGGATGATGCCGGCGTTGCAGACCACGCCGTAATAGGCGCCGTGCTCGGCCATGTCGGCCTCCAGTTGCGCGCGGCAGCCCTCGCGGTCGGCGATGTCGAACTGGAGCAGGCGCCCCTGCCCACCGGCAGCCTGCAGGCTGGCCAGAGTGGCTTCGGCCCCGGCCCGATCGCTGTGGTAGTGCACCACGATGGAAAAACCGTCGGCCGCCAGCTTGAGGGCGATGGCGCGGCCTATCCCCTTGCTGGCGCCCGTGACCAATACGCTAGAGATCATGAAGCTTCCTCAGGCTAACAAATCGGACAATTCGCCGGGGCTCGGCTGGTAGGTGGAGAGTCGCGCCTGGGCGCACTCCTCCCCCGCCAGCAGGATCCGGCAATCAAAACTGGCCATACCGCCGTCTTGCAACAGGCAGTAAGCCTCTATGGTGAGCAGGCTGCCGGCTGCAAAGGCGGGGCGCAGGCAGCGATACTTGCGACTGCCAAGCAGCATGCCGATGCGCACCGGCTCGCCGCGCAGACGCCCCTGCATGCCGGCCCAGGCGGCGATGGTCTGCGCCATCAGCTCGATGCCTACCCAGCCGGGCAGGTTGCCCTCACTATCCAGCAGCAGGGCATGGCGGGCACCGATTCGGGTCTCGCAGCGCGCCTGCTGGGCATCCGCCGCGCAGAGCCGGTCCAGCAGCAGCATGGGGGCCTGGTGGGGCAGCAGGGTCTCGATGGCGGGCAGTGAACTTGGCTCATTCATGGTGAACGCTCCCAAGCAGCAGGCTGACGTTGTTGCCACCGAAGGCAAAGGAGTTGGAGAGCACCCGGGGCGCCGCCAGCGGCACCTCGCCGCTCACCAGCCGGATGGGCGCCAGCGCCGGATCCGCCGTGGCCACCCGCTGGGTTGGCAGCGGCAGAGCGCGCTCCAGCAGCAGGCAGGCAAGCGCCGCCTCGATGGCCCCCGCCGCCCCCAGGGCATGACCGGTGAGCGGCTTGGTGGAGCTGCAGGGCACCTCGACACCAAACAGCCGATGCACCGCCTGGCTCTCCATGGCGTCATTGAGACGGGTGGCGGTGCCGTGCAGGTTGACGTAACCCACCTGTTCCGGCGTCAGGCCCGCCTGGGCCAGAGCCATCTGCATCGCCGCCTCGGCGCCGATACCGTCGGGATGGGGCGCCGAGATATGCCAGGCATCGGAGGACTCCCCGGCCCCCAGCAGTGCCAGCGGCGCAGGCGTGCGGCTCAGCAGAAACAGCGCAGCCCCCTCGCCGATGTTGATCCCCTGGCGCGCCTCATCAAACGGCTGGCAACGCGTACAGCTGAGGGACTCCAGACTGTCAAAACCGTTGAGAGTGAGCCCGCACAAACTGTCGGCGCCACCCACCAGCACGGCGTCCACCAGCCCGGCCGCCAGCAGCCGCTGGCCGCTGATGAAGGCGCGCGCGCTGGAGGAGCAGGCGGTGGAGATAGTCCAGGCCGGCCCGGTCAGGCCGAGATGGCGGGCCAGAAATTCCGACGGCGAGCCCAACTCCTGCTGGCGATAGTCAAAGGCGGGCGGCACAGCCTCCCCGCGCCGGGCGGCGGCAACCGCCAGCTCGGCCTCGCCGATCCCGGCGGTGCTGGTGCCAAGCACCAACCCCACTCGCGCAGGGCCAAACGTTTCCAGCGCCTCGTCGAAGGCGGGCCGCACCTGGGCCAGCGCCGCCAGCAGCAACTGGTTGTTGCGCGAAGCATAGGGAGCCAGCGCCACCGGTATGGCCGGCAACTCCCCCTCCACCCGCCCCACCGGGGTCAGCCGGCCATCCAGCAGCGGCGCCCGGTGGCGATCCAGCGGGCTCACGCCCGACTGCTGCCAGGCCAGCAGCGCCTCGGCGCTGGCATCACGCCCCATCCCTAATGCCGAGACGAGGCCATAGGCGGCGATATAACAGCTCATTGGTTCAGGGTCTCCAGTTGCAGACGGTAGTGGAATACATGCTGCTGCAGGCCGACCGGCTCGCGCACGCCGTCGGCGTCGCGGTAGCGGATTTCGGTCACCAAAGTGCCGTCGGGGGCCCGCAGCCGGCGCAGCGGCCCTTCGTCGCGCAGCGTCCAGCCCGGTGGCAGCTGTGGCTGCCAGCTGGCGAGCGGCCAGTAGCAGAGCATCACGTCCGCCAGCACCTGGCTCACCGGCGGCATGCCGGTGGTGAGCAGCGGGCTGAACTGGCGGGTGGAGATCCCCTGCTGGTCATAGCGCACCAAGAACAGCCGCACCCCGCTCGGGGTCAGCCCAACCAAAGTCAGCTGGCGGCCGTCAGCCTCCAGCACCGTCATCAGCTGGTGAGTGCTCTCCCCCACGCTGGCGGTCAGCAGTTGCTGGCGATAGAAGGGGGCGGCCAGCACGGGGGCCGGCAGCGTCATGACGGTCCCCTTGTCGAGATAGGCGGTGGGAGTCGGCAGGCTGCTGCAGCCAGCCAGCAGCAAGACGATGAATACGAACAAAGCTTTCATGATGAAGTTGGCTCCCGGCCATTCGGCCCCGGCAACTGCGGTCGCACCCGGTCCAGCACCAGGGGCGAGAGCAGGAAGGCGGTAAAGATACCCCCGCTCAGCACCAGACCAAAGCCCGCGATGGCGGGGGTGTGACTCAGCGCCAGCAGGCCGAAGGCCAGCTGGGTGGTGAGGTTGGCCAGCAAGATGGCGAGCAGGGTGGAGCTCTGGCGTGCCACCTGGTTGCCGCTGTGAGCAAAGAAGAGGCCGTAGTCGATGCCGATGCCGAAAATGAGGCTGAGCGCCAGCACCCCGAATAGGGTGAGCAGCTGGCCACAGGCGGCGAGCAGCGCCAGCCCCATGGCCAGTGCAATCAGGTTGACCAGCAGCACCCGGGCCGCCCGCGCCGCCCCCATCCGCCGCCACAGTAGCAAGGCCACCAGCGCGATGGCTACCGACAGCAGCTCCGCCAGCTTGATGCGGTAGTGGGCGAACAGCTGACTCCATTGGCTGCGCTGATCCTGCCAGTAGACTCCCTGCTCGGCCGCCGCCAGTGCCGTCAAAGCCCCTTCATCTGCCACCCCCACCAGCGGCACCCAGATGGCGACGCGGCCATCGGCCAAGGCGTGCCACAACAGGCGGCTCCCCTCGCTGACCGGGCTGGCCAGCCAGGCGGCCGGGGTCAGCCAGTGCGGCTCGCGGGTAGGCACCTGCAGCGGCAGACCGGCTGCCTTGAGCCGGCTCACCACCTCGGGCAGCAGGGTACGGATGGCGGCGGCATCCTCATGCTGGCGCGCCAGCGAAGGCAACCAGCGGGCAAGCGAGACAAAATCCTGCAGCGCTCCGCGCTGTTTCAGCTCGGCCAGCCGGCCATCGAGCCGTTCCAGTCGTTGCAGTGCCTGTTCGCCGTCCGCCCCCGTCACCAGCAAGCCCTGCATGCCCCCCTGCTGGCCGGTGAGAGTCTGGATCCGCTGCTCCTGCCCCTGCAGCGCCACCGGCAAGGGTTGCAGCCGGCGGATATCATCATCCACCTGCAGCTGGCTGATGCCGAGTGCTGCCAACAGCAGACAGCAGAGCGGCAAACCGATGCGCACCAGCGGACGCTGCTGCCAGGCCAAAAGCCAGCACAGCAGCCAGCGCTGGCCTCGCAGCGGCCTTGTCGGCAGCGGGCCGGCCCAACGCGGAAACAGGCAAAGTACCGTGATGAAGGCGCTGAACAGCCCCGCCAACGCGCACACCGCCAGTTGCTGCAAGCCGGGGAAGGGGGCGAACCAGAGCAGGCCATAGCCGATCAGGGTGGTCAGCACCGCCAGCGACAGACTCGGCAGCAATTTGAGCCGGGTCTGGTGTGGCGTCTCGTTGTCGCCGTGCAGCCGCCGCTCGCACAGGAAGTGAATGGCGTAGTCGATGGCGATGCCGATGAGGCTGCTGCTGATCACCAGGGTGAAGATGTGGATCTCGCCGAACAGGATGAGCACTGTGCCGAGCCCCCACATCAACCCCACACCGATGGGCAGCAGGGAGAGCAGCAGCGCCCGGGTCGAGCGGAACACGCCCCAGATCAGCAGGATGACCCCGACCATGGAACCCAGCCCTATGGTGGAGATGTCCTGCTGGGCAAGATTGCTGGCATGCTGGCTGTAGAAGAGCGTGCCACGGCGCAGCAGCTCAGCGCCGGGATAAGCCTCGGCGAGGCGCTGCTCGGCCCCGGCCAGTTCGCTCAGCAGCGCCTGGTTGCGCTGGATGTCGAAGGCGGAGAGATCCAGCTCGGCGCGCACCATGTACCAGTCGCGGCCGGCCTTGTCCCGGCTCACCAGCCAGCCATCCTTGAGCTGCATGGGGCCGCGGGCCTCGGCCAGCACCCCGGCCCGGGTCAGCAGCAGGGGATCGTTTTGCCATTCGGCGCGGGAGACGCCGCCGAAAGGGGAGTAGATCTGGCCGAGCACCCACTGGCTCCAGCCCTCGGCCCCCTCGGCGAGCCGCGCCCGGCTCGCCGGATCCAGCCGCTGCCAGGCCAGCTCGTGCAGATAGCGCTGCCAGGCGGAGGCCAGCTCGGGCTGGTAGCCCTTGATGTGGGAGAACGCGGTCAGCTTGCCCAGCTGCGCCACCCAGAACTGGGCGGCGGCCCGTCCGTCCTGGCCGGCGGGCAGGCTCAGCAACCAGACCAGCTGGCGGTCGAGCTGCTGCAGCAGCCCCTGCTGCAGGGCCGGGTCCAGATCGCTGCGGGACTCGTGGGGCAGCAGATCCATCAGGCTGGTGTTGATACGACTATGGGGCAACTGCCAGGCGAGCACCGCCGCCAACAGCAGGCAGAGCCAGATCCAGAGAGTGCCGAGCCGGCGCCAGGTGGTTTCAGCTTGCAGCAAGAGGAGCTCTCCTCGTCCCGGCGGGGGCGCCGCGCTGGCGCGTTATCGTGCTAGTGGGCAGCAAAGCGGGCCTGCTCTTCAGGGGTCAATGGCAGGGCGCGATCCCGCCAGGCCGTGAAGCGGATGCGAGTGCTGTCGCCCTGCTTGTCGGCGATGAGCAGCTGATCCAGCTGCCCCTGCCCGCTCAGGGTGAGGCTGGCAAACACCTTGTCGAGCGGTGCCAGGGTCGGCACCAGCACCAGCTGCCAGCCCGCCTCCGTGCTGTGAAAATCGATGCTGAAGTAGCGGCTCAGGGTCGCCTCGTCCGAGCCGAACAGCGCCAGCAGCATCTGACTGAACTCCAGCAGCTGGGGGTTGTCGATGACGGTGGCGGGCTGGCCCGCCATCTGCTGCACCATGCGCGTCGGCGTCAGGACAAGGGTCAGCGGGAAGGGTTTCTGCTGCTGCCACCAGAGCCCCTGATCGCGCACCAGCAGCAGCTCGCCGGAGGCTTTGAGCGGCTGGCTCAGCCCCGCCACCTGCTTCTCCTGCTCGAAACTGGCCTGCTTGGCCTCGTTCAGGGCGAGCAGTTGCTGCACCTCGGCCCGGCTCAGGGGCGCCGCCTGCAGCGGCCATGTCAGCAGCAGGAACAGACCGGCCAGCAGCGGCCTTGTCAGCCGGCTCATTGACTCACCCCCAGCTTGTCCAGCAGCACCTGGGGCGAGGCCAGGCACATCTCGCCGCTCGCCTTGCTGACCGCCACCTGGATGCTGTAACCCTTGCTGGTGCGGGTGCCGCTTGCGGCGTCGCTCAGCAGGTAGTCGATCTTCAGGCGGTTCTGGTACTCGGTCAGGGTGGCGCGCACCCGCACCCGCTGGCCGAAGCGCAACGGCGCCAGGTACTTCATCCGGGTGTCGATGATGGGCCAGAGGTAGCCGGAGGCCTCCATTTGCGGGTAGTTGTAGTCGATGAGATCGAGCAGGGCGCAGCGGGCCAGCTCGATGTAGCGAAAGTAGTGGCCGTGCCAGGCAACCGCCATCATGTCCACATCGTGGAATGGGATGGTCACCTCGACTTCGGCGCTGATCTGCCAGGGTTCAGGCGTAGTCTGGATACGGCTCATAGTGAAGATTCCTGATAGAGGGGATAGTGACGCTGGCGAATGCGGGCGATCAGCGCCCTCAGCTCGGGCTCGAGCCCCCGATCTTCCAGCAGCGGGGCAAACTCGGCCCGCACCTGCGCGACCATGGCGACCAGCGCCGTGCCAAGCGGGCGGGTGAAGGGGGTGGGCCGGGCCAGACGCAGCTCCACACCCTGCACCGCCGCCAGCAGGCAGGCGGCCGCCACCTGTTCGGTCAGGGTCAGCACCCGCAGCGCATCGCGCGCCGCTATGGTACCCATGCTCACCTTGTCCTGGTTGTGGCACTCGGTGGAGCGGGAGAAGACGCTGGCAGGCATGGTCTGCTTGAGCGCTTCCGCAGTCCAGGCCGAGACACCGATCTGCACCGCCTTGAAGCCGTGGTTGATCATCTGCCGCTCCTCTGGCGCGCCGGAGAGGTTGCTCGGCAGGCCGCCGTTGAACTTGCTGTCCACCAGCTGGGCCAGCTGGCGATCCAGCAGGTCGGCCAGGTTGGCGACGGCCGCCTTCATGCTGTCCATCGCCATAGCGATGTGGCCGCCGTAGAAGTGGCCGCCGTGCATCACGTGCTCCTCCTCGCCGTCGATCAGCGGGTTGTCGTTGGCGCTGTTGAGCTCGTTTTCGATGAGCTGGCGCCACCAGGGCAGGCTGTCGGCCACCACCCCGATGACGTGGGGGGCACAGCGCAACGAGTATCTGTCCTGCAGCCGGTCGCTGTGGCGCGGCAGCTCGCCGGCCACCAGGTCCTCCCTCAGCCAGGCCGCGATGCCCTGCATGCCGGGGTGCGGCTTGGCGGCAAAGAGTCGCTCGTCGAAGTGGAAGGCGTTGCCCACCATAGCGACGCTCACCAGGGCGGTGATCCGGGTCGCCAGCCGCATCAGGTAATCGGTACGGGCGTAGGCGAGGCAAGCCAGCGCCGTCATCACCGAGGTGCCGTTCATCAGCGCCAGCCCCTCTTTCGGCCGCAGGGTCAGGGGGGCAACCCCCAGCTCCTGATAGACCTCGGCGGCGGGGCGCAGCACACCATCGTGATGAAGCTCACGCTCCCCCACCAGCACGGCGGCAACGTAGGAGAGCGGGGTGAGATCGCCGCTGGCGCCCACCGACCCCTCTTCCGGAATGCGCGGCACCAGATCCTGCTCCAGCAGCCAGCAGAGCCTCTCGAGCAAGGCCGGGCTGACCCCGGAGACCCCCTGCGCCAGCGAGCAGAGCCGGGTCGCCAGCACGGCGCGGGCGGCATCGAGCTCGAGATCCGCCCCCAACCCACAGCCGTGAAAGCGGGTCAGGTGCAGCGGCAGCTCAGGCACCAGCTCGGTCGGTACCGGCCGGGTCACCGAGTCGCCGTAGCCGGTGGTCACCCCGTAGATGACCCCCTCTTCGGCCAGCAGCCGGTCGAGAAAGTCGGCCCCCCGCTGGATGCGGGCCATGAAGGCCGGATCCGGATTCAGTGCGGGGGTGGCGCGCCCTTCGGCCAGCGCCACCACGTCCTCTATGGTCAGCGGCTCGGCGCCGAAGGTGACGCACTTCATCTCACTCTTGTTCATCGGTCAGCTGCCAGAAATCAAAAAAGTTGAACCAGTCCAGCGGGGCCTGCAGGCAGTGATGCTGCAGGCGATCGGCATAGGCCTGCACCCGGGACGCAAGAATCTGTTGACGCCCCTGCCGCGGCAGGGGCTGGCCGTCGGCAAAGGGCTCGAAATGCACCCGAAAGCGGCCCTGCTCCTTGAGGCCAAACATCAGGTAGACAGGGCAGCCCAGCACGCTGCTGAGTACGAAAGGGCCAAGCGGAAAGGGGGCCGGTGCGCCGAGAAAGTCGGCCCAGATCACCCGCTTCTCCCGGGTCACCGAGGTGCGATCGCCGACGATCACCACCCACTCCCCCCGCTCCAGCTTCTCCTTGAGCAGGATGGCGGTATCGGCCCCCAGCTCCTGCACCTGGATCAGGTTGAGGTGCGAATCCGGGTTGATCTGTTTGAGCAGGGCGTTGAAGCGGGCCGCGTGGCGGGTGAACACCAGCGCATTGATGCGCAGCCCCTGCTTGCGACTGCCAAGCGCCCGGCAGAGCTCCAGATCGCCCAGGTGGGAGCCCAGCAGCAAAACCCCCTGACCGCTGTTGATGGCCGCCTGATAGTGCTCCGCCCCCACCAGTTCAACCTCTTGCTCGGTGATGTCGCCACGCCAGCCCGCCAGCTTGTCGAGCGCTGCCTCGCCAAAGCGCAGGAAGTGGCGAAAGCTCGATCTCGGCTCGGCGGGCAACGCCACACCGCTCGCATCGGCGAAGGACTCGAGGCGGGTCAGATAGGCTTGGGATGCCTGGCGTTGGGCCCGGCCGGTCAGCCAGAAGTAGCCGATGACCGGATAGAGCAGCAGGGAAAACCCGCGCCGCCCCAGCAGGCGATAGCTGGCCAGCATGATCTGCATGCCGAGCAGGGATCCCCGCTCCGGGGTGTGCGACCAGTGGGTGCGCCGCTCGCGCCACAGCTGCGCCGCCCTGGCGCAGAGGCGGCGGGGCCAGCGGCAGAGACGCAGCAGCTGATCCCACAGCAGGCGGCACACCAGCCGGGTGTGCATCCAGGAGATGTCGCGGTTGTCGCGCCAGAGCTGGAAGTGGGAGCTGCCATCGGCGGGATAGATGACCCGGGTCGGTACGAAGCGCACCGCCACCCCGGCCCAGTAGAGGCGCACCATCACCTCGGTGTCAAAATCCATCCGCCGGCCAAGTGCCACCCGTTCGAGCTGCGCGCAGGTGGCCGCCACTGGATAGACCCGAAAGCCGCACATGCTGTCCTTGATGGCGAACGACAGCGTCTCGATCCAGACCCAGACATGGGTGATGTAGCGGCCGTAGAGGCGCCCCTTGGGCACGGAATCATCGTAGAGCGGGCGGCCGGAGACAAGCGCCGCCGGGTGCTTGTCCGCCTCGGCCAGCAGGGCCGGAATGTCCGCCAGATCGTGCTGACCGTCGGCATCCACCTGCAGGGCGTGGCTGAAGCCGAGTGCATGGGCGCGGCGCAGCCCCGTCATCACGGCGCCACCCTTGCCCTGGTTGTGGGGGTGGCGCAGCAGGGTGACCCAGGGGTAACGCGTGGCCAGCGCATCCAGCTCGGCGGCGGTGACCGGCTCGCTGCCATCGTCGACCAGCAGGCAGGGCAGCCCGTATTTGGCCAGCCGTGCCAGCACGGCAGCCAGCGGGCCGGCATGGTTGTAACAGGGGATGAGAATGCAGGGCGTCATGGGATCAGTCGCACCCGGCCGCTGCTCGCCGGCTCATCGCCGACCAGATAGTGGAAGAGGAGCTGGCCCTTGTCTGCCTGCCACTGCAAACACAGGCTGCACTCGGCCCCGGGGCGCAGGGGGCGCTGGAACTTGAGCTGATCCACCCCGTGAAACGGCTGCGCCAGCTTGAGCAGGCTGGCGGCATAGTGCATCACCCAGTGGATCTGGGTGACCCCGGGCAGCAGGGGCGCACCGGGAAAATGGCCTGCAAACCAGGGCAAATCGGGATCGAGCCACAGTTGCAGGCGCACCCCGTCGGCCAGCGTCTCGCAGGCCAGCACGGTGGGCAAGGTGTTCGCTGGCAGAGAGTCAACCGAGAGGCGCATCGAACAGCTCCTTGAGTTGTGGCCAGGGGCGCTTGCCCTGGGCGTTGACGGGCATCTGTGCGACCCGGCGCACGCTGCGCGGCAGGGCGACCGGCTCGAGCCAGGGACGCAGCTGCTGGCGCAGGGCCAGCAGGAAACGCCCGGGCCCGAGCTCGGCCCAGCGGGCGGCGCCCAATTCGCTCAGCACCAGCACGGCGCCGAGGATCTGGCGCTGGCCCTGTTGCAGCGGCAGCACGGCGGCTGCCTCCACCTCCGCCAGTGCCTGCAGGCGCGCCTCCACCTCGTCGAGGGAGATGCGCTTCTCCTCCAGCTTGACCACCCGATCCTGGCGGCCCAGCAGCTCGAAACCGCCCTCGTGCAAGGCGATGCGATCGGCGCAGGCCAGCCACTCCGCCGTCGGCAGGAAGGGGGAGCGCAGCAGCAGGCTCTGATCCGGGCCGACCCGCACCTCGACTCCGGGCAGCGTCGTCCAGGGGGTATGTACCAGGTGGCGCTGGCGCCAGCCGATGCCGCCGGTCTCGCTGCTGCCGAAGATCTCCACCGGCAGCTGACCGAACAGCATGTTGGCCCGCTGGGCATCGCCCGGTTGCAGGGGACCGCCGGAGGAGACGATCAGCCGGCAGCCGGCAGCGGCAATGGCCGGGTCGAGCCGGCTCAGAAACGCAGGAGAAGCGATCAGGCACCAGGGGGCCGTTTGCAGCGCCAGCTGCTCCGGGTAGTCGATGCTGCGACGATCAAAGGGGATACCGAGACCAAGCGGCAACAAAATGCGAAACAGCAGGCCGTAGATGTGCTGGTGACTGACGCTGGCCAGCACCCGGGTGCCCGCCAGCCGCTCACCCCACAACGCCATCTGCACCCGCAACTCTGCTTCCAGCTGGGGCCAGGCCTTGGGGATCGCCTTGGGCTCGCCGGTGGAGCCGGAGCTGAACAGGGTGAAATCGAGGCGCTCGGGCGACAGAGCAGCGCCGTCTGCCTCCGGTTCGTCATCCGCCGCCAGCAGCGGCAGCCTGAGCTGCGCCGCCATGAGCGCCGTTCCCGGCAGCTCACCGTCGGTGAGCAGGCCGTCGAACTGGCTCTGCAGCGCCTGCAGACCGGTCAGCCGCTGATGACCCGGCAGGATGGCCCGGTGCCCGCCGAGGGCGCAGGCGAGCAGCGCCTGGGCAAACAGCAGGCTGTCATCGAAACAGAGCGCCCAGCGCATGCCGGACCGATCTGGGCCGGCCAGACGGGCCATGGCCCGCGCCAGCTGCAGGCTGCCGCGGCGCAGCTCGGCCAGAGTCACATCGCCATCCGGGCCGAACGCCACCACCTGCTCGCCGTCCCGCTGCCAGATAGTTTGCAGCAGGGTCATGGGGCCAGCCTCTTGAGCAGGCGGCGGCGCACCAGATACTCAGCGCCCATCAGGCTTCCCATCAGGGCGTAGCTGATGAGGCCGTTGTAGAGGCTCCAGAGCGCCAGATCCCCGTGCCAGATGGTGAAGGCCGCCAGCGCGCCGTTGATGACGAAGAAGCCGCACCAGACCTGGGTCACCCGCCGGGTGTAGCCGATGGCTGCCGGCGGCAAAGCGGGATCCTGCAGGCGGGCCAGCCGCTCCACCAGGCTCATGGGACGGGTCAGACTCCAGCCGAACAGGCACAGCAGCGCCAGGCTCACCGCCAGCGGGTAGTAGAGCAGCCAGTGCCGGGCACTGAACAGGGCCGACAGCAGGGTCAGCCCCAGCCCGATGCAGGCCAGCAGGCGGCCCAGCCAGAGCCACTCCGGCAAGGGGCCGAGCCGGACCCGCCCCTTGAGCAGGCCGGGCAAGAGTCGCAGCGAGAAGATGAGCAGCAACCCGAGCAGCAGCGGAGTCTGACCGGCGTGGGTCAGCCCCCAGTAGACCGCCAGCGGGTAGAGCAGCAGGGCACCACCGGCCAGCCAGGAGAGCCAGCGCATCATGGCAGGGCGTGCACCGGCATCAGGCGTCGGCCAGCAGACGCTCGACCGCATCCACCACGTCGTTGACGCTGCGCACCGACTTGAACTCTTCCGGCTTGATCTTCTTGCCGGTCAACTTCTGCAGGTGCACCACCAGATCGATGGCGTCGATGCTGTCGAGCTCGAGATCCTGATAGAGACGGGCCTCGGGGGTGATGGCCTCTTCATCGACCTCGAACAGCTCGACGAGGGCGGCCTTGATCTGGGCAAAGATGTCGTCACGGGTCATGGCTCAGGCCTCCCCTTTCGACTGGGCCTGCACCAGGGCGACCAGGGCCGTGACGGAGGCGAAATGACGACGGGTGTTTTCATCCTCGGCGGAGAGCACGATGCCGTAGCGGCCCTTGATGGCAAGGCCCAGCTCCAGCGCATCGATGGAGTCCAGCCCCAGGCCGTCACCGAACAGCGGCGCCTGACTGTCTATGTCGTCAGGGGTGAGCCCCTCGAGGTTGAGGCTGTCGATGATGAGTTGTTTTATCTCTAGATGCAGGTCTTGCATAACTGTTCCACATGCTGTCATTGGGGCCCCGGTTGCAGGGCCTGGGTGAGAAACCGGGTCAACTGGCGGGCGGCCAGCGCACTGCTCTGGCCGGTGGCGACCACCTCGTCCGCCGCCACTTGCTGCAGGAATTCTATGGTGAAAATCGGCTTATTTTCCGGGATCTTGAACCATTTGTCCTGCTTGGTGAGAAATCGGGTGCTGCAGTGGATCCGCACCAGTTGCAACGGCACCTGGCTGCGCACCGCCAGCTGGGCGGCGCCGCGCTGCAGCTTGATGGGTTCGCCCGGGGTGGTGCGGGTTCCCTCCGGAAACACCAGCAGCAGGCCGCCGGCCTGGATCCGCGCCTGGCACAGGGCCAGCAGATCCTCGCCTGCCACGTTGGGCAGGTAGTCGGCAGCCCGTACCACGCCGCCGATGAAGGGGTTGCGCCAGAGGGACTGCTTGACGATGCAGTCGCACACCGGCATCTCGGCCGCCAGCATGACGTAATCGAGCAGGCTGGGGTGATTGGCCACCACCAGAGCACCGCGCAAGTGGGCGGGCATGCCGCTCACGCGGTAATCGAGTACTCCCCAGCCGCGCAGCACGCCGAGAAACAGACGAAAACTGTGGCGAATGGTGAGCTGGGCCAGGGTACGGCGCCGCTCGCCGCGCAGACAGAGCGCCAGCAGCGGAAACCAGCACAGGGAGAGCAGCAAGCCCCCCACCCCGAACAGGGTGAAGCCCAGAGCCGTGCCGATCAGCCGCCAGCCCCGGTTCAGCAACGCTGCCATCTCCACTCCTGACGGCCGTCAGCGAGGATCAGGGTCGGCTCGCCTCGCAGCAGGGCACGCCAGCAGGCCAGACTCTGCGGCAGCGGGCGGCCGGCCGGATCGACAGTGCGATGCGCCCCCGCACAGCGCCACTGGTCGCCCGCCGTCAGCACCAGCCCCAGCGCGTGGGGTGGTGCCTCCTCCGCCAGCCAGGGGCGGTGAAACGCGGGCACCGGCCCCTCGAAGGCCACCAGCAACACCCGGCGGGCACCGGCCTGCAGGGCGCAGACCGCTTCGGTCAGGCCCGCCATCAGGCTGTTATCCCCCGCGGCCAGCGAGGTCATGGGGATGGCGGCCTTGCCCTGAATGGAGCAGAGCCCGGCGGCGGTATTGTGCACCGACATGGAGAAATCGGTGGGCGACAACGCCTGCCCGTCCGCCAGCGCCTGCAGCAGGGTCATGGAGCGGGCCAGCTCGCCGTGGCGGCTGACGAAGACGGCACTGTCTATCTGGTGGCGGGCCAGCAGGCTCAGCCCCACCTGCACCGCCAGCCGGGCGCCCTGACTCAGGCGGCGCGCCATCATCATCGGCAGCAAGGGGGTGGCGGGAAATGGCGGGTCGACAGGCCAACAGCCCTGCTGCGCCCACGCCTGCCAGGCAGCCTCATCGGCCAGACCGGGTGACAGGGCCTGACTATCCAGCAGCGAGAAAGAGAGCATGTTTCGGGCAACCTGTCCTTACATCGATGGGTGGACGCGAAGACGATAAAAGGCACTCACCCGGCGGGCAGTGCCTGCTCCACGACATTGAATGGCGTCATCAGTTTAATACCGGCGGATAATACCATTATTCATCAAAAATAATAGCCAGCGCAGATTATCCACCGCCTTGGTCATTGAAAATAAACTATTTGTGTTGTCTCATTGCCACGCCCAAATTGATGAATATCCTTCCCAAGGAAAATATTATGAAACTCATTAATAAAATATCCCTGCTGCTGGCCTGTGCCCTGCTTGCCGCCTGCTCCACCAGCCAGCCAATTCGCAATATGGCAGCCAATCCGGTGCCCTTCAATCTGACCGAAGAGCAGGTGGCCAATGCCATTATTACGGCCGGCATCAGCAAGAGCTGGGTAATGCGCCAGGAGCAGCCAGGACTAATTCGAGGCCAGGTCAATGTGCGCCAGCATCAGGCGGTGATCAATATTCCTTATAGCGCTCGCGATTATTCCATTAATTATGTGAGCAGCGTCAATCTGGACGACAAAGGCAAGGGCAGCATCCACCGCAGTTATAACCGCTGGGTACTGGGTCTGAATCAGGCCATTCAGGCGGAACTCGCCCGCACCCAGAGCCGCTGATCCGGCAGGAGCCACCCCGTGAATCACTATCAGGCGGATCCGTACAACGCGCTGGAAGCCATCAGCGAGGCCCAGAAAATCGCCTTCGGGCCCATGCTGTTTCAGGCCAGCTGGTGCCTGCGTGAAACCGGGGTGCTGGCCTATCTAGAGACCCGCGGCTCGCAGGGGTCCGCGCTGGCCGACATCGCCCAGGCGTGTCAGCTCAGCGAATACGGCGCCGGCGTGCTGCTGGACATGGGGCTCGGCGGCGGACTCTGCTATCTGAGCGAGGAGCACTATGTGCTGGGTCGGGTCGGCAAATACCTGCTGCACGACGCCATGAGCCGGGTCAATCTCGACTTCACCCAGCACGTCTGCTATCAGCCCCTCGCCCACCTGCTCGACGCCATCCGCGACGGCACCCCCGCCGGTCTGCAGGAGTTCGGCCCCTGGCAGACCCTCTATCCGCACCTGAGCGAGCTGCCCGAACCGGCCCGCCGCAGCTGGTTTGCCTTCGATCACTTCTACTCCGACTGGGCCTTCCTGCAGGCCCAGGACAAGGTGTTCGGCTACGAGCCGCGCCACCTCTACGATCTGGGCGGCAACACCGGCAAGTGGGCCATCGCCTGCGCCAGGCGGGATCCGGCGCTGCAGGTCACCATCCTGGACCTGCCCGAGCAGCTGGCGCTGGCCAGCTGCAACATCGAGGAGGCGGGGCTGGCGGCGCGGGTGCATGGCCACCCGGTGGATCTGCTGCAGGCGGGCCCCCTGCCCGGCGAGGCGGATATCTGGTGGATGAGCCAGTTTCTCGACTGCTTCAGCCACTCGCAGATCGTCGCCATCCTGAACCGGGTCCGGCTGGCCATGAAACCGGACGCCCGGGTCTGCATCCTGGAGCTGTTCTGGGACAGGCAATCCTTTGAAGCCGCCAGTTTCAGTCTCAACGCCACCTCCCTCTACTTCACCTGTCTGGCCAACGGCAACAGCCGCTTCTACCACTCCAAACAGCTGTACCAGTGCCTGCGCGAGGCCCACTTTCACGTGGAGGCCGAGCACGAGATCCCGGGGCCGGGCCACACCCTGCTGGTTGCCCGCCCATTGCACACGAGGCCATAATGCCGCCATCGGCATGGAGATGATGATGAAACGAGAAGGAGCACGGCATGAGGCGTGACTGCATGACCCTGATGGCGATCGGCCTGACCCTGGGCAGCCTGCTCGGCGGCTGCGCCGACATCAAGGAGGCGGGCAGAACCGTGGGGCACACCACTCGCAACGTGACCCGCGAAATTGGCCACACCACCCGCGATGTGACCCGGGAGATCGGCCACGGCACCCGGGATACCGTCAAGAAGGTCGGGGATGAACTGAGCAAATGAAAACAGGGGCCGCGGCCCCTGTTTTCATGGTGCTCATGACCAGGCTCAGTTGCCCCACATGGCCATCAGCTGAGACTCCATGGCCTCTTCCTGCTCATCCGGCAGCTCGGCGAAGAAGTCGAGCCCGGTCTGCTCCTCCACCGCATCCACCGTCACTATGTAGTCTGCCAGCTTGCTGGCCGACACGTTCTGCTGCGGCAGGATGAAGGCGATCGCCTCCTTGTTGGCCACATCCATCACCACCCGGTAATAGGCGTGGGGCACGGTCACGCCGTTGCCGATGGAGGCATCGGAGTTGGTGAAGATGGGGCCGGTGATCACGTAGACATCCTGGTAGGCGATGGCCCACTGCCGGGTCTTCTCCTCCAGGATGCGCCAGGCCCCCTGGTTGAGCGCCGGCAACTGCGGGGTCATGTTGGTCAGCAGGAAGCTCTGCTTCATGGTGGTGGCGGTGGAGCGCATGTCCGCCGCCGGCGCCTGATGGCCGCGGTCATAACCGGAACCCTTGTAGTCGGCCAGGGTGGCGCGGAACTGCACCGGCACCTCCTTGTCCTCGGCAAAGGCATCCTTGCGCGGCACCTGGCCCTGGGCGCTGGCGGCCGTCATCCGGTAAGAGACCCAGTCAGAGACCTTGGTGTCGTAGTTGTAACCGGCGGCATAGCCGTCCCGGCACAGCAGTTGACTGGATTGGCTGGGCACCCCGAGCTTGACGTGATCCTTGCATTGGAAGCCCGCCGCCAGGCTCGGGAAGGTGGTGAGAGTGAATCCGATAGCCAGAACTAATTTATTGATATTATTCATTATTATGCCACTCCTTGTATTAGGCGGAGTGATTTGACACCAGGTCGGATGAGTAAGGCAATCGAACAAATTGTGAGCGTGTCGGAAATGTGAAGAGGGCTGCAAATCGGTAAAATCGGCGTCGCCAGCTGGGGGATTGTCATCCTTTTGTCATTGTGTAGTGCAGTAACTTCGAGAGGCTTATCAGATAGATAGGAACAAAAAAGCGGAGCCGGTGGCTCCGCTGCAATCATCAATCCCGCTCAGCTCTTGACCTGAGGCCTGGGGGTATCGGGTTGGGAGGGCGGCAGGATCGGCAATACTATCTGTGGCTGCTCGCCGGTCAGGCTCTTGAGGTAGGCGGTCATGTCGTCCGCCTCCTGCTCGCTCAGGGTCTGGCCGAGCTGGATGTCCGCCATGATCTGCACCGCCTCCTTCAGATCCCACACAGAGCCGTCGTGGAAGTAGGGGTAGGTCAGCTCGATGTTGCGCAGGGTTGGCACCTTGAACCAGCCGATGAACTGCTTCTCGCCGGTCACCCCACCGCGTCCCTGGGCCGGGTTGTCGGTCTTGAACGGCTTGACCAGCCCCATCTTCTGGTAAGAGTTGCCGCCGATGGCCACCCCGTTGTGGCAGGCGGTACAGCCCTTCTCCTTGAACAGCTGATAGCCCTTCAGCTGCTGCGCGGTCAGCGCCTTGGCATCCCCCTTCAGCCAGCGATCGAACGGCGCATTGGGGGTGACCAGGGTCTCCTCGAAGGCGGCGATGGCATCGGTCACCTCGTCGATGCCGAAGTCCGCCTTGCCGTACACGGCGCTGAACCGGGTCCGGTACTCGGGCAGGGTGTGCAGGGTCTCCAACGCCAGCTTGTGGGTGAAGGCCATCTCCAGCGGGTTCTCGATGGGGCCCGCCGCCTGCGCCTGCAGATCCTTGGCGCGCCCATCCCAGAACTGCACGAAGTTGAGGCTGGAGTTGAGCACGGTGGGCGAGTTGATCGGCCCCTCCTTCCACTTGTGGCCGAGGGAACTGACCTGGTTGTCTACCCCGCCGGTCGCCAGGTTGTGGCAGGAGTTGCAGGAGATGGCGTTGGATTTCGAGAGCCGCGGCTCGAAGAACAGCATCTTGCCCAGCTCGACTTTTTCCGGTGCGCTCACCTTGGCCGCTTCCACCGGCTGGATCGGCTCGTTCGCCCACCCCATCCCTGGCAGGCCCAGCGCCAGCAACAGACAATATTTATTCATTTTTTCTCTCTCCCTTGTGGCTGTGCATAACAACAGCCTCAGCCTGCCCGGGAAAGCCTGTGCATTATTTGTTCAAGATCAAATGAGACCAACAAAAACCACATTAAAAACAATGAATTAATATATTACAGACGGACTGGTGGCGGGGACTTGCGCGGCAAAAAAAATTGAATTCTGATGAATGAATTATGAGCAAATTCATCTGCGATAACAGCCAATTAATTAGATTGCTGTCATTGAATAAAGCGATTGTTCAATATGCAGGCGTGGCGCCCATTATTTAGATTCATATTAAATACATCATAAATATCGTCGGCGATCACCCAGCCAATAATAAAAATACCGTCTGACCTTCTGTATCCCGCAATTCAGATGATGCCTTCCGTTATTTCCTCGTCAATGCAGGAAACGGATCGCCGTGCTTTTCAATCAAGATAAGGATGCATGATGAGAAAGTCCCTGTTGGCCGCCGCCCTGTTGCTCTGCCCCGCCGCCTTCGCCGCCCCCCCGCATTGGGAATACAGCGGTGAGGCCGGCCCGGCGCAGTGGGCCAGGCTGACCCCGGAATTTGGCCAGTGCGCGGGCAGCAACCAGTCGCCGGTCAACCTCGACGGTCTGGTCGAGGCCGAGCTGGCCCCGCTGCAGTTTCACTACCTGGCGGGGGGCCGCAGCGTCACCAACAACGGCCACACGGTGCAGGTCGACTATGCCCCGGGCAGCAGCCTTGAGCTCGACGGCATGCGCTTTGAGCTCAAGCAGTTCCACTTCCACGCCCCCAGCGAAAACCTCATCAAGGGCCACTCCTATCCGCTGGAAGGGCACCTGGTGCATGCCAACGCCAAGGGTGAGCTGGCGGTGGTGGCGGTAATGTTCGAGCCGGGCCATGCCAATGCAGCCCTGAGCCAGGCCTGGCAGGTGCTGCCAGCCAAGGCGGGCGAGATCCACGCTCTCAATGAGCCGATCTCGGCCGAACAACTTCTGCCCATCAAACACGACTACTACCGCTTCAGCGGCTCGCTGACTACGCCGCCCTGCTCGGAAGGGGTGCGCTGGCTGGTGATGAAGCAGCCGGTGCAGGTGAGCCAGGCCCAGATCGACGCCTTCAAGGCGGTGATGCACCACCCCAACAACCGCCCCGTGCAGCCGCTGCACGGTCGGCTGGTGCTGCAATAACGCCTCCGGCGACTCATAGAGCCGACATGAAAAAAAGAGGGCCCGCGGGCCCTCTTTTCCATTCTCCACGAGCCATTACAGGCTGGCGGCGATGCGCGCCCCCAGCGCGGCGTTGTTCAGCACCAGCTGAATGTTGGCCGCCAGCGAGTTGCCGCCGGTCAGTTCGCACACCCGAGCCAGCAGAAAGGGGGTGGACTCCTTGCCCTTCACCCCCTGCTCGTCCGCCTCTCGCAGTGCCTGGGCAATGGCGGCGTCGATGTCGGCCTTGGCCATGGCAAACTGGGTCGGGATCGGGTTGGCCACCACGGCGCCGCCCGCCAGCCCCAGCTCCCACTTCAGACGCAGTGCCTCGGCGATTGCCGCCGGGCTCTCGAGGCGGTAATCCACCTTGAAGCCGCTCTCGCGGGTGTAGAAGGCGGGCAGCTCCTCGGTCTGGTAGCCGATCACCGGCACCCCCTGGGTCTCCAGGTACTCCAGGGTCAGACCGATGTCGAGGATCGACTTGGCGCCGGCGCAGACCACGGCCACCGGGGTCTGAGCAAATTCCTGCAGGTCAGCCGAGATGTCGAAAGTCTCCTGGGCGCCGCGATGCACGCCGCCGATGCCGCCGGTGGCGAACACCCGGATCCCGGCCATGGCGGCCACTATCATGGTGGAGGCCACCGTGGTCGCCCCCAGCCCCTTGTTGGCCAGCACGAAGGGGATGTCGCGACGGCTGCACTTGGTGGCGGCGTGGCCGGCCCGGCCCAGCGCCTCCAGGGCCCCCGCATCCAGACCCACCTTGAGGCGGCCATCGATGATGGCGATGGTGGCCGGCACGGCGCCATTGTCCCGCACCACCTGCTCCACCTGGCGCGCCGTCTCCACGTTCTGCGGATAGGGCATGCCGTGGGAGATGATGGTGGACTCCAGGGCCACCACCGGCTTGCCGGCGGCCAGCGCGGCGGCAACTTCAGGTTGGATATCGAGGTAAGCGTTCAACATGGGTACTCCTCCAGCATGCGTTCAACGGCGGCCTTGGATAGGCCGGAAAAGACGGTATCGGAACAATTGACGGTGAGGGCGGCGCAACCGAGGGCGAACCGGGTTGTCTCGATGATGCCCTGCTCCTGCAGCCAGGCGTGGGCCAGCCCTGCCATGAAGGCATCGCCGCCGCCGGTCACGTTGACGACCGGGCTGCCGAGCACGGGCAGATGGCCCTGGCAGGCCCCGTCGCTATAGAAGATCCCCTGATCGCCGAGGCTCAGGAACAGCCGCTGCACCCCGGCGCGGTGGAACCAGGCCGCCGCCATGGGCCAGGTGTCGGATCCCTCGATGGTGAAGCCGCACAGCTGCTCCGCCTCGGTGCGATTGGGTTTGAGGGTGTGGATGCGGTGCAGCCAGGGGCGGATCTTCTCCACCTTGGCCACCGACACGGTGTCCACGAAGATGATGTGCTCCCCCTGGCGCTCGAACAGCCAGTCCAGGGTGTGGGTAGCGAGGTTGGTGTCGAGCACCCAGAGGCGGGCCGCGCCAAGAAAACCGCTCAAGGGGGTGAGCCGGGCCGGGGTGAGCTGCTCGATGATCGCCATGTCGTTGACGGCGCAGCTCATCTCGCCGCTGCCATCGTGCAGGCTGAGGTAACAGGAGGTCGCCTGGCCATCCAGCATCAGCACCTGGCGCACGTCGACGCCAGCACGCTGAGTCACATCCAGCAGATGATGGCCGTATTGATCGTTGCCCACCGCGCTCAGCAGCCGGGTGTCGGTGCCAAGGCGAGCCAGGTTCTCGGCGATGTTGCGCCCCACCCCGCCGGCCGAGGTACGCACCTTGCCGGGGTTGGAGTCGCCGATACGCAGGTTGTCGTGGCTGCAGCCGCAGATATCCATGTTGGCACCGCCGATCACCACGGCGTAGGGCCCTTCGCGCAGCACATAACCGCGCCCCTGCACATAGCCCTGACGCATCAGGCTGGAGATGTGGCTCGCCAGCGCCGAGCGGCTGATGCCGAGCCTGTCTGCCAGCTCCTGCTGGGCAATCATGGGGTCCTGGCGCAGCAGGGCGAGGATCTCTTGCTCACGTTCCGTCATAGACAAACACCCAATTACAAACGTTTGTCTATTATTTCCGAAAAACGTTTGCTCGCCATCGTCTTGTGCAAGAATTGTCGGCTTGCGCACAAAAATCAGACGATAGGAAGCAAGCGAATCTCGGCCTATACCTGTCACTTTTTCTGCGTTTGCCGGCGGGCACGGCTTATAATGCCGCCGCCACAGAGGAGAGCGAGATGAGAGAGTCAGATCACGAATGCCTGCCACCACAGGGGGATGAGTCAACGCCACACGGCGAGGCAGGCTATTGCTGCATCGGGCTGGTCAACCCCAAGTCACCGGAGAACGTGGGGGCCGTGATGCGTGCCGCCGGCTGCTACGGGGCGGACGAGGTCTACTACACCGGCAACCGCTTCGAGCTGGCGCGCCGCTTCGCCACTGATACCAAGCAGATGGTGGAGAAGATCCCCCTGCTCGGGGTCGACGATCTGATGGAGATGGTGCCGGCCGGCTGCACGCCGGTGCTGGTGGATCTGATCGAGGGGGCCACTTCCCTGCCGGACTATGTGCACCCGGAACGCGCCTTCTACATCTTCGGCCCGGAGGACGGTACTCTGGATCCCGCCCGCTTCAAGGCGGTGCAGGAGGTTATCTACGTCCCGACGCAAGGCTGCATGAATCTGGCCGCTTCGGTCAACGTGATCCTCTACGACCGACTGGCCAAGCAACTGCGTGCCAAGTAAGCAGCAATGCTCTACGTAGCCACACCCAAGGGCTGCATGAATCTCGCCGCTTCGGTCAACGTGATCCTCTACGACCGGCTGGCCAAGCAGCTGCGTGCCAAGTAAGCATTAGATGCTCTACGTAGCCACACCCAAGGGCTGCATGAATCTGGTGGCTTCGGTCAACGTGATCCTCTACAACCGGCTGGCCAAGCGTTCAAGAACGGAGCAGGCAGAGCAAGAAGGTCTCTTGAGCGCCCATACCAGCAAGCCAGTGGATGTTACGGGACTCAGACTCTGATGGAGAAAGTACTGTTTGGCGGCAGCACATTTGGGATGGGACTGGCATTGGCGACTGCAGGTGTGGCCTGCGACTCGCCAGCTACGGGCTCACCTGTTCTGGCCTCTTCCGCCCGCAGACGCGCTATCTCGGCCATGATCTGCTCCAGCTGCTGACGCAGCATATTCATGTGATCTTGCCGCGCTTTTTCAGCCTGAGGATCTGCCTTCTCCTTATCTTCCTTCTGACTGGTCAGCTCTTTTAGATGCTCCCTGATCTTGGCAGCTTTGGCCTCCAGCTGGGCCACTCGCCCCTGAGGTTCATCAGACTTGGTGTAGGCATCGGGACGGCTGATGGCGCTGGATGGCAGGGACACTTGCATATGCTCTCTCTTCAAGGCGGTTGAACCACTGTTATCGACAGCTAATCGATATATTTAAGGCTCAATTGTCACCAAACTTCAGCCTCTGCTCCTGCTCTTCGATAAAATCACGATAGTAGTCGTAGAGCCGGTAGCGCCGGTATATCTCGGCCAGGGTGCCGTGTCGCACCAGGTTGGCCATACCTTGATCCCAGAGCTGTTGCAGGCTGCGTCCCTTCTCGGTATCGGCAAAGATGGGATAGGTCGGGACCCAGCGCAGGAAGATGCGCTGCATGTTGGCGGGGATGGCGTCCGCCGAGTAAAGCACCCCGGCGGTCAGGTAGTAGCGATAGCGCTCCTTGGCCAGCAGCTGCAGCGCCATGTCGTGGCTGTCGATCTCGTGCCAACGCATGGAGACCGGTATGTACTTGTCAAAGGCCCAGCCCCGCAGCCATACCACCCCCTGCCCGCTCAGACTGTGCTCCCCTTGCCACTGAGGCCGCCACTTATTGAGCATCAGCACCGTCAGATCATCGGCCGAGGCGGGATGACGGGGTTGCAGCACACCGCTCACCTCGTCCCGATAGACCCCCATCGCCATGTCGCCCCCTTTCTGGGCGATCACCGCCAGGGCCCGCTTGTAGGGCACGATGCGCGGGATGACCTGGTAACCGTTGGGCTGATAGATGGCCCGCACTATGTCCAGATAGACGCCCCTGCCATCCGGCTGGCAGAAGCCCGGCCAGTCATCGCAATAGACATCGAGGGGATCGGCCCGACCCGGCCAGCAAATCAGCAACGTCAATGAAAGCAACAAACGAATCATGTCTTACCGTTTCTCCGCAGGCGATGCCATTTGCAGCCGCGCCCAAGCCATTTCCCATGATATGAAGATCTGACGGCAACGCACCTCTTTTTCCCGGTTTTGCGAGCGAGTCGAGGGTTATTGCCCGCTGAATCGGTATTATTGACAATAAGATTCATTAGTAACCCAACATAGGGGAGCCTTCATATGCCATCCATTAAAACCCTGCTCTGTCCGGTCGATTTTTCCCAGATGTCACAAGCCGTGCTCGACTATGCCGTCTTCATGGCCCAGAGCCACCAGGCCGAACTCAAACTGGTCCACGTGGTGGATCAACTGCACGGCTTCGACAGCTACAAGATCCTGCACATGACCGCCATCGAGATCACCCACGAGATGGAGCGTCAGGCCAAGAGCCAGATGAAGGAGCTGGTCGCCAGCCTGCCTATTCCGGCCACCTTCGAGGTGCGCTTCGGTCGCGCCGCCGACGAGATCGTCGTGCAGGCCAAGGAAGAGAAAGCCGACCTGGTGGTGATGGGCAGCCACGGCCGCTCCGGCATCAGCCATCTGCTGGTAGGCAGCGTGGCCGAGTCCGTGGTGCGCCATGCCCCCTGCCCCGTGCTGGTGGTACGCAAGTAGCCGCAACGCCAGACTCACTGCCAAAGGCCAGCATCTGCTGGCCTTTTCTATTTGGGCTCGCGGCAGACCTCAGCCGTGGGCATAGATGACGCTCCCCCCCTTGATGATGTCGATGATGGCCCTGGACTGCTCCTTGGGCAGTGCGGGGCAGCCCCAGCTGCGGCCCAGTTTGTCATATTTGCGCAGATGGCGCGGGCTGGCATAGTCGGCGCCGTGCACCACGATGGCGCGCTTGCGGGCATTGCTGTTCTGGCCAGGACTGAGGCCGTCGAGGCGCAGCGAATAGCCGTGCTTGCCCTGATAGGTCTCGGCGGTGCGATAGACACCGAGCGAGCTCTTCATGGAGTTGAACTGGTTGGAAAACTGGTTGGCAGCCAGCTCGCCCGAGTTGCGACCATGGCTGACCCAGGTGTGGTAGAGCAGCTTGTGGCGCTTCACGTCGATGACGAACAGCCGGCGCATGGTCGAGGGTTTGCTGTAGTCGATAATGGTGAGAATGGGTTTGCGCTTGTGGCGCACGCTCTGGTAACTGGTGATGGCCTTGCGAAATACCTGTTTGTCGAGCTTGCCGGCCAGCCCCAACTGGCGGTAGAGATCCTGATCCCAGCTGGCGTGGCTATTGCTGCTAAAGCAGAGCGCCCCCAGCAGCAGCGGCAACCCCAGCCAGAGCGCCCCCCAGCGCTTCATCCAATCTGTTTGCTTCATCCTTGAATCTGCTCCCTTTTTTGTGGCTAGCGCAGCGCTCAAAATATCGCCACACCTCGCTGGATAGTTATATGCAAGCCCCTGATAGCAGGCAAGAAAAAAGCAAAAAAATGCCGACCTGAGTCGGCATCTTCACACAGGAGCACAAAGGCGTCAGGCGCGACTCAGGTAGTCCGCCAATCCCACCCACTTGTAGCTGGTGAGCTCGGTCAGCCCCATGGGGCCGCGGGCGTGCAGCATCTGGGTCGAGACCGCCACCTCGGCACCCAGCCCGAACTGGCCGCCGTCGGTGAAGCGGGTGGAGGCATTGACGTAGACCGCCGCCGAACCGGCCCCGTTGACGAAACGCTCGGCATTGGCCAGATCGTTGGTGAGGATGGCATCGGAGTGACCGGCGTTATGCTCGCGCATATGGGCCAGCGCCTCGTTCACATCCGCCACCAGCTTGACCCCCAGGGTCAGCGAGAGCCACTCGGTATCGAAGTCTTCCGGGCCGGCGGCACGCAGGCTGTCGGCACCCGCCAGCAGCGGCATGGCCTCGGGGGTAGCGACCAGGGCCACCTTGCGCTCATTCATCAGGCCGACCAGTTGCGGCAGCAGGGTCGCTGCGACCTTCTCGTGCACCAGCAGGCTGTCGAGGGCATTGCAGGCGGAGGGGCGCTGTACCTTGGCGTTGTCGATGACCGCCAGGGAGCGCGCCAGGTCGGCGCTCTCGTCCACGAAGATGTGGCTGATGCCGAAACCGCCGATGATCACCGGAATGGAGCTGTTCTCCTTACACATCTTGTGCAGCCCGGCGCCGCCGCGCGGGATGATCATGTCCACATAGCGGTCGAGGCGCAGCAGCTCGCCCACCAGCGCCCTATCCGGGTTGTCGATATACTGCACCGCATCGCTCGGCAGGCCTGAGGCCGCCAGCGCACTCTGGATCACCCGCACCAGCTCCAGATTGGAGTGGAAGGTTTCGCGGCCGCCGCGCAGTATGCTGGCGTTGCCGGTCTTGAGGCAGAGGCTGGCGATATCGATGGTGACATTGGGACGCGCCTCATAGATGACGCCGATGACGCCGATGGGCACCCGGCGGCGGGAGAGGCGCAGGCCGTTCTCCAGCACCCGGCTGTCGATTTCGGCCCCGACCGGATCGTCCAGAGAGATCACCTTGCGCACGTCCGCCACGATACCGGCCAGCCGGGCCGGGTTGAGCAGCAGCCGATCCAGCATGGCGTCTAACAAACCCGCCGCACGGCCGGCGGCGATGTCTTTCTCGTTGGCGGCCAGGATCTGGTGGCTGCGCGCCTCCAGCTCGTCGGCGATGGCGGCCAGCGCCCGGTTCTTCTGCGCCGTGCTGACGGTGGCCAGCTGATAGGCGGCTTCACGGGCCGCCCGCCCCATTTTCTCCAGACTCATCTCTCTTCCCTTTGGTTCTTGCGGGGCCGCCCGATGGCAGCGTCCCCCCTTATCTTGATGTGCCGCTGCCCTTGCGTGGCAGCGGCTGGCGACTCACAGCAGCACCATGTCGTCGCGGTGGATGGCCACGGCACCGTAACCGTAACCCAGCACCTGTTCGATGTTGTCCGAATGGACGCCGCGCAGCTTGTTCAGCTCCAGGTGATTGTAACGGCAGATGCCGCGCGCCAGCTCGGCCCCCTTGGGGTCGAGAATGCGCACCACGTCGCCACGCACGAAATCGCCCTTCACCGCCACTATGCCCTTGGGCAGCAGGCTGGAGCCCTTCTCCTGCATGGCGGCCACGGCGCCCTGATCCACCTGCACTTCGCCGTGAGGAGGGGGCCCTGCCAGGATCCAGCTCTTGCGCCCTTCCAGCGGCGACGCCAGCGCCGGGAACAGGGTGCCGATGCGCTCGCCCTTGGCGAGACGGCCGACCACTTCCGGCATCTGGCCGGTGGCGATCACCACATTGACGCCGGCGCGGCGCGCCACGTCGGCGGCCTGCAGCTTGGTGGCCATGCCGCCGGTACCGAGCCCGCTGACACTGTCCCCCGCCAGCTTGCGCAGGGTGTCGTCGATGGTCTGTACCTCTTCGATGAGCTGGGCATCCGGGTTGGTACGGGGATCGGCGGTAAACAGCCCCTTCTGGTCGGTCAGCAGGATCAGCAGATCCGCATCGGCCAGGATGGCGGCACGGGCGGAGAGATTGTCGTTGTCGCCCACCTTGATCTCGGCAGTCGCCACCGCGTCGTTCTCGTTGATGACCGGGATGATGCGGTGATCGAGCAGGGTACGCAGGGTGTCACGGGCATTGAGGTAGCGCTCCCTGTCCTCCAGATCGGCGCGGGTCAGCAACATCTGGCCAATGTGCAGCCCATAGAGGTTGAACAGATCCTGCCATACCCGGATCAGCTGGGTCTGGCCGACGGCCGCCAGCATCTGCTTGTTGGGCAGGGTTGGCGCCAATGGAGGGTGGCCCAGATGCTCACGGCCGGCCGCAATGGCCCCCGAGGTGACCACCACGACCCTGTGGCCGTGACGGTGCAAGGCTGCACACTGTCTGACCAGCTCGACCATGTGGGCACGATTGAGCTGGGAAGATCCCCCGGTGAGCACGCTGGTGCCCAGTTTGACGACTATGGTTCTGTTTTCCATGGGAGCAAAAAGGCTGAAATATAAGGAATCCCTTTATACCCACGGCCCTGTTGCCCTGCAAGGCAATTAACACAAGGGCAGCGGCGGGTGCAGGCAAAGCGGAGCAAGCGGCAAAGAAACGCCCCGCCAGCCGATGGGTGGCTGGCGGGGCGGGGGTCATCAGGCGGCGGTGACCGTCAGTTCATTGGTGACCTGCTCAGCGGGAGCGAGCTGGCAACCAAGCTGATGCAGCTTGTCACTGATGAGCTTGTAGAAGTGGTTGAGGGTACGTTCGACCTCTGCCTGATGCTTCTTGGGCAGCGGCTTGTTGAGCCACTCCCCTTCGGCGTTGTAGAAGCCGACCTGATAGTGATAGCTGAAGCTGTGATCCTGCTGCTCCAGCACCAGCCACCAGCCCCAGAATTCCCGTTTGTCCGGCGCCGGCTTGGCGCTGACACAGACGGAAAGGCAGTCGAAACGGTAACGCCCCTCTTCACACAGGTCCTCACGTAAATAGGGGCCAATCGCGGCAAACTGCCTCAGCAGTCGCTTGTAGGTCACTCTTTCTGACATGTTAACCTCCCTGTTGAACAAGCCACATCACCCTGGGATGACGTTATATTTTAGCGCTATATCATGTACATAAGTACTTCTTGAGCCAGTCGACCATCTCTTTCAACGCCTCGTCGTATACCTCCAGCAAGGGTTGCTTGTCGAACACCACCGCCTTGCCGTTACGGCTGGCGGACGCCAATGCCCGGACATCCTGCTCGGGACAAATAAAATCTTTCTTGTGTCCAATACTCAATATCGGCACGGAAGTGCGAGTCCCCAGCAATCCTTGCGTCTTGAGTGAAAATACCTGGCACTTGGTACGCAGCGACTCCCACTGGGCCGCATCGGCCCCCAGCCGGTTGGCCAGCCCGTCGCGCATCATGCGCGGGCAGCGGGCAAACATCTCCTGATTGGTAAACACCTGGTTGACGCCAGCGCCGATGCAGACCACGGTCCTGAGCTTGAACGGCTCGATGAAGGCAAGACGCGCCGCCACATTGCCCGCCAGGCGAAAACCCACCATGGCGATGCGCTGGTGATCAACCCAGGCCACTTCGGACAGATGATTCAATACCGCCTGATGCAGCCGGCTGGTGTCCTGCACCAGCGGCCAGTGCTCGGCATAGCCGATGCCCGGCATATCGAGCGACAACATGCCGATGCCGTTGGGCTCCAGGCACTTGAGATAGAAATTGAGGAAGTCGACCTGCAGCGAGTCGATGCCGCCGCTGACGATGACCAGGGGCACCGGCTTGTCGGTGGTCGGCAGATGGAGGTAGCCCTGAATGTGCTTGCCGCGAAACGGCACCTGCAGCTCCTTGAGCGGCACCTTGAACAGCCGTCCCGCCTCGCGGTAGGCCATGTTGCCGAGCAGCTGGGCCTGATCCGCCAGCTCGTCATTCTTCAGATGGGGGTAGCTGGCGATGGAGTAGTAGCGCACCGCCTTGAGCAGGCTTTTCAGGGCCGCGGCCCGCTCGCCCTGTGCCACCAGCTCGCGACCCCGGTTGAAGTAGCGGCCGGCCAGCTGGCTCCACTCATAGACCCAGTTGCCGGGCACATAACCTTTGATGGTATCCAGGAAGCGCTCGTGGGTACGCTCGCCCTCTCCCATGGCGATGCAGGCCAGGGTCTGCTCCACCTCGACCGGGTCCGCCCCCTGCCAGGCCCAGGTCGGCCGGCGCAACAGACGATACCAGCGCGATGACATGGAACCGTCGATGAAGGTCTCATCGACATTGTCATCCTGCTCCGCGACCGGGCTGGAGTTGGAGACTTCGGAGGTCTCCAGCACCTTTTTTACCCGGGTAAAGAGCTTCTCGGTCAGGTTAAGGTCGTCATTCAAGTCCAAAGCTATTACTCATACTGTCATGCAATGGCTCCATCTTAACCACTTTTCCCGCCCGGCAGCCAGTTGCACCACAAAAAAACAGGGCTCCCTATAGGAGCCCTGTGAAGCTGATTCGCTGCTTACTCTTCGTCGCAGATCGGCGTGGCAAACTCCAGCGCCATATCCCACGGCTGTTCGATCCAGGTGTCCTGCGGGATGGCGACTTCGAAGTCATCCAGCAGTTGCTCACCCATCGGCTTGGCGAAGATCGCGATGAACTTGGCCTTGGGGTAGAGCTCGCGGATCGCCTTGGCGGTTGTGCCTGTGTCCACCAGGTCTTCCACCACCAGCCAGCCTTCGCCGTCACCGGCGGTGGTGGCGGCCTTCACCACCACCAGATCACGCTGGCTGTTGTGGTCATAGCTGGAGATGCAGAGGGTTTCGACGTTGCGGATACCAAGTTCACGCGCCATCAGTGCAGCCGGTACCAGGCCACCGCGGCTGACCGCGATGATCCCTTTCCATTGGCTGACAGGCAGTTGACGACGGGCCAGACGGCGCGCTTCACGTTGCAGGTTGTCCCACGACACATAAAACTTTTTCGGCATACAATCGATCTCAACGAGTTATAAAAACAATCACTTAAGACTTGAAAACCCGTGCAGACGCACGTGATTTCGTTAATGCTGACGGCCCTTTTTCCCAAATTCGGCTTGCACCACGACCGCCTCGGGAGAAGACCCTCGGCAGCGAAAACAGATGCAATGGAAGCAGGATGGGCAGAGCTGGCGGTCATGTCACAGAGGGGGCAGGACCGCAGACAGGCTGTTGGGCGGGCATGATACCATCGTTTGCGGATAAATTGACTGGCAAACGTATGCGAAATGCAGGAAAAAAATCGAAGCAAGTCCGGCTGACTCCCTCTTTTTCCCTCTCCCGGGCGGAGTTCGCCGAACAGCAGATAAAAAAATAGCAGGGGGAGGATGGATTCCTCACTCGCCTGCTGTTTTCGATCTGCCTGTCAGCCCGGCCGGCAACCTGCCTTAACGGCGGCTGGCGTAGGGGTTCGGATAGTTGAAACCCTGGGTATAAAGAGACTGGGCGAACCAATAGGTTGAATTGCTGCCTGACATCATAAACTCCTGATTGCTTAACAAGTTACGTACCTTAATGCGGGTTCAGATCCTTGAACGGACACTCGGTTCCATGGAGGCGCACTTGCTTTGCTTCGGTTCCCTGGAGGCATTCATCGTCATCCTGACGGGTGGCGAACCACGGTCGTTAATTTACCAGCCGGCGCCATAAACTCAATATTTTTTGTGATGCGAGTCACAAATTTTCTTTTGTGCTGGTTCGTTTCGTCCATACCGGAGCTGTACGCTGCCATTCCCCCGCTTGCCAGCACAAGCCGCCCGCAATTTGCGCTGATCGCTCACATTTTTGTGTGATTGACTGTATTATCGTTATCCTCTTGCTCGCCCCGCTACCGGGGCCCTGTCATCTTCCGTGCTGGTAAGGAGTCCCGACGTGGCACAGCTTAGTTCTCTCTCTCCCAAACTGATTTGGCATTTCTTCGAACAGATCTGCTCCATCCCCCACCCTTCCAAGCACGAAGCCCAGCTGAGCGCCTGGATCGTCCAATGGGCACAAGGGGAAGGTCTGGCGGTCAAGCAAGATTCCGTCGGCAACATCATCATCAAAAAACCGGCCACGCCGGGGATGGAAAACCGCAAGGCGGTGGTGCTGCAGGCGCACATCGACATGGTGCCGCAGGCCAACGCCGACACCCAGCACGACTTCACCAAGGATCCCATCGATGCCTACATCGACGGTGAATGGGTCACTGCCCGCGGTACCACCCTGGGCGCCGACAACGGCATGGGCATGGCCGGCTGCCTGGCCGTGCTGGCCGACAAGACCATCAAGCACGGTCCGCTGGAAGTGCTGCTGACCACCGACGAAGAGACCGGCATGACCGGCGCCTTCGGTCTGGAAGCGGGCTGGCTGGAGGGCGAGATCCTGCTCAACACCGACTCCGAAGAGGATGGCGAGGTCTACATGGGCTGCGCCGGCGGGGTGGATGCCAATATCCGCTTCCCGCTGGAGCTGGTCGCCGCCACCGAGGGCGAAGGTTTCGAGCTGCAGGTCAAGGGCCTGCGCGGTGGTCACTCCGGGGTCGACATTCATCGCGGCCGCGGCAACGCCAACAAGCTGCTGGTGCGTCTGCTCAAGGCCGCCGACCCGCTGGGCGTGCGTCTGGCCGAGATCCATGGCGGCACCCTGCGCAACGCCATCCCGCGCGAGGCCCGAGCCAAGCTGCTGGTGCCCGCTGCAAATGTCAACGAATTCAAGGCCCTGGTTGACCGTTATACCGGCATCTACCAGAGCGAGCTCGCCGCCACCGAAGCCAACCTGACCGTGCTGCTCACCACCCAGGAAAAACCGGTCCAGCTGATGAGCGAGTCCCTGCAGGCCCGCCTGCTGGACTCCCTGATGGCCTGCCCGAACGGCGTCATCCGCATGAGCGATGCCATCCCGGGCGTGACCGAGACCTCCACCAACCTGGGTGTCATCAAGACCCAGGATGGCGAAGTGTATGTGCAGTGCCTGATCCGCTCCCTCATCGACTCCGGTCGCGAGAGCGTCGAACAGATGACCCGCTCCCTGTTCAATCTGGCTGGCGCCAGCTGCGAGTTTACCGGCGCCTACCCGGGCTGGGCACCGAACGTGGACTCCCCGGTGATGGCGCTGGTACGCAACAGCTACCAGACCCTGTTCGGCGAGATGCCGAACGTCATGGTGATCCACGCAGGCCTCGAGTGCGGTCTGTTCAAGAGCGCCTACCCAGAGTGGGACATGGTCTCCTTCGGCCCGACCATCCGCGGCGCCCACGCCCCGGGCGAGAAGGTGCACATCCCGGCGGTCGAGCGGTTCTGGCAGCTGCTGGTTCACGTGCTGGAACAGATCCCGGCCAAATAAGTCCGCAGGTCAAGGCCGACCGGCCACACCACATACCCCGCCAGGTGCGGGGTATTTTTTTGCCTGCTCCCGCCAGCCCTTGGCATGCTTCCCCTCGAAACCGCCGGACTGCTCTGCTGCGCTCCCCCCATCCGTGGCTCATCCAGACCCGTCAACCAGAGCACGGGTATCAATCTGAGAGCCTGCTGAAACCGTCTCCATAAGCAACCTTGGATTTGAAAACCCTTTCTATGATTTATGTAAATTTACAACACAAAAAGTTGATCCAGCTCACAGAAGGCCATAGGATCAAAGCGTGACCCAGGTCACATATAACAAGTCAACAACTGAGCAATGAGGTGAATATATGTTTGAGAATCTGGCAGTCCTGTTCCACCTGAAAGGTGTAACCAGCAAGAAAGGCGTCGTAGAGAAAGATACCTATGCGCCGGCAACCCGCAACTACTACTTCCGCTATGGCGCCTGATGCCGCCAGCGGACAGTTTCGTGAAAGCGTGATCGGACATTTAAGTAGTAAAATTACAAAAAACAGCAATCCACACAGCAGCCATCCCCTTGCGGGGGAGCTGTCCTGCCCTGGCCAGATGTTCCACGGCCAAACCTGAACTCCAACCATGAAGATGGGGCCCGCAGGCCCCATTTTTTATTCGCTGTTTCCCGTGCCATCTTGCTGCGATGCGGGCACCGGCATCATACCGCCTTTCCCAGGGGGATCGCCTCGGCCAGCGGCAACGGCGTGTGGCAAGCCACCTGATGCTCGGCCCCGTCACACGATTGCAGGCTCGGCGCCTTGGTGCGGCACAACTCGCCAGCATAGGGGCAGCGCTGATGGAAATGGCAACCGCTCGGCGGCGAGATCGGAGATGGGACATCCCCCGTCAACAGGATGCGCTGGCTGCGCCGACGCGGGTCCGGCACCGGAATGGCCGAAATGAGCGCCTGGGTATAGGGGTGGCGGGGGGCCAGATAGAGCGACTGGGCCTCGGCCAGTTCGACGATCCTGCCCAGATACATCACCGCAATCCGATCCGAGATGTGCTTGACCACCGACAGGTCGTGGGCGATGAAGATGATGGCGAGGTTCATCTCCCGCTGCAAGGTGAGCAGCAGGTTGACGATCTGGGACTGCACCGACACATCCAGCGCCGACACCGCCTCGTCACAGACCAGCAGCTTGGGCTTGAGGGCGATGGCCCGGGCGATGCCGATGCGCTGGCGCTGGCCGCCCGAAAACTCATGGGGATAGCGATCCACCGCGCTGCCGGGCAGCCCCACCTTCTCCAGCAACTCCTGCACCCAGACCCGCCGCTGTTCGGCGTTGCCCTTGCCGTGGATGACGAAGGGCTCCTCCAGGATCTGCCCCACCGTATGACGGCTGTTGAGGGATTCCGCAGGATCCTGAAACACGATCTGCATCTCCTGGCGCAAAGATCGCATCTCTTTGGGCGGGAGGTGGGTGATGTCACGTCCCTCGAAGGTGATGGTGCCGGCGGTCGGCTCGAACAGCTTGAGCAGGGTGCGCCCCAGGGTCGACTTGCCGCAGCCGGACTCGCCCACCAGCCCCAGCGTCTCCCCCTGCTTGAGATCGAAGCTGATGCCGTCCACCGCGTAGACATGGTACTTCTTGCGCAGCAAGCCGCCGCCCAGCTGGAAGTGCTGCTTCACGTCGCGCACCGATAAAAGCGTCTTCATACGGCTAGCTCCCTCCAGTGGTGGCAGGCCACCCCGTGCCGCTCGGCGAGCTGCTCGGTGGCCGGAATGGCCCTCACACAGATCTCGGTAGCATGGGGACAACGGTTGGAGAAACGGCACCCTGCAGGCATCTCGTGCAGGGCCGGCACCTGCCCCTTGATGGTCTTGAGCAGGCTCTTGGGCTCATCCTCGAGCCGCGGGATCGAGCTCATCAGACCATGAGTATAGGGATGGCGCGGGTGGTCAAACAGCTCGAACACATCGGCCTGCTCCACCGCCCGGCCGGCATACATCACCACCACCTCGTCGCACAGCTCCGCCACCACCCCGAGATCGTGGGTGATGAAGATGATGGCCATGCCGGTCTGGGCCTGCAGCTCCTTCATCAGCTCCAGGATCTGGGCCTGAATGGTCACATCGAGCGCCGTGGTCGGCTCGTCGCAGATGAGCAGCGCCGGCTCGCAGGCGAGCGCCATGGCGATCATAACCCGCTGGCGCATGCCGCCGGAGAGGTTGTGGGGATAGACGGCAAAGCGCTGGGCGGGCTCGGGGATCCCCACCTTCTGCAGCATGGCGATGGCCGCCTCCCTGCGCTGGGCCTTGCTGTAGTCGGGGCGGTGGAGGCGAAACACCTCCATCAGCTGATCGCCGACCGTCTGCACCGGGTTGAGCGCCGTCATCGGCTCCTGAAAGATCATCGAGATGCGGTTGCCGCGCACCTTGTACATCTGATCCGGCGCAAGCGACAGCAGCTCCTCCCCCTGAAAGCGAATGGAGCCACCTACCACCTGACCATGGGGCTTGGGCAGCAGCCCCATGATGGCGAGCGAGGTGACGCTCTTGCCGCAGCCGGACTCGCCGACCACCCCCAACGTCTGACCGGGGGCCACCTGGAAGCTGACTCCGTCGAGCACCTTGATCTTGCCGTCGTCGACGGCAAACTCCACCGCCAGATCGCGCACCTCCAGAATGGGGGCCTTGCTCTGGCCATCCCTCCCATGCTCCCGGACACCGGGGTGAGGAGCCTGTGTGTTGGACATGACTGCTGCTCCCTTCTGCGCCATATCAGTGACGTGCATAGGTCTTGTCGAGCAGGTTGATGGGCGCCAGCGCCTCTCCTGCCTCCTTGGCTTTCAGGGTATCTTCCTTCACCTTGGGATCGAGCCAGAGCAGGCCGCCACTGCTGTGGGGATAGCCGTCCATGGGCCAGTAGAGCAGATCCGGCGTGTTCTTGGTGGCGGGCACCTCGGGCAGCATCACGTAACGCCAGCTGCTGGCCCGCACGTAGTTGAGCTGCACCCCGGGCACGAAGATGGCGAGATCATAGATACGCTGCTGGATCTGGCGGGAGAGCTCGGCCCGCTTGGTCATGTCGAACTCGACGTTGTAGGCATCGATCAGCCCATCGAGCTCCTTGTCAGCCACGTTGAACAGGTTGTTGGTCTGCGGCTTGTTGGCATTGGCCGAGTGGAACGACTCCCAATACTGCGGATAGAGACCACCACCACCCCAGCCGAGCCAGGCCGCCTCGTGTTTTTTCTCCAGCATCGCCTTGAAGCCGGTGGCCCCATCCACCAGGTTGAGCTCCAGATCCAGGCCCGCCTTCTTGGCTTCTTCTTTGAGCACTGTCAAACGCTTGGAGTGCTCCTGACTGGTGTAGGTGAGCGCCAGGGTCAGCCGCTCCCCCTTGTCGTTTTGCAGGATGCCGTCCGGCCCCGGCTTGGCGTAACCGCCCTTGGCAAAGTAGTCGCGCGCCTTGGCGATGTCATAGGCCCGCTCCGGCAGTTGCATGTCGGTGAACTCACCAAAGCCCGAGCCGAAAGTGGTGGCTCTGTCATAGTCGCCGCGCAGCACGGTTTTAATCATCTTGTCGATGTTGAAGGCGTGCTGGATACCGAGCCGCACGTTGAGGTCAGCCAGCTTGGGATTGGCGACATTGAGGTGAACCCCCTGCCCGCCCTGCTTGGTGTCGGTCATGGCCATCACCTTCTGCACATATCCCTGCTTGTATTCGGGGGTAACCGCTTTTTCATGCCACCAGTTGGGCAGGATCATCTCGAAGGTATCGAGCTCCCCCTTCAGGAAGTGACGAAAGGCGATGTTGTGATCGCGGATCACCTGCACCTTGATGGTGTCGAGGTTGAACCTGTGCTGGTTGTAGCGATCGTCCTTTGCCCACCACTCCTTCTGCTTGCTGAAGGTGATGGACTTGCCCTTCTTCACGTCGCTCATCACGTAGGGGCCGGTGTTGGGCACCACGGCCCAGTTGTACTGCTTCACCCAGTTGGGGGTCAGCTTGTAGTAGTGCTTGGGCTGGGGCCACAGCTCGGTGGTGTTGAGCAGGTCCAGCTTGGCCTTGCGGGTACCCGCCTTGACCAGGATGGTATGGTCGTCAACCTTCTCCACCGCCACCACCTCGGTGGTGTAGTAGTTGTTGAACCAGGGCCCCTTGATGTCCTTGGAGCGCATCATCTCGTAGCCGAAGGTGTAGTCATCGGCGACCACTGGCTTGCCGTCGGACCACTTGGCGCGCGGATCCAGCTTGAAGTAGACGGTCTGGTTGTCCGGCGCGATGGCCCAGTGGGTCGCGAGCGACGGAATGGGGTTGCCGGTATTGGGGTGAAAGCTGATAAGCCTCAGCTGGTTATCCATGATGAAGGAGCGGAACGCGCCGTTGGAGTCCGGCCCCACGGTGCGAAACGTCAGTGGAAAACTGTCCACGAACATGGTGATGCTGCCACCGGGCAGCGCCTTGGGCGAGGCGAACACGGGGTCGGTGTCGTTGGTCTCCCATTTGAGATCTGCAGGCAGGCTGGCCGCCCACACCCAGGATCCGTTCACCAGCACAAAGAGAGCACCAATCCATTTGATTTTATTTTTCATGTTTGACTTCCAGGTCATACCCCTGCACTGGGGGCTTGTCGATTCAAGGGTGAGCAACCCGGGGCCATAAGCCCGCACCAGGTCACTGATAACGGGTAAATTTGCGCGGGTCGAACGCCTCGCGGATCGCCTCGCCGATGAAGGAGACCATGATGAGCACTAGGCTCACCGCTGCCACCACCGAACTCACGATCCAGATGGCATCTAGGTTGTTGATACCCTGGGAGAGCAATTCCCCCCAGCTCGGGGTGGGCGGAGCCAGGCCGAAGCCCAGGTAGTCCAGCGCCGTCAGGGTGGAGATGTTGCCCACCACGGCAAACGGCGCCAGAGTGACGATCATCATCAGGGTGTTGGGCAGAATGTGGTGGAAGATGATCCGCCCGGTACCGGCCCCCTGGGCCCGTGCCGCCATCACGTAGTCCCGCGCCCGCTCCTTGTAGGTGAGGGTGCGCATGTACCAGGTGATGCCCATCCAGCCGAACAACACGTTGATGGCCACGAACAGGCCGAAATTGGGCTTGGCCAGCGACACCAGGATCATGATGACGTAGAGAAACGGCACCTGGGACCAGATCTCGATAAAGCGCTGCAGCACCAGATCAAACCGCCCGCCGAGAAAGCCCATCATGCAGCCGATGGTGACCCCGATGGCATAGCTGGCCACCAGCGCGATGAAGGCGAAACCGATGGCGATGCGAAAGCCGTAGACCAGCCGTGCCAGCACATCGCGGCCGCTGGTGTCGGTGCCGAGCAGATGGCGCTCGGCCAGGCTGGGCGCATAGGGCGGGTAGGCGTCCTGCTTGAAATCCTGCTCATAGGGGTTCCAGGGCACCGGCGACAACACCACCCAATCCCCCTTGCCATCGGCGGCGAATTTGTCTTTTAGCTGGCGATAGTTGGTCTCGTACTCGTAATCGAGCCCGAACTGCTGACCCGGGATCACGTCGCCATAGGTAGGAAAATAGAGCTCCCCCTGATAGCTCACCATCAGTGCCCGGCTGTTGACCAAAAGCTCCGCCAGCAGGGAGAGCAGCACCAAGGTGGTGAAGATGATGAAGGAGTAGTAACCGCGCTTGATCGATTTGAAACGCTTGAGTTTTTTTAAGGTGACAGGGTTCATGTTCATGCTCACTCTCCAAACCGTACTCGGGGATCGACCAGGGCAACGCAGATGTCGGAGACGATATTGCCCACCAGCATCAGCATGGAGGTGATGGCCAGAATGCCCATCACGGTGGGGTAATCCCGCTCGACGATGGCCTCGTAACCGAGCAGACCGATGCCGTCGATGTTGAAGATGGTTTCGATGAGAAAGGATCCGCCGAAGAAGACGGTGAGCACCGACCCCAAGTGACTGGCGATGGGGATCAGGCTGTTGCGCATGGCATGATCGGTCACCGCCTTGCGAAACGGCAGCCCCTTGGCCACGGCGGTGCGCACGTAATCTGCCGACAGGTTCTCCATCAGGCTGTTCTTCATGGTCATGGTGAGGATGGCAAAATCCCCGATGGCGTAAGCGATGAGCGGCAGCAGGGCATGGGCGAACACTGTGCGGATCTGATCCCAGCTGCTCTCCATGCCGTCAAACTCGTCCCCCGGGAAGCCTCCCATGGGCAACCACTCCAGATGGAACGCAAAGACGGTGATGAGAAAGATCCCCACCACATAGGCGGGCAGCGCATAGGCCATGTAGATGAGCATGGAGCTGAACGAATCGAAGCGGCTATTGTGCCTGAGCGCCTTGGCCACCCCGAGCGGAATGGAAACGGCATAACTGAGCAGAAAGGTCGCCAGCCCGAAGAAGGCGGTCACCGGCAACCTGTCCTTGATGAGACCCCACACAGGTTCGTAATAGCGGGTCGATTCGCCAAGATCCAGTACCGCCAGCTTCTGCAGCCACTCCCAATAGGCGACCAGCATGGGCTTGTCGAGCCCGTAAAAGGCCTTGAGCTCCTCGATCTGTTCATCGGAGAGCGCCTGCGCGCCCTTGCTGCCGCTGGAGCGGCCCGATTCGTTCTGAGAAACCTGAGCTTGCAGCAGCATGCGTTCGACCGGGCCGCCCGGCACGAAGCGGGTGATGGTGAAGACGAGCAGGGTGATACCGAGAAACGTCGGGATGATCAAAAGCATCCGACGTAAGAAATACGACAGCATGGTGGAACCTCGTCCTTGTTGTTCTTTTATGGCCAGTCACATCCGGTGACGGGCCTGTCCTTCCTGGCATTACTCACTGGATAGCCGGTTATTGACAGACTATCCGCTCGGTCACTGTAAAAGCTCTGCAACAAAAATCAAGTAGAACGAAGGGCATGACATGCCCCTTTGGCAAACCATGGAATTTACTGTGAGTTTTTTATGAAAAAGCCAACTTCAAGATAAAAAACTGCGAGATGAACAATTTAAATAACGTTTAAAACTTAAATAAAACCCATAAAAACAGTCTCAACAAAGGATTTTTTGATTACAAAACAATGACATAATTGAAATTCAAAATAAAACTCCCTTCTTTATATGCAAAAGCTGAAATCCGCTTCGACTATGCAATCTGAACCTCAGCCGAACACGCTACCAAAACAGAAAATAATGCTGAAAAAGTCTTGGTTAACAATATAAAAACTATCGGGACATCGCCCTTATCGATAAGTTCAAAATTAATCAATAAAATGGGAAGCGTTCATTTTAACATCGATTTCACATCGTAAAATATCATCAAGTCAGAATAAATCGCTGCAAAACCAGAACTATTAAAACATAGTCAGCTTATTGCGCTCTCCTTCCCCATCCGCACCGCCTCAATTGACGTCAGCCGTCAAAGCTTGATAAGCCTTACGCATCGCTCCAACGAGGGCGGTATGGAAGCAAACAAAAAAACAACCAGGAAGGATATAGCGATGCTTAGGAAAAGCAGACTCTCTGCTGCCGTAGCGTTTGCCTTGGCGAGCGCGGCAGTAGTGGCCACCCCTGTCTTGGCCGAAGAAGGCCAAAACGTCGAAAAACTCCAGAAGATCAAGGTTACCGGCTCACGCATCTCCCGTGTCGACGTGGAAGGCGCCACTCCGGTCGTCGCCATCAGCAAGGCCAAAATCGAGCAATCCGGTCAACAGACCGTGGCTGACTACCTGAAACAGGCCTCCTACAACTCCTTCGGCGGCTTCTCCCCCTCCTCCGGCAGCTCAGCCCAATCCCAGGCCACTGTTGGCCTGCGTGGACTAGGTTCCGAGCGCACCCTGGTGCTGCTCAACGGCAAACGGGTCGCCGGTTCTCCTTCCATGGGGGGCAGCTCCATCAACCTCAACTCCATCCCCATGGCGGCGGTGGAGCGGGTGGAAGTGAACCTGGACGGTGGCTCTGCCCTGTATGGTTCCGATGCCATCGGTGGCGTCATCAACGTCATCCTGAAACAGGACTATGAAGGGCTGGCATTCCAAGGCCGTATCGGCTCTCCCACCGAAGAGGGTGGTGACGAGAAGAGCGGCTCCATCGTCAGCGGCATCACCGGGGAGAAAGGCGCCCTGATGATGGTCTACGAGCACGACGTCAAGGACGAGATCTACTACAAGGATCGCGACTACCTGGCCCGTGAAGGTGCCTCTGCACCCAGCCTGTATGGCCGCAACATCAAGGGCATCGACGCCGCCACCGGCAAGACCGTGACCCGTACCCTGGATGGCATCGACTGTGCCAATACCGGCCCCGGCTTCGTACCGGTCGGTACCGCCTGTCGCTTCGACTTTGCCCAGGTCGCCGCCAAGACCGCTTCCCGTACCCGGGACACCGTCTACGTCAACGGTCGCTATCACATCAATGACAACGTCGACTTCGTACCCCAGCTGATCGGCTCGCGGGTCACCAGCTTCGGCCGCTTTGCCCCGGCCGCCGGCCCCTTCTCCATCGACGGCACTACCCCGGGCGGCGCCGAACTGCTGGCCGACAACGGCTTCATCGGCGACAAGGCCACCGTCTACTACCGCTTCAGCAACGTCGGTCCCCGTGACAACCATGTCACCGACATGACCGGCAGCATGAACCTGGGCTTCGAAGGCACCCTGCCGACCGAAGCGGTGGGCGATGTGGAGTGGAATGCGGGCTACATGTATTCCAAGACCGACAACAAGAACCGCGGCACCGGCTATGTGCTGAACCCGGCGGTCCAGCAGGAGGTCGACAGCGGCAACTTCAAGAACGGCGAGTTCTCCAGTGCCGCCACCAACAGCCTCTCCTATGACACCAGCCGCACCTCCAAGATGGACTTCTTCCAGTGGTACGGTGGCCTGGGCTGGAGCATGGGTGAACTGCCGGCCGGCCCCATCGGCTGGTACCTGGGGGCCGAGTACAACGACTGGGTCTACTCCGACACCTATGACAGCCAGTCTGCGGCCGGCAACGTCATCGGTTCTTCCGGCAACTCGGGCGGTGGCGTGCGCGACGTCTTCGCTGCCTATATTGAGAGCCTGATCCCCATCACCGAGCAGATCGAGCTGAACCTGGCCGGTCGTTTCGACAAATACAGCGACTTTGGCAGCGCCTTCTCGCCCAAGGCGAGCCTGCGTTACCAGCCACTGGACAACCTGTTGTTCCGTACCTCCTGGTCGCAGTCCTTCCGCGCCCCAGGCCTGGAAGATCTGTATGCAGCCGATGCCGACTCCGCCGACTTCGCCAAGGACTATGTCTCCTGCCAGGCCAACGGTGTCGCCAACTGTCCGGAAGAGCAGTACTCCACGGTGCGTCAATCCAACAAGAACCTGAAGGAAGAGACGGCTGACACCTTCGGCATCGGCGCGGCCTACAGCCCGATCGACGATCTCAACCTCTCGCTGGACTACTACTACATCAAGATTGATGACGTGATCCAGCTGGCCACCACCCAGACCCAGTTCTATCAGGAGCTGAACACCGGCAGCAACCCGAACGTCATCCGCGATGCCAACGGCGATGTGGAACAGGTTTACGCCGGCATGGTCAACCTGGGTCAGCTCAAGACCAGTGGTCTGGACTTCAAGGCTGACTACAAGTACGACTTCAACGTCGTAACCGTGCGCTACGACTTCGGCAGCACCTACATTCTGAAATACGAAGAGGGTCTGTTCGCCGGTGGTCCCATGGTCGACAAGAAGGGCTGGAATGCCAAGCCTGAACTGCGCTTCAACTCCGGTGTCGGGGTCAATGTGCCGCAGTGGTGGAACATGGACGCCTACCTGAGTGCCAACTACATCGACTCCCAGAGCCAGGACTACGTGGATGGTCAGACAGAGGGCCATATCGCCTCCCAGACCACCTGGAACCTGAACGTCGGTGTGGACACCCCCTGGAACGGCAAGCTGCAAGCCGGTGTGAAGAACATGTTCAACGTAGGCCCCTCGCTCTCCAGCGACGGCTTCACCTACGACGAAGATCTCTACAGCATCGACGGGCGCATCGTCTACCTCGACTACACCCAGAAGTTCTAATCAACTCCCGTTGAGATATAAACCCAAGCCGGCCCGGTCGGGCCGGCTTTGCCCAACGTCCAAGGAAGTTACGGAGATAGGGTAATCCTATGAAAACAAGGACAATTACAATGAAGAAAGCGCTCCTCGGCAGCCTGGTTTCTGCTGCCTTGCTGACCAGCTTCAATCTGAGTGCCGCCTCTGCCAGCCAGGCAGTGGACGCTCAAGCCGCCACCGACAATGCATCCAAAGTTTCCCAGCAGAAGATCGACAACTACGCCGACTCTGCCGAATCCGCCCTCGCCCAGTACAAGGCCGCCTTGCGTCAGGTCGACAGCCTGCGTACCTACAACGAGCAGGTGGGCAAGATGGTCGACTCCCAGAGCAGCGAACTGGCCTCGATGCAGCGCCAGATCGCCCAGATCGATCAGACCAGCACCGAAGTGGTGCCGCTGATGCTCAAGATGATCGACTCCCTCGAGCAGTTCGTGGCGCTGGATCTGCCGTTCCAGAAGGTCGAGCGGGAGGATCGCGTGGCGGCCCTGACCGACCTGATGAACCGGGCTGACGTCACCATCTCCGAGAAGTACCGCAAGATCCTGGAGGCCTACCAGATCGAGGAGGGCTTCAGCCGCACCATCGAATCCTACAAGGCCAGCCTGGCCAAGGATGGCGGCGAGAAGACCTATGAGTTCCTGCGCGTCGGCCGCATCGCCCTGCTCTACCAGTCCCCGGACGGCAATGAGACCGGCATGTGGAACAAGAAGACCCGTCAGTGGGAAGAGTTGCCCCAGGAGTATCGCAGTGCAGTGGAACAGGGCCTTCGCATCGCCAAGAAGCAGGCGCCTCCCGCCCTCATCAAGCTGCCGGTTCAAACTGCGGAGAAAGCATCATGAAAGGAATCAAACTTGCCATCGCCTCGCTGATCGCGGGCGCTACCCTGATCACCCTGCCGGTGACCGCCGCAGAGAAACCGGTGGATCTGAACGCCCTGCTCAATCAGGTCAAGGCCGCCAGCACCACCGAATCCCAGCTCAACAAGGAGCGGGAAGCCCGCTTCCTGGCCGACAAGAACGAGCAGGCCGCCCTGCTGGCCAAGGCCAAGGCAGAACTGGCCGCCGAAACGGCCAAGGGTGAGCGGCTCAAGGCCACCTTCGATGCCAACGACAAGCAGCTGACCGAGCTGACCGAGACCCTGCGCCAGCGTGCCGGCAACATGGGCGAGATGTTCGGGGTGCTGCGCCAGTTCGCCGGCGAGTTCAAGGGGATCTTCAACGCCTCTGCCCGCCGGGTCGAGCATCCGGAGCAGACCGCCCTGCTGACCCGCCTGGCCGAGAGCAAGGAGCTGCCCTCCAGCGATGACCTGACCGCCTTCTGGACCACCACCCTCAGCCGCATGGTCGACGGTGGCAAGGTGAGCCAGATCCCGGCCACCGTGGTCTATGGCGAAGGCAACCAGGCCGAGAAGACCGTCACCCAGATCGGTGAGTTCAACACTGTCTCCGAAGGCAAGTACCTGACCTTCGTGCCGGAGACCGGCAAGTTCGAACAGCTGCCCCGCCAACCCGACAAAGGGGTGCTGGAGCCCATCGCCGACTTTGAACAGGGTGGCGGCGGCGTCAAGCCGATCTTCGTCGACCCGTCCCGCGGCGTGATCCTCTCCCTGCTGGTGCAGTCGCCGACCCTGAAGGAGCGGATCGACCAGGGTGGTGAAGTGGGTTATGTCATCATGGTGCTCGGCGTGCTCGGTACCCTGCTGGCGCTGTTCTGCGGCGCTCGCCTCTCCCTCATCGGCGGATCCATGCGCAAGCAGCTCAAATCCGATCAGATCATCAAGGGCAATCCCATCGGCGAGATGCTGGGGGCCTACCAGAGCCATCGTGGCGACAACATCGAGGATCTGGAGTCCAAGCTCGACGAGATCATCCTGCGCAACGTGCCCAAGTTCGAGAAGGGCATCAGCATCATCAAGCTGATCGCCTCGGTCGCACCGCTGCTGGGTCTGCTGGGTACCGTGGTCGGCATGATCGCCACCTTCCAGGCCATCACCCTGTTCGGTACCGGCGATCCCAAGCTGATGGCGGGCGGTATCTCCGAAGCCCTGGTCACCACCATGCAGGGTCTGGTGGTCGCCGTGCCCATGCTGTTCCTCTACACCATCGTGCAGACCCAGAGCCGTCGTCTGATCCAGGTGCTGGAAGAGCAGAGCGCCGGTTTCGTCGCCCGCTACCAGGAACGTCTGCACGCCTCCAAAGCCGCAGCGTAAGGAGTCACCATGTGGTTCTGGTTGATTGAAGAAGTCGAGTCGGTCCGCCGGTTTCTGGGATTGGGGGGCGACGTACTGGTCGCCCTGTTCTTCCTGACCCTGATGATGTGGGCCCTGCTGCTGGAGCGCTGGTTCTACTTCATGGCGGTCTACCCCAAACAGGTGAAGCAAACCAAGGCTACTTGGCTGGCCCGCAGCGATCACCTCTCCTGGTCTGCCAAGCAGATCCGCCGCGAGCTGGTCTCCCGGGTGGCCATGGCGGTGGACAAGGGGATGCCGGTCATCAAGGTGCTGATCGCCCTCTGCCCGCTGATGGGGCTGCTCGGGACCGTGGTCGGCATGGTGCAGGTGTTCGACACCCTGGCCATCACCGGCACCGGCTCACCGCGGGCGATGGCCTCGGGGATCTCCAAGGCGACGGTACCGACCATGGCGGGCATGATTGCCGCCCTTTCCGGCCTGTTTTTTGTCAACCAGCTCGATCACAAGGCCAAGCTGGCGGTCGAGAAGCTGGAAGACAACCTGAAACACGGTTGATGCAGGATGCACTCCCCCGCCGGGCCCGGCTCTGGCGGGGGCACAGAACAAGCAAGGAGTTTTTGCCATGAGAAAACGTCACAGCGACAGCAGTGCTGATGAGGCGGCCATCGATTTGACCCCCATGCTGGACATAGTGTTCATCATGCTGATCTTCTTCATCGTCACCACCTCGTTCGTCAAGGAGTCCGGCGTGGAGATCAACCGCCCGAGCGCCAGCACGGCCGAGACGGTGAAGAAGGGGAACATCATGGTCGCGGTCCGTGAAAACGGCCAGGTCTGGGTCGACAAGCGCATCGTCGAAGTGGGTGCCGTGCGCGCCAACATCGAGCGGCTGCGGGCCGAGAACCCGGAGAGCGCCGTGGTGATCCAGGCCGATACCGAATCCCGTTCAGGTCTGGTGGTCCAGGTCATGGATCAGATCCGCATGGCCGGTGTCCAGAACATCTCCATCGCGGCGAGCAAGAGCAGCTGATGCCGGAGCGAGCACCATGAGATACCTGATATCGTTGGCGGTCTCCTGTGTGGTGGTGTTCTTCCTGTTTCTGGGAATGAACAAGCTCATCACACCGGATCACCGGGAGTTGGTGGAGAAGGAGGACGTCAGCATGACCGACTTCATCCGCATCAAGCCTCAGGAGACCCTGCAAGAGAGACAACGCGAGCTGCCCAAGCCGCCGCCCCCGAACCGGCCCCCTCCCCCTCCCGAGATGGAAGTGGCCAGCACGGATCGGCCGCAGATGGAGAGTTCGCCGATGGACATGCCCAAACTCGACATCCCGGTCAACATCGGTGGTGGCAACGCCCTCGGTGCCTACAGCACCGGTGGCGGTGGTGGCGGCATGGGCGGCAACAACGGCGCCATTCCGCTGGCGACCTTCGAGCCCATGATGCCCCGCAAGGCGGCGCTGGCCGGCCTCGCCTCCGGCAAGGTGCTGGTGGAGTTCACCGTCACCGAGCGCGGCACCGTCAGCAACGTGCGGATCGTCAAAGAGGATCCCCGCAGCTACGACCTCGGCAAGGCAGCACGCCAGACCATCGCCAAATGGACGTTCAAGCCGGCCATGGTGGATGGCAAGCCGCAGGCCACCCGCATGCAGCAAGAGATCGAGTTTGCGACCAACTAAGGAAGGTGGCGATGAAAAAGTTACATACCCTGATCCTCGCCCCGGTCGCCATGGCGGTGCTGCTCAGCACCGCCGGCTGGGCCGCCGAGCAGCCCGCCCTCTCTGACCGCGCCTACCGCGCGGTCAACAAGGCGCAGGCACTGATCACCGAGAAGAAATACGGCGAGGCCAATGCCAAGCTGCAGGAGGCGCTGTCCGGCGCCGGCGAGCGGGTCTACGACAAGGGGGTCATTCTGCAGACCCTGGGCTTCGTGGCAGCGCAACAGGAGAAGTACGGTCAGGCGACCAAGTACTTCGCCGATGCCATCGCCACCGGCGGACTGCCCCAGCCGGTGGCCCAGCAGGTGCGCTACAACCTGGCCCAGCTCTACATGGCGGAGGGGAACTTCAAGGCCTCCATCAGCACCATGAACCAGTGGTTCGCGAACCTCGGCAAGGACGAGAAGCCGACCCCGCACGCCTACATCACGCTGGCCAACGCCCATGTGCAGCTCAAGCAGTATCGGGAAGCCATTCCGGCGGTGGACAACGCGATCAAGCTCTCCGCGGGCAAGGCACCGGAGTCCTGGTATTTGCTGAAGATGGCGGCCCACTACGAGCTGAAACAGTACAAGCCGGCCACCGAGGTGCTGACCGCGCTGGTCGACCGCTATCCGGAGAAGAAGAAGTACTGGACCCAGCTGTCGGCCATGCATATGCAGGCGGGCAACGATGGCAAGGCGCTGGCGGCGCTGGAAGGGGCCTACAACCTCGGCATGCTGACCGAGGCGGCCGAGTTGCAGCGTTTGGCCAACTACCTAGCCTTCGCCGGCATCCCCCACCGCGCCGCCCGCGTGATGGAAAAGGCGATGAAGGAAGGGACCATCGAGAGCAACGCGGCCAACTACAAGACGCTGGCCAACTACTGGCACCAGGCCAAGGAGCTGGACCCGGCCATCGATACCCTGGCCAAGTCCTACAAGCTGGCCCCCAGCGCCGATCTGCAGCTCAAGATGGCACGCATGATGATCCAGAGCAAGCGCTACCAGGATCTGGTGGCCTTCGCCGCCAAGCCCGCCGCCAATGCCAGCGGCGAGCAGCGGGCGGATCTGAAGTTCCTGACCGGGGTCGCCTATTTTGAGCAGCAAAAACCGAAGGAGGCGCTCAGCGCCTTCACTCAGGCTGCCCAGAACGGCAACGTCAGTGGTCGCGCTTCTCCTTGGATCAGCTTCTTGAAAGAGCAGCAGGGCGGCGCCGTCACCCAATAAGCAACCCAGGCGTGCCGGCCTGGGGCATTTGTTCCCGGCATGGCACGCAATGACACCCGGCAGGACAGGCACCCTCCCCGCCCTGCCGATCAACAACAAGGGGGTCACCCCGCAGATTGCCTTGGTGGCAATTGGCCGCTCCCCGGAGCGGTCTTTTTTATGACTCTGCCTTTATTATCCCGCCATAAAAAAATCCGGAGCCTGGGCTCCGGATTGGGTCATTGCCTTGCGAGAGGACAGGCTGAGTACCGGCCTTCCTCTGAAATGGTCATCAGTTCAGTAGCTGCATACCAGCTTCCAGCTACCATCGCCCGCTCTGAGCTCGCTGCTGGTACAGCAGCCTGGACAACTCAGTAGCTGCACACCAGCTTCCAGCTGCCATCGCCCGCCTTGGGCTCGCTGCTGGTCCACCAGTTGGCCTGCCACACCGCCTTGTTGTTGGTCATCCGGTCACCGCCGTTGGCGTGATCCCCCTGTGGCCAGGTCGGATAGGCCTTGTAGGCGGCCGGGTTGACGTTCTGGCTGCTGCAGGTGGCGCCGCCCGGGTTCTCGCCGCCACCACTGCTGCCCAATACGGCCTCCGGCAGGGTCGGGAACTCGGCCTTGAGGCCCGCAGTCTGGGTGCCGCTGATGATACGGATACCGCTCGGCACACCGGCGGCCGGCAGATAGTAGGTCATCGTCACTTCCACGTCGCTGCCCGGCGCCCACGCCTTCCAGGTCGGCAGCGTAAAGGCCGCCTTGTGGAAGTCCTTCTCGCCCGCGATGCCGTCGGAGTTCTGGTTGCCACCGCTCTCCACCACTTTCAGCCCCATCCCGCTTTGGTCGGTGATGGTGTCGGAGGTGGAGGTGGGCACCAGGAACTCGATGCGGGTACCGCCCGGAATGGTCTGGGTCGAGTTGTTGGTGAGCTTCAGGGTCGGGTTGATCGGGTAGTTGGAATCCCCCTCCTTGAAGCCGGAGAGGCTCACCGCGATGTCGAGCTGGACGGTTGGCGCCGCCAGATCGTTCTGCTTGGTGTTGTACTTGGTCGCCTTGGCAAACTTCTCGTAGGCGAGCGTGGTCAGCGTGCTGCCCATGCCGTACTCGTTCTTGGCCGGATCGAAGGCGTAGTCACCCGCCATCTCCCAGAACATGACCCCGCCCAGGCCCCGCTTGATGATGTAGTCGAGCTTGTGGCCCATGGACTCTTCATCTTCGGTGGAGAGGAACACCTTCTTCTCTTCGTTCCACAGCCAAGGCGCCTGCGCCTTGTCATCGTAGTAACGCACATACTTGCCCTGCATCACGTGGGCCGGGTTGTTGGGATCCAGACCCCAGGCCTGGCCGTAGCTCGGCATGGTGGTGATACCCAGGCTGGCGGCGTTCTCCAGGTTCTTGGCATGCCACATGGGCACGGCGCCACCGCCGATCTCCTTGCCGTTCTTGTCGAGATCATGCCAGATGTTGTCGATGCCGACCGCCCCGTTGCCACACGGAATGGTGCTGCCACCGGTGCCCGGCTGACAATCGCTCTGGCTCGGCAGGGCTGCCTTGCCGGCCAGGCCGTGGGTGCCACCGCTGACCCCCTGCCAGCCGCGGGTGTAGTAAGGCACGCCCACGTTGATCTTGCCGGCCGCCAGGGCGCCACGGAAGTAGTGGGCAGACCAAGCCGCGTTGAGGTAGCCGATACCGCCAAACTGGCTCTGGGTATAGACACCCCAGTGGGCAAGTTCGGCATCAGCCTTGTTGTCAAACAGGGCCGCGTTGTGACCGACGAAGTTGTTCCAGGCGCCGTGGAAGTCGTAGGTCATCAGGTTGACGTAGTCGAGGTACTGGGTGACCTGGAAGTTCTCCATGCCGCGCAGCAGGTAGGCCGAGGCCGGCGAGGCGATGGTCAGCATGTACTTGCGACCATCCTCGCTGCCGGCGCTGTCGAGTTTGCTGCGCAGGGTCTGCATCAGCACCTTGTAGTTGGCAAACAGCTTGCCGCGGCACTGGTTGGAGAGCGGGAAGTCATTGGGGTTGCCCGCATCCTTCATAGAGGTGGGGTATTCGTAGTCGACGTCGACCCCGTCAAAGCCGTACTGACGGATGAAGCTTACCGCCGAGTTGGCAAAGGCGTTGATGCCGTCATTGTTGACCGAGCAGTCACCCTTGGTGGTAGCGGTATAGAAGCCGCGGGTATCGGCCCAGCCCCCCACCGAGATCAGGGTCTTCACGTCCGGATACTGCTTCTTGTACTTCGACAGCAGGTTGAAGTGGCCCTTGTAGGCAAACTCCGGATCCATCTCGGCACCCGGCACGCCGTCCCAGGTCATCTTGGTCGCCGAGTCGTCCACCTTGATGGTGTGGCTCTGCTCGTCCACCGCCGCGAAGGCATAGTTGATGTGGGTGATCTTGTCCCAGGGGATGTCGCTCACCAGATAGGAGGGCAAGCCGTTCTTGCCGGTGCGCCAGGAGGTGAAATAACCGATGACCCGACGGGCGTGGTCATCCCCCATGCACTCGTAGCCATCCGGGCGGTAGATCTGGCGAATGTCGCAGGAGAGGTTGCCACCGGTGGGAGGCAGGGCTGCCTCTTCCACCTGTACGTCGACCTGGCTCGATTCGCCGCTCAGGTTCTCCTTGTCGGTCGCCACCAGCTTGAGGCCGGCCAGCCCCTTGCTCTGGGGCGTCCAGTTCACCTGCCAGGGGGCACTGGTGTCTTCGCCCACCTTCTTGCCATCGACGAACAGCTCGACCCTGGCGACGTCGTTGTTGGCATCGGTGACGTTGCCACTCACCGCCACGCTGCGACCCAGGGTCACCTTGGCGCCGCTGGCCGGGCTGCTGATGCTCACCTTGGGCGCCTCCGGCGCCACCACGGCGGCGACGTTGAAGCTCGAATCCGCCTCGCTCAGCACCTTGCCATCTTTATCCAGTGCCCGTGCCTTGAGGGCGTGGGCGCCGACACCGGCGGCACTCCAGCTGCCGTTCCAGGGCGAGGCGCTCGCCGTGGCCACCAGCTTGCCGTCGATGAGGTATTCCACCCGAACCAGCGCCGTCACCGGGCCGCTCAGGGTCACCGCCAGCGCGACGCTCTCCCCCTCGTTGAAACTGGCGCCGGCAGCCGGCGAGCTGACGGATACGCCGAGCACAGGGGGCGGCACGTCCCCGCCATAGAGTTTCCAGGCATCGGCCCAGACCACACCCACTCCGGGAGCGTAGTGATAGGGCGAGGCCCCGCACCAGCCGGAGTAGGGAAATTCTTTGCACTCATAGAGATTGCCGACGTTGCTGACGATGTCGCCGGCCTTGTAGGCGGTACCGGCCTGATAGGCGGGATAGGCGGCCTGTGCCCAGGCGGGCATGGCAGCCAAAGCCACCAGCATGGCAAGCCTGCTGGGCCTTAGGGTCTGTTGCATATTGTTATCTTCCTTGTTTTGTCTTGGCATTGGTCACCAAGGCAAGGGACAAGCGCAACCTGCGTGATGGGCGCAGACAACTGGCAATGGACCTGCCACAAACGTCACCCTCACCCTGGGAAGCCCCGCTATCTGGATCGCGCGATCTGAAGACCGGAGGCATTGCGTCCCGGCATCTCGACCGGTTTGCCCTTTACCTGGGTTCCGTGAGGAACAAACCGAGTATAGGAATCAACCAGCCGAGTCTCAATCTTCATTCTCGAGGAAAAATATGTGGATGCCAGCCAGATCACATTTTCACTGACGTGACGAAATAACTGTTTTGTCATTAATTTCATACTGTTAGCCAAGTCAAAAAAACCGGCATTGCCCTCATTTGTATCCCCGTAATGTGCGTTGGCTCACTGGTATGACATGCCAGAAATGTGACAATGCGCGCCCTTGGCCGATGCGCCAAGGCTATGGAAACACTGGCAAAAAATAAAAAAGGAACAGTTATGAAAGGAACACGTACCCTGCTGTCGCTGGCCGTGGGGCTTGCGCTCGCCTCCCCGTCCGTCTATGCCGCCGGCTTCAGCTGCCCGGCCGACAGCGCCCTCACCCCGATCCCGGTCATTCAGGGCAGCGGCGACAAGAGCCCGCTCATTCCCGCCGACAAGTTCGAAAGCCCCCAGAGTGTCATGGTCAAGGCAGTGGTCTCTGGCCTCGGCGAGAGCCTCAACAAGGGGTTCTACCTGCTGGATGTGCAGGGCGACGGCAACCCCCAGACCTCGGACGGCATCTTCGTCTTCCTGAACGACAAGAACTTCGCCAGCAAGTACCCGGACATCAAGCCGGGTGCCGAAGTCTGCCTGGAGGCCAAGGTCGAAGAGTATTACAACCACACCCAGCTCAAGCCGGTGTTTGACAGCGGCACCCCGCGCCTGCAGGTCGTCGCCCAGGGCTCGGTCCCGGCCGCCATCCCGCTGCGGGTGCTGGAAAACGAAACCCTGGCCCGGGCGCTGGAGCGCCACGAAGGGATGCGGGTACGGCTCGACGCCGACAGCGCGCTCAAAATCAGCCGCAACTTCAGCTATGACTACGCCGCCCGGCGCAACAACCTGGTGCTCTCCCACCAGGCGCCGCTGATGAAACCGACCCAGCTGCACGACGCCGACAGCAAGGCCGCCAAGGCACTGGCCAAGGCCAACGCCGGTAACCGGGTGTTCCTCGAATCGGACTTCAAGGCCGCCGACGGCAAACTGCCCTGGCTGCCGGCCTGGGAGCCGGAGCAGGGTTACCTGCGCATCGGCGACGCCCCGGTCAATCTGGACGCCATGGTGGGCTACAGCTACAACGAGTACCGGCTGATCGTGCCGCAGGATCAGGTGATCACCGCCGGCGATCTGCTGCGCACCAGCGACAATGACCGCCAGAGCGCCCCGGCCCGTGCCGACGGCACCGATCTGCGCGTCGGCAGCTTCAACGTGCTCAACTACTTCACCAGCCACTCCAGTGTGGGCGGTGCCCTCAACGTGCTGTGCAAGGATCAGGCGGATGCAGACAGCGCCAAGGGCTGCAACCGGGGCGCCAAGAATCTGGAAGATTTCCAGAAGCAGCGCACCAAGATCGTCAACGCCATCACCGAGATGGATGCCGACCTGCTCGGCCTGATGGAGATGGAGAACAACGGCTTTGACAGCCACTCCGCCATCAGCGACCTGGTACAGGCCCTCAACGCCCAGCAGAAAGAGGCGGGCAAGCAGTACGCCTTCGTCACCCTGCCCAAGGCGCTGCTGCAGGGCGAGCACTACTTCGGTGGCGACGCCATCATGGTGGCCATGATCTACCGGCCGGCCAAGCTGGCACCGCAAGGGGACGCCAACGTCATCACCCTGCCGGTGCAGAAATACCTGGATGCCAAAGGGGTCGAGAAACAGGCCTCTCAGCGTGACTCCCTGGTGCAGACCTTCACCGTCGAGGGCAGCAAGGATCCGCTGACCCTGGTGGTCAACCACCTGAAATCCAAGGGTTCAGGCTGCCTCGAGAACCTGGACGGCAAGGAGCCGGCCGATCTGCAGGGCAAGTGCACCGAGTTCCGGGTCAGTGCCGCCAAGGTGCTGGGCGATGCGGTGAGCAAGCTGCCCGGCCAGGTGCTGCTGGTGGGCGACTTCAACTCCTACGCCCGGGAAGATGCGATCCGGGTGCTGACCGACTATGTGCCGACCGACGGTCAGCGCAAGATTGTCTCCGCCTCCCAGACCTTCCTCGGTGACCAGGTCTTTGAGCAGACCGGCAGCGAAGTGGCCAAGAGCTACGGCCTGGTGGACATGAACGTCAAGTTCAACAAGGAGAAAGCCATCTCCTACAGCTACGAGGCCGAGCTCGGCACCCTGGACTATGCCCTCGCCAACCCGGCGCTGGCCGGCAAGGTGATCGCCGTGGCCGACTGGCACATCAACTCGTTCGAGAGCAACCTGTTCGAATACGGCCGGGACTTCTCCGGCGACATGATCAAGTCGGACAACCCGTTCAGCGCCTCCGACCACGATCCCATCATCGTCGACCTCAAGCTGCAAGAGGAGAGCAACGGCGGTGGCGGAGCCATGGGCGCCCTGCTGCTGGCGCTGCTGCCGCTGGCCTGGCGTCGTCGCCACGGCTGATGAGCCATCGCCATCAAACCAAAAGCCCGCAGCGATGCGGGCTTTTTTATGGGCCGGCCGGCACGCCCGGTGAACGGAGCGCAAAACAAAAAGGCCACCGCAGTGCGGTGGCCTTTTCTACTTTCGTTACGAAAGATGGTGGAGCTACGCGGGATCGAACCGCGGACCTCTTGCATGCCATGCAAGCGCTCTCCCAGCTGAGCTATAACCCCGATATATGTGAGCGACATTGAGTCACTCTGAATTTGGTGGAGCTACGCGGGATCGAACCGCGGACCTCTTGCATGCCATGCAAGCGCTCTCCCAGCTGAGCTATAACCCCAAATTCGGCACTGAATGAATGGTTCTGGCGGCCATTCATCCTCAATAATGGTGGAGCTACGCGGGATCGAACCGCGGACCTCTTGCATGCCATGCAAGCGCTCTCCCAGCTGAGCTATAACCCCACAAAGGTCGGCCTGGGTGATACACACCGCACTGCCCTGGGTACTTCATTTCAATCAGGAACCTGGTGGAGCTACGCGGGATCGAACCGCGGACCTCTTGCATGCCATGCAAGCGCTCTCCCAGCTGAGCTATAACCCCTTTGATTCCAGATTGTTCGAGGAGAATTTGGTGGAGCTACGCGGGATCGAACCGCGGACCTCTTGCATGCCATGCAAGCGCTCTCCCAGCTGAGCTATAACCCCAACTCACCTCGGCGCTACCAAAGTTATCTCCGGCAACGGAGGCGCATGATAGGCACCGACCGCTTTGCTGTCAACCCAAAAATAACGCCGATTCACGCGTTTAGTCAAAATTCAAGCAGTTAGCCGATTTAACCGGCAATGACATAGCTATCTCGCTGTTTTATGTCACAAAACCGGCCTTTGACCAAAAACAAAGGGCCCCCGTACGGGAGCCCTTTCGCAAGCACTGACTGGCGCTTATTCAGCGGCCATGCGCGCTTCGATATACGCCAAAGCGCGGTCGATGCGGGCCAGTACCCGCTCCTTGCCCACCAGCGCCATCACGGCATCGATGGCAGGAGAGAGATTACCCCAGACCGGTGACGGCAATGTGCGACGGCAAGCTTACTCGGCGGCCATGCGTGCTTCGATGTACGCCAGGGCGCGGTCGATACGGGCCAGTACCCGCTCCTTGCCCACCAGCGCCATCACGGCGTCGATGGCAGGAGACTGACCCAGACCGGTGACGGCCACACGCAACGGCATACCAACCTTGCCCATGCCCTGACTCAGCTCGGCGGCGGTCGCTTCAATCAGCTCGTGCAACGCTTCGGTGGTCCAGCTATCCAGGGCAGCCAGCTTGGCCTTGGCCAGGGTCAGCGGCTCGGCAGCCACACCGCGCAGGTGCTTCTTGGCAGCCGCTTCGTCGAGCGCTTCGTACTCTTCGAACAGGTAGCGGCTCTGGGCAGCCATCTCGACCAGGGTGTTGCAGCGCTCGGCCAGCAGGGTGACCACGTCGGCCAGCGCCGGGCCATTGCTGGTGTCGATCTTCTGGTTTTCCATGTGCCATGCCAGATGCTTGGCAACATAAGCCGGGTCCAGGCTGCGCATGTAGTGGTTGTTCAGCCACAGCAGCTTGTCGGTATTGAAGGCAGAGGCGGACTTGGAGATGGCATCCAGGCTGAACAGCTTGATCATCTCTTCCAGGCTGAAGATCTCCTGATCGCCATGGGACCAACCCAGACGCACCAGATAGTTCAGCAGCGCTTCCGGCAGGTAGCCGTCGTCGCGGTACTGCATCACGGACACGGCACCGTGGCGCTTGGAGAGCTTGGCACCGTCGTCACCCAGGATCATGGAGACGTGGGCAAACTCCGGCACCGGCGCGTTCAGCGCCTTGTAGATGTTGATCTGGCGCGGGGTGTTGTTGATGTGGTCTTCGCCACGCACCACGTGGGTGATCTCCATGTCCCAGTCATCGACCACCACGCAGAAGTTGTAGGTCGGCGCGCCGTCGGTACGGCGGATGATCAGATCGTCCAGCTCGGTGTTGGCGAACTCGATGCGGCCACGGACGTGGTCATCGAACACCACAGAACCTTCGGTCGGGTTGCGGAAGCGGATGACGTGCGGCGCATCGGCCGGGTGATCGTGGGCGTGGTCGCGGCACTTGCCGTCGTAGCGGGGCTTCTCGCCGTTGGCCATCTGGCCTTCGCGCAGCGCTTCCAGCCGCTCCTTGGAGCAGTAGCACTTGTAGGCACGGCCGTCAGCCAGCATCTCGTCGATCAGCCCGTTGTAGCGATCGAAGCGCTTGGTCTGGTAGTAGGGACCCTCATCCCAGTTCAGCTCCAGCCATTCCATGCCCTCAATGATGGCGTCGATCGCCTCCTGAGTGGAACGTTCCAGGTCGGTATCCTCGATACGCAGCACGAACTCACCGCCCTGGTTCTTTGCAAACAACCAGGAATAGAGTGCGGTACGGGCACCGCCGACATGCAAAAAGCCGGTCGGGCTGGGAGCAAAACGGGTTTTGACTTTCATCTTTAAGCCTTGTGTAGAGGGCCTTGGGCCAATTCGTTAAAAAAACCGTCGCATTTTAGCACCGACAATGACGGATGGGAAAACCATGCAGTCGCAGCGGGCAAAAGTAGGGGGTTGCACAGGCGTCCCAGCCGCTTGCCGCCTGATATTTGAAGGGGATCGCAAAACAAAATCCCGGTTTCCGTTTTGCTATGACAAGTGTTGGAGAGCTGCCTCCTCCGGCCGATATCCAAATAACGCTCACCAACAAGGAAGAGACGATGCAGTTCCGTTCTATCCAGAATCGTATTCTGGTGATGGCCGGGATCGCCATGACCGCCGCCCTGGTCATCCTGATCCTGCTCAACCAGTACTCGGGTCAACAGACCCAGAAGCTGACCATCAGCTCCAGCCGCGCCGCCCTGCAGCAGGAGGCATGGCAGAAGGTCAGCGCCAACGCCCGTGCCGAGGCCGCCACCATCACCCAGTTGCTGCAAAAGGGGCTCTCCTATACCCAGCAGATGGCCAGCGCCCTCGCCCTGCAGCAGGAGGGCAAGCTGCCGCTGGATCGCCAGCAGGCCACCGATCTGCTCAAGGCCCAGCTCGCCCTCGAACCCCAGCTCTACGGCGCCTTCGCCGGCTTCGAACCCAACGGTTTCGACGGCCAGGATGCCAGCTTCGCCGGCCAGACGGCGCTGGGCAGTGACAGCAAGGGGCGCTTCGTGCCCTACTTCTATCGCGACAAGGAGAGCATCGGCACCGACCTGCTGCTCTCCATCGAGAAGAGCGATCCGGACGAGTTCGGCAATCCGGCCAACGACTACTACGCCTGCCCGAAACGGGAGGGACGTTCCTGCCTCATCGACCCCTTCAAGGTGGACATCAACGGCCAGCAGGTGCTGGTGAGCACCATCACCACCCCCATCATGGTGGGCGGCCAGTTCAAGGGGATCGCCGCGCTCGATCTGGCGGTGGACTCCATCAGCCGTCAAGCCCAGTCCCTCAACAGCAACATCTATGACGGCAAAGGCGAGACCCTGATCGTCAGCGCCGCCGGCGTCATCACCGGCACCAGCGGTGATGCCAGCCTGCTCGGCAGCCGCGCCGACAAGCTGCTCGGCAACGGCTGGCAGCAGTACCTCAAACCCGAGGTTCAGCGCCAGGAGCTCGACGATGCGTTCCGGATCTCGGTGCCCATCGCGGTGCCGGGCATGAGCCGCAACTGGGCCATCATCGTCACCCTGCCCTACAAGGTGGTGCTCGCCGGGGCCGACCAGCTGGAAGCCCAGCTGAGCGACATGAACCGGGCAGCCATGACCCAGCAACTGGTGGGCGCCGTCGTCGTGCTGGTGCTGGCGCTGGCCACCATGCTGGTCATTGCCCGCAGCATCACCGGCCCCATCCGCCAGATGGTCAGCCTGGTGGATGACATCGCCGATGGCGAAGGAGATCTCACCAAGCGGCTCAATACCCAGTCCAGCGATGAATTGGGGGACTTGGCCAAGGGCATCAACCGCTTTATCGACAAGCTGCAGGTGCTGCTGGGGGATGTGCTCAAGACCGCCAGCGAGGTCAACCGTCACGCTGGCGACACCGATCGCATCGCCGGCCAGACCGACACCAACCTGCAGCACCACCAGGCGGAGATGGAGCAGATGCTGACTGCGGTACAGGAGATGTCCTACGTCAGCCAGGAGGTGGCCACCCACGCCAACAACACCGCCGACTCGGCCAAGCAGGCCCAGGGGGCGGCGGATCAGGGCAAGGTACGCTTCCAGCAGGTGATCCAGTCGATGCACAAGGTGGCCGCCGAGGCCGGCAAGGGTGCCGAGGTGGTCGAGGGGCTGGCCCACGACAGCGAGCAGATCACCAGCATCCTCACCGTCATTCAGGGGATCGCCGATCAGACCAACCTGCTGGCGCTCAACGCCGCCATCGAGGCGGCCCGGGCCGGCGAGCAGGGCCGCGGCTTTGCGGTGGTGGCCGACGAGGTTCGCAAGCTGGCGGGCAACACCCAGCAGGCGGTGCAGAACACCCAGGAGCTGATCGAGAAGATCCGCCACAGCTCGGCCAACGCGGTCAACGCCATCAACCAGAGCCAGCAACTGACCCATCAGGCGGTGGGCGAGGCGGATCTGGCGGAAGAGGCGCTCGGCAGCATCTATCAGGCCATCTCCACCATCAACGACATGACCTACCAGATCGCCTCCGCCGCCGAAGAGCAGAGCTCGGTTTCCGAGACCGTCTCCGGCAACCTGTCAAAAACCAACGCACTGGCCAACGACATCGCACTGGATGCGACCGAAACGGCCAAAGCCAGCCAGGCGTTGCGCCAGGCGGCCGAGCGTTTACAGCAATTACTGGGACAATTTCGTCTCAGCTGATAATTTTCCACCTCAGGACTCTCCCCCTCGGGGGCGAGTCCGTTTACCATAGGCACGAATTTGCCTGATGGCAGGCAATGTAGTGAGAGGTAAATGCCGTGCCCACCCCGGACCGTCGCCCCCGTGGCCACAACAGACGAGCCCAGCAGCGTCGCCAAGACGAATCACAAGGATCCCTGCTCCATCGTATCAATACCGCCACCCTGCCCCTGCGCCAACGCATCGGCCAGGGCATGAGCGGACTTGGCCAACGCGGCCAGGAAGCCAAAACAGGCAAGTTCAAGCTGGCGAGCCCGCTGCCGCGCAAGCACACCATTGGGCTGCTGATCCTTATCCCGCTCTGGCTGCTGGTGCTGGCCTGGGAACCGGCCGCCCCCGCGCCCAAAGCCGCGCCGTCCGGTTCGCTGGCGGTCCCCATCGCCGTACCGGCGCAGGCCCTCACCGTCGGCAATGGCGCCGCAGGCAGTGCAACGGCAGCTGCCAAACCGGTCGAAGAGAAGGTGGATGGCACCTGGCTGCAGCACGACGTGCAAGCCGGCGAGACCCTCTACTCCATCTTCCGCAAGTTCGAACTGCCGGGCGCCGAGCTCAGCCGTCTGATCGCCATCGAAGGGCCTGATCGGCCGCTGACCCGCCTGCAATCGGGCCGTGCCGTGTTCATCCTGATCGATGACACCCGCCGCATCCAGCGGGTCGAGATCCGCTCCTACGGTCAGGCCATCTACCGCTACGACCGACAGGGCGAAGGATTCGCCCTCAAGGAATGAAACAACGGGAGGCCTGATGCCTCCCGTTTTTTTGACCTGAATCCATGAAATAAGCCGCTGAGTTCACAATATTTTTAGCTTGCTCAAAAAATGAAAAGTGCCAAATTGACAAGGGATCGCGCTCACGTACAATCGTTTGTGCTTTAGACAGGGATTGTTCTACATGCTACTGGGACAAATTGACGTGGTCAGTCATGCTTCAACCCCTGATTTCTAGGCAAATGCTGCCCAACAAGGCTTAGTTTCATTTTGTTATAGATAGGACTTACCACATGTCTGACATTCGCACCGGCCAAGTAAAATGGTTCAATGAGACCAAGGGTTTTGGCTTCATCGAGCAATCCCAGGGACCGGACGTTTTCGTTCACTTCTCCTCCATCCAGAGCGCCGGTTTCAAGACCCTGGCTGAAGGTCAAAAAGTCCAGTTCACTGTGACCCAGGGCAAAAAAGGCCCTCAGGCTGAGAACGTTACCCTGCTCTAAGCCACGCCAGTGAGCCTGTAGGAGGAGCCATCGGCCCTCCTATTTTTTTGCCCGCCGTTTCCCCTTCCCCGCCACGCTCACAAGCCTGCCCGCAGCAACAGCAACAGCAACCCTCCCCACGACAATCATAAGCTTGCCTATAACCACAGCCCTCCCCAGCACCTGTGTACCACGCGGGTGCAGAAGACATGGGCCTGATCTGGCTGAACGCCGGATACGACAAATCATCGCGGCGCGATGTGATGGGCAATTCAAAGGGATGATGAGAACTTCGAAGAGAGATTGGAGCGGGAAACGAGACTCGAACTCGCGACCCCAGCCTTGGCAAGCGCGGATCATGCCCTACCAACTGAATATGGCAGCGATTGTATTGAGAAACTGGATTCGTGAGCTTGGGGGGAAAGAGATTGAATTTGAAGAGAAATTGGAGCGGGAAACGAGACTCGAACTCGCGACCCCAGCCTTGGCAAGCACGGATCATGCTCTACCAACTGAATGTGGCAGTGACTGTATGGAGAAACTGGATTCGTGAGCTTGGGGGAGAGATATTGAATTTGAAGAGAGATTGGAGCGGGAAACGAGACTCGAACTCGCGACCCCGACCTTGGCAAGGTCGTGCTCTACCAACTGAGCTATTCCCGCATCGGAATATCACTTACAAATTTTTGGAGCGGGAAACGAGACTCGAACTCGCGACCCCGACCTTGGCAAGGTCGTGCTCTACCAACTGAGCTATTCCCGCAACATTAGGTTGTCTTGAGGCTGTGCTGATGATTGGAGCGGGAAACGAGACTCGAACTCGCGACCCCGACCTTGGCAAGGTCGTGCTCTACCAACTGAGCTATTCCCGCATCGGAACGTCATCAGCAAACTTTTTGGAGCGGGAAACGAGACTCGAACTCGCGACCCCGACCTTGGCAAGGTCGTGCTCTACCAACTGAGCTATTCCCGCAACTACCTTAAAACGGCCGTACAGCATTTGGTTGCTTGCGCTACTGTACGGGAGCCGAATTATAAGAGCAGACATTCCAATTGCAAGGGCTTTTTTGTCTAGTTGCGCGCGTTCGCTCAAAAGCTGGTCGAACTGTCGATTTTAGCAACCGGGAGAGCGCAAGACCTTGCCACAGACTCAGATCTTGAAGACGTGGCTGCGGTAAAACTGCAGTTCGGCAATGGATTCGCGGATGTCGTCCAGCGCCTGATGGGTACCGCTCTTCTTGAACTGGTCCAGCAACGCCGGTTGCCAGCGACGCACCAGCTCCTTGATGGTGCTGACGTCGACGTTGCGATAGTGGAAGAAGGCTTCCAGATCGCTCATGTGCTTGACCATGAAACGGCGATCCTGACCGATGCTGTTGCCGCACAGCGGGCTGGTACGCTCCGGCACCCACTGGCGAATGAACTCGAGGGTCTCGGCGACGGCTTTCGCCTCATCATGCTGGCTCGCCTTGACCCGGGCCACCAGACCGCTGTTGGTATGGGTGTTGACGTTCCAGTCGTCCATCTTGGCCAGCTCTTCATCGCTCTGGTGAATGGCGATGACCGGCCCTTCGGCCAGCACGTTCAGGTCCTTGTCGGTGACGATGGTGGCGATCTCCAGTACCACATTCTGTTCGGGGTCCAGACCCGTCATCTCCATGTCGATCCATACCAGGTTCTGCGCGCTGACTGTCATGATTGCTCTCTCTATTGGGAGGAATGGCGGAATTTTGCCAATTTGCATGTATCATACTGGCTTTGGATCTGTTCATAAACTGGCGAATCGAGTGGCAAAGAAAGCAAAACTCAATCTGGGTCAACAAAGGCGCGTCCAGGCCAACCGCGAGCGGCGGCTGCAAAAAGAGCACACCACGGTCGTGGATGACACCCTGTTTGGCCCGGCCATCGAAGGGGTGGTGATCAGCCGTTTTGGTCAGCACGCAGACGTCGAGGCGAGCGATGGTGCCATCCACCGCAGCAACCTGCGGCGCAGCAGCATCAGCAGCCTGGTGTGCGGTGACAAGGTGGTGTGGCGTCCCGGCCTCAATGCCGCGACTGCCGGCGTCATCGAGGCGGTGCATCCGCGTCACTCGGTGCTGACCCGGCCGGACTTCTACGACGGGGTCAAACCCATCGCCGCCAACATCGACCAGATCATCATCGTCTCGGCGGTGATGCCCGAGTTCTCCACCAACATCGTCGACCGCTATCTGGTGGCCGCCGAGGATGTGGAGATCCGCCCCCTGATCGTGCTGAACAAGGTCGACATGCTCGATGACGCGGCCCGCGCCCGCATCGAGCGCCAGCTCGAAACCTACCGCAAGCTCGGTTACGAGGTGTTGCTGGTAAGCTGCGAGAGCGGCGAAGGGCTCGATGAGCTTAAAGCCGCCCTGACCGACAAAATCAGCATCTTCGTCGGCCAGTCCGGGGTGGGCAAGTCGTCCCTCACCAATGCCCTGATGCCGGGGCTGGATGTGCTCACCGGCGAGATCTCCGAGAACTCGGGGCTCGGCCAGCACACCACCACCACGGCGCGACTCTATCACTTCCCGAGCGGCGGCGATCTCATCGACTCCCCCGGAATACGCGAGTTCGCCCTCTGGCATCTGGAAGCCGACCGCATCACCTGGTGCTTCGTCGAGTTTCGCGACTACCTGGGTGGCTGCAAGTTCCGCGACTGCACCCACAAGGACGATCCCGGCTGCGCCCTGCGGGCCGCCGTCGACAGTGGCGCCATCAGCGCCGATCGCTTCCACAACTATCACCGCATCCTGGAAACCATGCAGGAAGCCCGTCACGGTCGCCAACAGGCGCGGCTGTGACCCTATTCAACCTACCTTGATGATGAACATGAGCATTACTGACAACCTGAAAATTGCCGGTCAATACTGTCTGCCCAAACACGCCCTCTCCCGCCTGGTCGGCAAACTTGCGGCTGCCGAAGCAGGCAACCTCACCACCAGGGTGATCGAGGCCTTTATCAAGCAGTACCAGGTCGACATGAGCGAGGCGCTGCACGAGAGTCCGGCCCACTACAAGAGCTTCAACGAATTCTTCACCCGTGAACTCAAGCCGGGGATCCGCCCCCTGGTCGAGGATGCCATGACCCTGGCGCTGCCGGTGGATGGCACCGTCAGCCAGCTCGGTCCGATCCAGCAGGGTCGCATCATCCAGGCCAAGGGCCACGACTACAGCGCCCGCGAGCTGCTGGGCGGTTATGAGGATCTGGTGGCACCGTTCAAGGATGGCGACTTCGCCACCATCTACCTGGCGCCCAAGGATTATCACCGCATCCACATGCCGCTGGACGGCGTGCTGGAGAGCATGGTGTTCGTGCCGGGGGATCTCTTCTCCGTCAACCCGCTCACCGCCGAGAACGTGCCCAACCTGTTTGCCCGCAACGAGCGGGTGGTCGCCACCTTCCGCACCCCGCACGGCCCCATGGCGCTGGTGCTGGTTGGTGCCACTATCGTGGCCAGTATCGAGACCATCTGGGCCGGCAACATAGCGCCAACCAAAGAGAAGCGTGTCGTGCGCTGGGACTACACCGGCGACGAGGCCATTACCCTGCAAAAAGGTGCCGAGATGGGCCTGTTCAAGCTGGGCAGTACCGTGGTCTGCCTGTTTGGCCCGGGCATGCTGGCCGGTTTCGAGCCCCATCTGGCCAACGGGGTCACCACCCGCATGGGTCAGCCCTTTGCCAAGCTGGCGACGCAGGCATGAGCGAGCAGCCCGCCTCCTCGCAGAAGAACAACCCGCTGCACGGGCTGACCCTGGAGGCGATTGTCACCGCCCTGGTCGCGCACTACGGCTGGGAAGAACTGGGGCAGCAGATCAATATCCGTTGCTTCACCGATAACCCCAGCATCAAGTCCAGCCTGAAGTTCTTGCGCAAGACCCCCTGGGCCAGAGAGAAGGTCGAGAGCCTCTATCTGTACGTCCAGCGCAAGCAGGCCAAATCAAAGGAATAACGCCATGGCGTTCAAGATTACCTACACCTACGGCAAAAAAACCAAAGAGATTGGCTACGCCAACGACAAGTTCAACAGCATCTACGATGCCATTGCCGCTGCCGAGGGGATCAACCTGGCCAGCTTCCATGCCATGGAAGAGCAGCTGGCTCAGGTATGCCGGCGCGACAAGAAGAGCGTGAAGGATTACCGGGAGAACTACTTCAAGGAGCTGGGCTTCTCCAACATCGTCATCGAACGGGACGCCAAGGAGTAAGCATGCGCACCCTGACCCTGATGGCCGCCTCCCTGCTGTTGGCGGCCTGCAGTACCCCGGAACAACATCTGGTTGGCAGCGATCGCGACAGCCACGGCTGCATCGGCAGTGCAGGCTATCAGTGGTCGGCGCTGACCAAGCAGTGCGTGCGGCTGTTCGAGCAGGGCATCCGGCTCAATCCGACCGATGCCGGCCAGACCAGCAGCGCCTTCGTGCTGTTCAACGCCGATCAGAGCCAGGCCGAGCTCACCCTGCCGAGCGGCGAGCAGCACCTGCTCACCCGCCAGGGGGCGGAAGGCAACTGGTCGTGGCAAGGCAGCGGCTACACCCTCTTCCCCTGGAAGGGCTATGTGCTCAAAGCCGGCGAGCAGACGCTGTTTCACGGCGACGTCGCCCGCTAAGCCACCCGTATCTATTCAACCCCCGTCCCTGCCGGGGGTTGTTTTTTGCGGCTATCGACAACGGCTACATGTACCTTGTCGCCAGGCCGGAAACAAAAAACCCCGTTGCAGGCAACGGGGTTTTTGCTGGCACTCGGCGCAACTTAATTGCCGAGGGTAGAGAACAGGCTCTGTTCCAGGCTGCCGCGGGAGACGCACACCGGAGTGATGGAAGGTGCCAGCACCCGCTCGCCGGAGGACTCGACGAAGTAGAGCTGGGTGTTGCCCTTGACATTGACGGTCGCCACGCTGTTGTTGCCGCTCTGGGTGATGATCAGGTTGATCTGCAGGTTGGGGTTGCCCAGTGCGACCTTGGAACCCATGGTACCGCAATCCAGCCACTCCAGACCGTCGGCCGAATTCTCGACGTTGGCGGTCATCAGGCCGGAGCCGCGCTGGCTGTTCTCGATGTTAAGACCGTGATCGCCAAACCACTTCTCGGCACGGGCCCACACCAGATCCACCGGGATCTGCATCTCCTGGGTGTTGTTGGTCGCCTTGGCTACCGGCGGGGTATAGCGGTACTGTTCGCCGCCATTGTTGTCGCTGGCACAACCGGCCATCAACAGGGCCAGTGCTACTCCCACAATCTTTTTCATGCTGCTTCTCTCATCCATATAATCCGGCCATCGGCCGACCGGCGGCTATTATGGCGTCAGCGACACAGACTGTCAGCAGGGATCGGCAGAAATGAGTCAGCCTTAACCCAAGCTTTACAAAACCAGCCTGCTATCATAGATTTGCTCGAAATTTCCCCCGTGAGTGTCTGTGTGAACTCCTTGCTCACCCTGCCCCTGCTGCAGCAGATCATCGACCAGCTACCCATGAATATCTTCTGCCGGGATACGGATGGGCGCTACCTGTTTGCCAACCGAGCCTTCACGGAGCAGGCGGGCCTGTCGCAACCGGCGGATCTCATCGGCAAGACCGATGCCGACATGCCCTGGGGCGACATCTTTCGGGAAGAGGATCTGCGCCTGCTGGCGGAGGGTAAACCGCTGCTCTATCAGCAGTTGCACTGCAACAGCGGCGATGCCACCAGCTGGATGGAGATCCACAAGATCCCGCTCTACGACGCCCAAGGCAAACCGGTGGCCCTGTTCGGCATGGTCAATGAAATTGGCCAGCGCAAGGAGCTGGAGCAGACCTTCCGCCAGCAGCAGCTGCTGCAACGCCGCCTGCTGGACGCCATCCCGGATCCGATCCGGCTGGAAGACCACCAGGGGCTGCTGATCGACTGCAATCAGGCCTTTCTCGACTTCATGGGCATGGTGGCGAGCGAGGCGCTCGGCCAGCGGGTCGCCCACCGCCTCTCCACCGAGCTGCCGATGGGGCGCGGTGAATACTGCCTGGTGGACGCCAACGGCCAGGGCCGCCATCTGGAAGTCACCCGGGTCGATGTGCCGGATGACGAGGGCAACTCCCTCGGCATCCTCACCCTGAGCCGCGACATCACCGGACTGCGCACCACCCAGGCCCAGCTGCAGCAGGAGCAGCACTACGACAGCCTGACCGGCCTGCTCAAACTCTCCCACTTTCTGCAGACCAGCCGCCATCTCGGCGCCCGCAAGGCGAGCCTGGTGCTGGTCGATTTGCAGCACTTTCGCGAGATCAACGACCGCTTCGGCATCCGGGTCGCCGACCGGCTGCTCAATCAGGTGGCCCGCCGCCTGCAACAGCTGGCCCCGCCCCAGTCGCTGGTGTGCCGGGTCGCTGCCGACGACTTTGCCATGCTGCTGCCCGAGCTGAGCGAGCCGCTGACCAGCTGGAGCAGCCGCCTGCAGGGGGCGCTGATGGTGCCCTACCAGGTGGAAGAACACAGGATCCAGATCCCGGTGTTCCTCGGCATCGCCCACGGCAAGGCCAACGACGCCGAGCGCCTGCTGAGCCACGCCGAAGCCGCGCTGGCCCAGGGCAAGCGCCAGCAGCAGCACTGCACCCTGTTCGACCCAGAACTCGATGCCAAGCTCAAGCGCCGCCAGCTGATCGCCGCCCAATTGCCGCTGGCCATCAAGTCAGGCCAGCTGACGGCCGTCTACCAGCCCATCATCAGCACCCGCACCAGCCAGTTGCACGGGGCCGAGCTGCTCTGCCGCTGGCCCCACCCCGAGCTCGGCATGATCTCGCCGGACGAGTTCATCCCGCTGGCGGAAGAGCTGGGGCTCATCGGCCTGCTCGGCAGCCACATGCTGGAGCAGGGCTGTGCCCAGCTGGCCCGCTGGCAGGTGGCGGCGCCGGATCTGGTGCTCTCCATCAACCTGTCGCCGCTGCAATTTCGCGACCCCGAGCTCTGCCCGCAGATCTTCGCCTGCATCGAACGCCACGGGCTCGCCCCCTGGCAGCTGGAGCTGGAGATCACCGAAGGGGTGCTGATGGAGAATGCCGACGAGATTGAGAGCAACCTGGCCAACCTGATCGAGGCGGGCTTTCAGCTTGCCATCGATGACTTCGGCACCGGTTACTGCTCGCTCGCCTATCTGCCCAGGCTGCAGGTGGCCACCCTCAAGCTGGACCGCAGCTTCACCCAGGGGCTGGCCACCAACCAGGCGACCACCGCCATCGTGCGCTCCGTCATCGGGCTGGGCCACGAGCTCGGCATCAAGATCACCGCCGAAGGCGTGGAGACGCAGGAGCAGCAAGCGTGGCTGGTGCAGGCCGGCTGCGATCGGCTGCAGGGCTACCTGTTCAGCCGCCCCCTGCCCCCCGCCGAGTTTGCCCGCAGCTACCAGCTGCCGGAGCAGTAAGCCAGCAACAACAAGGCCACCCTAGGGTGGCCTTGTTGTTTTTGCAACGCGTGCGTGAACGGGCGCCTTACTCCTGGAAGTAAGTACCCCAACCGTCGTAGTCCACGCCGTATTTCTGAAGGATAGGCAGCATTTTTTCGATATCGGCGACTATGGTCTCGATGTCCAGCTTGCACTCGGTGGTGGCGTCGAAGCAGAAGATGGTGGCGCCGTCATCCAGCTCCATCTCTTCGGCATCGGTCACTTCGAAACCGGCCTTGAACAGGTCGACCGCCGCCTTCTCCAGCAGATCGAAATCCTGGCAGGCAAAGTGGTGCTCAATCTCGTATTCCAGATCCGGGTTGCTGCCATCGGCCAGCAACTCGTTGACGATGGCGGTGGTCTCTTCGCGCCACTCTTGCATATCAAGACTCATATTAACCCCAGATGCGACTGTGTTGGTATCAAATGCCCGCGCGGGCGAGTGCCGTATCGGCTGTGCCCCTGCCCCGCAGGCATGGTTGCGGCAAAGCATACCCGCACAGCCACCTTGGCTCAATGCGGCAAGCCAAGATAAGCAGCAGGCGGCGGCCACCCCAAATGGGGTGCCATCACAAAAGGTTAATAAAGCGTAATCTTTTGCCGGGAATGAATTGCTCCATATGGAGCTTCAACGAGACACAGGAAAACCGCACAACCCCCGCAACAAGCCGTTTGAAATCAGCAGGATCCACCAGCAGCGCCCCGGTGACAAAGGCCATGAACGAGGTGTATCAAGGGACGCGGGCGGAGCACTGCCCGTACGGAAAGAGGAGCCAGCCAGGCTCCCTTTTTATCATGTGAAGGAGCACATAGATAATGCCTAAAAAAACAATAATGAGCCTGCTTGTCGGCTCAACCCTTATGATTGGAAACCAGACCATGGCCGCCCCGGTCCACGGTCCGTTCGATGCCCCCTTGGCCGACGAGGTGAAGGTGCTGGAGATGCTTAAAAAAAGCGGCCGCATCCCCACCCTGGCCTCCCCCGAGCAGGAGCAGGCGGCGCTCGCCAGCTACTATCGCGAGAAATCGCGAGCCTATCAGGGCAACAGCGGCACTCTGGCGGTGAAAGAGGGCAAGGTGCGCGAAACCATCCTCAAGAAGATCCGCCTCAACGGCACTGCCCGTCCCGGTGATCGGGTGCCCACCCTGCTGCTCAAGGCCATCGAGCGGGAGCACTACCAGGGCCAGATGCGCAAGGACAAGATCCTCGCCATCCTGGTGGACTTCCCCGACTACCCGAAGAACAGCGTGCGCCCCGAGCTCACCAAGATGTACTACCCGGATTACACCCCGGCGCACTACAACGATCTGCTGTTCTCGTCCAAGGGCTATGCCGGCCCGAACGGCGAGCGGTTCATCTCCATGCGCCAGTTCTACGAGCAGCAGTCCGGCCAGAGCTACAGCGTGCGCGGTCAGGTGGCGGGCTGGTATACCGCCGACAAGAACGCCGCCTACTACGGCGCCAACGCCACCCCGAATACCATCCGGGAGCTGGTGAAGGAGGCGCTGATCCAGGTGGCGAACGACCCTTCCATCGATCTGGCGCAGTTTGATCAGGAGGATCGCTACGATCTCAACGGCAACGGCAACCGCAACGAGCCGGACGGTCTCATCGACCACCTGATGATCTTCCACTCCAGCGTCGGTGAGGAGGCCGGTGGTGGCGATCTCGGCGAAGACGCCATCTGGGCCCACCGCTGGAACTTGGGTACCCCCTACCCCATCCCCGGCACCAGCAGCCCGAGCCAGAACTTCGGCGGACAGTTTGCCGCCTACGACTACACCATCCAGCCCATCGATGCGGCCGCCGGGGTCTGTGCCCACGAATATGGCCACGATCTGGGGCTGCCGGACGAGTACGACACCAAGTACACCGGCAAGGGGGAACCGGTGGCGACCTGGTCCATCATGTCGTCCGGCTCCTGGGCCGGGGTCATCGGCGGCACCGAGCCGACCGGGTTCTCCGCCTGGGCCAAGGAGTTCCTGCAGGCCTCCCTCGGCGGCAACTGGCTGCACGGCAGCAACGTGCAGCTCGCCGATCTCAGCCCCCGCGGCAACGTCTACATGCTGGATCAGGCCAACGACAAGGGGCGCAACGACGACGTGGTGCGCATCAACCTGCCGGCCAAGCAGATCCCGCTCAACCCGCCCTACGCCGGCCAGTACCAATACCATGGCGGCAAGGGCAACAATCTCGACAACCGCATGAGCCTCAAGCTGGATCTGAGCGGCAAACAGAGCGCCAGCCTCGGCTTCAAGGCCTGGTATCAGATTGAAGAGGGATACGACTACGCCAGGGTGCTGGTCAACGGCCAGCCCATCGCGGGCAACCTGACCACCAGCGACGATCCCAACGGGGTTGGCTTCGGGATCGGCATCACCGGCAACTCCAACGGCTGGACCGATGCCGAGTTCGACCTCACCCCCTGGGCCGGTCAGCAGGTCACCCTCACTCTGCAATATCAGAGCGATGGCGGCGTGGCCGAAAACGGGCTGTTCGTGGACGAGCTGCAGATCCTCGCCGATGGCGACACCCTGCTGAGCGATGGGGCCGAGGGTAGTTCCCCCTTCACTCTGGCCGGCTTTGTGAAGAGCAACGGCAACGAGGCCAAGGATCACTACTACCTGGCCGAGTGGCGCAACCACGCCGGGGTGGACAAGGGGCTGGCCCACATCAACGTGGCCGACCAGCTGATGCGCTACGAGCCGGGCATGCTGCTCTGGTACGTGGACAACAGCCAGGCCAACAACTGGGTGGGTGTCCACCCGGGTGAGGGCTTCCTCGGGGTGGTGGATGCGGATCAGCGCACCCTCAAGTGGAGCGATGGCGCCGTGGCCGGCACCCGCTACCAGATCCACGACGCCACCTTCAGCCTGGGCTTCCAGCAGCCGCTCAACCTCAAGCACCCGAGCGGCTCCCTGCTGCGCGACTTCTGGATCACCCCGAACCGGGTGTTCAAGGATTCCCGCAGCTACCAGAGCAAGGAGATCCCGGATGCCGGTCGCCTGGTGCCCGAATACGGGCTCAAGATCAGCGTCACCGGCCAGGCCCGTGACATGAGCACCGGGCGGATCATCGTCAGCCGCCACTGAGGAGTACCACAGTTGTGACCAGGGGGCCTCAGGCCCCCTTTTCTTATCTGCTGACCTGCCGCCCAGGATGAAAACGGGCCAAACCGCCCAACAAACACCCCAATTGCTCACTTGTCGAGCGAACAGTTCAACTGTCTGCACCCTGTGGTTGACACATCCGTTCAGAAAGGGTTTAATGCGCGCCGTTGCCCAGATAGCTCAGTCGGTAGAGCAGGGGATTGAAAATCCCCGTGTCGGCGGTTCGATTCCGTCTCTGGGCACCACAATTCCTCCTTAGTTCAGTCGGTAGAACGGCGGACTGTTAATCCGTATGTCACTGGTTCAAGTCCAGTAGGAGGAGCCAAATTTGAAAAGCCCGCTCATCGAGCGGGCTTTTTTCATTTCGGTCAGCTGCCGTTGCAAGTTGCCAGCAGCAGGGTCGCCCCGCAGGTGGCACTGAACAGCAGCAAGCCGGTCTGCAGCACACCCTCCGGGTTTACCCGTTTCTCTTTTTTGCGAAATCGTATCCACTTAGGCTTCATCAAGCCCACCTCGTCCTGTTACGACCCCTGCCCTGTCGGCAGGCGAGCCATCTTTGTGCAGCCGCCCGCTGCCGTCAACTTCCTTGCCGACAATAAATTCATCACGCTGCCAGCGCCCGTTTTCCCTTCGTGACAATGTTAACAATTTGGAAAACCGGCGTGACCCGTTCCCACGCCGGGGCTATGATGAGGCCGACGATTTTCCTACCCTCAGGGAGACCCCAGATGAGCAGCCCGTTGCGTTACGTGCTGGACGGCATCCATTGCGAGCCCCGCTTCTTCACCGTGCCCCTCGACCACCAGCGACCGGATGACGAGGAGACCCTCACCCTGTTCGGCCGCACCCTCTGTCGCCAGGACCGGCTGCACGACGATCTGCCCTGGCTGCTGTTCCTGCAGGGTGGGCCCGGCTTTGGTGCCCCGCGTCCGACCGCCGACAGCGGCTGGATCAAGAGGGCCCTGCAGGAGTTTCGGGTGCTGCTGCTCGATCAGCGCGGCACCGGCCACTCCAGCCCCATCAGCGCCGAGGCGCTGGCCCAGCTCACCGCCCCACAGCAGGCGGAGTACCTCGGCCAGTTTCGCGCCGACAGCATAGTGCGCGATGCCGAATACATTCGCGAAGTGCTGAGCCCGGGTCGCCCCTGGAGCCTGCTCGGCCAGAGCTTCGGCGGCTTTTGCAGCCTCACTTACCTCTCCCTGTTCCCGGACAGTCTGCACGAGGTCTACCTCACCGGCGGGGTGGCCCCCATCGGTCGCAGTGCCGACGAGGTCTACCGCGCCACCTACCAGCGGGTGGCCGACAAGAACCTCGCCTTCTTCGCCCGCTTCCCCCACGCCCAGGCCATCGCCAACCGGCTGGCCAACCACCTGCACAGCCATGAGGTGCGCCTGCCCAACGGCCAGCGCCTGACGGTGGAGCAGTTGCAGCAGCAGGGGCTGGATCTGGGTGCCAGCGGCGCCTTCGAGGAGCTCTACTACCTGCTGGAGGACGCCTTCATCGGCGAGCGGCTCAACCCAGCCTTCCTCTACCAAGTGCAGGCCATGCAGCCGTTCAACACCAACCCGGTGTTCGCCATCCTGCACGAGTCCATCTATTGCGAAGGGAGCGCCAGCAACTGGGCGGCCGAGCGGGTGAGAAGCGAATACCCGGCCCTGGCCTGGGCGCCGGGCAAGGATTTTGCCTTCACCGGCGAGATGATCTTCCCCTGGATGTTCGAGCAGTTCCGCGAGCTCATCCCGCTGAAAGAAGCCGCTCACCTGCTGGCCCAGAAAACGGACTGGGGCCCCCTCTACGACCCTGTGCAACTGGCCCGCAACACTGTGCCGGTGGCCTGCGCCGTCTATGCCGAAGACATGTACGTGGAGTTCGACTACAGCCGCGACACCCTCAAGGGGCTTGGCAACAGCCGCGCCTGGATCACCAACGAATACGAACACAACGGCCTGCGGGTCGATGGTGAGCAGATCCTGGAACGGCTCATCCGCATGAATCGGGATCGCTGATCCCGCCGGGCTCGCGCCCGCAGCAAGACGACAATATCGAGGGCGACCCATGAGTCGCCCCGCCCCTCTGGAAGCAGCACAGAATAATAAGGACACCCATTGGATCATCCGGAAATCTCGGCGGGCTGGCTGAGCCGCCTCTTCTATCACTGGACCGGCCCGCTGCAGCGCAAGGGGCTGAGCGAGCCCCAGGTCAACCTCGACGATCTCTATCCCCTGCTGCCGGAAGACAGGCGCGATGGCCGCGCCGACGCCTTCCTCGCACTCACCGCCGCCCAGCCGGTGCGCCCCTGGCCCATCACCACCTTCATCTGGCGCCATTACCGTGGGCGCATTGGCCTGCTCACCCTGCTGCAGATGCTCGGCATGCTGGCCACCCTGGCCAGCCCCTGGCTGCTCAACCACAGCATGACCCAGCTCGGTGCCGGCGCCCCCACCGAGCAGAAATTGCTGCTGGCGTTCGCCCTGTTTGCCTCGGTGCTCGCCTCCGGCATGCTGGCGGAGCACTCGCTGCAGCTGGCACTCAAGATGCACGTGCCCATCCGCCGTCTGCTGGCCGAGTCCCTGCTCGCCAAGGTGATGAAGCTGGGTGGCAAGAGTTTCGACGACCGGGCCGGTGGCCGGGTGCAGAACCTCATCAACCGGGACGTGTGGGACATCACTTGGATCCTGGCTGACCCCGCCATGCCGCTCACCATGCTGCTGCAACTGCTCGGCACTATCGCCCTGCTGGTGTGGCAGGTAGGCAGCGCCGGTCTGGTCGGCTTTGCCGTGCTCACCCTGCTGCTGCTCATCTCCACCCGAGTGGTGCGACGCATGAACCAGCAGGAGCAACAGCTCAAGCGTCAACAGGACGAGCGCAACGGCATCCTGGCGGAGTACATCAAGAAGCTGCGGCTGGTGCGCCAGAACGGGCTCGGCGCCTTCTTCACCCAAGCCGCCGGCCACAAGCGCCAGCAGGAGCTGGGGGTGCTGGGGCGAGTGCTCAGGCTCGATGCCATCAACGAGAGCCTGATGCTGAGCACCCCGTTGCTGGTGACCCTGGCCACCTTCACCACCTATCTGGTCTCGGGCAGAGAGCTCACTCTGCCCCAGGTGTTCACCACCATCGCCCTGTTCACCGTGCTGCGCATCCCCATGATGCGGCTGCCCTACCTCATCCGCACCCTGATCAACTTCAACACCGGCTTCAACCGGCTGTGCGAGTTCCTCAACAGCCCCGAGCAGCACCGGGATCTCATCGATCCCAGCTTGCCGGTGGGCAGCCTGCGGCTCGACAACGTCACCGCCCTGCACCAGCAAAAACCGGTGCTGGAGGGGATCAGTCTGCACATCGAGCCGGGGGAACTGGTGGGGATCACCGGTGCCACCGGGGCGGGCAAGAGCTGTCTGCTGCACCTCATCGCCGGTTTCGACAACGGCTTCGAGGGCAGCATTCGCCGCCACGGCCGGGTCGCCCATCTGGGCCACAAGCCCTGGCTGATGAACGACACCATCCGCAACAACATCCTGTTCGGTCAGCCCTGGCATGGCGAGCGCTATCGCTGGGTGCTGGGGGCCTGTGCGCTGGGTGCCGACCTCACCCTGCTCAGCCATGGCGATCAGACCCTGGTGGGGGAGCTGGGTACCCGCCTCTCCGGCGGCCAGCAACAGCGGGTCGCGCTGGCCCGCGCCCTCTACGCCCAGGCCGACATCCTGCTGCTGGACAACCCGCTCTCGGCGCTCGACCCCATCGTCTCAGCCCAGGTACTGGAGCAGGGCCTCGCCTTCAAGCCGGGGCCGACCCGGCTGCTGGTGAGCCACGACCCGGACGTGCTGGCCCACTGCGATCGGGTGATCCGCATCGAGCAGGGCCGACTGGTGGAGCTCGATGCCCACCAACTGGCGGATCTCATCCAGCATCCCCGCCCCACCCCGCCGGTGCCACCTCAGGAAGCAGAGCAGTTCAGCGAGGAGAAGGTGGTGGAGGGCAAGGTGGACTGGGGGCTGTTCGGCTTCATGTGGCAGCGCCTGGCCGCCCCCGGCGCCATCCTGCTCGCCCTGCTGCTCACCCTGGGCCAGGAGGGGCTGCGCATCGCCTCGGATCTCTGGCTCGGCGGCAAGGCCGGGGTGACCGAGGTGAGCGAGCTGCTCGGCATCTATGTGCTGCTGGGGGCGGGCTCTCTCACCTGCATCATGGTGGTGCGGGTCATCAACTACAAACTCGGCCTCAAGCTGGCCTGGACCCTGTTTGACGGCATGCTGGGACGCATCAGCCGCGCCCCCATGGCCTTCTTCGACAAGGTGCCGCAGGGACGCATCCTTAACCGCTTCGATCGGGATCTGGGGGAAGCTCAGGAGATCCTGCTGTCGATGCTAATGGGGCTGTTCGGCATGCTGGTGTCGGTGGCGCTGCAGGTGGTGGTGATCGGCGTCAACATGCCGCTGTTGCTGCTCATCGCCCCCCTGGTGGGCTGGGCCCTCTACGTGCTGCAGCGCCGCTACCGGGCGGTACAGCTCAAGCTGCGGCGACAGGCATCGGTGCTGCGCTCGCCGCTCTACATCAGCATCAGCGAGACCATCCGCGGCGCCCCCGCCCTGCGCCTGGCCGGGGCCGAGCGTTTCGCACTAGATCAGGTGCTGCTGCACTATGACAACAACCTGCGCAGCTGGTACACCACCACCTCCATCAACCGCTGGCTCGGCATGCACCAGACCCTGCTCTCCGCCGCCCTGGTGGGCGCCGTGGCGCTGATGGTGGCCTTTGGCAACAGCTCGCTGCTGGGGGCCGTGGCCATCACCTACGCCTTTACCGCCTCCGCCATGCTCAACTCCCTCATCCGCACCTTCGCCGAGGTGGAGCAGGTGATGAACTCGGTGGAGCGGGTGCGCGAATACAGCGAAATAGAGAGCGAGCGCCAGGAGGGGGAGGCCCTCGCCACCCCTCACCCTGCGGTGCGCTTCGACAACCTGGGGCTGCGCTATCCGCAGGCCAGCCAGTGGGCACTGCACAAGGTCAACTTCGAGCTGGCCCCCGGCGAGAAGGTTGGCGTGTGCGGCCGCACCGGCGCCGGCAAGAGCTCGCTGCTGGGGGTGCTGCAAGCCATGTATCCCGCCTCCCAGGGGGAGATCTACTACGGCGAGCAGCCGCTGTCCCGGCTGGCACCGGAGGCGGTGCGCGATCTCTATGACACCGTTTCCCAGATCCCGCTCACCTTCTTCGGTACCCTGCGTGCCAATCTGGCTCCCCTGACCGAGCACGACGATGCGGCACTGGAGCAGGCGCTGGCCCGGGTGGGGCTGGCCGAGCGCTGCGCCGGCCGGCTGGACGAGGAGCTCGACAAGCTGCAGTTATCCGCCGGCGAGACCCAGCTGCTGGTGATCGCCCGCATCCTGCTGTCGCGCCGCCCGCTCATCGTGCTGGACGAGGCCACCTCGGATCTCGATCACATCGGCATGCGCAAGATGGCGGAGCTGCTCTATCGCTACCGGCCCGAGGCCAGCTATCTGGTGATCGCCCACCATCTGGAGCCGCTGCTGTCGGTGGACCGGGTGGTGGTGATGGAGGCCGGCACCGTGGTGGAGCAGGGCTCGCCGGTGAGCCTGCTGGCCAACTCCCACTCCCGCTTCCACCAGCTGTTCGTGGGTCAGGTGAACCGCCAGGTGCCCCAGACGGTGTGAGGGCTGAAAATGACAAGGGCTGCCCGCAGGCAGCCCTTTTGGCTTGAGGAGAGCCTCAACGCTCCATGATTTGAGTGACGTCATCCTTCTTGATCATCACCTCCCGCCCTTCGGTATCGTAATAGCGGTACATGCCGGTGCTCTCGTCCAGCTTGGGTTTGCTGTCGGTGGTGATCATCTTGCCATCCTTGGTGCTCATGATGTACTGGGAGCTGCACGCCACCAGTGCCAGGGCACACACCAGGATCATCATCAGTTGCTTCATCGCCTGTTTTGCCTCCCGCCTCACCCTCACCACGAGGGTGGTGTCTGAAGCCTAGTTCAACCAGATGAGCCCCGTTAACTCTGGTTACCGTAACAAGATCCACTCAAAGAATCAGTCAGTTAGCCACTGAGGATGGACTCTTCCCGACCAGTCGGGAAAAGAAAGGCCGGACATGGGTCCGGCCTGTTCTGTCATCGTCGTCGGTTACTTGGCGGGCTTGCGCTCGCCGGTCACGATGGGGTTCTTGGGATCGGCGCTCCACTCGTACCAGCCGCCGTCGTAGACGCTGATCCGCTTCCAGTCCATCAGCCAGGCGTAGAAGAACGCCTCGGAGGCGCGCCAGCCGGTCCCGCAGTAGAAGGCGGCCTGCTGGGTCGGCTCAATGTCCCACTCGTCCCACATGGCGAGGATCTCGCGGGCCGGCTTCATGGTGCCGTCCGGGTTGTGGAAGTCGCTCATGCTGTTGGCATCGACACCACCACGACCCCACTTGGCACCGGGAATGTCGCCCTTCGGCTTGATGTAGCTGTAGCCGGAGGTGTTGCCGACGAACTCGTCCCAGGTGCGCACGCTGACCAGGGCGCCGTCGGGCTGCTTGAGCAGCTCTTTCGCCTGACTGAGCGTGGTGTAGTACTCGGGATGGGCCGGAATGGCGACGCCGAACTCCTTGGCCGGAGTGAACTTGTTGGCCAGCCCGGTCTCGGTGCGCAGATGCTGCACAAACCAGGCATCCAGGCCGCCGTCCAGCAGCCGCACGTCCTGCACGCCGGCATACATCATCAGGTGGGCCGCACGGGCCGCCGCCATGGTGTTGCGGCCGTAGAGGATGACGGTGGTGTCGTGGCGGATACCATTCTCCAGCAGCAGCGCCTTGAGCGCCTCGTCAGAGACCTTGTTCCACAGCGGCTCCTCTTCCAGCCGGTTGGTGTCGATGTAGCCGGCACCCGGGATGTGGCTCAGCAGATAGGCCTTGGGTGAGCCCCATGCCACCTCGAACAGCTTCCAGTCGCCCTTGGGGGCAGCCACCACCGGTTTGCCTTCCTGCAGGTCGGCCAGCCAGCGCGGGTAGACCAGCTGCTGCCAGCGGGCCAGATGCTCGCGCGGCGCGGTTTTCCAGCCCTGCAGCTCGAACAGCTGCTTGATGCCCTGCTGGCGCAGCAGGCGGGCCACTTCGGCCACCTCGCGCGGAGCACCGTAGAGCGCCACCGGCCGATCGGCCTTCAGCCCCTTGGTCGCCAGTGCCGCCGGCCACTCCTCATCGCTGTACTTCCACTCGGCGGAGAGGTTCTCGGCGCCGACCACGTGGCCGCCCTGCTGCTCGCCCTCCATCGGCCAGCCCTGATAGAAGTAGCTGGCGCGGGTATCCAGAATGACCGCCTGCTTGGCGTTGGCATCCGCCAGCGAAAGCGGTGGCAGTTCGGCAGCCAGGGTCGGCAAGGCATGCCAGAGCAGCAAGGTTGCCATGGTGGCCCGTAACAAGCTCATTATTCGTTTCATGGTGATCTCTCGATTCAGAGTGACAAGGTTAAAAAATGGAGCGGCCCAGACGCTCGGCCAGCAGTTCCAGCGCCGCCGTGCCCGCCAGCGAGTTGCCCGCCTTGTTGAGCTCGGGCGACCAGACACAGACGCACAATTCCCCCGGGATCAGGGCGATGATGCCGCCACCGACCCCAGATTTGCCCGGCATGCCGACCCGATAGGCAAAATCCCCCGCCTCGTCATAGAGGCCGCAGGTGGCGAGCAGGGCGTTGACCTGTTTGGTGGTGCGGGCCGGCAGCAAGGGGGTCGTCGCGCCCAGCGGCACCCCGCGATTGGCCAGATAGATGAATGCCCGCGCCAGATCGACGCAACTCATGCGGATCGCACAGGCATTGAAGTAGCTCTGCAGCACCTTGTCCACTTCGTTCTCGAAATTGCCATAAGCCTTCATCAGATAGGCGATGGCCGCGTTGCGGGCAGAGTGCTGATATTCGGAGCGAGCCACCACTTGATCCGCCATGATGGCCTGGTTGCCCGAGAGGCGGCGCACCAGCTCCAGGGTACGCTGACGCGGCGCGGTGAGCCGGGTCTCCAGCAGATCGCTCACCACCAGGGCACCGGCATTGATGAAGGGGTTGCGGGGAATGCCCTGCTCGAATTCCAGCTGCACCAGGGAGTTGAAGGGCTGGCCGGAGGGCTCCTTGCCGACCCGGGCCCAGATCTCCTCCTCCTGATAGAGGGTGAGCGCCAGCGTCAGGCTGAGGGCCTTGGAGATACTTTGGATCGAGAAGGGCTCGCAGGCATCACCGGCGGTGAACAGCTCCCCTTCCACGGTACAGACGGCGATCCCGAGCCGATCGGCCGGCACCTGGGCCAGCGCCGGAATGTAGTCGGCCACCTTGCCCTGTCCGAGCAGCGGGCGCACCTCATCCAGGATGCTGGCCAGTAATTCGGATGACAACACCATAAGCGATTCCATAACTAACGTGGCGATCCCATCACCACCGACAAAAATCCCGCCAGCGGCGGGACTTGTCTATCTGCTGTCGCAGGCTGTCGACACCGGGGCGCCTGCCACAGCCAGCCTGTCATCAGGCCGGTTCACCGTACCAGAGGTCGAACAGCTCGGTGACCACCACGGCTTCCATCCCCTTGCCTTCCAGCCAGGCTTTGACGGCGGCGCGGTCTTCTTCGCTGCATTTGCCCAGCTGCTGGGTGCAGATCATCCCTTCCCAGGCCAGGTGGCCGGAGCCGGCGAAGGCCAGCTTGCGGGGTTCGATCACTTCATCGATCATCGCGTCGACTACCGCATCGATGGTCTCTTCGGCGGTACCGACCGGGAAGTTGAAACTGATGTCGAAGCCCATTTCCTGGAATTCATCGACGCGCAGTTTCTTGCGCAGGCGGCGGCTACGATTGGCCATGATAGCTCCTTCAGTTAGTTGACACGTTTGAAAATCAGATCCCAAACCCCGTGGCCGAGACGGTGGCCACGTTGTTCGAATTTGGTCAGCGGGCGCCAGTCGGGACGCGGCACCCAGTTGCCGGTGGCGGAGGTGTTCTCATACCCCTCGGCGGCACTCATCACTTCCAACATGTGCTCGGCGTAGTTTTCCCAGTCGGTGGCCATGTGGAACACGCCACCGATGGCCAGCTTCTGGCGAATGTCCTGGGCAAAGGCCGGCTGCACGATGCGGCGCTTGTGGTGACGGCTCTTGTGCCAGGGATCCGGGAAGAACAGCTGCAGGCAGGCAAGCGAGCCGTTCGGGATCATGTGTTCCAGCACCTCGACCGCGTCGTGGCAGATGACACGCAGGTTGGTGACTCCCGCCTCCTGGGCGGTACCGAGGCAGGCACCGACACCCGGCGAGTGCACTTCGATGCCGATGAAGTTCTTCTCGGGGGCATTCTTGGCCATCTCCACCAGGGAGGCGCCCATGCCGAAGCCGATTTCCAGCACCACCGGGGCCTCGCGGCCAAACAGGGCAACCAGATCGAGCGGCTCCGGTGCGAAATCGATACCCATGACCGGCCAGAGCTCTTCCAGGGCCTTCTCCTGCCCTTTGGTCAGGCGGCCTTCGCGACGGACAAAGCTGCGGATCTTGCGCATGAACTTGCCGTCTTCGTTAAACACATCTTGGGTCACTGGCATAATCAAATTGCTCGTTATTGCATCGGTCTGGGTCACAGACGACATAAATGGATTGCTCGTTATCTCGTCGTACTGGTCACAGACGACCGAGATGAATTGCTCGTTGTTTCATCGTTCCACCTCGCCGACGAACGCGAACTTGTTCGTCATTTCATCGCTCGGCGAAACAGGGTAGCGAATTATCCCAAGATAGGCTCAGGGCGCAAGTGTTTCGCGCAACAAATCCCCCGCCACTGACCAATTCCGCCACCGCGATTGACAAATGCCACCCCCTTCACAGAATCTGCCAGGCGCCGGGTGCATGCTGACCTGCGCAAATAAAACCATACACAACAAAGGATTGCAGTATGAAACACACAGCATTGGCGTTTGCCATCACAGCCCTGCTGGCCGGGTGCAACACCTCCAGCAACGATTCACAGGCCCCCTCTGCCGCCGAGCAGGCCTATGAATACCTGGTGCAGCTGAGTTCCACCGCCGAGGGGATCGGCGCCAGACCCACCGGCAGCGAGGCCGAGACCCGCGCCGCAGCCTGGATCCAGGACCATCTGGCTGGCTGGGGCTATGAGGTGCAGAACCAGCCCTTCACCTACACCAAGAGCGGGGCCAGCAAGACCTCCCAGAACCTGGTCGCCGAGCTCAAGGGCAAGAGCGACAAGGTGATCCTGATCGGTGCCCACTATGACAGCACCGGCGACAAGAAGGGCTCCGAGGGAGCCACCGACAACGGTGCCGGCGTCGCCGCCCTGCTGGCGGTGGCCGAAGCGCTCAAGGGGCAGGCCCTGCCCTACACGGTGCGCTTCGCCTTCTTCGGCGCCGAGGAGAACGGCCTCAACGGCTCCAAAGCCTATGCAGCCAGCCTCGACAGCGCCGCCGTTGCCAAGCTGCTGGCGATGGTGAACTACGACACCATCGCCGGAGGCGACATCGTCTACGTCCACTCGGCCCACTCCGACGTGGCCGAGTACAACTGCGCCGATCCGAGCCGCTACAGCTTCGATCCCAAGGTGCGGGATCGCCTGCTGGCCATCTCCAAACAGACCGCCACCCCGTTTGCCATTCACCCCAGCTACAGCGGCTACCCGGAAGGGGAGACCGGCAGCTGGTCTGATCATGCGCCGTTCGCCTGCCTCGGGGTGCCCATCGCCTACGTGGAGGCCACCAACTTCACCATCAATGGGGCGGATGGCTACGACGGCTACTCCCAGACCACCAATCCGGCGCTGTGGGACTGCTACGACGATGCCACCAAGAGCGCCTGCGATCGGGACAGCGAAACCCAGTGGGGCAAGATCTGGCATACCCAGTATGACCGCCTCGACAAGATGGCCGAACTGTTCCCGGGCCGGGTGCAACAGCAGCTCGGTGCCAACACCGAGCTGATGATCCGCTTCCTCAAGGAGCCGGGACTGTAACGGGTCACGCCGGGGCTTTTGCGCCCCATGACCGTCCCCGACCGATAAAATTCGGGCAGGTGCCAAACCTGCCCTTTTTTATCGATTTTTGTTACAGCCATTGCCTCATTTTTTAAATCTGATACAAACGGATAACTTGGCGGTCGAATGGAGCGACCGCTCACCATGCCAGAGAGAATCCTATGCAGCCGTTTTTTGCCCAGCGCTTCGAGAAGGTAGAGCCTTCCTTCATCCGCGAGATCCTCAAGGTCGCCGCCAATCCGGAGATCATCTCCTTCGCCGGCGGTCTGCCCAATCCGCACCTGTTCCCGGTCAAGGCCATCGACCAGGCCTGCCAGGACGTGCTGCGCGAACAGGGCGCCGCAGCCCTGCAGTATGCCGCCACCGAGGGCTTCGCCCCGCTGCGCCAGTACATCGCCGACCGCTATCTGGCCCGCCACGGCATGCAGGTCAATCCGGACAACATCCTCATCACCAGCGGCTCCCAGCAGGCGCTGGATCTGCTGGGCAAGGTGCTGATCGATGAGGGGCAGGATCTCATCATCGAGGAGCCGGGCTATCTCGGTGCCATCCAGGCCTTCTCCGTCTATCAACCGGCCTTCAAACCCATCACCCTGGGTGAAGAGGGGCTGGATCTGGCGGCGCTGGATGCGCTGCTGGCGAGCGGCTCCAACGCCAAGCTGTTGTACGGCGTGCCCAACTTCCAGAACCCGAGCGGCGTCTCCTACAGCCGTGCCAACCGCGAGGCGCTTGCCGAGCGGCTGGTGCGCCACGAGCTGTTGATGGTGGAAGACGACCCCTATGGCGAACTGCGCTTCGAGGGCGAACACCTGCCCCCCATCGCAAAGCTGGCGCCGAACAATACCGTGCTGCTCGGCTCCTTCTCCAAGACCGTCGTCCCGGCCTTCCGCCTCGGCTGGATGCTGGTGCCGGACTGGCTGCGCAAGAAGGTCACCATCGCCAAACAGGCCACCGACCTGCACAGCAACGCCTTCAGCCAGCAGGTGCTGCACCGCTTCCTGATCGACAACTCGCTGGATGCCCATCTGGAGAAGATCAAGGAGGTCTATGGCCGCCAGCGTGCCGCCATGGAGGCCGCCCTGGCCCGTCACTGCCCGCCCGGAGTCAGCTATACCCGACCCGAAGGTGGCATGTTCCTCTGGCTGACCCTGCCCGCCAGTGTCAGCGCCATGGCGCTGTTTGACGAGGCGATCAAGGAGAAGGTGGCCTTCGTACCGGGCGCCCCCTTCTATGTGCGCCCCGAGATCCAGAACACCCTGCGCCTGAGCTTCTCCTGCGTGGATGAAGCCACCATCGAGGAAGGGGTCAAGCGTCTGTGCCGCGCCCTCGCCCGCATGCTCTGACCAGCTTCGGGGCGAAAAAAAACCAGCGACCAAGGTCGCTGGTTTTTTTATGCGGGCAATTTGGCTCAGCCCTGCGCCAGCAGGCCGGCAAACTCCTTCATCGGCATCGGCCTGCCATACAGATAGCCCTGCAGGAAGTTCACCTGACGTGCCCGCAGATAGGCGGCCTGCACCTCGTTCTCCACCCCTTCGGCAACCAGCAGCAGACCAAGCCGGGTCGCCAGATCGATGACGTTCTCGACGATGTGGCTGGAGAGGGCATCGGAGCCGATCATGCCGACGAAGCTCTGGTCGATCTTGAGAAAATCCACCTGGAACTGCTGCAGATAGGTGAGGCTGGAGTGGCCGGTACCGAAGTCGTCGATGGCGATGAAGACCCCCAGCTGATGCAGCTCGGCAAACAAGCGGTCGGTCGTCTCGTCGGCCACGATCAGTTCCCGCTCGGTCAGCTCCAGCACCAGCTTGATGGGGTTATCCCGAAACGCATTGATGAAGTTGCGGCAATCCTCCAGCAGACTCATGTCCTTGCAGTGGCTGGCGCTGATGTTGAAGCCGAAGTGGAACCCTCTTGGCAGGCTGTGCACTCGGCCTGCGAACTGTTCGCGCACTTGCTCCATCAGCAGCCTGGTCATGGGCACGATGAGACCGCTGTCTTCAGCCAGCGGAATGAAGCGATCCGGCGAGATGAGGCCCTGGCGCGGATGCTGCCAGCGCATCAGCACCTCGCAACCGCTCCAGTGGGCGTCGTCACCGGTCACCACCGGTTGCAGATAGGGGATGAACTCCCGCTGATCCAGCGCCCGCCGCAGCTCTTGGGAAGGCGAAGTCGAGCGGCCAGCCAGCCAGTAGACCAGGCCGCCCGCCAGCAGACCCAGCAATGGGTAGATGATGAGACTGGCCCGAGAGTAGCTCCAGATATGGCTGCCGTACTCGTCGTGGGAGAGATCCGTGACCACCCGAAACGGATACTTGCCGGAGGTCTGTTCCAGCGACCCCAGCGCCACGTGCGGCACCTCGTCGTGGATCTGGCCGTCGGCCAGCATGCTCTGCGCCCCGATCACCAGGGTCAGCGGCGAGTTGCGGCTGAGCATGTCGAGGATGTTGTGCAGGTAGTAGCCATCGATGCCGACCAGTACGCTGTACTCCCCTACCGGTTGGCGGTAGACCACCAGTGGCCGATCCGGCGTCACCGGGTTGCCCCGCATCAGATCCAGCTGGCCATTGGCATAATCGGCCAGCGTGAAGGGGCCCTGATAGGGACCGTAGAGCGAGGAGCAGTAGACCACTTCCCCTTTGGCCAGGTTGACGGTGCGCACGTCCGGCACGGTCGCCACCTGATCCCGCAGCCCCTGCACCACCTCCTCGCAGGGGCGTCCCACGCTGCCCTGCACCATGGCCGCCGCCTGATGGGCGTGATCCAGGGTGCGCTCCAGCATCTCCCTGGCATGGAGCAGACGTTCTTCGGCATCCTGCTTCATGCCGGCAAAGGTCTGCCAAGAGACGATCAGTACCCCGAGCAGCAGGGGGAGCAGGCCGGCCAGCAACGCCGCCCCCAGCCTGGTATAAAACTGGCGCAACCTCAAACGACGAAACGGCATACCCACCCTCGCGGCAACGGTGAAAAAGCGGACGAGTCTACTCCTATCCCCTTCTCTGACAACCCTTTCTGACAATTCTGACGGCAGAGCGGAGCGCTCTGACGAACACTATATCGCGTCTGCAGCGGGGCGACAGCGGCAGTCGCTGCCATCCCTTCGCATGCGCGCAGTGCTCGCTGCACACCCCTTGGCGCGATGCGCCAGATGCCTGCTGTGACGATTATAATCTTTGCAAAAACAGCTGCTTGTTCATCTGGTGCCGGCCCACTAGAGTAGAGCCAACAGCGTCAGGGAGTCTGCATATGAAAATATTGATCACGGGAGGGACAGGCTTCATCGGTCGTCGTCTGGTGGCCCATCTCAAGGTGGCCCACGAGGTGCTGGTACTGACCCGCCAGGGTAGCCGCGCCTATGATCTGCTCGGCCACGACGTCAAGCTGCTCGACAGTCTGGATCGGCTCGACAACCTCAACGACGTGGATGCGGTCATCAACCTGGCGGGGGAGCCTATCGCCAACGGCCGCTGGAGCGAGCGGCGCAAGCAGCTGCTGTGTGACAGCCGCTGGCTGCTGACCGAACAGCTGGTCGACTTGGTCAAGCTCTCCGATACGCCGCCCAGGGTGCTGATCAACGCCTCCGCCATCGGCTGGTATGGCCGTCAGGGCGATGAACCGCTGGACGAGCAGTGCCAGACCCCTCACGACGAATTCACCCATCAGCTCTGTCAGCAGTGGGAAACCCTGGCCCGCGAGGCCCGCAGCAAGCATACCCGGGTCTGCATTGTACGCATCGGGCTGGTGCTCGGCACCGACGGCGGCGCCCTGCCCAGGATGCTGCCGCCCTATCGTGTCGGCCTCGGTGGCCCCATGGGCACGGGGCACCAGATCATGAGCTGGATCCACATTCAGGATCTGGTGCGCGCCATCATGTTCTTGCTGGAGCACGACGAGTGCGATGGCCTCTTCAACGGCACGGCGCCGCAGCCGGTCAGCAACCGAGAGTTCAGCCAGACCCTGGCAGGCACCCTGCACCGGCCGCACCTCTTCTTCGTGCCGGCCCCCCTGCTGCAGTTGCTGATGGGCGAAGCGGCCGATCTGCTGCTCACCGGCCAGAAGGTGCTGCCGACCCGTCTGCAGCAGGCCGGTTTCCACTTCACCTACCCGGCGCTGCCCCAGGCCCTTGCCAATCTGCTGAGCACTGCCCGCTGACTGGGCTCTTCACCAACCGGATAACAATCAGCCCGGCCATTGGCCGGGCTGATTGTGCCTTGCGGCATACGCACAGGATGCGGTGATCAGAGCAGGCCCTGCCCCAACCCACGCAGCCGATCGCTCAGGGTGCCCGCCAGCAGCTGGCGCTGCATGCCCTGCCCCGCCAGCGTCACCAGCACGGCACCCAGCAACGGCAGACCAATCCAGATGGCCCAGTGGAACTGCCATTGCCCCTCGAACCACCACCACTGCAGGCCGAGGGAGCAGAGCTCGACCACCATGGCGGCGCACAGCCCCGCCAGCAGGCCGCTGGCAACCAGCTCCCAGCGCAGCATCTTCCGAAGCAGCTCGCTGCCGGCCCCCAGGGTGCGCATCAGCAGCAGCTCCCGGCGCCGATGGGCCATGCTGGCCTGGGTCTGGGTCAGCAACACCAGCAGCGCCGCCACCGTCACCAGCCCCAGCATCAGTCCCAGCGCCCGGCTCACCTGATCCGACACCGCCGTCAGCCGCACGATCAAATCGTCCACATCGATCAGGCTCACCGTGGGGTGTCGGCGGATCAGCTCCACTTCGGCCACCCGCCCCTGCTCCGGCAGACGATAGCTGCCGAGCCAGGTCTGGGAGAAGGGAGTCAGCACGTCCGGCGAGAAGATCATGTAGAAGTTGGGCCGCATGTTGTCCCACTTGATGGCCCGCAGGCTGGTCACCTGCGCCTTGAAGCTGCGCCCCTCGATGGTAAAGCCCAGGGTATCGCCGAGGGCGATGTCGAGCCGTTTGGCAAGATCCTTGTCTACCGATACCTGGCCGGGACCATCCAGCCAGCGTCCTGCGGTCAGGGTATTGTCCGGCGGCAGGGTAGCGGTGGTGGTGAAGTTGAGCTCGCGATTGACCCCTTCGCGGCCATCTTCATCCGTGTCGCGCACCGCCTCGCTGGCGATGCTGACCAGCCGGCCGCGCACCATGGGGTAGAAGTCCGAGGTCACGGCCCCCGCCTGGCGCAGATCGGCCAGGATCCCCTCCCGTTCTCCGTCTGCCACGTTGACCAGGAAGCGGTTGGGGGCATCCGCCGGCAGCCGGGCCGAGAACTCGCCGAGCAGGTCGACCCGCGCCGCCCACAGCAAACCGAACAGCATGAGTGCCAGCGCAAAGCCCGCCAGCTGGAACAGGCCGCTGCCCCGCTCGCGGGAGAGATGGCTGATGGCCAGCCGTAGCGCGTGGGGCCCCTGCACCCGGCGCCCCAACAGCAGCAGCAAGGAGGCGATCAGCGCCAGCAGCCCCATCAGCAGGCCCATGCCGCCGATCAGCCCCAGCGCCAGGGTCGCATCGGCGGTGAAGCCCCACACCAGCCCAAACAAGCCGAGCAACGCCACCGGCAACGCCAGCCAGGGCGGGATCCCCGCCTCCAGCTCGCGCCGCAGTACCCGCAGCGGCGGCACCTTGAGCAGGCGCAGGAAGGGCACGAAGGCCAGCAGCAGGGTGATGAAGAAGGCCACCGCCAACCCCAACGCAAAGGGTCGCCACGACGGCGGTGGTAGATCAGCGGGCAGCAGGTTGCCCAGCAGATGCAGGGTCAGCCACTGCATGGCGCTGCCCGCCACCAGACCGAGCAGGGCGCCGACCAGCGTCAGCGACAGCAACAGGGTGCCCATCAACTGCCAGAGCGAGCGACGGGAGGCCCCCAGGGTCTTGAGCAGCGCCACCATGTTGGTCTGGCGCTCGGCAAAGTGACGCACCGCGATGCCCATGGCCAGCGCCCCCAGCAGCACTCCCGCCAGAGAAGCGAGCCGGAAGAAACGCTCGGCATTGGCCAGCGAGCGGCCCACCTGGGAGCCCTGGTCGTCCGGCTTGATCAGCTTCTGCCCCGCCTTGAGTCTGGGTTTGAGCCAGCGTTCGTAGTCGGCCACCTGCTCGCGGGTGCCCTTGAACAGGTAGCGCCACTGCTGACGGCTGCCCGGCAGCAGGGCACCGGTCGCCTCCACATCGGCGCTGTGGATCAGCGCCCGCGGCGCCAGCAGGAAGGGGCTGAAGCCCTGATCCGGCTCCTGACCCAGTCCCCCCGCCACCTTGAGCACCGTATTGCCCACTTCCAGCACATCCCCCGGCTTGGCCGCCAGCAGCTGCATCACCCGGGCGGAGAGCCAGATCTCGCCGGGCGCCGGCGCCCGCTGGGGGCTCAACTCCAGCTTGCCGTAGAAGGGGAAATCCTCAGGCACGGCGCGGATGGAAGCCAGTTGCAGGGCATCGCCATGAAACAGCATGCTGTTGAAGCTGACCGTGGTCTGCACCGCCAGGCCCGTTTTTGCCGCCTGTTCGAGCCAGGCGGCCGGCGCCGGCGTGGCCGAGCGCAGCACCCGGTCGGCACCGATAAAGTCGCGGCCCGAGGCTTTGAGCCCGGCATCCAGCCGATCCGCCACCAGGGCCACGCTCAGCACGCAGGCCACGCTCAGCGCCAGCGCCAGCACGAACCAACGCAGCTCGCCGTTGAATCCTTCCCGGCGCAATAACTTGAATCCCAATCGCCACTGACTCATGACGTGCTCCTCACCTGCGCCAGTCCGGGCAGCCCCTTGTCATTGACGCCTTCCCCACACCATAACTTGAATCCCAGTCGCCACTGACTCATGACAGCTCCCTGACTCTTGCTGCAGAGGTGGCTTCGGATGCTGACGCATCCGCCGCCAGCCGTCCGGCCGCCATCACCAGTTGCCTCTGGCAACGCTGAGCCAGCTCGTGATCATGGGTCACCACCACGAGCGTGGTGCCATGCTCGCGGTTGAGCTCGAACAGCAGCTCGATCACCCGTTCCCCGGTCTTGCTGTCGAGGTTGCCGGTGGGCTCATCGGCCAGCAGCAGGCTGGGCCGGGTCATGAAGGCCCGGGCAATGGCGACCCGCTGCTGTTCACCGCCGGAGAGGCGCGGCGGCAGATGGTGCAGCCGCTCACCGAGGCCGACCGCCGCCAGCAGCTCGCGAGCCCGCGGCTCGCAGCGGGTCTCGCCACGCAGCTCGGCAGGCAGCATGACGTTCTCCAGCGCGCTCAGGGTGGGCAGCAGCAGGAAGGACTGGAACACAAAGCCGACCTGCTCGGCCCGCAGCCGGGCACGCCCCTCCTCGTCCAGCTGCAGCAGCGACTGGCCGAGGATCTCGATATCCCCCTGGCTCGGCAGATCCAGCCCGGCCAGCAGCCCCAGCAGAGTGGACTTGCCGGAGCCAGAGGCGCCGACCAGCGCCACCGTTTCTCCGCTATTGACTTGCAGGTCGATCCCTTCAAGGATGGTGAGGCTTTCCTGGCCCAGGCGCACTGTCTTGCCCAGGCCCTTGACGTTGATAATGGGAGTTGAATTCATGACGCGTTTCCTGTTTGCCTTGTGCTGCCTGGTGTCATCGGTGCAGGCCCAGACCCTGCTGGTACTGGGCGACAGCCTGAGTGCAGGTTATCAGATGCCGGCGGAGCAGAGCTGGCCTGCGCTGCTCAATCAGAAATGGCAGCAGCAGGGGGGTAAACATCAGCTTATCAATGCCAGCATCAGTGGTGAAACTACGCAAGGGGCGCTGGCCAGATTGCCGGCCCTGCTCAAGGAACATCAACCGGACTGGGTGCTGATCGAGCTGGGTGGCAACGACGGGCTGCGCGGGTTCGCGCCGGCCATCACCCGGGACAATCTCACCAAGATGGTGGCGCTGACCAAGGCACAACAGGTAAAAACCGTGCTGACCCAGATCCAGCTGCCGCGCAACTACGGCGCGCGCTACCTGCGCCAGTTCGAGCAGATCTTCCCGGAACTGGCCAGCGCCAATCAGCTGCCGCTGATGCCCTTCTTCATGGATGATATTGCGCTGCGCCCTGAACTCATGATGAACGATGGCATCCACCCCACCGCCGCCGCCCAGCCGCAGATCCGCGACCGGGTTGCCAGCTTCATCGAGCCGCTGCTGACACAGTGATCCCGGTGTCATGGTCTTGGCCATCTTCCGGGTTCCAACCCCAATAAAAATCCCGCCAAGGCGGGATGTTTATTGCTCCTGTCTCAGCGTTCCAGGATCTGGCGCAGCCGCTCCTGAGCCACCCCGACCAGCAGGTCTGGCTGGAACTTGGAGATGAAGCGATCGCAGCCAACCTTCTTGACCATGGCCTCGTTGAAGTTGCCGCTCAGCGAGGTGTTGAGGGTGATGAAGAGATCGGACATGCGGGCATCACTGCGAATTTCGTGGGTCAACCGGTAGCCATCCATCTCCGGCATCTCGGCATCGGTGATCATCAGCAGGATCTCGTCGGTCACCTTCTTGCCCGCATCGCACCACCCCTTGAGCAGATTGAGCGCCTGCAGGCCATCCTGGCATTCGATCACCTCCAGCCCCAGCTGCCCCAGGGTCTCGCGCACCAAGTTGCGGGCCGTGCTGGAGTCGTCGACGATGAGCACCTTGCGGCCGTGCATTTCCGGCAGGATCTCCCGATCCAGCACCTCTTCCGAGATACGGATGTCATAGGTGATGATCTCGGCCAGCACCTTCTCCACGTCGATGATCTCGACAATCTGGTCAACGCCATCCTCGGGAATGCGGGTGATGGCGGTCAGGTAGTTCGCCCGCCCGGCCGAGCGCGGCGGCGGCAATATGTCCTTCCAGGTCATGTTGACGATGTTGGCCACCTGCCCCACCAGAAAACCCTGAATGGTGCGGTTGTACTCGGTGATGATGAGGTTGGACTCGGCATCGATGGGCATCGGGCGCATGCCGATGGCGCTGCGCAGGTTGATCACCGGGATGGAGGTGCCACGGATGTTGGCCACCCCGCTGATGTTGTGGTGTGCACCAGGCATCTTGTTGAGATGGGGCAGCTTGACCACTTCCCGCACCTTGAACACGTTGATAGCAAACAACTGTTGGGATCCCAAACGGAACATCAACAGCTCCAGGCGGTTCTCCCCTACCAGCTGGGTACGTTGGTCCACTGAATCCAATATGCTCGCCATATAAAGCCCTTACGTCCGTTGCCCGAGTCTCGCCATAGTATAGAAGGGTCAGAATCCCAACACGACCCGTATTCTTATCCTATGTCGGCCAGATGATGCAGGAACTTGATAAAAAAAAGCGAGACCCGGCTCGCGGCCGGGCTCTCTTCAAGCTTGTCAGTAACCATTCGTTCCCAATCCTGTGGCAACGATGATACGGCCCTGATTATCCGATACAAATCAGCGCCCTCCTCAATTGTATGACATAAAAAAAGCGGCAGATGAATCTGCCGCTTTTTGCCTGGGATCGACCGGATTACTTGTCGATATCCAGCATGTTGTTGTTCAGCATGTAGTCGATCACCTGGGACGAGGTGGCCGATGCGCTGCCGGTGAGGCTGTCGAACGTGTGGTTCATCAGCACTATCTCCTGAGTCACGGGGGCGGCGCTGCTCTCCTTGACCTGCAGGTGAACCCCTTCGCTGTCCTGGAAGACAGAGAGCAGGCTCTTCAGATCGTTCTGGTTGCGAGAACCATCGTGATCCAGCAGGTCGCTCAGATCCAGCTTGTCACCTTCTGCCTTGGAGAAGTCGACCACGTAATCCTTGGCCACGCTGCCCGCAGCGGTATCGCCCTGCAGCCAAGTAAAGGTATCGGCGCCGCCATCACCCTTGAGGATGTCATTGCCAAGCCCGCCGACCAGGATGTCATTGCCCAGACCACCGCTCAGAGTATCGTCACCGCTACCGCCGTACAGGGTGTCGTTGCCGCTGCCACCGTACAGGGTATCGTTGCCGCTCTCGCCGTACAGGGTGTCGTTGCCGGCACCACCGAACAGGATGTCGTTGCCCGCCCCGCCGAACAGGAAGTCATCGCCACCCTGACCGAACAGGATGTCGTTGCCATCGCCGCCGATCAGCACGTCCGCCTTGTCGTTGTTGGAGGACTGGTCGAACTCGCTGGCATGATCCGTGATGTAGTCATGAACCTGGGCATCGGTCACCGAGCCTGCACTCAGCTTGCCGGCCACATACTGCTTGATAGCCGCGTAGCCTTCACCGTTGATGCCGGCGAAGTGGATGGCATCACCGAACAGGATGTCGTCACCGGCACCGCCGTCGATCCGGTCGCTGCCCGGCAGGTTGTTCACCGAGGTACCCAGGATGGCGTTGGCCAGGTCGCTGGCGTTGACACCGGTCATGATGACGCCGTCAGAGTCGTAGGACTTGAGATCGTTGTAGGAGATGTTGGCCCCCAGTCCGATCGCTTCCACCGTGACCCCCATGCCCGTCAGCAAGCCAAAGCCAGCAACGGAGTTCGTAATTGTAGTATTGGTGGTATTACGGCCATCACCGTCCAATGTCGAGTAGGTATAACCACCCAGACCATCAGGGCGCATATAGCCGATCTTGGTTGAATCCCCCCTGGTATCAACTTTATAAACCGCTCCTTGAGCATCGATAATGGTATATCCGCTGCTCTTGTAGACTTGGCCGGGAACATAGCCGTTCTGCAACAGCTGATTGAGATAGACATCACGAGAATCATTCGGATAGTCATCGATCAGCGGATTGCTGCCTTCATTGCTCAGATAGTAAGTCGGCTTACCATCGGTAATGAAGTAGGTCAGGTTCTTGGCATTGGTGTTGTTCTGTACGGTCGAGCTGTTGAACCAGTTGGCCGTGGTCTTGAACACATCCTCGTAGTTGGTGCCACCACCGTTGCTGGAGCTGCCATCCATGCTGTCGAGAATGGCTTGCAGCTGGCTCAGGGCGTTGCTGTCCTTCAGGTTCACGCTGACCGACTTGTTGGCCATGGTGTCGAAGTCCACCAGGAAGATGTTGACCGTCCCGGCCCCATCGGTCCCGGCGCTCGCCTTGAGGCTGGAGAACACCTGTGCCAGCTGGCTCTTGATGGTGTTCATGGCGTTGGTACCGATACTGCCCGAGCTGTCGACCATGAAGGCGATGTTGTAGTTCTGGCCCGGCAATACCACGCTGCCATCCAGATCCCCGACCACGATATTGTGCTCGCTGCCATAGGTACGGTTCTGATCGCCAGGCTCCCCTTCGGTGGAAAGGAAGTAGCTCATGCGGATCGAATCCTGATCCGATGCACTGCTGGTCTGATCGGTCGCCACTTCCTTGGCAATGGCTTCTACCTTCAGGTCGAACTGGCCGGCACTGCTGCCCGGTACCCGCAGGCTCAGACCGGTCAGTTTGACGTCCAGCGCGCTCTGGTTCCATAGACCGGTCAGCGTCAGCTTGCCATCGGCCCCCACGGTGCCGAGCACGGTGGAGCCCTGATACAGAGTCGACCCCGTCGGCATACCGGTCAGCACCAGGCTGTCGAACTGCTCGCTGCCATCCCGGTCGGTCAGGGAAGCGCTGATCTCGAGCGGGTAATCCACCACGCTCGGCTGTACCGCCGTCAGGGTGCCGTCGGTCTGGTTGAACTGGTAGATACCGTCATCAAACTGCACCAGCTCGATGTCGTAAAGCGACTTGCTGATGGTGACGCCGTTCTCCTTCACCAGGAAATTGAAACCGCCATCACTTCTGCGCTCGATGACATAGTTGGCACGCGAGCCCATCAGTACGGCCAGGTCGGTACCGGCGCCACCATACAGGGTATCGCCACCCAGTCCGGCCACCAGGATGTCGTTGCCGGTGCCGCCATCGAGGGTATCGCCGGAGACCGAGTTGCCGCCGACCAGAACATCATTGCCGGCACCGCCGACAAAGTAATCACCGCCCCCCTTCACGCTGACGATGTAGTCGTTGCCGCTGGTCCCCACCACGCTGTCCTGGGTCGTGGTGCTGTCGGTAAAGCTGCTGGTGATGCCAAAGTTGCCCTTGTTGAAGTTGCCGCTCTGGAACGCCCCGGTGGAGATGCCGGACGATGGGTACTGGGTATAAAGCGGGATGCCGTTACCCGTCAGGCTGATGTCGACCACCGGCTTGTCCGCAACCGCCGTGATATCGATCACCAGCTTGCCGCTGTTGCTCAGGTTGGCGCCGTCGCTGATCTGGTAACCAAAGCTGGCGTAATCTCCCTGCAGGTTGCCGGTCACGACGCCATTGCCGTTGCTGGCATTGGTACTCGACTCGTTGAGGCCTGGCACGAAGCGCAGGTGGCCGCTGTCGATATCAGCGTAGGAGAGAAGATCCCCCACCTTCACCGCGATCCACTGGCCGGCTGCGTTCAGGTACTCCAGCTTGCCGTTCAGCGGCAGGCTGTTGATCTGTACGCTCAGGTCAGAAGCGGCCTGATCATCGCTGGCACCAAACTGGGCCCACTTCAGCACCAGCGGCGTGTCTTCCTTGCCGGCACTGTAGCCACCCGTGGTCACCGGCGCACGATCGTTGTCGATGATGGTACCGATGCCGTTCTGACCACCCACGGTCACCGTCAGGGTCTCATTCGCTTCGACCAGACGATCGTCCACCGTCGGGATGGTCACGGTAAAGCCCGACACCCCGGCCGGCACTGTGATCTTGCCGGTGGTGCTGTTGTAGGTCACCCCGTTGCTGAACTGGGCAGTACCCCAGTCAAGGCTGGAAGCCGGGTTGGTACCGCTGCCCTTGATGCCGAAGTCATACTGGGTCGCTTCCTGGGTCGCATCAGAGAGCGTCACCGTGTGCAGCAGGTTGCCGCCTTCGGCCGCACTCTCGCTGGAGACCGACTGTACGATAGGCGTAAACAGCGGCTTGGTTGCGAAAGAGCCCAGGCTGTAGTCGCCGTCGCCATCCACCACCTTGATCTGGAAGTCGATGTCGCCATCCCCCAGCGGCTTGGACATGTTCTGATACTGGAAGAACTCCCACTTGCCGGTGGCTGGAGTAAATTCCAGACGGAACACCAGGGTGCCATCGCTGGCCTTGCCGACCAGAGTATTGACCGATTCCATCGTAGTGGTGATCAGCTTGCCGGTCGCCGTGGTCAGCCCGGTCTCGGTAGAACCGAGCAACTGCATATAGCCCTTGCCGTCGGCGCCCCACTGCGGGGTGACCGTGCCGGAACCGTAGGCGATGGCCGGTGCCGTGGTGGCACCGAGGAACTCGATGCTCTTCACGGTGAAGTCGCTGTTGTCGGCATAGAGGCCGTTACCATTGTTGGTGGCCTTGATGACCATGGTATCGAAGCCACCCTGCTGCACCTGGAAGTTGCCGGCATAGTCGCCACCCGCCGCGTTGGAGCTGAAGGTCTGGGTACCGATCAGCACGCCGCCACGGTAGAACTCGACCACGCCACTCTCCAGCTCGCCACCGAACATCTGGCTGAACTTGATGTTGGCGCCATAGGCCACCTTGCCCGCATCCAGCTTGACGATCAGCTGCTCGGAAGCAGAAGTACCGTTTGCAAAGTGGCGGAAGTCCACCTCGTTGGCGAGGTTGTGGTTCGGTGAGCCGACACTGGAAACCCCCAGACCGGCGCTGGAACCATTGACATTGGCGGTGATCAGGGTCGAGTTGGTCGACGAGGTAAAGCCCAGCGCCGTGATGCTGAAGCCGCTCACGTTCAGGGTCGTCTGGTTGCTGCCACTGTACTTGGTCAGATCAAACAGGCCGGTCAGGGTATCCGGGATGTTGGTCTTGATGACGGAGACGGCCGCCATGTCACCGGCCACCGGCGAGTCATCCTCGACCGAGATAGGCAGACTGCCGGTGGTGGTGGTCTTGCCATCCGATACGGTCACACCGATCTGGAAGTTGAGTACGTCTTCACTGCCCTTGACCGGATGATCAAGCGGAGCCTTGAGCGTCACGTCATAACTCCAGTCGCCCTTGCCGTTGCCGGCGGGAGCGGTCAGTTTCACATCCATGACCGCCTTGTAGTCGGCGCCGCCCGGTGTACCGGTATAACCGGTCAATACCTTGGTGGCGGCATTCCAGCTCCACTGCACCGCGGCACCGCCAGTCGTCAGGCCAGCAGGCCCGTTCAGGCTGATGGTAAGCGTATCCTGGCTGTCAACATCGCCGACCGAGATCTTGCCGCTGGCGGCCACGCTGTCGGTGGTATCGCTGCTGCCTGCCGTATCGGCAATACCGCCGGCAAGCCCCTCTTCGGAGACCACGGCCCCCTTGTCGATACTCAGGGTTGGTGCATCGTTGGTGCCGGTGATGGTGACCGAGACGGTATGGCTGGTGCCATCCACACTCTTGACGGTGAAGCTCTCGACCCGGGTTTCGCCCAGGCCCAGGTACTGCACCTTGCTGTTGTCGACGTTGTAGCTCCAGGTACCGGTCTCGGTGATGGAGAGGCTGCCCAGTGCCCCCGCGCTCGGGGTGCCGTTGCCGGCCACAAACTTGGCCTGACCCTGGTCCGCATCGCTGATGGTCAGCACGCCGCTGTCGCTCAGCTTGCCACCCACCACGTTCAGATCTTCGGTCACTGCCCCCAGGTCATCCCCCGCCACCACGGCGCCATCGTTGACGCCGGTGATGGTGATGGTGACGGTGTGGGTGGTGCCATCGACACTCTTGACGGTGAAGCTCTCGACCCGGGTCTCGCCCAGGCCCAGGTACTGCACCTTGCTGTTGTCGACGTTGTAGCTCCAGGTACCGGTCTCGGTGATGGAGAGGCTGCCCAGTGCCCCCACGCTCGGGGTGCCATTGCCGGCCACAAACTTGGCCTGCCCCTGGTCCGCATCGCTGATGGTCAGCACGCCGCTGTCGCTCAGCTTGCCACCCACCACGTTCAGATCTTCGGTCACTGCCCCCAGGTCATCCCCCGCCACCACGGCGCCATCGTTCACGCCGGTGATGGTGATGGTGACGGTGTGCTCGGTGCCGTCCACGGACTTGACCACAAAGGTCTCCACCTTGGTCTCACCCTCGCCCAGGTACTGCACCTTGCTGTTGTCGACGTTGTAGGTCCAGGCGCCGCCTTCGGTGATGGTCAGGCTGCCCAGTGCGTCCGCACTCGGGGCACCGTTGCCGGCCACAAACTTGGCCTCGTCGGCACCGTCCACGTCGGTGACGGTCAGGGTACCGGTCTCGGTCAGGGTCGGGGTGGTCTCATCTTCCACCACGCTACCGGTATCGGTGCCGGTAATGACCGCGGCATCGTTCACGCCAGTGA